>DASVGG010000146.1:0-48799 GCA_036379655.1 Pyrinomonadaceae bacterium
CGAATTGGTCTTGAACTTCAGGCGAAGGGGTCAGGTTTAACTTGTACGTCCGTCTGCTCGCCGCGTCGCTCTTCGTCGCGTGGCTCGTGGGAAAATTCGTGATGGGCAGGGAGGGCTTCGTACACATCCTCCTGCTCTGCGCCGTCGCCGTCGGCGTCGTGCAGTTCGTCCACGAAAGACGAGCCGCGCGCGGCTGACGCCCTCCCTCACGGTCGGGCTACTGCCTTTTTTGCTGCAACTGTGCGGGCAGGCGGAAGCATCAATCATCCTGTAGAGTTGTTCTCGGCGCCGTCGCTTTCTGCTCCCCGGGGCGCGCCCACTTCACACGAACAGAAGGAGTAAGTTTTTATGAGATTCAACGGCTCTCCTTTCCGCGTGGCGGCGGCGCTGCTGTTCGCGCTCCTGTCAGGCGCGCCCGCCGTCTTCGCGCAGGCCGACAGCCGGCGCGAGACCGTGGCCGTCTCCTACCCGCTCGAACAGACCGTGAGCATCAAGTTTCGCGGGACGACGCGCCTGCCGCGCCTGACCGGCTCGGCCAAGGTGAGGCGCACGGGGCGGCGCAACACGCGCGTCGAGCTGAGCGTGGACAACCTGCCGCGCGCCTACGAGGTCGGCGGCATCTATACGACCTACGTGCTGTGGGCCATCTCGCCCGAGGGTCGCGCGGACAACCTCGGCGAGTTGAAGCGCAGCGGCAGTCAGTTCATCGATACGAAGATCGACGTGACGACGCCACTCGAAACCTTCGCGCTCATCGTCACGGCCGAGCCGCACCACCTCGTCCGCACGCCCTCGCGCATGGTCGTGCTTGAGAACCTCCCGCCGCGCGACCCCGGCGACGCGCAAATCTCGACCGTGCCCGTGCAGTACATCGGCAACACCTCCGACTACTTCCGCGACTCGCGCGTACCCGACATCGCCGACCGAGACCTTCTGCGCACGCCCGTCTCGCTGCTCGGCGCGCGGCAGGCCGTCAGCCTCGCGCGCTACGCGGGCGCCGAGCGCGACGCCACGCAGGAGTTGAACGAGGCGCGGACCATGCTCGAACAGGCTGAGAACGCGTGGCGCCTTAACCAGTCGGAGGCGGAGGTTGACGTGCTCGCGCGGCGCTCCATCAGTCTCGCCGTGAAGGCCGAGGAGACGGCCGAGCTGCGCGCCGCCGCGCGCAAGCGGCGCGAGGAGAAGGTTGCGAGCGACCGCGCCATCAGCGAGGCCGAAGAGACCGCCGCCGAGGCCGGCCGCACCATCCAGCAGTTGCGCGAGTCTCTGCGGAGAGAAGAGTCCGCGCGCGAGTTGGCCGAGCGCGACGCCGCCAACGCCAACCAGCAGTTGCGCGAGCTGCGCAACGAGAACGCGCGGCTGCGCGACGAACTGTCCTCCGTGCGCACGGAGGGCGACGCCGCGCGCCTCAAGCTCGCGCGCATCGAGGGCGAGCGCGCCGCGGAGCAGTCCCGCGTCGAGGCGGAGCGCCGCGCTTCACAGCAGCAGGAGGCGCTCGCGAGCCTCAAGTCTTCGCTCGCGCGTTTTGGCACGGTGAAGGAGACGGCGCAGGGACTCGTCCTCGTCCTGCCCGATAGCCTCTGGGCCGGCGCGCGCGCGGCGGAGTTGACGCCCAAGGCAGTGGCGACGACCATCGACCCGCTCGCCGCGCTCCTCGCCAACAACCCCGAACTGCGCGTGCGCATTGAAGCCTTCGTGGACGCGAAGGGTGATGCAGCGGACTTGCAGCGGCTCACGCAGGATAGGGCCGAGGCGCTCGCCGGCCGCCTCGTCTCTTCGGGCGTTGACGGCGCGCGCATACAGGCCAACGGGATGGGCGGCTCGAACCCCGTCGCGGCCAACACGACCCCCGCCGGCCGCACGCGCAACCGCCGCATCGAGATCACGCTCACCGCGACGGGTGACGCGGTCTCTTCAAACGGACGGCAGTGAGGAGAGGCCAGTTGTGAGAGGCTAGGGGTCGGTTGAGAAGGTAACTTCTTAACTGGCCCCTAGCCTCTTTAGCAATTAGACTCTAGCGGCGATGGCCCTGCTCGAAATCCTACAGCTCATCGGGTACAGCACGGCGGCGGCGCTGCACTTCTGGATCGCGGCGCTGTTGGGGCAGGGCCGGCGCGTGCTGAACCGTCTGGAGCGCGTGCTGTTGGTGCTGGCCGTCTCGCTCGGCGTGTGGCACGCGACGAGTTTGCTGGTCGTGCTCCACACGATGCTGGGGCTCTCGCAGGATCGCTGGACGCCGCTGCTGAGACTCGCCGACACGCTCGCCGTTTCGAGCGTGACGCTGACCTACTCGCTGCTGCTTCACCTACATCTGCACCTGTGGGCCGACGCGCGGGGCCGTGGCCTGACGTGGACCGAGAGGGCGCGCGTCTATCTCTCGTACGTGCCGGCGGTCTTCCTCGTCTACGCGGCGCCGAAGCTCTGGACGGGCGCGTACGCGCCGATGTTCGTGCGTTTGTCGCACCTGCTTCTGCCGTTCGCGCTGTGGGCGGCGTACGTGCTGTGCCTGGTCGCGGGCACGGACTTCTTCATTGCACGTTTGTCGAAATCGCAGTCCGAGCGCAGACTTCTTAACACGCTCGCCGCGTCTTTCCTCGGCATCGCCGCGCTCATCCTCGCGGTCTATGGATTGGGGGTCGGGCAGGGGACGAGGCTCGGACTCTACCTGGAGACGGTCGCGAACCTCGGCTCGCTTTTGCCGACGGCGCTGCTCGCCTATCACATCTACAGGTACAGATACCTCGGGCTCATCTTCAAAGAGAGCCTCATCCTCGCCTCGCTCGCGTCGTTCGTGCTGGTCGCGTACCTCTTCGGCATACGCACCATCGCGCTGTGGCTGACCGACCGCTTCGAGTTGAGGCCGGGCGCGATTGAATCGCTGCTCATA
The DNA here is from genome assembly GCA_036379655.1 of Pyrinomonadaceae bacterium. Lineage (GTDB taxonomy): Bacteria > Acidobacteriota > Blastocatellia > Pyrinomonadales > Pyrinomonadaceae > QHXN01. Next base: position 2,888 of record DASVGG010000146.1, read on the forward strand.
CTCCTGCTCGTGCTGCTGACGGCGCCTCTGCGTCGCTGGTTGGACAAGCGTTTCCGACGCCTCTTCGAGGAGGAGGCGAGTCTGTTCCGCGAGGTCGCCGCGCGCATAGGCAAGTCTGCGGGGCGCTACGGTCAACTGCCCGAGTTCCTTCGCTTCGTCGAGGAGCGCGCGGTTGAAAGTTTAGGACTGCGGCGCGTGAGCATCGTCGCCGCCTCCACATCCGATAACGAAGGTGGTAGGGATAAGACGTTAACATTCGTGCATGAGGGGGACGAGGTTGCGAAAGGAGATGTAGGCGGGGCGGGTCGGAACGGCGACGTGAAGGCCGCCGCCGCCGCGCGTCCGAACTTACAGTCGCATTACGAGGCGAACGTGCCGGGGTTGTTGAAGACGGACGGCGCGGGCGCTGCGTCGAAGATGACGGCGGATGAAACAATCGGGGAAGAAGATTCACACGCGCGGTCGGAAGAGGAGCAGTGGGCCGCGCGCGTGCTCGCGCTCGAAGCGGAGACGGGGTTGACGCAGATCGAAGACGAGCCTTTGCTGCGCGAGCGCGGTTGGGAGGTCGCGTACGCGCTCAGGCGCGAGGAGCGGGTCGTCGGCCTCATGCTGGTTGACGCCGCGCCGGAGGCGCTGACATACGAGGTGCGCTCGTCGCTCGAACTGCTCGCGGGGCAGGTCGCCATCGCCATCGAGGACAGTCGTCTGGTCGAAGAGAACGTGCGGCTCGAACTGCGCATCGCGCAGAGTGAGCGGCTGGCGGCGCTCGGGCGGATGGCCGCGACGGTCGCGCACGAGGTCAAGAACCCGCTCTCCGCCATCAAGTCAATCGCGCAGGTCCTGCGCGAAGACGACTACCTCAAGCGCGAGTACGCGCGCGACCTCGAACTCATCGTCGGCGAGACCGACCGTCTCTCGCGCAGCGTCACGCAGATGCTCAGCTTCGCGCGCAGCGCGCCGCACGCGGACGAGCCGCGCCGCGCGGGCGAGATTTTCGACTCCGTCACGCTCCTCTTTCAGAAGGAGGCGGCCGCGCGCGGCGTCACGCTCAAGACGGACCTCGGCGCGCGCGACGAGGAACTGGACGGCGCCGCCGCCGCCTCTTTGAGAGACGCGTTGACGAACCTGCTGCTCAACGCGCTGCACGCGACGCCCGTGGGCGGGCGCGTCTACCTCTCGGCCGTCGCCGAGGGTGGACGCATGACGGCGACGGTCGCGGACACAGGCCCCGGCGTCGCGCCCGACCAGCGCGAACGCATCTGGGAGCCCTTCTACACGACGAAGCAGCGCGGCACCGGCCTCGGCCTCGCCATCGTCCGCAAGCGCATCGAGGAGGTGGGCGGCCGCGCGCGCCTCGCCCCCTCCCGCCCCGGCGAGGGCGCGCGCTTCGAGCTGACGTTGCCGCTGTTGAAACGATGAATGATGAACGATGAACGATGAACTAGAAGACAGAAGTTTTCAGTTCAGCGTTCAGCGTTCCTGCTTCATCCTTCCGTTGTGGCACGGTGTGTGCAACTTGTTCGGGTATGGATAACGAGATGAGCCAGGAGAGAAGAGGGAAGTGGCGTGTGCTCGTCGTGGACGACGAGGAGGCGGCGCGGTACGGGATGCGGCGCGCGCTCGGCGGGTTCGACTACGAGGTCGAGGAGGCCGGCAGCGTCGAGGAGGCGCGCAAGGTCGTCTCCGACCGCAGGCCCGACCTGTTGCTGCTCGACGTGAACCTGCCGGGCGTGAGCGGGCTCGAATACCTGCGCGAGCTGGCCGCCGAGGGCGAGGGCGCGCCGCTCGTCGTGATGGTCACGGCCTACGGCTCGGAGCGCGTGGCGGTCGAGGCCATCAAGGCCGGCGCTTACGACTACCTCTCCAAGCCGTTTGAGATTGACGACCTGCGGCTCGTCGTCAAGAACGCTTTGGAGACCGTCGGCCTGCGCCGCGAGAACCGCGTCCTCCGCCAGCGCATACAGCTCGAAGGCGCGCAGCGCGGCGCGCTCATCGGCAATTCCGAGTCGATGCAGCGCGTGCGCTCGATGATCGAGAAGGTCGCCGAGACCGACGCGACCGTGCTGGTGCGCGGCGAGTCGGGCACCGGCAAGGAGCTTGTCGCGCGCGAGCTTCACGATCGCAGCTCGCACCGTCGCAAGGGCTCCTTCGTCGCCGTCAACTGCGCGGCGCTCCCCTCCGAGCTTATCGAATCGGAGCTGTTCGGCCACGAAAAAGGCGCATTTACGGGCGCGGCCGCGCGCCGTCGCGGCAAATTCGAGCAGGCGGACGGCGGCACGCTCTTCCTCGATGAGATAGGCGACATGAGCGCCAACGTGCAGGCGAAGCTCCTGCGCGCGCTTGAAGAGAGGCGCATCGAACGTCTCGGCGGCAACGACTCGATCCCCGTTGACGTGCGCATCGTGAGTGCCACGCACCGCCCGCTCGAACAGGACATCGAGAAGGGAAGTTTCCGCGCGGACCTCTTCTACCGTCTACAGGTCGTCACCGTCGAGATACCCGCGCTCCGCGAAAGGCGCGAGGACATCCCACACCTCGCCGACACCTTCGCGCGACAGGCCGCCGAACGCTACGGCCTCCCGCCGCGCGTGCTCGCGCCCTCGGCCCTGCGCCGCCTGGTCGAGTACCACTGGCCCGGCAACGTGCGCGAGTTGCGCAACGCCGTCGAGCGTTCGATGATTCTCGCGGAGGGCGAAGAGGTCACCGCGAAGGATTTACCTGAAGAGATCGGCGGGGCGGTCGGCAAGACCGCGAAGGAGCAGAGCCCCGTTGCGACCGTCGAGCCGGGCGCGCTGGCCGTGCCCTTCACGTCCGACTTCCGCGAGGACCGGCGCGAGTTCGAGCGCCGCTACATCGCGCGCTGCCTCGAAGAGACGGGCGGCAACGTGACGCGCGCCGCCGCCATCCTCGGCATGCACCGCCAGTCGCTCCAGCACAAGCTGCGCGAGTTGGGGCTCGCGCGGCGCTACGTCGCCGTCGCGGATGGTGCCGACGCAATGGAAGACGCGCAGGATAATTCCGACACCTGAAAACTGAATTTGCCTGCCCCGACCCTGAAGGGATAGACTTGCCCGCCAGTCAAAATCTCAAAGCGGAGTCAAGTTTATGAAGGCGCGTCTCGACGCCATCGTTAAGTCCGAACAGGCCGAGTACCTCGAACGTCTGCTGCCGTCAAACACGGGTCTGCTCGCGGAGATGGAGGAGTACGCCGAAGCCCACCGCGTCCCCATCGCCGACCGCGAGGTGGCGCGGTTCCTTGAGATAACCGCGCGCTCGACGGGCGCGCGCCGCGTGCTCGAAATCGGCATGGCTATCGGCTACTCGGTCGTACACCTCGCGCGCGGGATGGGCGACGGCGGCCTCGTCGTCACCATCGAGCCGAGCGAAGAGATGATCGCGCGCAGCGAAGATTTCGTCGGCCGCGCGGGACTGAGAGAGAGTTTGAGGATTGAGCGCGGCTACGCGCTCGAAGTCCTCCCGCGCCTCGCGGGCGAGACGTTCGACATGCTCTTCCTCGACGCCGTGAAGCAGGAGTACGCGCAATATCTCGAACTCGCGCTGCCGATGCTGCGCGAGGGCGGCGTGGTCGTCGTCGATAACCTCCTCTGGGGCGGGCAGGTGGCCGGTGAGATACGCGCGCCCGATCAGACGGCCTCGACGCAGGCGCTCCGCGAGTTCAACCAGATATTCGTCCGCCACCCGCAACTGCTTGCGGTCGTGCTCCCCGTCGGCGACGGCCTCGGCTACGCCGTCAAGGTCGGTTGAAGGCCGGCCCCGTCGATGCCCGAACTCTTCCCCGACGCGGAGCTTTACAGACTCGCCGCGACACGTCCCGAGCACGAGTTGCTGCTGCTCTGCGCCCACAGGGGAAGTGCAGGCGACACACACCAACGCATCGCCGAACTCGCGCGCGAACTGTCCGACTGGGACTACCTCTTCCTGCTCGCGCGACGCCACGCACTGCTCCCGCTCCTCTACAAAAGTCTGGAAGGCGTGGACGTTGTTCCCGCACACTTTCATCAAAAACTGCGGGACGAGGTTCGCAGGAACGCGACGCGCAACACGCTCCTCGCGGGAGAGTTGGCGCGGCTCGCGCGTCTGTTCGAGGCGGAGGGCGTGCCGCTGCTCGCCTACAAAGGCCCCGCGCTCGCGCGGCAGGCGTTCGGCGACATCACTCTGCGCCGCTTCGTTGACCTCGACGTTATCGTCCGCCGGCGCGACGCGCGGCGCGCGGGCGAGATACTTCAGACGCTCGGCTACGTCAAACCAGAAGGGCTCACCGAGTCGCACGAGCAGTTCCTCCTGCGGCGGCAGCACAACCTCGCCTACACGCGCGACGGCGGCCTGATGATCGTCGAGCTGCACTGGGAGGTCGCGCCCTCGCACTTCGCCGCCGTGGCCGTCGGCGAGGGCGTCTGGGCGCGCGCCACCACCGTCAAACTCTTCGGGACCGACGTGCGCTGCCCCTCGCCCGAAGACCTGCTCCTCGCGCTCGCCGTGCACGGGACGAAGCACCTCTGGGAGCGCCTCGCGTGGGTCTGCGACGTGGCCGCGCTCGTGAACTCACAGACGGATTTCGACTGGCCCTACGTCCTCCGCAGCGCGAAAGAGTCGCGCGTCGAGCGCATGCTGCGCCTCGTGCTCCGGCTCGCGCGCGGGCTCGCGGGGGCGAGACTGCCCGAAGGTTTCCCGGTCAACGACGATGACAAGGTCTTGTCGGAGCTTTCAGAGGAAGTGTGCGCGGCCATGTTCGCGAGCACGGAGCCGGTGCCCATCGGCTTCGTCAGGAACATGAAGTTCAACCTGCGCGCGCGCGACCGTCTGCGGGAGCGGCTCGACTACCTGCGCTTCGTTCTCACGCCGACCGACGGCGACCTCTCGTCCGTGTCGCTCCCGCCCGCGATGTCTTTCGCTTATTACCTGTTGCGGCCACTGCGCCTGGCGTTGAAGAGGGAGGCCGGGCATTGAGTCGCGCGGACGCGGAAATACGAGTTGTCATAGTTGTTAAATCTTTCTAAGCCGTTGACCTTGATGGACATTTATGTTAGTTTCCGCTTGCCGTTTGGAACCGTACGTTTCCGGGATAAGCCTTCTCCGCCCGAGCTGCCGTGAAGGTCTTTTCTTTTTTGAAACCAGAGACAGTCGAGACCAGAGCTTTACCGATCAGGGACTTCTGTGTTTTTATGATGGAAAGTCTTCTTAGCTGGCGGCGCGCAATCCCCGCCACCGGTTTCGCCCTCGTGGCGGCGTTCACGCCCCTTTCGATCTTTGCAACGCAGCAGACGGGGGCGCCGCCGAAGCCCGCCGACGCGGCACAGTCTCAGGCGAAGCCCGCGGCGAAGAGTTGGAGCGTCCGCGTGAGCAAGGCCGCTCCGTACACCTTCACCGTCAAGGCCAAGGAGTCGCCGCTCTCGGAGATCGCCGAAGAGTTGTCGAAGTTGACGAAGGCGCCCGTCACGCTGAGCCCACTTATGGCTAAGCAGAAGGTGTCGCTCGACTTCGCCGGGCTCAACCTCGAAGCCACGCTCCGCATGCTCGCGCCGCAGGGCTACGTCGATTACGTGGCCGGCGAGGGCGGCGAAGAGCCCAAGCCTCTTGCCCTCTACCTCCAGGGCGCCAACGAGCGCCCGCCATCAACCACGGCCGCCGTCCGCGGTAACTCCGAAGCGATCCTCATCGAGGGCGACACGGAAGAGGGGACGGACAGCGAGGCCCAGCGGAAGCGCGACGAGGAGAACCCGCTTCGCGTCACGTGGGCCAACAATCAGCTCAGCGTCCGCGCGCGCAAACAGCCGCTCACGGTCGTGCTCTTCAAGATCGCGAGCGAGGTGGGCGTGCCCTTCGAGATGCGTTACGAGTCGGCGGAACTGGTGGACGTGGAGTTCCAGAACTACACGCTCGACCAGGCATTCAGAAGTCTCGCGCCGGGCGTGAGGTTCTACTACCGGCTCGATTTGCAGACGTTCCAGGTGCAGCCGCTCCGCCTCGCGCTGTTGTCGCCGGCCGTGCCCAGGACTTGAAGAGACGCAAGACTACGAACAAGTGAGGTGGAGACATTGGACACAAAGACCGAGCATCTGAACGCCGCGCAACTTTCCGAACTTAACGAGACTGACGAGCCCAACGGGGCCGGAGCCGCCCCTTCCAGAAGGGCCTTCGTGGAGCCGGAAGTCTCTTTCCCGGTTGACGTGCTCGAAGCCACGACTTTCTTTCAGTTCACGGAGAGCGGCGCGACCAACTAGTAAGTGAACCGCCCGGGAGCCTCGCCCCGTGCTTAACAGAGCCAGAGGAGGCATACTACTTTGTCTAAGAGGACCGAGAATCTGATCCCCGTGCAGTTTTCCCGCGTCGAAGAACAAGAGGTTGCAACGACGGACGGCGCAGTCACTTCCAAAAAAGCGTTCGTGGAGCCGGAAGTCTCTTTCCCGATTGACGTGCTTGAATCCACGACTTTCTTTCAGTTCACAGAGAGCGGCGCGACCAACTAGCAGCCGCCGGCCGTGAGGCTCTTGTCAACGCCCCGCAGTAACCGCCATAGGAGGCTACCCACTTGAATACCAAGACCGAGAATCTGATCCCCGTGCAGTTTTCCCGGGTCGAAGACGAAGAAGCCGTACGGCCAACCGAGCGGGCCGCCGACAAGAAGCCCTTCGTCGAGCCCGCAGTCTCTTTCCCCATCGACGTGCTCGAAGCCACGACCTTCTTTCAACTGACCGACAGCGGCACGACGACGTAGGCGCTGTCATCGTACGAAATAATCGCGGCGCGATGGAGAACGTGATCAGCCCCGACCCGTACGCCGGGGCCGTAGCGAATTCAGGACGGCCGGCTCTCGCGGACACATACGCGGTAGCCGGTCGTTTCGTTTGCGTCGAGGCCGCCGACCCCGACGCGGCCGAACTCTTCCGGCGCTTCTATGCCGGGTGGCACTTCGCGCGTCTCGAAGGCGCGGCGCCGCCCGCGCCCGACGCGAACATCCACGTCAACCCGGGCGCGGCGCCGCAAGCTCCCGCCGGGTTAGACACGTTCGAGACGGCCGGCGGCGGCCTGTGCCGCACGGACGGCCGCACGTACATCTTCGAGCGCGACGGCTCCGCCGTGCGTGCCGTCGGCGGGCGCAGCGGCGTCGAGGTCTGGATAGGCAGTGGGGCCGCGTCGCGCGAGCGCGCGGCGTTGGCCCGCGTGGTCTTCGAGGCGACGATGGTCGCGCTGCGTCGCTGCGGGCTCTTCGAGCTGCACGCGGCCGGCGTGGTCGAGCCTGAAACTGGCGGCGGCTTTCTCGTCGTCGGCCCTTCGGGCAGCGGCAAGTCAACGCTCGCGACGCAGCTCGCCTCGGCGGGCTGGCGTTATCTCTCGGACGACGCGCTGCTGTTGCGCGTTGAGTCAGAGAAGGTTGAAGCATGCGCGCTGCGGCGCGAGTTTGCCGTCACCGAGCAGACGGTCGCCTCGGGCGTCCTCGAAGGCTTTGAAGAGTTGCTCAAGGAGCCCGTGCCCTTCGACCCGCTCAAGCGCCGCTTCAAGCCGCACGAGGTCTTCCCCGAAGGCTTCGCGGAGTCCTGCGTGCCCCGCGCGCTCTTCTTTCCCGTCATCACGAACGAGCCCGCGAGCGGCGCGCGCCGCCTCACGCAGTCTGAGACGATGCGCGGGCTCCTGCGCATGTGTCCCTGGGCCTGCTACGACCGGCCGGCGGCGGCCGCACACCTCGCACTGCTCGCGCGGCTCGCGCGACAGGCCACGGGGTTTGAGCTGAAGGCGGGGCGCGACCTGATAGGCGACGCGAACTATTCGGCAGACTACCTGCGCGGGCTCGCGTCGGGGGTGAACGTTTGAGCATCCGGACTGAAAGGGAAGCGTCGGGTGAGTCGCGCGAGCGCGACTACGGGCCGCCGCGCCTGATCGTCGAGCTGACGAACGTCTGCAACCTGCACTGCTCATACTGCCTGCGCGACGAAGACGCGCTCTATCACACGAAGGCGAACTTCTTCCCCGTAGAACTCCTCCGTCGCGTCGTGCGCGAGGCGCGCGAGTCAATCGGCGCGCGCGCGGTTATGTTCACGGGCGGCGAGACGACGCTCCACCCGCGCTTCAGAGAAATCATCGAGGCCGTCGGCGCCGAAGGTCTCACGTGCAGCTTCGTCACCAACGGCTGGCACTTCGACCGCGTCTGGCCGGCCATCGCGGCGAATCGCTCGACGTTGACGCACGTCTCCTTCAGCCTCGACGGCCCGACCCGCGAGACGCACGACCGCTGGCGCGGCGAGGGCTCATTCGTCAGGCTCGTCCGCGCCATCGCGCGCTGCAAGGTCGCGGGGCTGCCCTTCATTCTCAAGTTGGGACTGCGCCGCGACACGCTCCCGCTGCTCGAACAGACGGCGCTCTTCGCCGCGCGCATGGGCGCCGCCTCGCTGAGCTTCGGCCACAACCTCCCCACTTCAGGCGCGGCCGACGACGAGTTGTCGCTCAGCAGCGAAGACCGCGTCGCCGCGGAGCAGGAGATAGCAATCCTTGCGAGCATCCTCAAGATGCGCGTTACGCTTGAGGTCGGTTACATCAACCTTGACCCCGAGCCGCCGTGCTCGGCGCTGGCGGGCGTTAGTTGTAACGTTGACTATCGCGGGCGGCTCTCGCTCTGCTGCAACCTCTCGGGCTTTCGCGGCGCGGTGGGCGAGGCGGATGTGGTCGCGGACCTCAACGAAGAGGGCTTCGGCGCGGCCTTCGCTCGTCTGCAAGACGTGGCTTCGGCGCAACTGGAGCGCAGGCGCGAGGCGCTGGCTGAGTCAGTTCGCGAAGGCGTTAAGCCCGACATCAATCTCGGCTCGCCGTGCCTCTTCTGCCTGCACAGCTTCGGCAAGTTGCCCTGGCACGTGCCCGCCGCGCCGCGCTCGCTGCCTGTTTTGCAGACCGTATAAATTCGAATTTTCAAATTTGAACTTAACAAAGGGAGTCATTCACTTGATGAGCACGACCGGCCTTCTGCCGCACGAGCACGTTGTCTTTACTGAATTCGACGCGGGCGAGGGCATCCTCGTCGATCTCAACACGAAGAAGTATTTCCAGTTGAACGAGACGGGCACGCTCATCTGGCGTGGGCTGGAGAAGAACCAGACGCTCGAAGAGATTATCGGCGAGATCACGTCCGCCTACGACGTGACGCCCGAGCACGCCTCCCAGAGCGTGCGGAAACTCCTCGACAACCTGCGCGCCTTCAAGCTCGTCCGACCGGCCTGACGAGAGATGACCGGAGACATCCGGGACACGGACGACGGTGGCGGCGCGCGCCTCGACGCGGCGCGGCGCCTGAAAGTCCGCTACGCGCTGTTGACGGCCGCGCTCTTCGCGCCGCTCCTCTACTCCTTCCTCGCCGTCAGGAACGTCTACCCCTTCGCCGCCTCGACGATGATGATGGCCGGCGGCGACCTCGCACGCGGCAAGGACTACTACGTCCTGCGCGGCCAGACCCTGGGCGGCGAGACCATCAACCTCCCGCCCGCGTGCCTCACGGACGCGCTGAGCTGGCGCCACTGGTCGCTTGTCGGCGCGACGGTCGAGAACAAAGAGTTCACCATCTACAAGCCGCACCCGTCGAACGTCGCGCTCGCCGCCTCGGTGGGAGGCGCCGAGAGGCTCCCGCGCGCCGCGCGCCTTAACGAACTACTGCGCGCGTGGGGCGAGATGTATAACTCACGTCTGCCTGTCGATTCTCCTCGGCGCCTGCGCGCCGTGAGGCTCGACGCGTACAGGTGGGAGGGCGGCTCTTACAACGACTACGAGCGCCTCGTCGAATCCTGGAGCGCGGAGCTTTGATGCGCGGGGTGCCTGACAACGCGGAGGCGCTCGGGGCGGTGCGCGCGGGCGCGTTCGGCTTCGTCCTGTGCGATGTCCTGCTCACGTCCTTCTCCGACCTCGGGCGTCTGCCCGTGACCGTCCTGCGGCCGACGGGCGTCATGCGGCTCCTGCCGTGGGGCTTCTACGAGCGTCTGTTGACGCCCGCGTCGATGACCGCGTTCAAGTGGCTCTTCGTGGCCGCGCTACTCGCGGCGGCGGCGGGCGCGCTCACATCGGTTTCGACCAAGACAGCGGCACTGCTCTTCCTCTTCCATCAAGGGCTCCTGCGCAGCTTCACGCACTTCAACCACGACGAGATGCCGGCCGCTTACATCCTCCTCGTGCTCGCGTTCGTACCCTGCGGCGACGCGTTCTCGGTTGATGCATTGGTCGGGAGGCGGAACGCGCGTGAGGGCGGGTCCTGGGTCTACGGCTACCCCATTCTGCTGGCGCGTCTGCTGCTCGCGTGGTCGTACTTTACTTCGGCGCTCATCAAGCTGCGCGTCGCGGGTCTCGGCTACTTCAGCGCGGACAACATACCGACGCTGGCCGTCTCGAACTCGCTCGACAACATGCACGACACGCAGTTCCGCGCGGGGCTGTGGCTGCCCGCCTACCGCGAGTACACGCCGCCGCTCGTGGCGCTGGCGGTGCTTTGGGAACTGCTCTTCCCGCTGGCCGTCTGGTTCCCGCGCGCGCGCGCCGTCATCCTCACGGCCGGCATCTTCTTCCACCTCGGCACGCTCGTCTTCATGAACATCTTCTTCCCGTATCACCTCGCCATGTACCTCGTCTTCGTGGACTGGCCGTGGGTGTTGCGTCGTGCGCGCGGGTTTTTCGGGCGCGTTGCGTTGAGGGAAGAGGCCGTGGGCTGAGTAGAAAATCTTTCACGACGCTCGCGCGGCTCGTGTAGAATCGCGGCGTCTTTCGGCAACTCCCGGCCATACACCCCGACGCCTTTCGTCAACACTTCGTGCGAGCGTCGTCCGTTCGCCTCGCAAAAACTTCGGGCCGCGCTCCGTGTGCGGCCGAAGGGTTCGGCCCCGTCTTTCACAGGAGATTCCTGATGCGTAAGCGTTTTCTACCGCTGGCCGCCTTCGCGCTGGTCTGCCTCACTTCGGCGACCGCTTCGGCCACGGCGAACTTCGTCTACCACGAGCAGACCGCAAACTTCGTCGCAACCCCGACGTGCCCTTCGGGCGGGACCGACACGTCGTGCGGCCGCTACGTCGAGAACACGGACCGCAGCGGCTCGCTCGGCTTCCAGATATACTCGCCAGAGACCTACAGCCTTCACTACAAGGTCGAGTTCCAGTTCTTCACAAACCAGGTGCGCGTCTACTACACGACCGACGGGACGAACCCTTCGGGCTCCTTCGGGACGCCGTTCGGCACGACGCAGGTCGCCACGGCCAGCTACACCTGCACCTACTCCGACCAGACGCAGGGTTGCCAGATCGTTGATGTAATCACCGCCTCGCTTCCCCCACAGGCCGTGGGCACGACCGTCAAGTACATCGTCAGCGCGTGGCACTCGGGCGGCGGCCCGGAGGTCTTCGCCAACTCCGGGACATGCATGGGCTGCTTCTCCTGCACGGACTCGACGACGGGCTGCGCGACGGTCTTCGAGTACAACGTCATCGCCGCGCCCGCGACGCCGCTCATCATCTCCGAGTTCCGCCTGCGCGGTCCCGGCGCCGACGGCGTGGTGCCTTCGGCCGACGACGAGTTCGACGAGTTCGTCGAGATTTACAACAACAGCAACTCGGCCGTGACGGTCAACGCCTTCGACGGCTCGGCCGGCTTCGCCGTCGCGGCGTCGGACGGCGTCACGCGCTTCACCATCCCGAACGGCACGGTCATCCCCGCGCGCGGCCACTACCTCGGCACAAACTCCGCCGGCTACTCGCTCGGCGCATACCCGGCCGCGACGACTCCCGAGACGAACGTCGGCGCCCCGACCTTCACGAGCGCCGCCGCGCCTTCGGGCAAGTCGAGGCTGAAGACGAAGGCCCTCCAACGCGTGAACGTCAAACGCACCACGCGAACGATTGACACAGATGACACGCCCGGGCCGAACGCCGCGACGGGCGACGCGACCTACACGACCGGCATCGCGGACAACGCGGGCATCGCGCTCTTCAACACGTCGAACCCCGTGAACTTCACGCTCGCCAACCGGCTCGACGCGGTCGGCTCGACGAGCGAGGCGAACACTGTCTACAAGGAGGGGACGGGCTACCCTGCCATCGTTCCTTTCTCCATCAACTACAGCTTCGTCCGCGACATGTGCGGTAAGGACGGCTCGACCTCGCAGTTGGGCGCGTGCCCGAACGCGGGCGTCCCGAGCGACAGTGGCGACAACGCCTCCGACTTCATCTTCATGGACACCAACGGCACGTCGGCCGGCGCGGGGCAACGCTTGGGAGCGCCCGGGCCGGAGAACTCGACCTCGCCCGTCCAGCGCAACAGCCAGTTGCCGGGCTCGCTCATCTTCCCGTGCGTCCCGTCGGCCTCGCCGCCGAACCGCGCGCGCGACTTTACGAGCGACCCGGCGAATAACTCGACCTTCGGCACGCTCTCCATCCGACGGAGAATTACGAACGCCACAGGGGCGAACGTCACGCGCCTGCGCTTCCGCGTCATAGACATCTCGACGTTCCCCGCGCCCTCGGGCACGGCCGACCTGCGCGCGCGCACCTCGACGTTGCTCATCGTCAGCGACCCCTGCACGTCGCTTCCGACGACCATCTTCGGGACGACGCTTGAGGAGCCGCCGACGCAGGTGAACGGCGGCGGCTTCAACTCAAGCCTCACGGCCGGCACCGTCACGCTGTTGACGCCCCTCGCGCCCGGGGCCACCCACGACTTCCAACTCCTGCTCGGCATACAGCAGACTGGCAATTTCAAGTTCTACGTCAACATCGAGGTGCTGCCGTAGAGCGTTCAGGGTCAGGTCGGGAAGCTGTAGGTGACTTTGTATTCGGGCGGGGTCTTTTCGAGGATGGGCCGGCCGCCGGCTTCGAGCCATGCGTGGCCGCTCAGCACGTCGGAGCCTTCGCGGCGGACGCCGAAGAGGACGCGCGTCGGGATGCCGCGCAGCGCGAGGTAGCGGTGGAGCACGGGCGCGCGCTTCCAGCAGGTCGGCGTGAAGACCCAGAAGTCGGCCGCGAGCACCGAGTCGAGCAGACGCGCGAGCCTGTCCTGCACGAGCGCCGCGTCCGTCGGCGCGACGCGCGCGCGCGGACGCGGCGCCAGGAGCGACATCGCACGCGGCAGCGGCACGAACTTCAACAGCAGCGTCAGCGCCGCCACCCACGCGCCCATGCGGGCCGCGAGGAGCGCCGAGCCCGGCTCGGAGACGACGAGCCGCGCGGCGCGCGTCGGGAGCGCGGCGAAAGTCTTGAGTCGTGGCGCGAGTGCGGGCATCTGTTTTTTCGCGGCGGAGAAAAAATCCCGCGCCTCTGTTAACATCGCGCGGGAGATTCGGACCTTGTTAATTTACCCCGACAGTCACGAGGCGCGCGAGCGCGCGGCGCAGGTCACGGCCGGCGGCGGCCTCGTCGCCTTCCGCACGGACACCTTCTACGGCGTCGGCGCGGACCCCTTCAACCCGGCGGCGCTCGAACTCATCAACGCGCTCAAGGGGCGCGACGGCAAGCCCATCCTCGTCCTCGCCGCCGACCCGGAAGACGCCGAACGTCTGATAGACGAAAGAACTCGGACCTTCGACATCCTCGCCGCGCGCCACTGGCCGGGCGCGTTGACGCTCGTCGCGCGTGCGCGCGCGGAGGCGCCCGAGTTGCTGACGGCCGGCACGGGCACTGTCGGCGTGCGGCTCCCAGACGACGCGGAGGCGCGCGCGATTGTGCGCGCGTGCGGCGGGCTGCTCACGGCCACGAGCGCGAACCCTGCGGGGCGACCGCCCGCGCGCACCGCACGCGAGGTCACGGAATACTTTCCCGAAGGTCTCGGCCTCGTCATCGACGGCGGCGCGACCCGCACGGAACTGCCCTCCACAATCGTTGACGCAACCAACCCCGTCCCACACCTCATCCGCGAAGGCGTCGTCACGCGCGCTGAAATTGAAGAGACCCTTCTCGCCGCGGAAATAGACCTTAAGAATTTCAGATTTGAAATTTGAAATTTCAAATCTTCAAAGGCTACTGTCCGGCCTTGTAACCAGCCTCGTCCAGAATCTGTTCGGCGCGCTTCGGGTCGTAGTTGTAGACCTGTCCGGGCGAGTAGGCCCAGGACTGTTCCGGCAGGATCGAGTGTGCGACGCGCGCCTGGTCGAGCAGCAACTCCTTCACGATGGACTGGCGGTCGATGGCGTAGGAGATGGCCTGGCGCACGCGCGGGTCTTTGAGCACCTCGTCCTGCGCGTTGAAGTTGAGGTAGACGACGTTGACGCCGGGGAACTTCGCCATCTTCAGGTTCGCGTCCTTCTCGAACGACACAAAAACGTCGGGCTGCAAGTTGGCGACCTGCGCGATGTCCACGCCGCCGCTCCTCAGCTCGGCCTGTAGGGTGTTAGGGTCGAGGATGGTGCGCACGCGCAACTGCTTGACGGCGGGCGCGCCGCCCCAGTAGTCGTCGTTGGCCGTGAGGTCCACGACCTGCTGCGACTCGTCGTAGCGCGCGAACTTGAAGGCGCCGGTGCCGATTGGGTTCTGCTTCTGCTGGTCGGTCGTGTAGCCCTGCGGCATCATGCCGATGGGGACGAGGCCGGAGAGGAACTTGGTCAAGGGCTTGTTCAGGCGCACGACGAGCGTTAAGGGGTCGGGGGTCTCGACGGCTTTGATGATGGGCTTGCGTTCCGCGCCCGTGCCCTCGAAGAAGTCGTTGGCCTTGCGCGAGTCGGACTTGAGCAGCGTTTCGAGCGTGTACTTCGCGTCGGCCGAGGTGAACGCCTTGCCGTTGTGGAACTTGACGCCGTCGTGGAGCTTGAAGGTGTAGACGAGATGGTCTTCGCTCTGCTGGATGTCCGTGGCGAGGTCGCCGACGTACTCGAAGTTCGCGTCCTTGCGGACGAGCGAGTTGAACATGAGCTGGCGGAAGCGTTCGCTCGAAGCGTCGGTGCCGCGCAACTGGTCGAGCGTCTCCGGGTTCGATTCGAGCACGACGACGAACGGCCCCTGCTTTCCGCCCTCCACGGTCACGTCGCGCAGGTAGCGCCAGTCGCCGTCCACCGGGACGTTGAGGTTCTGCACGCTCCTGCGCGCGACGACCACCTGGTCCACGTACCAGAGAGGGAACTGCGGCACCTCGCGGCTGATGATCTCCTGCGCGCGCGTGTAAAGCTCCTTTGCCTTCGCGCGGTCGAAGGTGGCGATGGCCTCGTCGAGAATCTTGTCCAGTTCCGCCTTGCTGTAGCGGCCACGGTTCTGGTAGGCGCCGGTGTGGAAGAGGTCGAAGAGGTAGATGGGGTCCTGGTTGCCGCCGACCCAGCGCCCCGTGGTCATCTGGAACTGACCCTTGCGCTGCTGGTCGAGCAGCGTGTTGAACTCGACCTGGTCGATCTCGCAGGGGATGCCGACCTGCTGCAACTGGTTCTGGATGACGCTCGCGTACTGGCGCGTGGGCGCGCTGGCGGCGTTGATTTTGAGGAAGATGGGCTGCTTGAAGCGCGCCGCCTTCTTCCCAGTGGTCCCCCCGCCGCAGCCGGCGAGGAGCGTCGCGCAGATGATGAAGAGGGCGAAGACGGTCTGTAGTTGAAGACGCCTCATGCTCAAATCTTACCTCCGTACACGTAATTCAACTTGCGGTTAAGCTCGGCCACTTCGGCCGAAAGCTCTTGAAAGCGCTTGGGGTCGAACGCCAGGGGAGGTTTCGTCAGCGACTTGAAGGCGGCGATGCGCCGCAGCGACGCCTGTATGCGGCCGCGCGAGAGTTCGCCGCTGCGCGCCGCGTTGAGGAGCGAGTGATAAGAACGCCGGATGAGGTCCGGGCGCGCGCAGATGAGGAGCATGTCCTCGCCCGCGAGCACGGCGCGCAGGGACGCCTCTTCAATCTCGCAGTGCTTGGCGATGGCGCCCATCTCAAGGTCGTCCGTGACGACGAGGCCGTCGTAGCCCAACTCGTCGCGCAGAAGGTCGCGGACGATGCTCGGGTTAATCGACGCGGGGACGAGACGCCCGCCCGCGATGCCACGGTGGATGTCGATGTTGGGGAAGCCGCCGTGGCTGACCATGACGGCGCGGACCATGTTGTCTTCGCGCTGGAAGAGTTCGATGTAGGGCGCGAGGTCCTGCGCGATGAGGTCGTCGTGCGTGAGGTGAATGACGGCCATCTCTTCATGCGTGTCCACCTCGCCGGCGCCGATGCCGGGGAAGTGCTTGGTGCAGCCGAGCATCCCCGTCCCCTGCAAGCCGCGCAGGTAGACCATCGTGTAGCCGAGCACCTCGCCGGGCGAGCGGCCGAACGAGCGCGAGTAGAGGCCGTTGGAGAGCAGGTCGCGGTCGTCCGTCATGATGGACATGACGGGCGCGAAGTTCATGTTGAAGCCGAGGAGGCGCAGGATTTCGCCCGTCAGCCGTCCGTGCGCGCGCGCGGCGGCGAGGTCGCCGTGCTGGCGTATGACGCGCGCGGCCGGCATCGGCGTGCAGATTTTTCGTAAGCGGTCAACGAGTCCGCCCTCCTGGTCGATGCCGAGCAGAGGGTCTACGCGCAAAGAGGCGCGGACGCCGTCGAGCAGGCCGCGCAGTTGCTCGGGGCCGACGACGTTGCGGCCGAAGGTGATAACGCCGCCGGGCCTGACCTCTTCGAGGAGTGCGCGCGCCTCCGCGTCCAGCTCGGGGCCGGGCAGTCCGATGAAGAGCAGTTGTCCGATTTGCTGTTCGAGGGGGAGCGACTGAAGGGTTTGGAAGTCGGTCATGAATTAAACGATTCTGTTCTTCAAACCGAGTAGGAGTTGGCGCGCCTCGTCCTCTGTGAGGGTTTCTACATCAAGGCCGCGAAGCTCGTCAAGGAGGCTCTCGTTGACGGAGTCGAAGAGTGTTATCTGCGCGGCCAGCGCGCGCCTTCCGACGCGCGTCGCCGCGCGCCCGAGCGCGTCTTTGCCGTTCGCGCCGTTCTCGACGGACGAAGGCGCCGCGGTCGTCGCTTTGACCGCCGTCGCACCCTCTTCGGCGAACACGTCCAGCTCATAACGTTCGAGCTTCGACAGCACCTCTCTCGCGCGGGCGAGCACGGAGGGCGGGAGTCCAGCGAGACGCGCCACCTCGATGCCGTAAGACTTCGAGGCGCGGCCGCGCTCGATCTTATAAAGGAAGATGACCTCGCCCTCGCGCTCCGCGACGCGTATCTGGTAGTTCTGCGCGCCGGGCAGGCGCTCGGCCAACTCGGTCAACTCGTGGTAGTGAGTTGCAAACAACGTCTTCGCCGAATGCTCCGGCGAGTCGTGCAGGTGCTCCGCGACGGCCCACGCGATGGAGAGCCCGTCGAAGGTCGCCGTGCCGCGCCCTATCTCGTCAAGTATCACCAACGAACGCGGCGTCGCGTTGTGGAGGATGGCGGCCGTCTCGGTCATCTCGACCATGAAGGTCGAGCGGCCGCGCGCGAGGTCGTCCGAGGCGCCGACGCGCGTCCAGATGCGGTCGAGGACTGGGAGGCGCGCGCGCTCGGCCGGCACGAACGAGCCCATCTGCGCGAGCAGGCAGATAAGCGCCGTCTGCCTTAAGAGCGTGCTCTTGCCGCCCATGTTGGGGCCGGTGATGATGAGCAGGCGCTCGGTCGAGCCGTTCATGTAGAGGTCGTTGGGGACGAAGGGCGTGTCGCCGATGGCCTCGATGACGGGGTGACGGCCGCCCTTTATCTCAAGCTCGTCCCCGTCGTGGAGGACGGGTCGCTGATAGCGACGGCGCGCGGCTATCTCCGCGAGCGAGGCGAGCACGTCGAGGATGGAGAGCGCGCGCGCGGTGGTCTGAAGCCTGCGCGTCTCGCGCGCGACCTGCGCGCGCACCTCCGAGAAGATGCGCGTCTCGATCTCAAGGATGCGCCCTTCGGCCCCGAGCACTTTCTGCTCCCACTCCTTCAACTCGGGCGTCGTGTAGCGCTCGGCATTGGCGAGCGTCTGCCGACGCTCGTAGTCGGCGGGCACGCGCGCGGCGACAGACTTCGAGACCTCGATGAAGTAGCCGAAGACGTTGTTGAAGCGGACACGCAGACTGTTGATGCCCGAACGCGCGCGCTCGCGCGACTCGATGGCGGCGATGGTCTGTTTCGCGTCGCGGCTGATGGAACGCAGTTCGTCAAGTTCTACATCAAAACCTTCTCGAACGACGCCGCCGTCCGAGAAGTTAACGGGCGGGTCGTCGCTCAAGGCGCGGCCGATGAGTTCGCGCACGTCGTTCAACTCGTCCGCGTTCTCGACGACGACCTGGAGGAGCGACGCCTCCGCATCCGATAACGCCCGGCGAATCGCGGGGACTTGATTAAGGGAGCGGCGGAGGGCGACGAGGTCGCGCGGCGTGGCCGTCCCCATGTTGATGCGCCCCGTCAAACGTTCGAGGTCGGAGACATCTTTGAGGAGCGTGCGCGCGCGGTCGCGGCGCATCTGCGAGCGGTGCAGGTCTTCGACGGCCGCGAGCCGCGCCTCTATCTCGCCGCGACGAACTGAGGGTCGCAGCATCCACGAGCGCAGCAGTCGCGCGCCCATCCCCGTCACGGTCGCGTCGAGCACGTTGAGCAGGCAAGCGCCGCGCCCGCCCCCGCCCTGCGACTCGACCAGTTCGAGGTTGCGACAGGTGACAGTGTCGATGACGAGGTGGTCGTGCGTCTCGAAGAAGCTGATGTCCGTGATGTGAGCGGCGGCGTCGCGCTGCGTCTCGCGCGCGTAGCGCAGGCACGCGCCAGCGGCGGCGACGGCCGCGACCTTGCCCGCAAGGCCGTAGCCTTCGAGCGTCTTTGCGCCGAACTGTTCGAGTAGGAGGGAAGCGCAAGAGGTCGGCTCCCAGAGCCAGTCTTCGAGCGGCGTGAGCGGCAGCCCCTCGCTCCTCGTCGCGGCGTCTTCGGCCGGCGCGATGCGCGCGACGGGCGCTCCGTCGTCATCACTCTCATCAACGTCGAGCGGGAGCGGGGCCGTGTGCGCGACGCCGGCGGCGTACGCATCTTTGACGAGCGGCGCGAGCGAGCGTGGGAAGAGCAACTCGCGCGGCGCGTAAGATTCAATGTCTGAACGGATGCGCGCCCACGCGTCGGGGCCGGAGACCTCCGTGCTCCTGAAGTCGCCGGTCGAGAGGTCGAGGAAGGCCGCGCCGTACGTGTCGCCCGCGCCGCAGAGCGCGGCGAGGTAGACCGTCTCTTTCGCCTCGACGAGGTGCGCGTCGATGGCCGTGCCGGGCGTGATGACGCGCACGACCTCGCGGCGGACGAGCTTCTTCGCCTTCGAGGGGTCTTCGGTCTGCTCGCAGATGGCGACGCGGTAGCCCTTGCGTATCAGGCGCGCGACGTAGTTGGCGACGGCGTGGTGCGGGACGCCGCACATCGGGATGGGCTGGCCGCGCTCCTTGTGGCGCGCGGTCAGAGTTATCTCAAGCTCACGCGCGCCCGTGATGGCGTCCTCGAAGAAGAGTTCGTAGAAGTCGCCGAGGCGGAAGAAGAGGAGGGCGCCCGGGTGCTGCCGCTTAAGCTCCTGGTACTGCCGCAGCATCGGCGTCAGCGCTGAATTCGTCGTCGTCATTACGTCGAAAAAGCCTGCGTGAAGGGCGGATATAAACGACCGCAGGTTCGGGCGTCAAAACTACCACAGACCGCCGAGACATGCACGAACGCGGCGCGAACGCGCGATTGAAAATCCTCACCTGTTCGGGATAAAACCGTGACAGCGTTGCGGGAGAGTTCGGCGTCCGATTCGGCGGGAAGGAATTGAATTCGATGAGCCTGGGCTTGCAGGTCGCCATGCTCTTCCTGCTCGCGATACCCATCGCGTGCGTCGCCTGGACGGTGACGCACGAGGAGGTCTTCCGCGAGCCGAGGGAGTTCTGCGTCAAGCGAAGCAAGTCCTGCCGGCGCTGGTACCAGAGGAAGTTCTTCTACCTCTTCACCTGCGAGTACTGCTTCAGTCACTACGTCACGATCTTCTTCCTCTTCGTCACGCGCTACCAATTGATCTACGAAGACTGGCGCGGCTACCTCGTCGGCGGCTTCGCCCTCGTCTGGGTCGCCAACCAGTACATGAGCCTCTACAACCGCCTCCGCCTCGACATCAAGAGCGAGAAGATAGAGACGAGTATCAAGGAGAAGGTGGCCGAGAAGGTGAAAGGAGAAAGTGAAAAGTGACAAGAAGGAATGGCGAGACGCGCCTCCTTCTCATCACTCGTCACTCATCACTTTTCACTAACCGAAGAAGACTTCGGCGACGTGGTAGACCTCTTCGTCGAGTTGCTTGATGCGGCGGACGGCGTCGTCGAGGGGGACGGTGATGACCTTGTTGCAGCGCAGAGCGACCATCTGGCCCCAATGCTTCTCAAGCACCATCTCGAACGCCTTGACGCCGAAGCGCGTGGCGAGGACGCGGTCGAAGGCGGAGGGCGAGCCGCCACGCTGCACGTAACCGAGGTTGGCGTGGCGCGTCTCGATGCCTGTCTGGCGCTCGATCTCGACGGCGAGGTGGAAGCCGATGCCGCCGAGCCGCCCCTTCCTGTAAATCTGCTCGCGCGCCTCGTCGCTGAGGAAGCTCTCTTCGGGGTGCGGGTGCGCGTCCTCCGCGACGACGATGATGGAGAACGCGCTGCCCTGCATCTCCCGGTGGCGGAGCATCTCGCAGATGCGCGTCAGGCGGAACGGGTGCTCTGGGACGAGGATGATGTCCGCGCCGCCCGCGATGCCGCCGTAGGCGGCGATCCAGCCGGCGTGGCGCCCCATCACCTCGATGACCATCACGCGGTGATGCGACTCGGCCGTCGAGTGCAGGCGGTCGACGGCCTCCATGACCGTGTTGACCGCCGTGTCGAAGCCGAAAGGGAAGTCTGTTCCGTCGAGGTCGTTGTCGATGGTCTTGGGGATGCCGACCAGCGGGAGCTTGTGCTCGTGCCACATGTCGCGCGCGGCGCGTAGCGTGCCCTCGCCGCCGACGACGATGAGCGCGTCCATGCCGTGCCGCTCCCAAGTGGCGCGTATGCGCTGCGGGTAGTCTGCACCGTCCCGCGGGTTTGTGCGCGAGGTACCGAGGATGGTGCCGCCGCGCGGGAGGATGCCGGTGACGGAGTTGCGCGTGAGCGTCTGCACGTCGTCCTCGATGAGGCCGCGCCAGCCGTTCGTCACGCCGAGGACTTCGGCGCCCTCGACGTGCATCGAGCGGCGCACGACCGCGCGGATGACGGCGTTCAAGCCCGGCGCGTCGCCGCCCCCGGTCAGAATTCCTACGCGAAGACCCATCGAAACACCCTTGTACCCTTCGGACGGAGTTAATCTAATTGATTTGGTTTGCTGACCACGCCTATAATCTCGCGACAAATCGCGGCATGTCAAACAACACATTTTTTGTAAGCGTGGTGCGCGACCGGGCGCAGGCGTGTACGGAGGTGATTTGGAGAAGGGTCTGCTGACGCTCGGCGTCGATACATCAACGGAGCGGAGGAGCGTCGTGCTCCTGCGCGAAGGGCACGTGCTCGCGGAGTCTTCGAGCGGGCTGCGCGAGGGCGGCTCGGCCAACCTCCTCGCGGACATCGACCGCGTGCTGAAGTCCGCCGGAGTCAACTTGAAAGAGGTCGGGCTGTACGCGGCGGCCGTGGGGCCCGGTAGTTTCACGGGACTGCGCGCGGGGCTCGCGACCGTCAAGGGGCTCGCGCTCACGACGGGGAGTCCCGCCGTCGGAGTGCGGACGCTCCACGCGCTCGCGTACTGCGTCAGGCCGGCCGAGCGCGTCGTCTCACTCATCCCGGCGGGCCGTGGCGAAGTCTTCGCACAACTGCTTTCGGTGTCGGCCGAGGGTGTCGTGACCGAACTCGAAGCACCCACGCACATTCCGCCCGCGCAACTCCTGGAAAGGATGGCGGGCCTCGGCGGCGGGTTGAAGTGGACGGGCGCCGGCGCGGTTAAATTTCTCGAAATGATAAGGGAGCGGGCCGAGTCCGCCGGAATAGAGTTCGTCGATGCGAGCGCGCCCGGCGTCGCTTCGGAGGGCGCATGGATGGTTGTACCTGCCGAAGAGGCGCTCGCCAGGAGCGTCGCGGAGATGGCACGCTCCGCACACGCCTCGGGGGCGGGCGCGGAGGGGCTCGCAGCGGTTTACGTCAGACCGTCGGACGCGGAGCTGAAGGGTCTATGTCACGCGCAGAACTGAAGGTTGAACTGGAAGGGGCCGGGTGCGTCGTCGAGCCGATGACGGAGCACGACCTCCTGGAGGTCGTTGAGATCGAAGAGACGACCGGGCTCAGCCAGTGGGGGTGGGAGGCGTACCGCGCGGAGCTTGAGAAGCATGAGGCAGTCATGCTCGTGGCAAGGCGCAACGCCCCGGACGCTTTGACCGGGCGGAGCCTGAGCGGCTACATCGCCACCCGCATCAACGCGGACGAGCTGCACGTCAACAACATCGGCGTCTGGCCCGAGTCGCGCCGGCAGGGCGTCGGCGGCGCGCTGCTCGGGGCGGCGCTCGAAGCGGCCGCGCGGCGCGGCGCGGTCGAGGCCGTGCTGGAAGTTCGCGCGAGCAACCTGCCGGCCCGGAGGATGTACGAGCGCTTCGGCTTCCGCGTAGTCGGCGAGCGCAAGGGCTATTACAGGGAGCCGGTCGAGAACGCGAAAATAATGACGTTGCGTCTGGCACCAGCCGCTTGATACGGTTTGGGAATTCGGCTAACATTTTCGTAACAGGACGGCCGCGCGTGGACAAAAATGTGGGTCGGCGCGCAGCCGCTCTAACACAACACTCCACGCATCTGAAAGGAGAACTTTCCACTATGGAAACGACCAACACGGACAGCCTGAAGGAGCAGTTGATCGCAGTGGACCCGGAGTTCCGTGAGCTGGCGCGCGAGCACGGGCGCTACGAACAACGGCTGAGCGAGCTGTCGTCGCTCCAGTACCCGAGCGACGAGGAACAGCTCGAAGAGGTCACGCTCAAGAAGAAGAAGCTGGCC
This sequence comes from Pyrinomonadaceae bacterium, assembly GCA_036379655.1. Lineage (GTDB taxonomy): Bacteria > Acidobacteriota > Blastocatellia > Pyrinomonadales > Pyrinomonadaceae > QHXN01. Next base: position 25,792 of record DASVGG010000146.1, read on the forward strand.
GTGAAGGATCAGATGCAGGCAATCATTCTCAAACACCAGAACGCGGAGAGCACGGCGCACTAGGCGCGCCCTGCGGGCACTCCCAAAGTATTTCGAGGGACGGGGGACGCTTCAAAGCTTGTTGGGCGGCCCCCGTTTCCTTTGGACGGCGGATTGGAATGTCGGGGTGATAGATGGTCAAAGACGGCTACCCATGGGTTCTCGTCCCGCTCGCGGCGGCTCTGGCGGCGGGGCTTCTGTATTTGTTCTGGCCCGCGCCGCCGCTGCTGGCGCTCGCCCTGGGGCTGCTGCTCCTGACGGCCTTCATGGCCTACTTCTTCCGCGACCCGCAGCGCGCCGTGCCGGCGGAGGCGGGACTCGTCGTCTCGCCCGCGGACGGCAAGGTCACGCGAATCGAGAAACTTTCGGGTGACGGCGCGGACTCGCCCACCGTCGTCAGCATCTTCCTCTCCCCCTTCGACGTGCACGTCAACCGCGCCCCCATCGCGGGCGAGGTCATCGACGTGACCTACACGAAGGGGCGCTTCATCGCGGCCACGAGCGACAACGCGAGCCTCGTGAACGAGCAGAACGCGCTGACCATCAAGGGCGAGAAGATGACGGTCGTCTGCAAACAGATTGCGGGAGTGCTCGCACGCAGGATAGTCTGCTGGTCACGTCCCGGCGACAGTCTGGAACTGGGCGAGCGGTTCGGCCTGATCAAGTTCGGCTCGCGGACGGACCTTGTGCTGCCCGGCAGGGTCGAAGTCCTCGTCAAAGTGGGGCAGCGTGTGAGCGGCGGCGTGACGGTTATCGGGAGGTGGCTGGATGGCGAGTGAGGCGAAGGAGTCTGTGGAAACCCCGTCCGAAGAGGTCAGGGAGCGGCGAGGGATTAAGAAGGGTCTCTACCTTCTGCCCTCCGCCTTCACGGCCGCCAACATAGGGATGGGCTACTTCGCGGTCATGGCCGCGTTGCGCGGCTTCCAGATGCTGGACGGGGTGACTTTGGACCAGCCTCTGGACGGGGTGACGGCCCACAAGGTCGCGGCCGCCACGATGCATTTCGATAACGCCTCGCGCGCCATCGGCTGGGCCATCCTGTTCGACACGCTCGACGGCAGAATCGCACGGCTGACGAAGACGACGACGGAGATCGGCATCCAGTTCGACTCGATAGCCGACGTGCTCACCTTCGGCATCGCGCCCGCTGTGCTCGTCTACGCCTGGGGCTACGGCTCGACATTCGCTGACAGCAGCCAGCTCCACCAACTCGGCTGGTTCCTCTCCTTCATGTTCCTCATCTGTGGCGCCCTGAGGCTCGCGAGGTTCAACGTGCAGGCGACGCGCCCGCGCCCGCTCGCGGAGGGGAGCGCCAAGGTCGATAAGAAGAGTTTTCTGGGGCTCCCGATCCCTGCGGCCGCCGGTCTGCTCGCCGCGCTCATACATTTCGCCCCGAGCCCTCTGCTCACATACGGGAAGGATTCCGCAAACCTCTACGCGGGCATCCTGATGGGAGTGGTCGCGGTGCTCGGCGGGTTGATGGTGAGCACCATTCGTTACTCAAGCTTCAAAACCCTCGGGGCGGGGAAGCGCAGCACCATCATGGTGATGCCCATCATCGCCGCCGTGGGCATGCTCGTCTGGCTCTACTCGCGCTATGTCCTCCTGACGATAGTCCTCCTCTACGTCCTGCACGGCCTCGTCTTCCGCTTCTTCGCGCTCTTCCGCTCGCGCCCCGCCGAAGATTGAAGGGGTTCGCGCTGAACTCGCCACATCACGGCGAGTCGGACGTTCCAGCGTTGATGGTCAGCGCCATCAAACCCTCGCGCGTGGTCAGTAAAAGAGAGTCTGCCGTGAGCAGCGGCGCGGCCTCCGTGTTGTTATCCTCGCCGACGTAAATGCTGTTGACCTTCTTCCCGTCCTCAAGACTGAGCACCACGCACTCGTCGCCGACCAGGGGCGCCAGCAGTACGTGATTGTTCAGAACGAGAGGCGGGGCCGTGACCCTCCCTGCCAACTGGCGTTTCCAGACTTTCACACCGTTCTGCGGCGATAGGCAATACACGAAATTATCCAGAGAGGTAGCCAGAACCCACTTCTCACCCGCCAGGACCGCCTGTATCGCCGCCCCCGTCCGTACTCTCCACCTCAACCGACCGTTCACCCTGTCGATTGCGTAAACGAATCCGTCCGCCGTCCCCGCATAGACCATACTCCCGTAGACCGCGACCCGTGCGCGCAACGGCTTCCGAGTCCGATAACGCCAGAGCGTCTTCCCACTCTCAGATTCAATCGAGATGATATCCCCGTAAGTGTCACTGGCGTAAATTGTCTGGTCGTCGAGCAACTGTAAGGTGCTGAATGGGGAAGAGTTATACTTAACCCATTTGATCTCTCCCGACTCTTTCCTGAGCGCATAGAGTCTTCCGTCGGAAGAAGTTAAAAAAAGGGTCTGACCATTCAGATTGATGACCCCTCTGACCGGGGAAGGCAAGGTGCGCATCCAGGAGGTCAGACCGCTCTGCCTACTCAACGCGCGAAGGACGCCCGTGGCCTGCGGGTAGATCGATTTGGGAGTCGGGAGGCTTTCAGACGCAACGAAGACGTTCCTCACATCAACCGCCGGCGCCGCCGATAACGCGCCGCCGATTTCACTCCTCCACAGAAGAATCCCGTCGGACAGGCGCACGGAGACAATCGAACCGTTGCTCAGCGGCAAATAGGCACGTTCATCATCGACCGCGGGCGTGAGATTTGTTACGCCATCAGCCTTGAAGAACCACTTTACATGGACCGGACGGCTCAGGTCTGCCAGGTCCTGCCCCGCCGACGAGTCTGATAACCCAGCCAACGACAAAGTTAAGAGCATCAGGGTCTTCAACAATTTCTTGAAGTTGCTTAGGAAATTTACGGAGGATGTCTGTACTCTCATTGATTTTGATAAAAGCGTTTTCAGCATGCTTGGCTATTAATAATTCGACAAACTATAATCACGCGCGAAACACGGAGCCATAAGTAGTAGACGTTAGTCTACGGAGGAGGCCGGCCTTTGAGCAAGCAATCTGGGCAACATGACACCATCCTGATATTAGACTTCGGTTCTCAGTACACACAATTAATCGCACGGCGGGTCAGGGAATCAAACGTCTACTGCGAGATTATGCCTTTCGACACCCCGAAGGAGGTGATTCTCGCGCGAGAGCCTAAGGGGATCATCCTCTCCGGTGGACCCGCCTCAGTCTACGACGAAGACGCTCCAAAACTCTCCTACGACCTGCTCGAAGTGTTCGGATGCCCTATCCTCGGTATCTGCTACGGGTTACAGTTGATAGCCTCCGGACTTGGTAGTGAGGTCCGTCCCTCGCCAAACAGGGAATACGGGTATGCGCGTCTACAGGTGACGGATCAAAACAGCCCTATTTTCAAAGGGTTGCCGGCTGAAATGGACGTTTGGATGAGTCACGGCGACCATGTCATCAGCGTCCCGGAGGGAATTCACGTCACGGCCCGGACGGCCGATGCGCTTAACGCGTTCGAAGGATTAAGCGGCCGCATATTCGGCGTCCAGTTTCATCCGGAGGTGGCGCATACGCCCTTCGGCAAGGAGATTCTGCAAAACTTCGTCTACAGAGTGTGCAAGGCAAACGCGGACTGGTCGCCGCAGTCGATCATCGGCGAGCAGATCGCCAAAATTCGTGACCGGGTCGGCACGGAGAAAGTCATCTGCGGGCTCTCCGGAGGCGTCGATTCAACGGTTGCGGCTGCACTCGTACACGAGGCGATTGGCGATCAGCAGACCTGCATCTTTGTCGACACAGGGCTTCTCAAAGAGGGGGAGTTTGAAACGACGTGCGCCCTGTTCCAGCAAAAGATGAGCCTTAACGTCGTCGGCGTCAAGGCCGCGAAGGAATTCCTCGGCGCGTTGAAAGGCGTCGTCGATCCGGAGGAGAAGAGGCGGATAATCGGCAGGGTGTTTATAGAGATTTTTGAAAGAGAGGCAAGTCGACTGGGCGGGGTTAAATATCTAGTACAGGGCACCCTGTATCCTGATGTTATAGAGTCGATCTCCGTGCGTGGACCCTCGGCCGTAATCAAGAGTCACCATAACGTCGGCGGGCTGCCGGAGCGCATGAATCTGACCCTCATCGAGCCTCTCAGGGAGCTTTTCAAAGACGAGGTTCGAACGATAGGGCGTGACTTGAGGATACCGGAAGATTTCCTCCGTAGACATCCATTCCCAGGGCCTGGGTTCGCCGTAAGGATTCTGGGCGAGGTCACGGAAGAGCATTTGAAACTGCTCAGGGCGGCCGACCTGATAATTGAAGAGGAATTGAAATTGGCGCAACTGTATGACAGCGTCTGGCAGGCATTTCCAGTTCTTTTGCCTGTTTCGACGGTCGGCGTAATGGGGGATTTCAGAACTTACGAGCGTGTGCTGGCGGTCCGAGCGGTGACGAGCGTGGACGGCATGACGGCCGATTGGGCACGGCTTCCGCATGACGTTTTAGGGCGTATTTCCACGCGTTTGATTTCGGAAGTGAGGGGCATTAACCGTGTGGTTTTTGATGTGAGCTCGAAGCCGCCAAGCACGATTGAATGGGAATAAAGAAATTGGATGCGCTTAACACATTAAGCCCTTTCTTATTAAGAAAGGGCTTAATGTGTTAAGCCCGATATGTTCGGAGCAGCGACACTGATCTTCAAATGTCTTCCGATGACTTACGGGGAACTTTATCTCCTTCTCCTGACTATTTCTGATAAACTGAGGGCTCCCTGGGACAGAGGTTTCATAAATGAGTAAGTTGAGTGTCCACATAGAGACTTTTGGCTGTCAGATGAACGTGTCTGATTCGGAGCGTGTGGGCGCCAAACTCCGCGCAAACGGTTTTGATCTGACGGAGGCGGCCGATTCCGCCGATGTCATTCTTCTCAACACATGTTCGATACGCGAAAAGGCTGAGCAGAAAGTATTTCATAGAGTTACGGAGATTAAGCGTCAGAGGGCCGGAAGGGAACCCTTGGTCGGTGTGTTGGGGTGCGTGGCGCAACTGGAAGGCGAGGCTATTTTTAACAGCTCGCCTTCCGTCAGGCTTGTCGCGGGCACGGGTGCCACCGACAGAATCCCCGGTCTTTTAGAGCGCGTATGGGAGGGCGAGAGGCGCGTAATCGATTTGGACGAGCGGGAAGAGGCATCTTCCTTCGAAATCTCGCCCGCCGAGAGGCACTCTAAACACGTAGCATTCGTTCCGATTATCGAGGGGTGCAATAAATTCTGTACATATTGTATTGTACCGTATTCGCGCGGGCGCGAAAGGAGTCGCCCTGCGTTCGAGATCATTGAAGAGATAAAAAGACTCGGCGCCGAAGGCTTCAGGGAAGTACATCTCATAGGTCAGAACGTTAACAGTTACCGGCCGAGGGTTGAGAAAGGACTTGAAGGCTTTTCCGGGGCTACGCCCTTCTCAAGGTTGTTACGTGCAGTCGCATCAACCGGTGTTCCGCGGATTAAATTTACGACCTCTTTCCCGAGGGATTTTCACGCGGACATTGTGAAAGCGTTTGAGGAGCACGAAAATCTTTGTAACTGGGTGCACCTGCCCGTGCAGTCCGGAAACAACCGAATCCTGCGCGCGATGCGCAGGGGGCATAAGGTTGAGGATTATTTTGAGAGGGTCGCGGCCATCAAGAATTCCCGTAGAGAAATCTCTCTCACCAGTGACATCATCGTTGGGTTCCCGGGGGAGTCTGATGAAGAGTTCGAAGACACTTTAAGATTGGCCGAAAAGTGCAGATTTCACGGTCTGTATATCTTTAAATATTCAAAAAGGCGAGGCACGCCCGCAGCCAAGTTGATTGACGATGTCTCGGTGGAGGATAAGACTCGACGCTTTCTCGCTCTTGAAAACTTGCAAATGTCAATACAGAATGAGATTTACCGGTCTTATGTTGGTAAAGTAGTTGAAGTTTTAGCCGAAGGGTTCAGTACGAGATCGGAGAGAGACCTCACAGGGCATACGACCTGCAACAAAGTCGTAAATTTCGCGGGAAGCGTGGAGTCCATAGGTAAAGTCTTGAAGGTGCTTGTGATTGAAGCGAAGGCGCATAGCCTCTTCGGCCAAATTCTGCAGGAGGTTTAGCCCCGGCTAGAGGGTTTTTATGGAGATCGAAGTTAAAATAAGAGGTTTAATGATGGACCCGAGCAGCGGGACACCTATCATCATCCTGAAAGACATCAATAGTGAGACGATGTTACCCATCTGGGTCGGCGCTTACGAGGCGAACGCTATCGCCCTCGAAATAGAGAAGATATCGCCGCAGCGGCCTATGACGCACGACCTTCTGCGTAACGTCATTCTGGAGATGGGCGCGAGCGTTGAGCGAGTCGTGGTCACGGAGCTGCGCGACAATACTTTCTTCGCGACGATAAACCTCAAAGACAGGGGGGGCGAGCCGGTCATGATCGACGCGCGGCCCTCGGACGCGATCGCGCTGGCTTTGCGTGTCGATTGCCCGATCTTTGTGAACGAAGAAGTGATAAGGGCCTCACGGAATACTGTCGCGAGCGGGGAAGAGGAGAGCGTTTCGGGCTCCGAGGACGAATGGCCCGACGTAATCGGCGAGGCCGGGGACCTGCCGATGTAGTTCTTAAATCTTCTGACCGGGACAAAATAGTCTTTGAGCACCGTCATCGCAATAGCCAATCAGAAGGGCGGGGTCGGGAAGACCACGACCACGATTAACCTCGCCGCGGCATTCGCGCAACGCGGAAAACGCGTGCTTCTGCTGGACCTCGACCCGCAGGGCAACAGCTCCATCTCTTTCCTCGACCCGCGTTCGATAGGGGCTTCAGCATATGAACTGATGGTGGACGGGCAGGAAGATTTTTCCGCCTACACGTACCCGACGGGCGTCGGGGGGCTGGAGATTATCCCAGCCAGGATAAGTCTTGCGAAGCTTGAGTCGAAACTGGTGGGAGACTTCGACGCACCGTTTCGTCTAAAGGACCGTCTGGAGCGTATCGCAGGGCGTTACGATACGATCTTCATCGACACACCGCCGACGCTGGGTCTGATAACCGTTAATGCCTTGGTCGCCGCAACTCACGTTTTAATTCCTATCCAATCCTCATTTTACGCCCTGGAAGGGACGGACGACCTTTTGGAGACCATCGAAAAGGTGAAGGCACGTCCTAACCCGAACCTGCGTGTTTTGGGTGTGCTGGTGACTCTTTTTGATAAGCGGACGACTTTGGCGAGGGAAGTGTACGAGCAGATTCGGAGCGTCTTCGGACAGCAGGTCTTCGAGACTGTTATCACCAAAAGTGTGCGACTCGAAGAGGCACCTGCGTATAAGGAATCGATCTTCACGTTTGCGCCGCATTCAACAGGCGCGAGCGAATATTCAAAACTTTGTGAAGAGGTGATGCAACGTGTCTAGAAGAGGACTCCCGTCGGGAATACGTATGAGGCACGATGCGCATTACGTGGAGGAGCTGGCGACCCAGAGCCCGACCACAATCGGCCGACTGATCGCGGTGGAAGCTCTTGACCCGAACCCGGAGCAGCCGCGTGTCGAGATCGGCGACCTGACGGAGTTGACGACATCCGTCAAGGAGAAGGGCGTTCTGGAGCCGCTCCTGGTCAAGCCTACGCAGCAGAAGGGGCGCTGGATGATCATCGCGGGCGAGCGCAGATGGCGCGCCGCCTGCGCTGCCGGACTCAGGGAAGTTCCGTGTATCGAGATGGACGTGGACGAGTCGGCCGTCGCGGAGATAGCGCTCATAGAGAATATGCAGCGGAAGGATTTGACACCCTGGGAGGAGGCGGACGGGCTCGCGGCTCTATGTCACAGGTACGGTTACACGCATGAAGATGTGTCCAGGAAGGTCGGGAAGAGCCGTTCTACCGTGACGGAGGCCATCTCCCTGGCAGCGATTCCTGAAGAGATACGTGAAGAATGTCGGCGCGCCGACATCAATGTCAAATCACTGCTCCTACAGATAGTCAGACAGCCCGATACCGCGTCTATGCGCGAAACGATTAACGCCCTTGCTAATAAGGAGTTTACGCGGGACGAGGCGCGTGCGTTGATACGGGAACGGAAGTTCAAGGAAGGGAGCCAGGAGTCTGCTAAACCTTTCACCTTCAAATATCATCTGCCGTCGCCTAACGTAAAGGTTGAAGTTAAGTTTCAGAAGTCAGAGGTGGAAAAAGGGGAGATTATTGAGGCTTTAAAATCGCTTTTGAGGGAGTTGGAGAACTCCTAAGAGATGCCCCGTCTTTTGTAGCTCAATGCTTTTCGACACTCTTTCTCAGTTCAAGAGGTTCGCCCACCCTTTTTGGCACGCCGCTGTAGGCTCTGCGCCCAACGTTCGAAAGTCGGCTGGAGAGGTTTGAAGAGTCGTGAGCGAAGCGTATGCTCCTTCTCATTCCATTTCTTCAGATGCCTCTCCGTATAGGCCCTGATTGAAGCCTCCAGTTGACCCTTTTTCACGGAGTGGCGAAGCGTCAGGTAATGGTGCTGGCCGACGAGTGAGAAGATCACTGCGGCCATGTTCGCTTTAAAGGAGAGCCTCGGGATGAGCCTCTTGTGCAGGGGCGCGTCCTTGGGGAGGAGCACGTCCAGTGCGACCTCGATCCACGCCGGCTGCGTACCTTGTCGAGGATGGTAGAGGCCGGGCAACTGAGACTGTTTCAACTGCGTGTTGCGCAGTCTTGGGTCTGAAATTGAATCGACAAGGCGCAGACGTTCGAGCCCCCTCAGATGTTCCTTGGGAAGTGTAGACAGAATTTTTTTGATATTGGCTTCCGTCCCGGAGGGTAATTTCTGACGACTGGAACTGTTTTCGATTTTATTAACCATGTCTGAAAGCATCCGAGCAGGATGTGTCTAGAGTTGTAAAGAAGAAACGACAAATTTGCAAGCGGTATGGTAGTAGATAGAAAACCTAGATATCCAGCAAAGGGAAGATAAAAGATATATGGCTGGAGTCCGATAATGAATCTTATGTGTCGTACGGCAACCGACTATACTCATTACAACCCCTCGGTTCCTTGACATTGTTCGACGCCTGTTGCTACATTACGCGTTCTTTTGTCCTGAGCTACTCTTTCCAAACAGTCCACAGGAGGCATTTAGCAATTGAGCAACTCCGGCAGTTATCTCTTCACCTCTGAATCCGTAACCGAAGGCCACCCAGATAAAATAGCCGACCAGATTTCTGACGCCGTCCTTGACGCGGTCCTTTCAGAGGATAGCACCGGGCGTGTCGCCTGCGAAACACTCGTGACGACGGGGCTCGTCGTGATTGCCGGCGAGATCACGACGAACGCGCAGATCGATTTCTCGCAAGTGGCACGTGAAACCGTTAGAGAAATAGGTTACACGCGGGCTAAATACGGCTTCGATTGCGACACTTGCTCGGTCCTGACGGCAATCGGTAAACAGTCCCCGGACATCGCCATGGGCGTCGATACGGGGGGCGCGGGCGACCAGGGTCTCATGTTCGGGTTCGCCTGTAACGAGACGGCGGAGTTGATGCCCCTCCCGATTCAACTGGCACATAAACTCTCCCGTAAACTCGCGGAAGTCAGGCGCTCGGGCGCACTACCGTATCTGCGCCCGGACGGCAAATCCCAGGTCACGGTCGAGTATAGGGACGGCCGCCCTTTCCGCATAGATGCTGTCGTCATATCCACACAGCACTCTCCCGAGGTCTCTAACGAACAACTGCGCGAAGAGATTCAGGAGCAGGTCATAAAGGCGACGGTCCCCGGCGAACTGCTCGACAAAACCACGAAATATCACATAAATCCTACCGGACGCTTTGTCGTGGGCGGTCCACAGGGCGACGCGGGGCTGACCGGAAGAAAGATCATCGTCGACACCTACGGTGGCTATGCTCCGCACGGCGGTGGCGCCTTCTCCGGCAAAGACCCGACCAAGGTAGACCGCTCCGCCGCATACATGGCGCGGTACATCGCTAAAAATATCGTGGGCGCGGGGCTCGCCGAGCGCTGCATGGTGCAACTTGCCTACGCCATCGGCGTCGCGGAGCCCGTCTCCGTCCTTGTCGATACGGGCGGCACAGGGCGTATAAGCGAGTCTGAACTATCTAACCTCGTGCGTGAGCACTTCAAACTGACCCCGCACGGCATCATCGAAACTCTCAAGCTAAGACGGCCAATCTATAAACAGACAGCAGCTTACGGACATTTTGGCCGCAACGAGGAAGGCTTTAGCTGGGAGCTTACAGACCGCGCACAGGAACTGCGCGAAGCCGCGAAAATCTAATCATCCAAAAGAGACTGCTTCTTCTAAAGGCAAAAATATGAGCACAAAAAGCGCCGCAGAGTTCGACATCAAGGATATAGGTCTGGCCGCAGAGGGCAAGAAACGCATCGAGTGGTCCGAACGCGAGATGCCCGTCCTACGTCTCATACGCGAGAAATTCGCGTCCGAGAAGCCCCTGGAGGGCATACGTATAGTCGCCTGCGCGCACGTGACGACGGAGACCGCGAACCTCGTGAGAACTCTACAGGCGGGAGGCGCCGAGTCGATTCTGATCGCCTCGAACCCACTCTCCACGCAGGATGATGTCGCGGCGTCTCTCGTCGCGGACTGGGGCGTACCGGTCTACGCGATCAAGGGTGAGTCCACGGAGACCTATAACAGGCACGTGCGCACCGCGCTCGACTCACGCCCGCAGATCATCATCGACGACGGCTCGGACGTGGTGGCAACCCTCCTCAAGGAGCGCGGCGAACAGAAGCAGGAGATCATCGGCACGACCGAGGAGACTACGACCGGCATCGTGCGCCTACAGGCGATGGAACAGGCGGGCGTTCTCCCCTTCCCCTCGATCGCCGTGAATAACGCACAGACCAAGCATTTCTTCGACAACCGCTACGGCACAGGCCAGTCCACCATCGACGGCATCATACGCGCCACGAACATCCTCATGGCCGGCCGGACCGTCGTCGTCGTCGGCTACGGCTGGTGCGGCAAAGGGGTTGCGATGCGCGCGCGCGGCCTCGGGTCAAATGTGGTCGTCACGGAGATCAACCCCATCAAGGCTATCGAAGCCGTGATGGATGGCTTCCGCGTGATGCCCATGAGCGAGGCCAGCGTCATCGGCGATATCTTCATCACGGTCACGGGGAACCGGCACGTCATCGACGGCGCGCATTTCGCGAAGATGAAGGACGGCGCCGTCGTCTGCAACAGCGGCCACTTCGACCTTGAGCTGAACCTCGTCGCGCTGCGCGAGATGTCGAAGCCGCCCGCAAATCTCCGTCCCTTCGTAGAGGAGTTTATGATCAATGAGACGGGCCGACGGGTCATCGTCCTCGGGGAGGGGCGTCTCATCAACCTGGCGGCGGCGGAGGGGCATCCCGCCAGCGTCATGGACATGAGTTTCGCGAACCAGGCGCTCTCGGCAGAGTATCTGGTCAAGCGTCAGGGCGAACTCAAACCGGGCGTGCACACGCTCCCGGAGGAGGTCGATACGGAGATCGCGGGCCTCAAGCTGAAGGCGCTCGGAATCGACATCGACACGCTCACGCCGGAGCAGGTCGAGTACCTCTCCAGCTGGGAGACTGGAACTTAAGACAGGAAGTTTTTAGGCCGGAAGGTTTTATTGAAAGGGGCTCGGGACGGTTATAACCGTCCCGAGCCCCTTTCAGGTTCGCGTACGTGAAAGCATGTAAAGTCCGGCGGCTGAGAATAGCGCCGGAGGAGCCCAGGCCGCGATGCCCGCGGAGATGAGTCCGCTCGAACCCACCTGCTGGGCCACACTCATCAACCCCAGAAAGAGGAGCCCAACCCCTATCCCGAAACAGAGTGCGAGCAGCGTCCCACGCCTGCTGAAGACGAAAGCAAGCGGCGAGCCGACGAGTATCATCACGAGCGGGAGGAAGGGCTCCACGAGGCGGCGCTGGAGTGCGACGGCGAGCGGCTGCACGTTGACCCCGCGCTCCTTAAGCGCTTTTATGTAAGCGCTTAAGTCTTCAAAACTGAACTCCATCGGACGGTTAAGTCCCGAGTTGAAAGCCCCGAAAGCCTCCGCCTCGACCGAGACGCGCGACTGGTGCGCGTAAGTAACCCCCCCGCCGCCGAAATCCACGAGCTCGGCCTCGCGCATCTCCAGAGTCGTACCGCCAGCCGGCGACGCCGCGGGCGCAAGGTAGATTCTCTCCAGATGGAGCGCCTCACGGTCGAAATCAAAAACAACGAGTTCTGTCAGCTCGCCGCCCGGACCGGTCGGACTATAGTTGTATATGCGCCGTGAATCGGCGCTCGCGACCCAGCGACGACCCTTCTGCGCCTCCGCCTGTGCCCCACCGCTCCTTATCACCCCGCGCAGGGCGTTCTGCCTGCGGTTGGCCTCGGGCATGACCTTATCCTGTAGAAGCCAGACGCACGCGCCGAGGAGGGTCGCGAAGAATAGACAGGGCAGTAGAAAGCGGTAGACGCTCTGCCCGCTCGACCACCACGCAACGGACTCGTTCCGCCTCAACATCAGCGCGAAAGTGACGAGCGAGGCCAAAAGTGCCCCTACGGGCGTCACGGCCAGGCAAGCGAAAGGCAGCAGATAAAGTAGATAGCGCACGACCAGCGCCGGCGCGGTGTTGTGCGCGGCGATGACCCTGATCAGCTCAAAGAGGGTGAAAATCAGGAAGATCGAGATCAGGGCCGAGACAATCAGCAGAAAATTGGTCGCGAGCGACTTGAAGATGCTCTTATCGAGGAGCCCGAGCAGCGCGACGTACCGGCCGCCGCCCGCGTTCGCGTTCCTGACATCCGAGGGAGTTCTGAACGATCTACCCGTGGGCTTGAAAATGTGTAATGTGAAGGACCAGCGCTTCGTTAGAAGGAGCAGAAAACCGGCGCAGACGGCCGTGACGAAGGCGAGCCAGGAGCCCTGTATCGGCGGTACCGTCCCCGCGCGCGCGAGTTGCTCCCCCGCTATTGAGAGAAGGTAGTAGAACAGCATCGCCGTAAGGGAGAGCAGAAAGCCCTTCGAGCGACCGCCCCGCACGACCTTCAGCCCGAGCCCCGCGCCGAAAAAAGCGAATATGATAGGGCAGAGTGAGAGCGTCAACCTCCTCTGAAAGACTATGGATGCTTCCCTTCTGACCTTCGGATCATTCGCGTTCCGCGCCCTCTGCAAAAGCCCTGCCCAGTCCAACTCGTCCAACTCCGGCTCGCGCTCGCGCATACGCCTCGCAATCGAACCCCTCCCGAGGTCCAGCCTCTCGTCTCTCAGGCGCATGTTCGCGGAGCGTTCAATCGTTACATGTGCACCTTTGGCGAAGGCTTCGAATCCACCCGAGGGGAGTGTCGTCAGGAGCGCGTCCTCCAGCACCAGCTCCGCCTGTTCCCCTGAGAAGTCGAGCCTGCCGTTCCGCGCCGTCACGAGGCGCACGCCCCCCTCCCCCTCCTCCCACTGTATAAAAATCTTTCCCCAGAGCCCCTTCTCTTTATCCCCTTCACGCACGTAGACGACCTTGCCGGGCATCCCCGTATAGAAACTCCTCGGCTCCACGGGCGATTCCAGCCTGTAGAGGGCCGCCCGAAGTGCTATGTCCCGGAGATTTTGCGCGGAGACGGGCGAGACGAAGAAGGCCACGTAGAAGTTCAGAAGACTCAGGATCACCCCCAGAAACATCAGTGGGGCGATGATTCTCAAAGTCCCTACTCCCGCCGCGCGAATCGCGACCAACTCGCTGTCCTGCCCGAGCTGCCCGAAACCCGTCGCGGTTCCGACAAGGACTGAGGTCGGGAGAGTGAAGATGAGTATGCTCGGCAGAATGTTCGCGGCCACCTCAAGGGTCAGGTGCATCGGCGTCTCGGTCGAGCCCAGCACCTCCGCGAATTTGGCCGTCTGCTGTATCAGAAGGATTGCGGAGAGTATCGTGAGCGACAGAAGCACGTAGGGCAGCGCGGCGCTGACGAGGTAACCGTCGATGGCTCTCCAAGGTCTTCTCAAAGGGAAACTCCGGTTCGAGGCTCTCAAACGATGCCACGGACGACGCTAAAGATTGGAAGCGGAAGCCTTTCCGGCACGCGGCTCTCTCTCAAGCGCCCGCCTGACGAGCCTGCGCGCCGTCTCCGAAACGACACGCCGGCTCTCATCCCCCGCGCCTTCGAAGCTCTCGGACCATTCGGCGGGACCTTTATGACGCGTGGAGGAGAGCAGTCTGTAAGCCTCCGTGTGGAGGGGCTGCGCGCCGCCCTTTCGGCAGTCCTGACACCACGGAACCCCTTCGTGCGAGATGTATCTCTGCCCAAGGAAGGTCTCGCCGAGGGGTGCGCCGCAGTCCCCACAACTCTTCAGGTCCGGCAGAAACCCCGTGAGTTTCAGCGTCCAAAGCTCTGTGTAGGCGGAGGCCGCGACCGCGCGCGCGGGCGCGCCCGCGAGGAAATCGACGCAGGCACGCAGCATTTTGAAGAGTTTTTCGTCTGCGTGATGTGGGGGCGCGAACTCCTTCACGAGTTCGAGGATGTAGACGAGCCCTTCGAACGCCTCTCCGCTCCCGGAGGCGTGGAAGTAGGATTTGACGATCTCCGCGCCCTTGATCGTGACGAGTTCGCGCGTCTCCTTCTCGAAGAAGGTCAAGTGTATGAGCGTGAAAGGCTCCAGGCTGGCCCCGAACTTACTCTTCAGACGCCGCGCGCCGCGCGCGACGCCGCGCACGAGCCCGGACTTCTCCGTCATGCAGAGAACAATCTTGTCCGCGTCGGCCAGTTTATACGTCTGTAGGACGATGGCCTGAGTTTCGACTAAACCCATCACCTTGTTCGAAGCGTACCGGAAGGATTTACCAGGGCACGAAGTAGAGCAGCCAGGCCAGCGCGAAGCCGACGCAGACGAATTCGAGGAAGATCTTCAGGCCGTAGCGCAGACGGCCTTGCTCGCCCTCACGGCCCACGACCCCGAAGACGACCGCGACGAGGAGCGCGAAGAGAACCATCAGCGTAAAGTGTATCAAGCCTTCCTCCCCGCCCTTATGTCGAACGCGTCGAGGGCCAGTATAAGGTTGAGCAGCCCCGCGACCATCAGGAAGACGCTGCCGTACTCGGAGGTGGCCTGTTCGGGGCGCTCGTTAACGGCCAGTCCCGCGACTCTGGACAGTAGATACAGGACTCCCGAGCCCATGTCACAGAGCCCGAAAAGGCTTGAGAGCAGTCCTTCACCCGGCTCTTGCAGACTGTAGATGTGCCCACCGATTGTGACGCCCAGAACGAACATTACAAGGATCGTCAGAGAGCTAACGAGACCTCTCAAGACGCGGCCTTGTAGTAAATGTCCGAGTCCTGGAACAAGCCAAGCCAGGAAACCGATTAGCCAGGGGCTCATATTTAAAGCGCACGCTCCTCCCTATCAGCGATATCTCTTCAGACAGATTTATATTATAGAAGAGTTCAATTTATATTATCAGACTCGCTAATGCTTTCTTAATTTAATGAATTACTTCATAATATCCGTTAAAAGCACAGGAACGGCATACACTTCGATTCAAGGCGTCCACCAAATCCCGCCCGTCGTTAACTCCCTCTCCGCACTGTGCGCAGATTATACGCCTGCGCGGTCTTCCAGGCATTTCAAAGTCGTTCAGCTCAATTTTGACAGCTTCAACTTTGAAAAGGGCAGACACTTCGGCCTGCCTGTAGGTTAACATCTGGCGTTCTTTCTTATTATCTATTGCCGGGTAGAGTGCTTCAGCCAGTTCTCTGGACTCCTCTCTCGCCACAATCCTGTAGGCGCGATTCTCGAAAAGGTTTAAAAAAGTCGCCGCGACCTTGCCGTAATCCAGAAACTTAAGACTTCTCTTCCCCAGTCTGACTCCAGTGACCGCCGTGATGGCATCCGTGACGCAACGGTCGATCTCGACCCAGACGATAAGCTTTTTACGGTCGACGCCGCGCGGGTCTTCAATTCCAGTCAGTTGACAGCCGAGCACGGCCATTCTAACACCCAGTACCTGCCCAGGGCAGACATGGCCGTGAAGCCTTCCACATTCGTCTATCAAATCATCCAAATCCGCTAAGTAGTTGGCTGACATGTGCCTTAACCGCCCAGAGCTAACAATTAACTACAAGTAGCGTCACCCTGACTTAAGTCTTACTTTAATTGTCGGCGACGCGACAAAATTAAGGTTTTAGTTGAGGCCGTGCGGGCAGAAGCCATTTTAATCTTCAGACTCTCCGCCATACCGCAACATTTTCGCTCCCTTACCTCAAGGTCAATACAGAAGATACTTCTGCCGCATACCCTCAAACTCTGCTAACTCCGCGCGCCAGGAGCGCTCCAAATCCTCAAGGGAGTCCCCCCTCTCAATCGAGATTCGTAGGCGGTCCGTTCCAGATATCACGTCGAAGGGATTCTTATCGTAGACATACTCGTACGGCGGCTCCTTCCAGCGAAAGTCTTCGCCGTAAAGCTCAAAACAGGTCTTCACGACCGCCAGGCCCGTGATAACCGGTCGCATTTCGAGCCGGTCGAGCACGTGTATCTGTACCCCGCCGCAGGTTAATCCCGCATGTTTTTGAAAGGTCGGCAGGAAATTTGTGGGCCGGAACCTGACCCCGGGCAAGCCTATCGATTCCAGTTTTCGCGCGAACTCCCCAGCCTCTACGTAGGGTGCCCCGACCAGCTCAAACGGGTGCGTCGTCCCTCTCCCTTCCGAGACCTGCGTGCCTTCGAGGTGCACTGTGCCAGGAAAGACTGTCGCGGAGTCCAGTGTGGGCATGTTGGGCGAAGGCAGAACCCAGGGCGCATCCGTCTCGTCGAACCAGAGCTCGCGCGACCAGCCGTCCATTGTCACGACTTCCAGCTCACAGCCGATGCCCCAATGCTCATTGAACATCCTGGACAGCTCGCCGGCAGTCATGCCGTGACGCGTGGGCAGTTGGAACTGGCCGACGAACGATTCGAACCCTTGCTCCAACAAATTCCCTTCGACCGCGACACCACCAATCGGATTGGGCCGGTCGCAGACGATCACGCGCTTGCCGAGCCTGCGCGCCACGCGCATGCAGTTCGCGATGGTGTAGACGAAAGTGTATATGCGGCAGCCGACATCCTGTAGATCGCAGACGATCACGTCCACGTCTTGCAGCATCTCCTCCGTGGGCTCACGCGTCTCGCTGTAGAGAGAGTAGACCGGAAGACCTGTCTCCGTGTCGCGCGTGTGAGGCGTCTCGATCATGTTATCCTGAACGTCGCCCCTGATTCCGTGCTGCGGGCCGAAGAGTGTCGTAAGGTCAACGCCCTCAACCGACTTGAGCACGTCCGCGGAATGCCTCAGTTCATGATCCACTGATGCCTGGTTACAGACGAGCCCGACCCTGCTCCCCTTAACTAAATCCGCACGCTCTCCACAGAGCCTCTCGATACCTAAGACAACACTTCGGCTACTCTTCAAAACCTTCCCCTCCAAGCTTTTACATATACAATCTTCATCTACAACTCGAAATTTCCGACGTTATCGGACGCTGAGATTCGGGCGGCATGCAGAAAGGCTTTAAAAATGTTGGAGGAGAGCTTGTCCCTCTCCCAGCCTATTTCAGGATGCCATTGCACGCCCAGCGCCCAGCGACCTTCCCTCGTATCCTCTACTGCTTCCACGAGCCCGTCGGAACTCCATGCGGAAGCTTTTAGACCCTCGCCTATCTGCTCCAGAGCCTGATGGTGGTGGCTGTTGACCAGTGCCACCGCTTCACCCGCGAGGCCCGCGAGAAGGCTCTCGGGCCGTATGCTTATGTGGTGCGAGGGCCTTTCGCGCGGCGCGCCCTGATCGTGTTTGTGAGCCTTCGGGACTTCGGAAGCTATGTCCTGTATCAGGCTCCCTCCCCTGTGTACGTTCCAGACCTGCATTCCGAAACAGATGGCTAGAAGCGGTAGACGCCTCTCCTCCGCGAACTTCAGAACCAGCAGGTCCGTCTCATCTTTGAGCGGGTGCACGGTCCCGAGTCTTGCGTGCGGCTCGCGCCCGTAGCGCAGAGGGTCTACGTCCGAGGCGCTGCCGGGCAGGAGTACCCCGTCCAGCTTTTCGACCAGGGCGCCGATCAGGTCTGGGTCTGGGATGAGCGGGATGTGCACTGGGACGCCACCCGCCGAGGCCACCGCCTCACCGTATTGACGCGCGAGGTAGAACCTCTCCGTCTCCAACTCGTGGCGCATCGTGATGCCTATGAAAGGTTTTACGGTGCCCAAGCTCCTCGAAGCCCTCCGTACGCTCATGATAACCCAAATCCTCCCGCGTGTCCGTTCGAGCGCGTCCGCGCACGCACGACGACATGGATTGGGTATCCGCAGTCTCACTTGACTTCACTTCTCGCCAGTTTCTATAGTGCTACCCTTACGTTATGAGCCGCTCTGACAGACAGATACGCAGCACCACCATCCTCCTCGTGCGCCGCGACGGCCACGTCGCGCTCGCGGGCGACGGCCAGGTCACGCTCGGCGACACGGTCATGAAGACCGGCGCGCGCAAGGTCAGGCGGCTCTACAACGATAAGATTCTCGCGGGCTTCGCGGGCGCCTCCGCCGACGCCTTCTCGCTCCTCGCGCGTTTCGAAGGGAAGCTCGAACAGTTCCACGGCAACCTTGAGCGCGCGGCGGTCGAGTTGAGCAAGGAGTGGCGCACGGACAAGATTCTGCGCCACCTGGAAGCGCTCCTCATCGTCACGGACGAGAAGAGTTCCTTCCTCCTCTCCGGCAACGGCGACGTGATTGCTCCGGACGGGGGCGTTCTGGCCATCGGCTCGGGTGGGCCTTACGCGCTCGCGGCGGCGCGCGCGCTGCTCGAACATACGGAACTCAACGCGCGCGAGATCGCGGAGCGCGCGCTACAGATCGCGGGCGAAATCTGCATCTACACGAACCAGAACATCGTCATCGAAGAGATTTGAGCCGCCGCGCGTGACTTCCGCCGCGCGCCCGCGGCCGTATTTAATAGACAGGCTTTTCGTTAATGGTGATCTACCTTTCAGGCGAAGTTGAAGAGGAGTCGAGGCTCGACGAGATGACCCCGCGACAGATCGTCGCGGAGTTGGACAAGCACGTCGTCGGGCAGAACGCGGCCAAGCGCGCGGTCGCCATCGCCCTGCGCAACCGCGTCCGCCGGCAGAAGCTCCCGCCCGAGATGGCCGCCGACGTGATGCCCAAGAACATCATCATGATCGGCTCGACCGGCGTCGGCAAGACAGAGATCGCGCGCCGCCTCGCGCGCATGTCCAACTCGCCCTTCCTCAAGGTCGAGGCTTCGAAGTTCACGGAGGTCGGTTACGTCGGCCGCGACGTGGAGAGCATGATTCGCGACCTGACAGAGATCGCAGTGGACATGGTGCGCGAGGAGAAGATCGAGGAGGTCGCCGAAAAGGCCGAAAATAACGCGGAAGAGCGCATACTCGACCTGCTTCTCCCGCCCCGCTCGACCTCTGGCTTCTACGACTTCGACTCCGACGCGAGCACGTCGGAGGAGTCCGCCGGCGGCGACCGCGACGAGCAGTTCCAGAAGACGCGCGAGAAGCTGCGCGCGCAGTTGCGCGAGGGCAAGCTCGATAGCCGCCTCGTCGAGATGGAGGTGCGCGAGAAGAGTTTTCCGACCATCGAAGTCGCGGGCCCGCAGGGCGTCGAAGAGATGGGCATCAACATGAAGGACATGCTCGGCAACCTCTTCCAGGGACGCACCAAGCGGCAGCGCATGCGCGTGGACGAGGCGCTCGAATACCTCATACAGGAGGAGGAGGAGCGGCTCGTGGACATGGACGCCGTCGCGCGCGCCGCGATGGAGCGCGTCGAGTCCTCGGGCATCATCTTCCTCGACGAGCTGGACAAGATCGCCGGCCGCGAAAACTCCGGCTCCGGCCCCGACGTTTCGCGCGAGGGCGTGCAGCGCGACCTCCTGCCCATCGTCGAGGGCACGACCGTCAACACGCGCTACGGGATGGTGCGCACGGACCACGTCCTCTTCATCGCGGCCGGCGCCTTCCACGTCTCGAAGCCTTCGGACCTCATCCCCGAGCTACAGGGCCGCTTCCCCATCCGCGTCGAGCTCGACTCGCTCACGCTCGAAGACTTCAAACGCATCCTGACCGAGCCGAAGAACTCGCTCGTCAAACAGTACAAGGCGCTTCTGGAGACGGAGGGCATCGAGCTCCTCTTCACCGACGACGCCATCGACGCGCTCGCGCGCTTCGCCGTCCGCGTCAACGAGCAGACAGAGAACATCGGCGCGCGCCGCCTCCACACGATCATGGAGAAGGTCTTGGACGAGATCAGCTTCGAAGGCCCGGACCTGGAGCCGAAGCGGCAGGTCATCGACGCGGAGTACGTCGGCCGCACCATCAGCGACATCGTCAAAGACCAGGACCTCAGCCGCTACGTCCTTTAATGAAGGCAAAAGGTAAAAGGCAGAAGGCGAAGGATGTATGTGTGGACGCGCTCCGCGCGAAGAACCTCACCTCCCTTCTGCTTCTTTCCCTCTGCCTTCTGGCTTCTGCCTTCACGTCTTCCGGCTGCGGGAAGCGCCGGCCGCCGCAGCCGCCGGTCGAGCGCGTCCCGCAACGCACGGAGCTTCTGTCGGGCGTACAGCGCGGCAACCAGGTCATCCTGAACTGGCCCGCGCCGCGCCGCAACGCCTCGGACGAGAGCGTCCAGAGCATCAGGAGGGTCGATGTCTATCGCCTCGCGGAGGCGGTCAACGACCCTCTGCCGCTGACCGAGGAGGAGTTCTCCGCGCGCGCGAACCTCATCGGCTCGGTCACCGCAGAGCAGATCGCGTTGGCCGTCGAGACGCTCGCTTATACGGACGAACTTTCGCTCTCCGAGCCCGTGCGCCTGCGCTACGCGGTGCGCTATGTAAACGCAGCGGGGCAGCGCGCGTCCTTCTCGAACTTCCTCCTCATCGAGCCGGCCGCGAGCGTCAGCCAGCCGCCCGTCGTCGGGCAGACGCCCGAAATTCGCGAGAACGCAATCATCGTCCGCTGGGACGCGCCCTCCGCGAACGTCGATAACACGCGCCCCGCGAACCTGCTCGGCTACAACGTCTACCGCTCCGCGCGCTCGCAGAACGAGCCGGCCCAGACGCCTCTGAATTCGAGGCCGGTCAACGAGACGAGTTTCGCAGACCAGGCTTTCGCCTTCGGCGAAGAGTACGTCTACGTCGTCCGCGCCGTCTCGCTCGGCACTGGCGGCGAGCCGGTCGAGAGCCTCAACTCAAACTCGGTCGAGGTCAAACCCGTCGATCTCTTCAGGCCCGCGCCGCCCACCGGCCTGACGGCGGCCTCTGCCCCCACGCCCCTCCGCATCTCCATCTTCTTCGCGGCCAACCAGGAGCGCGACATCGCCGGTTACAACGTCTACCGCTCCACAGACCCGGACCTGCCGAAGGAGCAGTGGACGAAGCTCAACCGCAACCTGCTCGAACGCACGACCTACCAGGACGAGGCGGTCAAGTCGGGCCAGCGTTACTTCTACTACGTCACGGCCGTCGATAAGGCCGGCAACGTCTCGAACCCTTCCGAAGTCCAGTCCGAGACCGTCCCTTAAAGTTTTTTCTCAACTCCAAACAGATGAAAATCTGCCGTTTTACAGACCCAGAGACGCAGCGACCCGCCTTCGGCGTCATCGAGGACGAGGAAGTCTTCAGGCTCGAAGGCGACCTGTCGGCGGGGAACCTCTCGCTCGAACGCTCCGAACCCTCTATCAGGCTCTCGGACGCGCGACTCCTGCCGCCGGTCGCGCCCTCAAAGATCGTCTGCGTCGGGCGCAACTACCGCGAACACGCGGCAGAGCTAGGGAACCAAATGCCCTCGGAGCCGCTCCTCTTCCTCAAGGCGCCCTCCGCGATCATAGGGGACGGCGACGCCGTCGAGCTGCCGGAATTTTCGCGGAGGGTCGAGCACGAGGGTGAACTTGCCGTCGTTATCGGACGGAGGTGCCGCCGTCTCGCGACGGACGAAGACCCGCTCGCGTACGTGCTCGGCTACACCTGCGTCAACGACGTGACCGCGCGCGACCTGCAACGCAAGGACGTACAGTTCACGCGCGGCAAGTCCTTCGACACCTTCTGCCCCGTCGGCCCTTACATCGTCACGGGTCTGGACCCTTCGGACCTCAAGGTCGAAACACGCGTCAACGGCGAGGTGCGCCAGAGCGGCCGCACGAGCGCGATGGCCTTCCCCGTCCACGAAATCATCCGTTACATCTCGCACGCGATGACGTTGGAGCCCGGTGACCTGATCGCCACTGGGACGCCCGCGGGGGTCGGGCCGCTTCTCGACGGCGACGTGTGTGAAGTCGAAGTCGAAGGCGTCGGGACGCTCCGCAACAACGTCCGCGCCGCGCGCGTCTGACGCGAAGATGACCTCGGACGGATGTTTGAGTTTTTGATGAAGGAACTCGGGACGAACGTGGACGAGATCGTCGTACGCTCATGCAAATATGACGGGCGCGTTCACAGGAGTTGGCCCGCGCGTCTCGCGCGTCTGGAAGGCTCCCTCATCATCCTCGACGCCTTCTTCGCCGAAGAGATAAAGCACAGTCTCATCGGCACCATCGAGGCGGGGACTCTGAGCACTGAGTTCTTCTGGACGGACCGCTGGTACAGCGTCTTCCGCTTTCAGGCGCCCGGCGGCGGACTCCTCAAGTTCTACTGCAACATCAACACCCCGCCGACCTTGGACGCCGGTTCACTCACTTTCGTAGACCTCGACGTTGATGTACTGGTTCAGCCGGACTACTCCTTTGAAGTTCTCGACGAGGATGAGTTCGAACATCACGCGGAGCTTTACGGCTACCCCGAATCCTACCGCCTCAGTGTTAAAGAGGCGCTGGATGAGCTTCGACATTTAATCGAGAACAGGCAGTTTCCCTTCAACGTCGTGTGAATCCCTTCAAGTAATGTGGAGCGTGAGGCTGAACCTTTTGCACAACTTGAGGTGCGCCCGAAATAGCGCGGAAGCCCTTCGCCTTTCGAAGGGTTAAGGTAAGTGTTGAAGAGTCGGCGCGCCGACTCTT
>DASVGG010000147.1:0-82260 GCA_036379655.1 Pyrinomonadaceae bacterium
ACAGAGTACGGGGCTCGTCAAGGCGAAGTTTCAAAAAAAAGTAGACGGTAGACAGTAGGCAGTAGACAGTAGAGTTAAAGGCGGCGCGCCCGGCCCGAAGGCTGAGACACGCCGCCTGTTTTTCTACTGGCTACTGACTACTGCCTACTTGTCCTTAGCCCCGCTCTCGATGGCGTTGAAGATGAGGGGGAAGGTGCCCCAGGTCTGGCCACGGTGTTGGGGGCGGAAGCCGAAGAGGATGACGCGGCCGCGGCCGAGGGTGGCTTCGACGAGGGCGGCGCGGCCGGCGAGTTTGTCGGCGCCGAGCAGCCAGCCGGAGCGGAGCACTTCGTCCTTGCCGGCGTAGCGCGCGACGACGCGCGCCTTCGATGGGTCGGTCACCTCGAAGGCGGCGCTGTTGACGAAGTAGGCGTCGGCCTCCGCGCGGTAGCCGCGCGCGAGCGGGTGCGAGGTCTCGATCTCTATCCGCAGCACGGAGCCGGGGCAGTAGAAGTCGGCGGGCCGCACACCTTCGAGCACGTTGCGCGCGGGGAGGTTGAAGTGCTTGAGCGGCAGCTCCGTCGAGTCGTCCCAGCAGACGAGCGTGCCGCCCTCCTCGACGAAGCGGCGGAGGTTCGCGATACCGCCCTCGCCGATGCCGCCCGTGAACTCGGCCGGCGCCGTCTCCTTCGCGCGCCCCTCGACGATCTCGCGCAGGCGCATCGACGGCAGCACGATCACGTCGAACTTCGAGATGAGGTTGCCGGCCCGCACCTGCTCGTCGCCCAGACTCGCGTAGGGCACGTTGAAGGTGTCGAAGAGCCAGCGCGTCCAGCCCTCGTCCATCGAGCCCGTCCAGCCCTTGTAGAGCGCGAGCCGCACGGGGCGGCGGACGGGATTCAGTATGGGCGAGACCTCTTTCACCACCGCGATGCCGCGCGCGCGGTCTTCCCACTCCATCTTCCCCGCGTTAGCCATGAGCCCGAGGTCGCGCCGGACTTCAAGCTCGTCGCGGACGAGCGTGAGGCGGCGCCGGCCTTCGGGCTCGCGGATGCTTTGGACGGGGTATGCCTCGACGCCCATCTGCATCGGCAGGGTCCAGCCGGCCACGTCGTAAGGCCGTTCGGGCGCGCCGCCCGCGAGGCGGTCGGGATAGAGTTGACGCTCGAAGAGCGCCTGCACGTTCGCGCGGTACGGCTGGCGCAGGAAGACGAGGTAACTGCCCAGAGGCCACTCGGGCGGCGCGTTCTTCATGTCGTTGTAGACGGCGCCGCGCGAGCCCGCGAGCATCAGGTGCAGCTCCGCGTCCATGCGGTGCACCTCGACGCCCTGCTCGACGAGGAGCGTGACGAGTTTGGCGACCGCCTCGTCCCGCCCTTGCCCGGCCGGGATGACGTAGGCGAGCACGTCGTCGCGCCCCTCGGGCGGCCAGTCGAGCGCGCGCCGGCCCAGTTCGTAGAAGTTGCGCAGGTATCGCTCGCGGTACTTCGCGGCCATCGAGAGCACGGCGCGCGAGGCCGTCAGCTCAAGCCCCATGATGTCGCGGGGGCGCCACTCGCCGCCGGGCCAGGGGTCGGGCATGTTGGTCGTCGGGCTCTCGGGCAGCGCGGTCGGCATGCCGCGCGTCGAGGCGCGGCGCAACTGCTCGGGCGTGACCTTGATGGGCGTCATCAGGCGCGCGCTCGCCGCCTCGGTCAGGATGCCGACCGCGTTGTGGTAGTAGGGCGCGGTGCGGAAGCCGCCGTGCCACCACGTATCGTAGAGCGCGTTGGTGATGACGCCTTTGAAGCCGGCGGCTTCGAGGTCGGCGGCAATCTTGTGACCTATCAAACCCACTTCGCGCAGGAGGAGCGGCGCGATGTGCGGGTTGGGCGGGTCGTAGAAGGGCGGCACGAAGAAGCGCGAGCCCGTCGAGCCCTGCTGGTGCACGTCGTAGACGATCTGCGGGAACCACTCCTTCCAGAGCAGGCGCGTGACGGCGCGCGTCTCGCGGAGGTTGAGCATGAACCAGTCGCGGTTGTCGTCGTGGCCCGCGTAGTGGTGGTAGAGCCTCGGCGGCTCCGACCCCTCCCAGGGCTTGCCGAGTGAGCGGCGGTACCAGTCGGCGACGATGTCGATGCCGTCGGGGTTGGGCGAGGGGATGAGGATGAGAATGGTGTTGTCGAGAATCTCGCGCGTCTCCGCGTCCTGCGCCGAGGCGAGTTGGTAGGCGAGCTGCATCGACATCTGCGAGGCGACGATCTCGGTCGAGTGGATGGAGCAGGAGACGACGACGACCGTCTTGCCTTCTTTAATCAGACGGTCGCGCTCCGCCTCGCTCTGCACGAGACGCGGGTCGGCGAGGCGGCGCTGGATTTCGCGATACTTGTCGAGTTCGCGTATATTCTCGGGTGAGCTGATGAAGGCGGCGATGATGGGTTTGCCGAGCGTGGACGTGCCGACCTCGCGGACGCGCACGCGCTCGAAGTTGTCGAGCTGCTTGAAGTAGTTGGTGATCTGGGTCCAGTCGGCGACCTTGCGGTCGTCGCCGGGCGTGAAGCCGAGCACGTCGCGCGGCGAGCGCGGGCGGACGCCGAAGACTTCGGGGCCGTCGGCGACGGGCTGCGGCGGCGGGCGGCGGGCGGGGCGGCGGCGCTGCCGCGCATCCGCGTCGGGCGCGAGCAGCGCGCAGTAGAAGACAAGTGCGGCGAAGAAGAAGAGGGACGGGCGGCGAAGGAACGCTTGATGCATCCTGAAAGTCTTCCGACAGAGATTGAAGGCCAAGAGCGAAGCGTATTGGTGACGAAGGCCGAGTCTAGCACAGGCGCTCGGCGCACGCTCGCCGGAAGGCTTTGGTACTGGTGGTCGCTGTTCGTGGCCGCGTTGCTGCTGCTCGTCATCGGCCCGTGGTCGATCACCGTGGCGCTCGTCGCGGGGCGGCGCCACTGGCTCTATCCCTTCGCGCTCTTCGGCGCGCGCAACTGGCTGCGGCTGAGCGGCGTGCGCGTGCGCGTGCGGGGGCTGGAGAATTTAGACCCGCAACGGTCTTACGTCTTCATCGCCAACCACCGCTCGTTTCTCGACACGGCGATGCTCTTCTATCACCTGCGGCGGCGCATCGGCATCCTCGCCAAGAAGGAGTTGCTGAAGGTGCCGATCCTCGGCTACGGCATGGGCTTCGTCAACATCCTCGCCATCGACCGCACGAACCGCGAGAGCGCGCTGCGCACGACGAAGGCCGCGACCGACCGCCTGCGCTCCGGCATCTCGTTCGGCGTCTTCGCGGAGGGGACGCGCGCGCGGCCCGGCGCGCTGCTCCCGTTCAAGAAGGGCGGCTTCTACATGGCGGTCGCGGCGGGCGTCCCCGTCGTCCCCGTCGTCATGAAGTACACGGACGAGTTGATGGGGAAGGGCACCGGCGTCGCGCGCCCCGGCACCGTCGAGATGGTCGTGCTGCCGCCCATCGAGACCGCCGGCATGACCAACGAAGACGTGAAGCGCCTCACCGAGCGCACGCACGCGGCCGTCGCGGAGGAGTTAGCCAAGCCTTAACGATTTGAGATTTCAGCTTTAAAAGTTCAAATCCAAAACGGAACGGCGGCGCGAGTTCGAGATACTCGCGCCGCCGTCTTCTTATTTCAATTCGACCGCGTTACGGCTTCGGCTTCGGCGTCGTGGGCGTGGGCTGCGGCTTGGGCTTGTCGGGGTCTTCGTCCTTGTCCTTGAGCGAGTCGCCCTGCTCGACCTCGCGGACGCGGCCGCGCAGGCGCTCGAAGTCGGTGAACCGGATGCGCATGCGGAGGTGGACGATCTGGCCCGTCTTGAAGGTCAGCTCGTCGTCGGCGTAGGTGTAGGTCGGGAACCAGAACTTGCCGTCGATCTGCTCGCGGTAGGTCTCGAAGGTCGGGAAGCGTTGGTCGAACTCGGGCACGCCCTTGCCGCGCGACTTGACGATCTGGAAGTCCCGGTCGTCCACCCAGATGCGCCCCTGAAAGAAGCGTTCGGACTTCTTCGACGCCTTGAGCGCCTTGAGGCGGGGCTGGTCGGACATGATCTTCGGCGTCACGTCGAAGACGTACGTGTCCAGCTCGTCGATCTTCTCCTTGCCGACGTAGGAGAAGTTGTACTCGTGCATCTTCGCCGATTCGAGCGAGAACGACTGGACGCCGCCGAAGTCTTCCAGGTCTTCGGCCGTGATCTGTATCTCGGACATGGTCGGGACGGGGAACTTGAGAATCTTCTCGTAGCGTTGGCCGCTGTCGTCGAAGACGAAGCGCGAGACGCGGAGGTACTCGCCCGAAATCTGCCCGCCGAAGGCGATGGTCTGGATGATGGCCTCGCGGCGGAAGGCGTACTCGTTGAGCGCCTTGCGGAACTGGCTCTCCTTCTGCGTGAAGGAGCGGATGATGCCCTCCACGTCTGCGGGCGCGCCCGAGCGGTTGATGACGGACGGGGCGACGGCGGCGGGCGTCGCGGCGGTCTGCTGCTGCTTCTGCGCCGCGGCCGGGGCCGCGCAGAGAAGGGCGACGAGGGCAAGAAAAAGAACTCTTCTCATGGCTTTATCTTCTGAACTGAACTTCGGGGTCGGGCGCGCGAGGCGTGCGGGTCAGGGAAAAACGCCCGCCGAGCAACCCTTTCGATGCGGGACCGGAGTTCAAAGTTGCAGGTCTAAAGCTCGAAGTCGGAGGGAATTTCCCTCCGACTTCGAGCCGAAAGAGAGTGTCTAGCCGACGAACTCGGCCTCGACGCGGTGCGGGATGACGCCGCGCTCGAACCCCTCGTCGAGCAGGCGCTGGACGGCGCGCCGGCCGCGCTCCGTGTAGTCGAGCGTGAGCTGGTTGACCCACATCCCGACGAAGCGGTCGGCCAGCTCCGGGTCCATGTCGCGCGCGAACTGCATGGCGTAGGCCAGCGCGTCGCGGCGGTTGTCGAGCGAGAACTGGATCGACTGGCGCAGGTAGTCCGACACGCGCCGCACGGTCTCTTCACCCAAATCGCGGCGGATGACGTTGCCGCCCATCGGGAGCGGTAAGCCCTCCTTCTCCTTCCACCACTCGCCGAGGTCCACGACCTTCTGGAGCCCGAGCCGCTGGTAGAAGAGCTGCCCCTCGTGGATGAGCAGGCCGGCGTCGGCCTCGCCCTTTTGCACGGCGTCGATGATCTGGTCGAAGGGGACGACCACGTACTCGAACTCCGGCTCAAGGATGCGCAGCGCGAGGAAGGCGCTCGTCATCGTGCCGGGCACGGCGACCTTCAAACTCTTAAGGTCCTCGACCTTGTACGGCTCGCGCGCGACGACGATGGGGCCGTAGCCCTCGCCGATGGAGGCGCCGTGCGGGAGCAGCGCGTACTTGTCGGAGATGTACGCGTAGGCGTGGAAGCTGACGGCCGTCACGTCGTAGACGCCGCGCGTCGCCTTCTCGTTCAACGTCTGGATGTCTTCGAGCGTGTGCTCGAAACGGATGTCGCCCGTGTCGATCTTGTTCGTCGCCAGCCCGTAGAACATGAACGCGTCGTCCGAATCCGGCGAGTGCGCCACGGTGATGGTGCGTGTCTCTGTTGCTGTCGTCATGAGTCCTCTGAAAATAAATTAATCGGGCGGCGGGTTTGAGTCTCGCGCCCGTCGCCCCGATCTAAAAACTCAAACGCCTGGCGTCCCGCCGCGCCCCTGCTCGATGATGTCGATGAGGGCGCTTAGGCGCTGGTCGGTGTGCGCCTGCGCCTCCGCCAGCCGGCGGTCGGTGTGCGCCTGCGCCTCCGCTAGCTCGACCATCTTCACGGTCAAAACCCGCTGTGATTGGCTGAGTTCCTCGACCGTGTTGTAGAGATGGATGGCCGCCCTCTCAAGCTGGCCGATGCGCTCCTCGTGCAACTCTCGCATCAGTTCCAGCTTCGCGGAGAACTGTTCCACCCTCTCCGAGAAGCTCTCCTGCCGTTTGATGATGAACTCCATCACTTTTTGAATCTCTTCGTTTGTCACGCCAGTCTTCCTTTCTCTAAGAGCCGTCGGGTGGTGGTTGTCACGCGGGCTGGCGGCCCCGCGCGGGCGGCGGCGAAATGGTTACGCGTGCGCGGGCTCGCGCTCTACCGGCCGGTAGAGCGTGTCGCGCTCGACGGCTTCGAGGCCGGCGTCTTCGATGAGCGAGACGATCTCCTGCTTGGACATCTTGACCTCGCCGCCCGACTCGACGGAGTAGCTCTCGGTGAGTTCGCCGCCCTCGGTGATGGTGCCGTCGAGGTCGTTGGCGCCGAAGTGGAGCGCGACCTGCGCGAGGCGCTTGCCCAACATCACCCAGTAGGACTTGATGTGCGGGAAGTTGTCGAGCATGAGGCGCGAGACGGCCATCGTCTTCAACGAATCGACGCCCGAAGGCCCCGGCAGGTGCGCGAGCTGCGAGCCCGGCGGGTAGAAGGCCAGCGGGATGAAGCACTGGAAGCCGCCCGACTTGTCCTGCTGCTCGCGCAGGCGGACGAAGTGGTCAACGCGGTCCTCGATTGATTCGATGTGACCGTAGAGCATCGTCGCGTTCGTCTTCAGACCCGCCGCGTGCACCTTGCCCGAGAGGTCGAGCCATCGCTGCGCGTCCGTCTTGTGCGCGCAGATCATCGAGCGCGTCGGCTCGCGGAAAATCTCCGCGCCGCCGCCGGGGCACGAGTCCATCCCGGCCTCTCTGAGTTTCGTGATGACCTCCTCGTCCGACATCTTGTAGAAGCGCGCGAAGTGGTCGAGCTCGACCATCGTCCACGCCTTCAGGTGGAGCCGTGGGTAGTTCGCCTTGAGCGAAGAGAGCAGGTCCGTGAAGTATGAAAACGGGAGCTTCGTGTTCAGGCCGCCGACGATGTGCAGCTCGGTCGCGCCTTCTTTAACTGCTTCGCCCGCGATGCGCAAAGAATCCTCGATGTTGTGCGTGTAGGCGTCGGGCTGTCGCGGCGTGCGGAAGAAGCCGCAGAACTTGCAGTCGGCGTAGCAGACGTTGGTCGGGTTGAAGTGGCGGTTGACGTTGTAGTACGTCACGCGCCCGTGCAGACGCCGCCTGACGGTGTCGGCCAGCCGCCCGAGCGCAGGCACGTCGAGCGTCGCGAACAGCGTCAGCCCGTCCTCGAAACTGAGCCGCTCGCCCGCTTCGACCTTCTCGGCCAATTCGTTAAGTTTGGGGTCGTGTGAAAATTCCATAGTCTTAAAGTCTGTTCATGAAAGCGGCGCCGCCGAACGTGGCGAGCAGGATGACGCTGACGAAGGCGTTCGTGGTGAAGAACGCGGCGTTCAGGCGGCTCAGGTCGTCGGCGCGCACGAGCGAGTGCTGGTAGACGAGGAGCGCGCCCGTCGCCGCGACGCCCGCGAGCGCCGGCACGCCCAAATTCGTCATGAAGTATAACCCAACGAGCGCCGCGAACGCCCCCGCGTGCAGCCCCCGCGAGACCCACAGCGCGCGCGCCACGCCGATTCGCGCCGGTATCGAACGCAGGCCCGCGTCGCGGTCGAACTCGGTGTCCTGGCAGGCGTAGAGCACGTCGAAGCCGGCCGTCCAGAGGAGCACCACGAGCGAGAGCAGCAGCGGGACGGGCGAGTCTATCGCCCCGCGCACGGCCACCCACGCGCCCGTCGGCGCGATGCACAGACACCAGCCCAGCACGACGTGCGAGAGCGACGTGAAACGCTTCGTGTAGGAGTAGAGCAGCACCGACGCGAGCGCGACGGGGGAGAGGATGAGCGTCAGCCGGTTGAGCATCGCCGACGCGAGGAAGAAGAGCGCCGCCGAAACAATCGTGAACGCCCAGACGAAGTTGACGGAGAGTTGCCCGGCGGGGATGGCGCGCGCGGCCGTGCGCGGGTTCCGCGCGTCGATGTGGCGGTCGGCGATGCGGTTGAACGCCATCGCGGCCGAGCGCGCGCCGACCATCGCCAAAGTAATCCAGAGCGCCTGCCAGAGGGTCGGCAGGCCCGTCGGCGTGAAGCCGCGCGCCGCCAAAAGCGCCCCGAGAAAGGCGAAAGGCAGCGCGAAGAGCGTGTGCTCGATCTTGATCATTTCGAGCGTCGTGCGGATGTTGCTCGCGGCGGTGTTCATCTCGGTCTGTCTGGTAGGCAAACGTCGGGCCGGGTCGGGGTCGAAACTCAGGCCATTACGGGAGCAGTAATGCGGAGCATTTCATCGGGAGCAATCGCAAAATGCCAAACGCGCGCACGCGTCCGTGGCTTTCCGCCAACGCTTCAGCGCGGACCCCAGTAGTCGGGCGACTCCTTCATCGAAGGGTCCGGGCGCTCCATCCAGCGTTCGGGGCGGTGGAGGTCGATGAAGCCGAACTTACGGTAGAGCTCGTGCGCGTCCTTCGTCGCCAGCACCCAGCGGCGGAAGCCCTGCAACTCCGGGTGCGAGAGGATGACTTCCATCAGCCACTTCGACAGTCCGCGCCCGCGATGCTCCTCAAGAACGAACACGTCGGCCAGCCACGCGAACGTCGCGTAGTCGGTGACGACGCGCGCGAACCCGACCAACTCATCCCCTCGGTAGATGCCGAAGGGGAAGGAGTTCTCGACGGCCTTGCGCACGACCTCCAGCGGCCGCCCCTTGCCCCAGTAGCTCTCCTCGCTGATGTAGCGGTGGACGACGGACAGGTCGAGCCTCTCGCGCTCGGTGCTTATCGTGTACTCGTTACGATGCCATTCACTCATCACTCAACACTCTCAACTCTTCTTCCCCCTTCCAACGCGTGCCGGTCGGGTGCGGGATGCCGAACTGGTCGAGGAGGCGGAAGACGAGGTGGTCTACGAGCTGTTCGATGGTCTGCGGGCGGTGGTAGAAGCCCGGGCTCGCGGGCATGATGCGCGCGCCCGCGTGCGCGAGCCGGACCATGTTCTCAAGGTGGATGGAGTTGTACGGCGTCTCGCGCACGACGAGGACGAGACGACGCCCCTCCTTCAAGGTCACGTCGGCCGCGCGGTGAATCAGGTTCGTCACCGCGCCCGAGGCGATGGCCCCGAGCGTCCCCATCGAGCAGGGCACCACGCACATCCCCGCCTGCGGGTGCGACCCCGAAGAGGGCTTCGCCGCCATGTTGTCGAGCCGTTGGAACTGTATGAGCCTTGAGTCGTCGGGGAGCCCGACCCACTTGTTGATGGCGCGCGCGTCGCCCGGCTCGATCTTCGCCCCCATCTCGACGCGCGCGACGACGAGCGCCGACTGCGACATGATGAGGTTGACGCGCTCCACCACCCCGCTCGCCGCCATGTAGTGGAGCGTGCGGTGCGCGTAGATGGAACCCGAGGCTCCCGTGACTGCGACTGTTAATTCCATCGTGTTACGTCAACAAGAATCTTAAGGGCCGCGCCGCGTGCGCGCAAGCGTGCCGGTTTCGGCCCTGCGCGCGCGATGTTAGAATGCCGCCGAATGGACTTAAAGGAACTGGAACGACTGCTGCGCGCCTTCAAGCAGGGCGAGTTGGACGACGCGGAGGCGGCGCGGCGCATCTCGAACCTGCACTTCGAAGACCTCGGGCACGCGCGCGTAGACCACGCGCGCGCCGCGCGGCAGGGCTTCCCCGAAGTCGTCTTCGGGGCGGGGAAGACGCGCGCGCAGGTCTGCGAGATCGTCGAGGCGCTCGCGCGCCGCGCGCCCAACCTGCTCGTGACGCGCACCGACGAGGGCACCTACGGCGAAGTGCGCAACGTCTGCACGGAGGCCGAGTGGCACCCTTCGGCGCGCATGATCCGCGTCATGCGCGACCGCGCCGAGCGCGGCGCGGGCACGGTCATGGTCGTCACCGCCGGCACCTCCGACATCCCCGTCGCGGAGGAGGCCGCGCTCACGGCCGAGGCGATGGGCAACCGCGTCGAGCGCATCTGGGACGCGGGCGTCGCGGGCATCCACCGCATCATGGCGGAGCGCGAGCGCCTGCGCGCGGCGCGCGTCCTCGTCGTCGCCGCAGGGATGGAGGGCGCGCTCCCCTCGGTCGTCGGCGGACTGGTGAGCGTCCCCGTCATCGCGGTGCCGACGAGCGTCGGTTACGGCGCGAGTTTCGGCGGCGTGGCGGCGCTCCTAGGCATGCTCAACTCCTGCTCCTCGAACGTCACGGTCGTCAACATCGACAACGGCTTCGGCGCGGGCTTCGTCGCCAGCCTCATCAACAGGAAAGTGTTGAGCGATGAATGATGAGTGATGAATAAGAAGAAAACAGTCCTCATCGTTATACTTATCATTCATCACTCCGCGTTCAGCCTTCTCTTCGTGGGTTGCGGCGCGCGGCGGACGCCCGACCTCGGGCGCATCTTCGCGGGCGTGCGCGAGCGGAAGGGGAAGCGGCCCGTCATCGTCATCCCCGGCATCCTCGGCTCTAGCATCGTCAACCGGAAGACGGGCGAGGTCGTCTGGCCTTCGGTCTTCCGTTCCGACGTTGATGGGTTGAGTCTGCCGGCAACGCCCGACCTCGTTAACAACCGCGACGAGCTGGTCGCGGCTCGCATCGTCGAGGCGGCGAAGTTGGCGAGGATCGCGCCCGAGGTCTACGTCTACCACCACCTCCTGCGCGCGCTCGAAGCGTACGGCGGCTACCGCGAGGGCGACTGGGCCAACCCGCCGGAGGGCGGCGACCAGGACACCTTCTACGTCTTCGCCTACGACTGGCGGCGCGACAACGTCGAGTCCGCGCGGCAGCTCGTTAAGCGCGTCGAGGCTTTGAAGCTCAAGCTCGGGCGGCCCGACCTGCGCTTCAACGTCGTCGCGCATTCGATGGGCGGACTCGTCGCGCGCTACGCCGCGATGTACGGCGACCAGGACCTGCCGCCCGCAGGCGTCGAACTAAGTCCGAACTGGGCCGGTGCCGACTTCGTCAACAAGATATTCATGTTCGGCACACCGAACGCGGGCTCGGCCGAAGCCTTCGCCGTGCTCCTCGAAGGCTACTCGGTGACGGAGGGCCTGCGCCGCCGCGTGCACCTGCTCAACAAGCTCTCGCGCGAGGACGTGATGACCGCGCCCTCCATCTTCCAACTGCTCCCGCACGGTGCGACGGCGCGCTTCCTCGACCGAGACCTGCGCCCGCTCGACGTTGACCTCTACGACCCCGCCACGTGGCGCCGCTTCGGCTGGTCCGCGGCCAACGACCCAGAGTTCCGCGCGGCCTACGGGCGCGGCGTCGTGCGCGGGCAGGAGGCGCCGACGGGGCACGGCACGCTCGCCGACCTCGACGCATACCTCAACGCGGTGCTCGCGCGCGCGCGCCGCTTCCACGAGGCGCTCGACGCGCGGACGGCCGACGCGCCCGTCAAGCTCTTCGCCTTCGGCGGCGACTGCGAGGAGACGCTGACCGCGCCCGTCCTCATGCAGGACGAGAAGACCGGGCGCTGGCTGACGCTGACGCAGGCGAAGTCTCTGAAGGGCTCGGACGGCCGTCGCCTCAAGCGCGAAGAGGTCGTGCGCGCGATGTACGCGCCGGGCGACGGGCGCGTAACGCGCGACTCGCTGATGGGCGCCGCTCTCGGGGCGGAACGCGCGAGCGCGCTCTACGAGACGCCGCTCCCCCTCGCCTACGCCGCCTTCGCCTGCGACCTCCACAGCGAACTACAGAACAACCGCACGCTCCAGGACAACGCGCTCACGCTGCTCGTCAGCGAGTTGACGAATTAATAAGGGTCAAGGGGTAAAGGGGAAAGTGTAAGGGAAAGACATCGCGTCATCCCTTTCCCCTTCCCCTTTACCCTTTCACCCTCTTATTCAGAGAGTCTCTGCCGCGCCTCGGCGAGGGCGTGGCGGAAGATGCGGACGCCGCGGTCGAGCTGTTCGTCCGTGTGCGAGGCCATGACCTGGAAGCGGAAGCGAGCCTTGCCGCGCGCGACGGCCGGGTATTCGACGAGGTTGGCGATGAGCCCGTTCTCTTCGAGCGCGCGCCCCGTCCACTTCGCCAGGCGCTCGTCGCCCACGCCGACAGGGACGATGTTCGAAGGCTGTCCGTAGCACTCAAGCCCGTCGGCCTCGAACGCCGCGCGCAGGCGATTGATGTTCGCCGCCGACTTCGCGCGCAGCCGCTCGCCCTCCTCCGAGCGCACGATGCGCAGTGCTTCGAGCACGACGCCGGCCTGTATCGGCGACAGCGCGTTCGAGAAGGCGTGCGAGCCGCCGTAGATGCTGACGTAGTGCCTGACCGACTCGCTGTTCGTCGCGAGGAAGCCGCCGTTGCTCGAAAAGGTCTTCGAGAACGCGCCCATCACCAAGTCAACCTTGCCGAGCGCGCCCTGCAATCCCAACTGCCCCGTGCCTCGCGGCCCCGAAGCGCCGAGGTCGTGCGCCACGTCAACTAGCAGCACCGCGCCGAACTCGCGGCAGACCTCCTGGAGCGCGAGAATGTCGGGGCTGTCCGAGTCCATCGAGAAGAGCCCTTCGGTCACGACGAGGATGGCGTTCTCCGTATCCTTCGCGCGAATCTTCGCGAGCTTGCGGCGCGCGTCCTCGGTGTCGCGGTGGCGGAAGAAGGTGTGCTTGTCGGTCGCGGCGCGCGCGCCCTGCATCAGGCAGGCGTGCGAGTTCTGGTCGAGCACGACGTGGTCGTTCGGCCGGACGAGCCCGACGATGGTGCCGAAGCCCGCGGCCCAGCCCGTCGGGAAGAGCAGCACGTGCTCGGCCGCGACGTGCTCGGCGACGGCGCGCTCAAGCCGGCGCGAGAGCCCCGTGTTGCCTTGCAGGATGGCCGAGGCCGCGCTGTGCGGGCCGTAGTCGGCGAGCGCGCGGATGGCCGCGTCGTGTATGGACGAGTGCGAGGCGAGGCCGAGGTAGTCCTGCGAGCCGAAGTTGACGCCCTCGATGGTCAGCCCGTTCGAGCTGCGCACGCGCGCCGTCGTGTCGGGCGAGGTTTCGAGCGCGCGGCTGTAAGGCCACGTCCCCAACTCGATGCGGCTGTCGAGCCACTCGCCGAGCGGCCGCGTGCGCTCGATGAGGTGCGCGCCCTTCGGGTGCGTGAACATGCCGAGGTGCTTGGTGAAAGCGTCCGACTCGTTGACGGACGGGGCGTTGCTGATGGGCGTCATTTGCGCGTTCTCTCTGAATTATTCCTGACGTTAAAATGCCGTGCGCCGCGTCCCAGGCCGAGAAATACGGTTAACTGACGGCGCACTATTGCCCCCGACGACCCGCCATATCGGCGTGTCGAAGAAAGATTACGCTATCTCGCAGGGGTAAGGTTGGAAGGAGCCGTGGCTCAATCGTTCCTGAGACAAAGGCAGAATAGCTTTGTCACAGATTTGTGTCAAGTTTTGACGAAAATATTGCAAGATAATTCAATTCTTGGGCAGAAGCGTCGGCAATAAAACAGGCTTGTAGCCGTAAGTTCAATCCACCGAATAGATACGTTGAAGGTTGGCGGCGGGCAAAATTCCTGTCAGTCTGTCAACAAACAGGCGGGCTGAAGACGGATGGTGAGGTCACTGATGGGAGAGTCAACGGCCGTACTCCTCTTCGTCTGCGCCGTGGCGGCCGTCTACCTGTTCGCGGCGTGCGCGTTCGTGCGCATGCTGCTGCGCCGCTTCGGCTCTCTGGAACCGGCGACGCGCGCGGGGCGCATCGCGGAGCGCGGTTCGCTCGTGCTGGCGGCCGTCGGGCTCGTCTGCTTCGCCTACGGCTACTTCGTCGAGCCCTACTGGCCGCAGGTGACGCACGTCCGCGTCGAGAGCGTGAAGCTCAAAGGCGCGCGGAGGCCGGTGCGCGTCGTGCACATCTCCGACCTGCACTGCGACCCGGAGCCGAGGCTCGAAGAGCGTCTGCCCGACCTCATCGCGGCGGAGCGCCCCGACCTCATCGTCTACACGGGCGATTCGCTCAACTCGCCCGAGGGTCTGCCGGTCTTGAGAAAGCTTCTGCCGCGCCTCGCCGCCGTCGCGCCGACCTACGCCGTGCGCGGCAACTGGGACACGGCCTACTGGCGGCGTCAGGAGTTGTTCGAAGGGACGGGCGTCGTCGAGTTGAAGAAGGAGGCGGCGCGCGTGGACGTGGCGGGGACTTCGCTGTGGGTCGCGGGCGCGCCCTTCGCGGCAATGGACGACCCGCCGAACGGGGTGCCGAGCGGCTTCGAGAACACGCTGAAGGATGTGCCGCCCGACGCCTTCACGCTCTTCCTCTACCACACGCCGGACCTGATCCTCGAAGCGGCGGCGACGAATCGCGTTGACCTCTACTGCGCCGGCCACACGCACGGCGGGCAGGTGGCGCTGCCGCTCTACGGCGCGCTCGTCACGCTCTCGAAGTTCGGCAAGAAGTACGAGTCGGGGCTGCACCGCGAGGGGCAGACGTGGCTCTACGTCACGCGCGGCGTCGGCATGGAGGGCGGCCCCGCCCCGCGCGTACGCTTCTTCGCGCGCCCCGAGGTGACGGTCATCGAACTCGTGCCGGGGAGTTGATAACCTTGACTTCCCTTTAAAGTCCCGCGAAGGCGCGCGACTGCACTTCGGCGACGACTTCGTCGAGCCCCACATCTTCGGACTGCTTCGTCGCGCGTTCGAAGAGTTCGACCTTACCTTCAGAAATCTTCTTGCCGACGGTGACGCGGAAGGGGACGCCTATTAAGTCCGCGTCCTTGAACTTGACGCCCGCGCGCTCGTCGCGGTCGTCGAGGAGGACTTCCAGTCCCGCGCGGCGCAACTCTTCATAAAGCCGCTCGCCCGCGTCCGTGATCTCCTTCTGCTTGACGTTGGTGACGGTGACGATGACATCGAACGGGGCGATGGCGCGCGGCCAGATGATGCCGTCGGCGTCGTGGCTCTGCTCGACGGCGGCCGACAGGATGCGCTCGACGCCGATGCCGTAGCTGCCCATCACGATGGGCACCTCCTTGCCCTCCTGCGTCAGCACCTTCGCGCCCATCGACTCCGAGTACTTCGTCCCGAGCTTGAAGATGTGGCCGATCTCCATCGCCTTGAAGATGTCGAGCGTGCCCGCGTCGCAGCTCGGGCACGCCTCGCCCTTCTGCACGGTGCGGAGGTCGGCCCAGGTGTCGGGCTTGATGTCGCGCTCCACGTCCACGCCGCGCAGGTGGTGGTCGTCCTTGTTGGCGCCGGTCGTCATCGCGCGCCGCCCTTTGAGCGACAGGTCGGCGATGATATGGAGCCGACTGGTGATGGGAACTAACTGCTTGTACTTTTCCCCACCGACCACGAGCTGCTTATCCGCTACCGCGAGGAAAGTGTCGTCGGTTGCTTTGCCGCGAGCGCCGACGCCGCCGAGGCTGCCGGCCGAGGCGCCGAGCAGTTTGACTATCTCCTCGGGGTGCGCGGCGCGCACCTGGGATGCGCCGAGCGAGTCGCCGAGTTTGACCTCGTGCAACTGGTGGTCGCCGCGCAGCAGCGCGAGCACGGGATATTGCTCCTGCGTCGCGCCGTCGGTGGCGACGTAGACGAGCGTCTTGATCTGGCGCGAGGCTTCGGCGCCGCCGGGGAAGGTGACGAGGTCTTCGATGGTGCGCACGCCGGGCGTGGGGAACTCTTCGGGGGCGGCGAGCCCGGCCTCGTCTTCGACGGCGGGGATGCGCGAGGTCGCCTTCTCAAGGTTGCCGGCGTAGCCACAGGACTCGCAGACGGCGATGTAGTCTTCGCCCGCGTTGGTGCGCGCCATGAACTCGTTCGACTCCGACCCGCCCATCGCGCCGGACGAAGCCTCGACGATGTGATACTTGATGCCGCAGCGGTCGAATATCTTCTTATACGCCTCGCGCTGGTCTTCGAAGGACTTGTCGAGGCCCGCGCGGTCCACGTCGAAGGAGTACGCGTCCTTCATGATGAACTGGCGCACGCGCATGAGGCCGGACTTCGGCCGCTCCTCGTCGCGGAACTTGGTCTGAATCTGGTACCAGACCTGCGGGAGCTGCTTGTACGAGCGTATCTCGTGGCGCGCGATGGAGGTGAAGACCTCCTCGTGCGTCATGCCGAGACACATGTCGGAGCCCCTCCGGTCCTTGAGGCGGAACATCGTGTCGCCCATCACCTCCCAGCGGCCCGACTCCTTCCAGACCTCCGCCGGGTGGAGGGCCGGCAGGAAGAACTCCTGCCCGCCGATGCGGTCCATCTCCTCGCGCAAAATCTTCTCGGCGCGCATGGCGACGCGCCAGCCCAGTGGCAGGAACGAGTAGATGCCCGCCCCGAGTTGGCGGATGAAGCCCGCCCGCAGCAGCAGGCGGTGCGAGACGACCTCCGCGTCGGCGGGGTCTTCGCGGAGCGTGGGGATGAAATACTGTGACCAGCGCATAAGCCTTTGCCTTCCGTCTCCTCCAGAAAATGAGCGACCATTCTCGCCCACCGCGCGCCGCGTCGTCAAAGAAGTAACTCTCTTCCTGTGCGAGAATGACGCTCATGCGCATCGTCATTATCGGCGGCGGCATCGGGGGGCTGGCGGCGGCGCTGGCGTTGAGGCGTGAGGGGTTCGCGCCCGTCGTCTGCGAGCGTGCGCCTGTGCTGCTCGAAGTCGGGGCGGCGATTGCCGTCTGGCCGAACGCGTTCAGGGTGCTTGAGCGGCTGGACTTGGGCGAGACGGTGCTCGCGCGCGCGGGGCGCATGCGGAGCGTGCGTTGGCTCGGGCGCGACGGGCGACAGTACAACCGTTTCACGTTCCCGGAGACGGGCTCGCCGGCCGTCGCGCTCCACCGCGCGGACTTGCAGGGTGCGTTGCTGCGCTCGCTCCCGCCGGAGTCGGTCCAACTGGGGAAGACGTTCGCCGGGTTCGTCGAAGAAGGTGAAGAGGTGCGCGCGCGCTTCAAGGACGGGACGGAGTTAGTCTGCGACGTGCTCGTCGGCGCGGACGGTCTGCACTCGCGCGTGCGCGCGCGGTTGTTGGACGACGGCGAGCCCGTCTATCGCGGCTACACCGTCTGGCGCGGCGTCGCGCGGGTCGAGCACGCGGCGCTTCCGGCGGGGACGGCTTCGGAGATTTACGGCGAGGGGCAACGCTTCGGCGTCGGGCCGGTCGGGCTCGGCCGCACGGGTTGGTGGGCGACCGCGAACGAGCCCCTTGCCGTCGCGGAGTCGGCCGCCGAGCACGCGCCGAAGCTGTTGAGACTGTTCGACGGCTGGTGCGCGCCCGTGCGCGAACTCATCGACGCGACGCCGTCCGAGACTATCCTGCGCAACGCCGCGTATGACCGGCCGGCGGCCGCGCGTTGGGGCGCGGGCCGCGTGACGATGCTCGGCGACGCCGCGCACCCGATGACGCCGAACCTCGGGCAGGGCGGCTGCGTCGCCGTCGAGGACGCCGCCGTGCTCGCGCGCAGCCTCGCGAAGTACAAAGACGTGAACCTCGCACTGCGTCTCTACGAGTCGCGCCGCCGCGCGCGCGCCGAACGCGTCGTGAGCTTCTCGCGTCGCTACGGCGCGTTCGGCCAGTGGCAGTCGGGCGCCGCAACTGGACTCCGCGCACGTCTGCTCTCATCAGTCCCGGAATCGGTCGGGAGAAGATTGCTCGCGCGCGTCTTCGACTACGACGCATACCAGGTTGAGGTATGACCCCGGGAGCGCGGGCATCCCTGCCCGCCATGAGCGCGTCAGCGCGAAGACGACGAAGCGCCATCCCTCAAGATTGAGATATGGCGCTTCGTCGTTAAGCGTGCTGGCGCACGCTTTGGCGGGCAGGGATGCCCGCGCTCCCGGGGGGGGTTACTGCTTCATTGACGCTTGGCTGGTCTCTCTCTGTAGGGATTCGATCTCGCGTTGGAGGGCGCGCTTGAGCTCTTCGTCGGTCGTTTTCTCGACGGCCTTCTTGAGCGCCATGACCTGCGCGGCGCGGAGCGCCTGGTCGGCGGGGACTTTCACGTCGGGCTCGACGCCGGTGCCCTCCCAGTTGGTCTTGGTGACGGGGCTGACGGCGCGCCCCGTCGGGATGAAGGCGCCGAAGTGCGCGGTGAGGCGGTTGCCGCCGCCGGGGTTGGCGCCGCCGCCGGTGGTCTCGCCGACGAGCGTGGCGCGCTTCAGGTTCTTCAGGTTGTAAGAGAACTCCTCCGCGCCCGAGAAGGTGCGGCCGCTCGTCAGCACGTACACGTCCTTGCCCGTGTAGCGCCGGCCCGCGACCTCCTTGCGCGTCCAGAACTCCTCGACGCGCTCGCCCTTGCCGTCGCGCCAGTGCAGCGAGTTGAGGTGGACGGGTTCGGGGCCGAAGAGGTACGAGCAGATGAGCGCGACCATGCGCGGGTCGCCGCCGCCGTTCTGGCGCAGGTCGAAGATGATGGCATCGGTGTTGGCGAGGAAGTTGAAGACCGAGGCGACCGTCTCGGCGCCGCCCTCCGGGTCGAAGAAGCCACGGAACTCGACGTAGCCGATGTTGCCCGGCAGCCGCTCGATTTTCTGGAAACCGTAGTTGATGCGCGTCATCTCGCGCCGGAACTGCTCGCGCTCCTCGGCCGAAGGCTCGCGCGGGCCGGCGGGCCGTTCGGGGATGGGCTGGTAGGAGTAGCGCACGCGCAGATGTTTGTCGCGGCTCACCTCCTGCACGTCGGCGGTCAGCTTCTCGGCGAACTGCTTCGCGCTCGTGAGCTTGTCATACTCGCCCTTGTCGAGACGCTCGCGGACGGCGCGCTCCATCTTCGCGGCCGTCTCGGGGAAGATGTAGGCGTCGCCCAACCGCTTGAGTAGATTCTCGATGACCTCTTTACGGGCGGCGGCGTCCACGGTCATGTCGGGCTGCTCGGGCGGCCGACCCTGCGCGGGCGCGGAGTTCGGGTCAACCAACATGAAGCAGGCGCAGAGCGCGAAGGCGAAGAGCGTTTTCAGACGTGTCATGACGTACAGTCTCCTTGGATTTTATACGACCGGGCTGGCGTGTGATTCGACTAAAGGTTGCCAGTCTTGCATTACGTCGAGAGCCGCACCGGGTTCCACTTTTCCACGGCGGAGGTCGCCGTTGCCGGGGCGGCGGGGCGTGATGTAACATCGGGCCGCAAAAATAAGCCGTCACGCAGCGCCGTAAACCCCCGACGCGGAGACCGTGGGCGCGGACCAGCGCGCGCCATCCGTCCTCACACAAAGTCGCGCCTCCCCGCGCGCGAAGCTTCGAAGGCAACAGCGAGTCTCGCAAAGTCACACACATCCTCGCCGCTCGACACGGCGGCGACTTGAACATCAGGAGGAGGAACGATGAGCAGTCAAGGTGATTCTTCCAACCCGGGCGGCGGCGGGACCGGCGGGACCGGCGGCGGCGGCTATCGCCCCGGCGAGTCGGGCGCGGGCGGTCAGTCGAGCCCCGGCGGCGGTCATCCGGCGGGCGGCGGCGGCGAGCCCGGCGGCGCGTCAGGCCAGAAGGATTCTGAGGGCGACGGCGGCGAGAAGGGAGACACCAAAACCGCCTCGAAGGGCATCAACCCCGTCCAGCACTCCGAGTAGCGCGCGGCCCGCGCGGGCCACGCACGCGTTCAACTTGCCCCGCCGCGGCCCTTTGCGCGGCGCCACTTCACCGAAGGAGAAGCAGCCATGTCCAACCCCAATCACCCCGGCGGCGGCGAAGTCGATCCGTCCGAGGGCGCCATCGACGAAGGCGCGGAGCAGCAGAGCGCACAGGCGTCCGACGCCGAGGGCGAACAATCAGCGATGCTCGAAGTTGACCCCTCCGAAGGGCCGACCGAGTAGATTGAAACGATGAAGGATGAACGCTGAACGATGAACAGTAGGCAGTAGGCAGATGGCAGTAGGCAGTTAAAGAAATTCTGTCTTAACTGCCTACTGCCATCTGCCTACTGCCTACTTCTTTCAGTTCATCCTTCATCGTTCACACGTCCCACTTCACACCAAACCCATGATGAAGAAACTATCGGCCGCCCTCGTCTCGTTGATGATTCTGTCTTCACAACTCACGGCCGCGCAGACGCCGCGAGCGGGCGGGCCGCCCGCGTGGATGAAGGACGTGTTGACGAAACTCGAAACGTCTCTGACGGCGAAGTACGGCGAGGGGCAGCGCGAGCGCGTCGCGCGCGGCCTGCGGCAGGTGTCGCGCTTCTGGCGCGCGGAGGACGGCGACGCCGCCGCGTTCGAGCAGTTCGTTGGTGAGAACTTCGCGGGCGACCAACAGACGCTCGACGCGATGTTCGCGCGCTTCGAGCACAACCTCGAACAGCTCTCCGGCCACATGGCCGAGATCGGCCGCGAGTTCCGCGCGCAGTCCGAGTTGGACATCGGCCCCGTCCTTCCCTTCGACCACCTCTTCGCGGGCTACGACCCGAGCGCGCACCTCTCCGAAGACCTCTTCGCGTCGAAGATTGCGTTCGTCGTCCTTCTCAACTTCCCTCTGACGACGCTCGAACAACGCCTGGCCGAAGGCGAGCGTTGGTCGCGCAGGCAGTGGGCAGAGGCGCGGCTCGCGAGCCAGTTCTCGACGCGCATCCCTTCCGAGGTCTATCTCACCAACGCGCGCACGTCGGCCGAGGCCGAGCGTTACGTCGCGGGCTACAACGTCTGGATGCACCACGTCGTAGACGCCGAGGGGCGCCGCCTCTTCCCCGCGAAGATGCGCCTGCTCTCGCACTGGAACCTGCGCGACCAGATCAAGGCCGACTATGCGGGCGGCGCCGAAGGGCTCGCGCGCCAGCGCGCCATCCAGCAGGTCTTCGAGCGCATCGTGACGCAGACCATCCCCGCCGCCGTCGTCGATAACCCGCGCTACGACTGGAACCCCTTCACCAACGAGGTCAAGCCCACGACCGTCCGCGACTTCGACGCGGATGCGCCCGGCGCCGAAGCCCCCACGGGCGCAAGGCTCGACGCGCCCGAGCCCGACACGCGCTTCGCCAAGATGCTCCTCGCCTTCGAGTCCGCGCGCCGCATCGACCCCTACGCGCCGACCGCGCCCACGCACATCGCGCGCAGCTTCAACGAGGGGCGCGAGATTCCCGAGGCGCGCGTCCGCGCCATGTTCGAGCAGGTGCTCGCCTCGCCGCTCGTCCCCCGCGTCGCCGCGCTCATCGAGAAGAGACTGGGACGTTCGTTGGAGCCCTTCGACGTTTGGTACGACGGCTTCCGCGCGCGCGGCGCGTACACGGAGGCGCAGCTCGACGAGATCGTCTCGAAGAGATACCCGACCGCCGCCGCGTTTGAAAAAGATATCCCGAACATCCTCGTCAAACTCGGCTTCACCAAAGAGCGCGCCGACCTCATCGCGGCCAACGTCGTCGTTGACCCCGCGCGCGGCTCCGGCCACGCGCTCGGCGCCGGGATGCGCTCGGCCAAGACGCACCTGCGCACGCGCGTC
This sequence comes from Pyrinomonadaceae bacterium, assembly GCA_036379655.1. GTDB lineage: Bacteria > Acidobacteriota > Blastocatellia > Pyrinomonadales > Pyrinomonadaceae > QHXN01. The sequence continues at coordinate 21,156 of DASVGG010000147.1, forward strand.
GAGAAGGGCGGGATGAACTACAAGGGCTACAACATCGCCGTCCACGAACTGGGCCACAACGTCGAGCAGACCTTCTCGCTCAACCTCATCGATCACACGCTCCTACAGGGCGTCCCCAACGCCGCCTTCACCGAGGCGCTCGCCTTCGTCTTCCAGAACAAGGACCTCGAACTGCTCGGTCTCTCCAAACCCGACGCGCGGAGCGAGGCCATGAAGACGCTCAACGACTTCTGGGGCACCTACGAGATCGCCGGCATGTCGCTCGTGGACATGCAGACCTGGCACTGGCTCTACGAACACCCGCAAGCGACGCCGGCCCAACTGAAGAACGCCCAACTCAGCATCGCGCGCGACGTGTGGAATAAGTATTACGCGCCCGTCTTCAAGCGGCGCGACGTGGTGCTGCTCGCCGTCTACGCGCACATGATCGACTACCCGCTCTACCTGCCCAACTACCCCCTCGGCCACATGATCGCGTTTCAAATCGAAGAGCAGATTGAGAAGGCCGGCAAGATAGGCCCCGAGTTCGAGCGCATGTCCACGGCCGGCAACATCGCCCCCGACCTCTGGATGAAGCGCGCCACCGGCGCCCCCGTCGGCCCCGACGCCCTGCTCCACGCCACCGAGAAAGCTTTGGCCGCGTTAGGTTCGACCGCAAAAGATTTTCCTGTAAAATAACGGCGTGGAAGATATCTTCGGCCCCGGCGGCCTCATCGCTCGCGCGCATCCCGATTACGAGTTCAGGCCCGGTCAGGTCCAGATGGCCGAGGCCGTTCTGCGCGCGTTCGAGGAGCGGCGGCACCTGATAGTTGAAGCGGGGACGGGCACGGGGAAGACCCTGGCCTACCTCGTCCCGGCCATCGCGGCGGCCGTCGCGCGCGGCGGGCGCGTCATCGTCTCGACGGGCACGAAGAACTTGCAGGAGCAGTTGATGGAGAAGGACATTCCCTTCCTTCAGCGCGTGCTCCCGCGCAAGTTCTCGGCCGCGTACATGAAGGGGCGCGGGAACTACGTCTGCCTGAGTCGTCTCAAGCGCGCGGAGAACTCGCCCGTTCTCTCGGGGCTCGAAGACGTTGACTACTTCGACGCCGTCCGCCGCTGGTCGCGCGACTCGCAGACGGGCGACCGCGCCGAGTTGACCGAGATGCCCGAGAGCCTCTCCTTCTGGCGCCACATCGACGCGCGCTCCGAAATCTGCACGGGGCAGAAGTGCGCCGAATACGACGCCTGCTACGTCACGCGCATGCGCCAGCGCGCGACCGACGCCGACCTCGTCATCGTCAACCACCACCTCTTCTTCGCGGACCTCGCGCTGCGCGGCGGCGAGTACGGGCAGGTCATTCCGGACTACTCGGCCGTCATCTTCGACGAGGCGCACCAGGTCGAGGACGTGGCGGCCGAATACTTCGGCGCGCAGGTCTCGAACTTTCAGCTCGAAGACATGCTGCGCGACTTGCAGACGTTGCCCATCACGGACACGTCGCTCAACCGCGAGCTGACGCGGGCCGCGAACCGCCTCGCGCGCTTCGCCGAGCAGTTCTGGATGGGCTTCGCGCGCGAGTCGCGCGCGGACGAGGGGCGCTTTCCCATCGTGCCCGGCACGTTCGCGCGCAAGAACCGCGCGGGCGAGGTGGAGGCGACGCCGCTCGGCGACGCTTACCTCGCGCTCGACGGCGCGCTCCAGCGGATGGAGACGACGCTCGACGTGCTGCGCGAGAAGCCGCCCGAGGTCGAGAACCTCCTGCGCCGCATCCGCGAGACGCGCTTCAACCTCGAATTCATCGTCGCGGGCGACGACCACCGCTACGTCTACTGGGTCGAGCGGCGCGGGCGCGGCACCTTCCTGCGCGCGTCGCCCATCGACGTTTCGACCCTGCTGCAAGACAAGCTCTTCGACCGCGTCGAGACGGTCGTCCTCACCTCGGCCACGCTCGCGAGCGCGGGCAGCTTCGACTTCATCAAGCAGCGCCTCGGCCTCGCGGCCGAAGTCGATGACAGTGACGGGGACGAGAATGAGAACGGGGCGGGGAAGACCGACGAGCTGGTCGCCTCGTCCGGCTACAACTACGAGGAGCAGGCCGTGCTCTACCTCCCGCCGCGCATGCCCGACCCGCGCAGCCCCGCGTGGGCCGACCGCGCGGCGGCGGAGGTCGTCGAGCTTCTTAACATCTCCCAGGGCCGCGCCTTCGTCCTCTCGACATCCCTGAGCGGGATGCGCGCACTCTACGAGCGCGTGCACAGGGAGGTTGACTTCCCCTGCTTCATGCAGGGCAGCATGGCGAAGGCGGGGCTTCTGGAGCGGTTCCGCACGACGCCCAACGCCGTGCTCTTCGCCACGGCGAGCTTCTGGCAGGGCGTGGACGTGCGGGGCGAACAACTTTCGTGCGTCATCATCGACAAGCTGCCCTTCGCCGTCCCCACCGACCCCGTCGTCGCCGCGCGCCAGCGCTTCATAGAGGAGCAGGGCGGCTCCTCCTTCTTCGAATACAGCGTCCCGCAGGCCATCATCACTTTGAAGCAGGGCTTGGGCCGTCTCATCCGCTCGACCACCGACCGTGGCCTGCTCGCCGTGCTCGACCCGCGCCTGCGCACGGCCGGCTACGGCCGCCTCTTCATACAGAGCCTTCCCCCGTGTCGCATCACCTCCGACCTGCGTGAAGCGGCATCCGTGTTTGAGTCCGACGAGACGCCGGTGCGATAATCCGTAAAACTAAAACACAGGCGGAAACAACTGAGGATGGCCGGACAATTCGAGGTGATGATTGAGCGGAACTTTTCGAGCGCGCACCAACTGCGCGGCTACAAGGGCAAGTGCGAGAACCTGCACGGGCACAACTACCGTGTCGAGATTTACGCGCGCGGGAACGAACTGGACAACATCGGCCTGCTCGTAGATTTCGGCGAGCTGAAGGAGGCGGCCGACGAGGTCGTCGCCTACCTCGACCACCGCAACATCAACGAGCTGCCGCCCTTCGACGAGGAACTCAACCCCTCGGCCGAGAACCTCGCCCGCTATATCCTCGAACGCGTCGCCTCCCGCGTCGGCGACGAACGCGTCCGCATCTACAAGGTCCGCTGCTTCGAGACGCCCACGAGCGTCGCGACTTATCAGGTGGACTGAAGACCAAAATATAAAAGCGAAGGAGGACGAGGAGCAGCGTTGCTCTCGTCCTCCTTCGCTTTTGACTGTTGGCTTTAGCCTTAAGAGGCCGTGAGCGCGGGGATGTCGATCTTGTACTTCTTGATCTTCGAATAAAGGCGCGGGCGGTAAATGCCTAACAGGTTCGCCGCAGCCTGCTTGTTGCCGCCGGTGCGTTGGAGCGTGCGCTCGATGACGAACTTCTCGATCTCTTCGAGCGTCATGTTGGGCGGCACGTCCCAGCCCGCGCCGGCCGTGGCCTTGTCGGGGAGCGAGCCGTTGTCGAAGGGCAGGTCAACGGGCTCGATCTTGTTGTTCTTGGCGAGCAGCACGGCGCGCTCAAGCACGTTCTGCAACTCGCGGACGTTGCCCGGCCACGCGTGCGAGAAGAGGCGCTGGTAGGCCGTCTGCGAGATGCCGCTAATAGAACGCTGATACTTGCGCGCGTACATCTTGAGAAAGTGCTCGGCGAGGAGCTGTATGTCCTCGGAGCGTTCGCGCAGGGGCGGCACGTGAATCGTGATGGTCGAGATGCGATAAAAGAGGTCGTCGCGCAGCGCCCCGTCGCGGATGGCGTCGGCGGGCAGGCGGTTCGTCGAGGTGATGAGCCGGAAGTCAACGGGGTAGGTCTTCTCCGACCCGAGCTTGCGGTAGCTGCGCTCCTGCAACACGCGCAGGAGTTTCGGCTGAAGCTCGACGGGCATCTCCGCGATTTCGTCCAGGAGGAGCGAGCCCTGTTCCGCGTGCTGGATGAGTCCGTCCTTGTCGGCGTGCGCGCCGGTGAAGGCGCCCTTGGTGTGGCCGAAGAGTTCGGACTCGATGAGTTCCTTCGGGAGCGCGGCGCAGTTGACCTTGATGAAGGGCTTCTTGGCGCGCAGGGAGTTGTAGTGGATGGCGTTGGCGATCAGTTCCTTGCCCGTGCCCGACTCGCCGACGATGAGGACGTTGGCGTCCGACTTCGCCACCGACTCGATGGTCTCGTAGATGGTCTGCATCTCCTTCGACGAGCCGATGATGTTGAAGTACTCGGTGCGCGTCGCGAGGCGCTGGCGCATCGTCGTCGTCTGCTCAAGCAGGTCGCGGCGCTCCAGAGCCTTCTCGACTAAGGGCAGCAGCACCTCGAAGTCGAAGGGTTTTTCCAGGAACCAGAACGCGCCGGCCTTCGTCGCCTCGACCGCGCGCTCGACCGTGCCGTAGCCGGTCATGACGATGACCTCGGTCGTGGGGTGCGTGTCCTTGACGTGGCGGAGCACGTCCACGCCGTTCATGTCCTTGTCGGGCAGTTGCAGGTCGCAGACGACGACGTGGTGCCCGCTCCCGTCGAACAGCTCGACGGCCTGCGCGCCGTTGCCGGCCGTGTCCACGGTGTAGCCCTCCTCGACAAGGTTCTGCTTGAGCGAGTCGGCCATCATCGGCTCGTCGTCCACCACCAGAATGCGTACTTCCTTACGTTCCACTTCGTCTCCCCCTTACTGAAAGGATGAACCTGGAACGATGAACGATGAACTGTCGGGAAGAGCTGTGTCCAGTTCAAAATTCAGCGTTCATACCTCAACGTTACCGTAACGGCAGGTGCGCGCGGATGCGCCCGCCCTCGTGTGTGACTTCGCCGCCGTGCGCGCGCACGATCTTCGCCGCCAACGCCATGCGCAGCCCCGACGCGCCGGCCAGACTGCGGAAAGGGTCTTCGCCGTCGGCCGCGACGGCCGCGCCCCGCCACTCGACAACGGCCCCCGAGCCGTCGCCGCTCAGCCTGACGTGTCGCGGCCCGCCGTCGCCCGCGCTTTCTTCTGACGCGCCCGTGGTGATATTCTTCAGCGCCTCCGCCAGCAGCACTGGGTCGAAGTCGCCCTCGAAAGGGCCGCCGTCGGTTACGACCGAGGCGCCCTCGACCGAGTCGCGCAGGAGGCGGGCCAGGTCGGTGCCCGGCTGCCGGCGCAGTTCGAGCGCACGCCCGAAGCGGACGAGCACGTTCATGTCGGCGGCGGCGCGCTCAAGCCCCGAGATCAGTTTCGCCAACGTCTCCTGCTCGTCCGCCGGCCGCTCGGCGCGCTCCATGCGCTTGCGCAGGAACGTGGCATAGAGTTTGAGACCGTTCAACTGATTTTTGAGGTCGTGAACGATCTGCACGGACGCGCTCCCGAGGTCGCGCAGCGTCTCAGCGTCTTGTAACTCGGTTTTTAAAGGCTTCATACCGCCTGTTCGACCTTCCGCCGGGGAGAGTCAGGCGGGACGGAAGGTGTCGGGTACTCTTGGGCCATGTACTAATTAAACCCAAGTCTCGTTGTTTTTTGTGTCGCGTTTCGATGCGCATCTTAACAAAAAAATTGAGTGTTTGCTAGTCGTACGTGGGGGAACGAGCATGGGTGTTCTAACGGTGGACGGCGGTCAGGAGGCAGAGGAGAGCATGAACGAGTCAGGGGACGAGCGTCCCGTCGTCCTCGTGGTCGAGGATTTCGAGGATAACCGCTTCATGATGAGGCGTTTACTGGAGATGAGCGGCTACCGCGTGGTCGAGGCCGTCAACGGCAATCAGGCCGTCGAGCGCGCGGCGGCCGACCACCCCGACATCATCCTGATGGACCTGAGCCTGCCGCAGCTCGACGGCCTCGCCGCCACGCGCCGCATACGCTCGCAGGAGAACTCGCGCCGCGTGCCCATCGTCGCCGTCTCCGCGCACGACTCGGCAGACTTCCACGCCGAGGCGCTCGCCGCCGGCTGCAACGAGTACGTCACCAAGCCCATCGACTTCGACCAGCTCGTACAACTCCTCGACCGCCTGACGGCGAAGTAGCCGTCGGCCGTCGGAGTTCAAGTTTTACTTCAGGCGAACGCTTCGTGAACACGAAAGTCGAACGCTTAAAACTAATTCCGGACATTAAAAAAGCGGCAGGCTTAAGCTGAATGCTGAATGCTGAACGCTGAACACTTCGCGAATGCCCCGGCGGTTCTCTTCACTCTTCCGGCAACATCTCGACCACTTCACGAGCGCGTGGGCCGACGGCGTCTACGCCGAGCAGCGCACGGACCTCGCGACGCTGCTCACTTTCCGCGAGCTTGTCGAGCACGTCCCCGAGGTGCTCGAAGAGTTGGGCCGGCTGCTCGACGAGCGCGCCACGCCCGAGGAGGTCGGCGAGGGCGCGCGCTCCTTGCGCGGCTACGCGCGCGTGCGCTTCCAGCAGGGCGTGTTAATTGATGAAGTGGCACGCGAGTTGATGCTTTTAAGGCGTACTTTGAACGAGTTTCTTTGGCAGGAGGCGCGCGAGTTCGCGGATGAGGACGCGCGTGTGCTGCGCGACGCGCTCCGGCGCGTTGAGCTTTTCTTCGACGAGTTAGTGGCAGAGGCCATCCTCGTCTACGCGTCGAGCTTGCGCCCCGTCGTCCCGACACGCGGGTCGGTCTGGCCGCCGCCGCGCAGGCGCCGCCAGCCTTGAATCTTCGTGCGGGAAGGTGGAAGGACTTTTGACGGTTAAGAGGCGGCAAGGCTCTCTAGACATACGGACTAAGCTCCTCCTCATGCTGGCGGTGCTCTCACTGCCCCTGCTCATCGTCGGGCTTTATCAACTTTACAGCTATCGTGCTTCGCTCAACGACCAGTCGGCGGCCGTCGCGCGCGCCGAGGCGGACGCCGCGGCCGGCGCCCTCGAATCGTGGATCGAGACGCACCCGGCGCTCGCAACAGATTCGCAGACGTTGACGGCTTCCGAGTCGCGCGAACTCTTCACGCGCCTGACGCGGCGCGCGCGGCCGGGGGCGCAGGCGGCCGTCGCCGTCTACGACGCGCAGGGGCGCGCGGTCTCTTTGCGGGCGGGGGCGCCGGCTCCCGTGCCGGCCGAACTGCCGTCGCGTGTGAGACAGGAGCTTTGGAGCGACGGCGTGAGCCGCGTCACGGTGGTGACGCGCACGCAGCCGACGGGTTGGAGCGTGGCGGCGGGCGTGCCCGCGCCGGTGGGGACGCCGGGCGGCGGCTCGCTGCTTCTGCTCGCGGCGGCGTGGGTCATCACGCTCGCGGCGTCGTCGCTGCTCGCCGTGTGGGCGGTCGGGCGGTTTACGCGTCCCATCACGAGGCTCGTCACGTCTGCCTCGGCGCTCGGCGAGGGGCGTTTGAGCGAGCGCGCGCGGGTCGAGACGGCCGACGAGGTCGGCACGCTCGCGCGGAGCTTCAACGCGATGGCCGAGAGCCTTGAGGGGAAGTTCGAGGCCGTCAAGCGTCAGAGCGCGTTCATCGGCGAGGTGCTCGACAGCCTGCCGCTCGGCGTCGTGGTGCTCGACGCGAAGCTCTACGTGCGGAAGGTCAACGCGGCGTTTGCGCGGATGACGGGGCGCACGACCGAGGAGTTGACGGGGTGCGGACTCTACGAGGCGGCGGCGGGGCTCTCTAATTTGAGCGACGTGGTCGAGGACGTGCGGCGCACGCGGCGCGCGTTCGTCAACTACGGACTGCCGCTCAGGCTCGCGGCGGTGAATGATGAGAGTGACGCGGTCGGGAATGTTGAGGTCGAAGGCGCGGATGGTCAGAAGTTCTGGGACGTGACCATCTGGCCGGTGATGGAACAAACAGAGGGGCGCGGCGATCTAATCCTCATCCTGTCGGAGGTGTCGAAGCGCGTGCGCGCCGAGCGCCTCGCGACCGCGGCTTTCGCGGCGGAGAAGGCGCGCGCGGCCGAACTCGCCAGCGTCATCAACCAGATGGACGAGGGCGTCGTCATCGTTGACGCGGCGGGCCGTTACCGTCTGAACACTTCGGCGGCGCGCGTGTTGGGCCGGCGCGACGACGAGTTCGGCGGCGGCGTCAAGGCGCTCATAGTTGACATGACTCTGCGCGACGCGGAGGGGCGCGTGCTCGCGCCGGAGGAGACGCCGCTCTGCCGCGCGCTCGAAGGCGGCGAGCACGTCTCGGCTGAGCAGTACAAGATCGTCCGGCGCGACGGCGAGGAGCGCGTGCTCTCCGTGAGCGCGACGCCGCTGCTGCGCGGCGAGGGCGGGCGCGCGGAGGGCGTCGTCGCGGTCTTCCGCGACATCACGGGCGACGTGCGCAAGCACGAAGAGTTGTCGGCGGCCTACGACCGACTGCGCGAGCACGACCGTCTGAAGTCTGCCTTCGTGGCAAACATGAGCCACGAGTTGCGGACGCCCCTGAACGTCATCATCGGCCTCTGCCAGTTGCTCTCGCGCGACCCGGGCCAGCCGCTCGCGCCGTTGCAGTCCGACGCCGTGGGGCGCATGGAGCGCAACGGGCGCGCGCTGCTTGAGATGGTCAACGACATGCTCGACTATTCGCGTTTAGAGGCGGGCCGCTCGGCGCTGCACCTCGAACGCATCGCGCCGGGCGAGGTCATCGAATCGGTCGCGCGCGGGTTTGAAGCGGAGGCGCGCGAGAAGAAGATAGACCTGCGGGTCGAAGTCTCTTCGGAGGTCGGCGAGGTGAGCACCGACCGTCGGAAGTTGACGCAGGTCGTGTCGTGTCTGGTCTCGAACGCGCTCAAGTTCACGTCGGCCGGGAGCGTGTCGGTGAGCGCGGGCGCGGCGGGCGACGAACGGTGGTATATTGAGGTCACGGACACGGGCATAGGGATTTCGAGCGACGCGCTGGCCTACATCTTCGACGGCTTCCGGCAGGTGGACGACCGCCTGACGCGCTCGTACAACGGCGTCGGTCTGGGCCTGGCCATCACGCGCCGCATCGTTGAACTGCTCGGCGGCGAGATCAACGTCGAGAGCCGGCAGAACGAGGGCAGCCGCTTCCGTATCACCTGGCCGCGCGAGGCGCACCCGCGCACCGGCACCGGCTCGCTCGTCGCGCCGCGCGCGCAGACGGAGGAGCCGCCGCGCCGCTTACGTGCAGTCTGAAAGAGTAGTTAACATGCATGTTCAGGATTGAAAGATTTGGTCATTGATACATTGAATCAATGAACCGATGAACAAATCAATCCCTCAATCCTGTCCGTCCATGTTAATTCCTTTTCCGCTGTGAGGAGTTTCGAGAGTCATGATTCGTTGCGAGAGATGTGGGGGCGAGTTCGATGAGGAGCGCGGCTACTGTCCGGAGTGCGGGAAACCAGTCGCGGCGGGCGCGCAGGCTTTAACGACGCCGGCCGAGCCGCCGCGCTCGGTGCCGATGTCCTCCTTCGGCGAGCGGAGGGAGGAGCCGGACAAGTCCCGGATGGTGATCTACGCGGCGCTGGCGTTGGTGGGATTGCTGCTGCTCGGCGGGCTCGCGTACCTTGCGACGCGGCCGACGCAGAAGCCGGGCGAGGAGAAGTTGGCCGGCGCCGTCCGCCCCGGCGCGACGGACTGGCCCGGCAATAAACTCGTCGTTGACTTCGACCCGGACGAGAACGCGACCATCGGCGCGAACGCCCTGGGCAACTACGTGGTGACGATGAAGCCGACGGTGCGCAACTTCACCGGGCGCACGGTCAACGGTCTTGAGTTCCGCGCCACCGGGCTTGACATGAAGGGCAACGTCATCCGCGAGCGCACCTACGTCACGGAGGAGGAGATCGAGGTGAACAAGACCGCCACGCCCCCCATCGGCCTCAACTTCCCCTCCGACAACCGCCCCGCGCAGTTGAAGCTCGAACTGACGGGAGTCAGGTTCAAATAAACGATGAAGGATGAACGCTGAACGATGAACTGTAAGACGAGGTGTCTTCAGTTCATCGTTCAGCGTTCATCCTTCATCGTTCAAATCACTGCTCATTCACGAACAACTCTTCCAGAGGATTGCCGACGGGTTGGACGGCGACGAGACGCGCGCCGGAGGCGCGGAGGGCGCGGAGCACTTCGTCAACGTCGGACTCGGTGGGGACTTCGACGCGGGCGCCGCCGGGCGTCGGCATGAGGCGCGCGGAGGCGAGCGGCGCGAGCGCGGCTTCGAGGCGGGCGGGGTCTTCCACGGAGGCGACGACCTCCATCGGGCGCGCGCCGCCCGCGCCGCGCAGCTCTTCGAGGCGGCCGATGTGCGCGAGGCGGCCTTTGCGCAGCACGGCCGCGCGGTCGCAGAGCACCTCAACGTCGGAGAGGATGTGCGAGCATAAGAAGACGGTCGTGCCCGTCGTGCGCAGAGACGCGATGAGGTCGCGCACCTCGCGGCGGCCGACGGGGTCGAGCCCGGACATCGGCTCGTCGAGGAAAACGACCGCCGGGTCGTTGACGAGCGCCTGCGCGAGCCCCACGCGCTGAAGCATCCCCTTCGAGAACTTGCGCAACTGCTTGTCCCAGGACTTCTCTTCGAGACGCACGCGCGCGAGGAGGTCGGCGGCGCGGCGCTTGCGCTCGGCGGCGCGGTAGCCGAACAGCTCGGCGCAGTATTCCAGCAGCTCGCGCGCCGTCAGGTAGTCGTAGAAGTAAGGGCGCTCGGGCAGGTAGCCGATGTCCGCGTGCATGGCCGTGTCCGCGATGTCGCGGCCGAGGATGCGCGCCGCGCCGGAGGTCGGGTACATGAGGCGCATGAGGAGCTTGAGCGTTGTCGTCTTGCCCGCGCCGTTGGCGCCGAGGAAGCCGAAGACCTCGCCGCGCGCGACCGTCAGCGAGAGCCCGTCGAGCGCGCGCACCTTGCGCTTGCGCAGGAAGCCGACCTCGTAGTCCTTCGTCAGTTTGTCGATCTCGACGGCAGGTGTCATCGCTTCAAACCCTCAACTGCTACTTCTTCGGGACCTTCGAGTCCTGCCCCAGGCTCACGTCGCACGACGCCGCTTCGAGCACGTAGGGCACGCCCGAAGGGTCGAGCGGCGCGCCCGAGGCCGTCAGCCTTAACCTGTTGTTGCGGAGTTGCGGCGCGACCTCGCGCCAGTCGGCGGGGCAGCGACTTGTGCGCGCGCGGAAGTCGGAGAGGACGCGCCTGATGCGGTCGCGCTCTTCAAGCGATTCGATCTGCGCCAGCCGCGCGACGGCGAGCGTCTTCACCTGTTCGTCAGTGGCGCCCTCGTACATGCGTTTGTACATCTCGTAGGCGACGGCGCGGCTCCCGCCCTCTGCCTTCATCTGCGCGGCCATGACGCGCATCCACTGGGGCGCGCCGGGCTGCGCGGCGCCGGCTTCGTACGCCTCGCTCGCTTCGGGGAAGTGACCGGCCTGCCAGTGTATGTAGCCGAGGTGCTGGTAGAGACGCCACTCCTGTGGGTTCTCGCGGATGCCGCGCTCGACGAGGCGGACGGCCGCGTCGCGGTCGATGGCGGGGAGGACGACCGCGCCGAACTCGTAGGCGGCCATGAACTGCGGGTCGAGCGCCGTCGCCTGTTCGAGCAGCGGGCCGAGGTTGCGGATGTTGAGGTCGCTCATGTCGTCGAGCGTGAACTCGCCCTGGTACGCCTCGACCTTGCGCCCGACGTACTGGAGCGAGCGCAGCCAGTACCAGTCGGCCGCCGCGCCGTTGAAGGCGAGGCTCATGCGCCGCGCCGTCTCGGGCTTGACGTAAAGCTCCTCGTAGGTGGCGAAGGGGTCTTCCGCGCGGCGTTGCGCGTCGAGCCAGCGCGCGAGCGCCGTGGTCTGGACGAGCCCGAGGACGACGACCAGCGCCAGCAGCGCGTCGCGCATGCGTTCGCCGCGCGCGACCTCCGCGCGCGACGCCGCGGACTCTTCGGCCGGGTCCGTGACTGTCGTCTCTTCCTTCAAGTTCATTTGAAGTTGCGCCGCTTGAAGACGAGCGTCGAGGCCGCGAGCAGCACGGCGATGTAGACGAGTCCGTAGAGCACCGCGACGAAGAACTCGGGCGCGGCCGGCGTCCGCCCGTGCGCGGCGTTGGTGATGTATGCGTAGTTCGAGAGGTTCGGCAGGAGGTAGTAGAGCGCCGCGAAGAGCAGGCCCCCGCCGCCCGACCCGACCGTCGCCGACAGCCCCTTCAACTCCGCGCTGAAGTGGCCGATGACGAAGACGAAGAAGGTCAGGAGCGCCGACAATGCGGGCGAAGAGAAGGAAGAGAAGAGAATCGCGACCGCGACCAGTATCATCAGCTCGACGTAGATGAGCGCGACCGCCGGCCAGATGCTCAGGACGAGCGGGTGCCACCCGCCGTTCACGTAGAGGAGCGCGAGCGACACGCCCGCGCCCATCACGGCCACGTTGACCGCGAGCGTCAAACACAGTCCCAGATACTTACCGAGCAGGAACTCGCCGCGCCCGACCGGCTTCGAGAAGATGGCGTAGACCGTGCGCCGCTCGATCTCTTTATAGACGAGCCCGACGCCGACGAAGATGGCGATGAAGACGCCGAACAGGAGCGCGGCCGAGAGCCCCATGTCCACGATGATCTTCAACTCCTGCGCCGCCGACAACTCGCCGAGGAAGACCGCGCCCCCCGTCAGGAGCAGCACGAAGAGGACGAGGTTGTAGAGCACGCGGTCGCGCACGGCCTCGCGGAACGTGTTGCGTGCGATGGCCGCGACGCGCGCGGCCGCGCTCGCCCGTGGTGCCCCACGGCGCTGCGCCGCGCCGGCCTCGTCGGCGGCTCGTTCGGTCTGGAGGGCGACGATCTCTTCGGGCATCGTGAGTCTGCTATTCATTGGAACCAGTTGCGCGAGCGAGCGCGCCAGCCCGTGCCGACGGCCTCGGGGAAGCGCCGCTCGTTCTCTTTGAGCACGGCGAAGACCGCGTCCTCGGGCTCAAGCTCGCCGGGCACCGCGATGGCCGCCGGGTCGCGCCTCGCGGCGGCGAGGGCCGCGTCGATGTCTTCGTTGATGAGCCTTTGCCAGCCGCGCGCCGCACGCGAGTCTAGCAGGAGCGCGGTTGCCATTTCCAACTCGGCCTCGTCGGGGCGTCCCATCCGCGCGAGCGCGGCGGCGTGGCGCGCGCGCAGAAAGACCGAGCGCGGGTAGACGCGCACGGCCTCGGCCAGCGTCCGCTCGGCGGCGGCCCCGTCGCCCGCGTTCGCCTCCGCGCCCGCGAAGTACGCGTAGCAGGTCGAGGTGTTGAAGCCGCGCTCGATGCCGTAACGCAGGTGCGCTATGGCGTCGCGCTCGCGCCCGCGCTGGAAGAGCCAGACGCCGAACTGGTAGTGCGTCGAAGGGTTCAAGGGGTTGACCGCGAGCGACGAGCGGTAGAGCGCCTCGGCGCGTCCCGCGTCGGGGCTCGACTGCGCCGCCGCGATCAGTTGCACGCTCGCCGCCTGCAAAGCCATCACGCAGAAGACGAGCAACGACAGCGCGAGCCCAAGCGTTGGTGCCGGGCGCCACATGAAGTTGAAGAGTCGCCGCCGCAGTTGTTGGTCGGGGCGCGCGTCAACCGCCACGGTCCGCGCGGAGAAGCGCGTGACAACCGACGCGGCGAAAAAGAAGACGAGGCCGCTGCCCATCCAACGGAACGAGACCGCGCTCGCGCCGGAGCTGACGGCGAAGACCGCGAGGCTCGCGACCGCGCCCGGCACGAGCGGCCCGCGCGAACTCCTGAGCGCGCGCCACGCAGACCACACGAGCGTCGCGCAGAAGGCGACGAAGAGCAGAAGCCCCAACGCACCCAGTTCCGCGAAGATTTGCAGGTACTCGTTGTGCGCGCCCGCGTTGAGAAACTTCTCGTTGAGGCCGGGCAGCGTCGAGTCCGGATGGCTCGCGGCGAAGGCGGCGCGCGCCTCGGGCATCCGCGTGCTGAAGTTCCCGGCGCCCACGCCCGCGAGCGGATGCGCGCGCCACAGCTCGAAGGCCGCGCCCCAGTAGAGGAAACGCGCGCGCGCGTTCAAGTCATCGGTCGTCGTCGCGCTCAGGCGCGTGAGGACCGGACGGTGCGTGCTCTCCTCAAAAGGAGTCGGCGCGTACTGCGCGGCGAGACACGCGATGAAGGCTAAGGCGAGCAGCGCCACGCGCGCGAGTCCACGCGGCCTGAAGCCCGGCGCGACGAGCGCCGCCGCCGCGAGAACGAAGAGCCCGCAGCCCACTGCGATGAACGACGCGCGCTCCGCAATCTGTAACACGGACAGCCACGCGAGCACCGCCGACGCACCCGCGAGCAGCGCGACGCGCCGACGCCTCACGCACAGCGCCAGCGCCGCGAAGAGCGGGATGCTGACGGCCACCGGCTCGCCCAGACCGTTCTGGCGCAGCAGCGAGTTGGTCGAGCCGAGGTGCCCGACGACGTTGGCCGCGCTGATGACGACGACGGCCGCGCCGAGCACGGTCAGCGCCGCGCGCAGTACGCGTCGGTCAACATAGGCGCGCGCGAGCAGCGGGAAGAGGAGCAGGTAGGCGATCCATGTCAACGCGTAATGCGACGCGGCGAAGAGGTTCGCGGACCAGAGCGCGGAGGCCGCGCCCCACGCGACGAAGGCCGCGAGCAAAAAGGACGAGAGCCGCGCCGAAGAGAATCGCGCGTGGCTCTCGAAGGGGTCGGAGGTTTGGCGGGAGGCGGCGGCGCGCCGCAGGAGCAGCGCGAAGGCGAGCGCGAGGAGAGCGGCGACGGTCAACTCCTGCCGCCAGGGGAAGCCCCCGTTGGCGGGCCTCGGCAGGCCGGGGACGAACGGCGTGAGCAGGGCCAGCGGCCAGAGGACCGCGACGAGGCGCAGCGGCTCCCTCTTCAACGTGAGTGCTAAACGGAACATGCTCGGTCGCGTGTTCTTAGTCTTCTTAAGGGGCGAGGCCGGTGGGCGGCCCCGCGCGTTGAGAAATCAGTTCTGGTTGAAGGGCACGCCGCCGGTGGTCGAGGTCGGCGGGAGCGCGACCGCGAGCGGGTGCTGGAAGATGACGCCGGGTGTGTCGGCGGAGAAGTTGCGCGAGCCGGTGTTGACCGTGGCCGGGGCCGCCCCGACGCAGAAGTCCGTGTCTGCATTTGAGGTGACGACGCTGTAGATGTAGCCGCTGCGCGCCTTCTCGACGACGGTGGCGGCGCCGACCGACACGTCCACGAGCTTCAACTCAGTCAACCTTTCGAGGCTGGTGGCCTTCGAGCCGCCGCCGTAGGCCGCGCGGTAAGCCTCCTGTGCGCTGGTGATGGTGCGCACGGTGGAGACGGCGGCGGCCTCGTTGGCGGCGCGGCGGGAGGCAAGGAGGTTGGGGATGGCGATGGCGGCGATGATGCCGATAATCGCGACGACGATCAGCAGCTCGATGAGCGAGAAGCCTTCGGAACGGCCGCGGACGAGAGAGGCGCCGTGGAGAGTTGTGCGCGCGTCGCGCGAGGACGAGGTGTGTTGGTTGGTGGCTCGCATCTTCTGAACCCTCTTAGTCTGCCGTGCGTCGCGCGGCTCTTTCCTGAGGTGGTGTCGGTCCCGGTGGGGCATGCCGGAGCCGTTAAGCGAGGAGGGGGGTGTGGTCGTTCAACCCGCACCCCCCTCCCGTTGATTAAGAAGACACTTCGTGTTAGTTGCCGATGGCGGCGCCCGAGGAGGTGTCGTAGTCGAGCGAGCCGGCCGCGCTGTCGGTACCGTCGAGCGCGTAGATGATGCCGGCCTCGTCGGAGGCGAAGTTGCGCGTGCCGCAGGTGTCGCTGGTGCGGGCGGCGGCCGAGGCGAAGCCGGCGGCGCCGGCGCCGTCGTCGATGCCGAAGAAGTAGCAGCTCTTCGGCGCGGTGGCCGACGAATCAGCGATCTGCGTGTCGATCAGCTTGCTGGACTTCAGGTTGGCCATCGTGCCGTAGTTGCCGTTGCCGAAGGTGGAGGAGTAGGTGCTCTGGGCGGTGCCGATGGTGCGCAGCGCCGAGATCGCGGACGCCTCGTTGGCGGCGCGGCGGGAGGCGAGGAGGTTGGGGATGGCGATGGCGGCGATGATGCCGATAATCGCGACGACGATCAGCAGCTCGATGAGCGAGAAGCCCTTCTGGCCTTTGTTCTTTTGCATCTTTGTAACGGTGCTCCTTAGAGAAAGTTGTTTCGAGTGAAGATTTCGTTCTCGCGTCGTCGGCTGTCGTCTCTGACTACGCGCCGGTCGCGCGGGACTTCGGACGGCGGTTCCTAAAACAAGGCCCGTGCCACTGCGCGCGCCGTCGCGATTTACATGGATTTGCGCGGGTTTCGCAGGGAAATTTGCAACGGCGGGCGCGGGCGAGCCACCGCCAGAAAGTGACGCCGCGCGGGCGGGTAACAAATTACGTCAGCCCCGCGCTGACGTAATTTGACAGCCTATGTAAGAAGGAAAGGGTTGTGAGGATTTCCAGAAAACCGGCCCGGACTGTTCCAGAAATCGCGCCCGACTTTAGCCCTCCGACGCGCCACGGCCGGCGGCGTCGGAGCGGAGTTGGGCGGTCATGCTGCGGATGCCGTGCTTGTCGAGGAGGTGGCGCAGGCTGCGGACGGAGAGGTGGAGGATTTCGGCCGCGCGCGTCTGGTTGCCGCCCGTGCGACGCAGGGCTTCGAGGAGGTATGTCTTCTCAAGGTGTTCGAGGTGCGCGACGAGGTTCAAGCCCTCCTCGGGCAGTCCCGACTCCGACGGCGCGACCCGCGTCGGGTTGTAGTTGGTGACAGACTGCGGGAGCGACTCGGGCTGGATGGTGTCGGTGCGTTCGAGCGCGACGGCGCGCTCGATGGTGTGCTCAAGCTCGCGGACGTTGCCGTGCCAGGCGTAGGCTTCGAGCAACTCCTTCGCGCGCTCCGAGACGCGCAGGTCGCGCCCCGTCTGCCGGCAGAACTTCTCGATGAAGTGCTCGACCAGTTCGGGGATGTCCTCGCGCCGCTCGCGCAGGGGCGGCAGCTCGATGGGGATGACCGAGACGCGGTAGAAGAGGTCTTCGCGGAAGCTGCTCTGCTTGACCATCGCCGCGAGGTCGCGGTTCGTCGCCGCGATGACGCGCGTGTCCACGCTCGTCTCCTCATGCGCGCCGACGGGGCGGACCTTGCGTTCTTGCAGAACGCGGAGGAGCTTGACCTGCATCGTGGGGGACATCTCGCCGATCTCGTCGAGGAAGATGGTGCCCTTGTCTGCTGCTTCAAAGAGACCCTTGCGGTTGGCGGTCGCGCCGGTGAAGGCGCCGCGCGTGTAGCCGAAGAGTTCCGATTCGAGCAGCGTCTCGGTGAAGGCGCCACAGTTGATCGGCATGAAGGGCTTGTCCACGCGCGGAGAGAGGTTGTGGATGGCGCGCGCGACCATCTCCTTACCCGTCCCGCTCTCGCCGGTGATGAGGATGGTGGACTGCACCTGCGCCACGGTCTCGATCATCTGGTAGACGGCCTGCATCTTCTGCGAGTGGCCGATGATCTGGTCGAGGCGGCCGCGCTCGCGCTGCGCGCGGCGGAAGGCGCGGTTCTCCTGGAGGAGCCGGAAACGTTCGAGCGCCTTCTCGACGATGAGCTTCAGCTCGTCCACGTCGAAGGGCTTCTGGATGAAGTCGTCGGCGCCGAGCTTGAACGCCTCGCGGGCGGTCTCGACCGTGGCGAAGGCGGTCATCATCACGACGGCGGCGTCGGGCAGGAACTCGCGCAGCCGGCGCAAAAGCTCGATGCCGTTCATGTCCGGCATCTTCACGTCCGAGACGATGAGGTCGGCCGGCGCCTGGCGCAGCAGTTCCAAAGCCTTCGTGCCGTTCTCGGCCGCGCGCACCGCGTGCCCCGCCCGCCCGAAGACGTGCGTCAGGAGCTGCCGCATCCCCGGCTCGTCGTCAACGATCAGAAGGTTCGCCATAGTCTCTAATATAGAACCTAACCTTGCTTGGCAGGCAGTTCTATCGTGATGGTCGTCCCGTGCCCCTCGCGGCTGCGAACGTTGATTGTACCACCGTGGTCGCGGATTATCTGGTAGACGATGGAGAGGCCGAGCCCCGTCCCGCCCGTCGTCGAGGAGGAGAAGGGCTCGAAGAGCCGCTCGACCTGCGCGGGCGTCATGCCGCGCCCCGTGTCGGCGAAGGTGATGCGGACGCTGCCCGGGGCCGTGCGCCGCATCTCCGCGCGCAGGGTCCCGCCGTCGGGCATCGCCTTCAAGGCGTTGCGCGTGAGGTTCCAGAAGACCTGCCGGACGCCCTCCGCGTCGGCCATCGCCAGCACAGGCTCTTCGGGCAAATCCTCTTCGAGTTGGTGGCCGTCGAGCACCTCGGGGCTGTGGCGCAGGAGCGCGAAGGTCTCGCGCAGGGGCTCGCGCAGGTCACACTCGGTGATGGAGAACTTGCGCGGGCGCGCGTAGGTCAGGAAGTCAGAGATGATGCGGTTGAGGCGGTCGGACTCGCTCAGAACGATGTCCATCAACTCACGCTGCGGCGCGTCGGCCTCAAGCTCCGAGCGCAGCACTTGAATCGAGCCGCGCATCGCCGCCAGCGGGTTGCGTATCTCGTGCGCGATGCCGGCCGCGACGCGGCCCACGGCCGACAGACGTTCCTGCCGCCGCGAGGTCTCTTCCATCGAGCGGATGTCCGTGAGGTCCTGGAAGGTGATGACGAGCCCCGTCGTCTCACCCTTCTCAGAATAGAGCGGCGAGATGTTGTAGCCGAGCTTGACGAGGAAGCCTTCGGGCGTCAGGCACTCCGACTCGTAGCGCGGGCTGACGTGCCCCTCGGCCGCCGAGCGCAGAGACTCATCGATGCGCCCCGCGATGTCGCCGAACAGGATCGACACGTCCTGCCCGCGCAGGTCGGCCGCCGCGTAGCCCGTCATCTCCTCGGCCGCGCGGTTGACGGTGAAGACGCGCCGCTCAAGGTCGGTCGTGATTACCCCCGAACGTATCGACTCGACGATGCGCTCGTGCAGCGCGCGCAGGGAGACGAGCGCGTGCGTCGCCTCGCGCATCTGCACCTCGGAGAGCGTCTGCCGCCCCGCGAGCCACGCCGCCAGCAGACCGACGACGAGGAAGGCCACGTCGTTCAATCCCACGACCTCCGCCGCCTTCGCCATCGCCTCCGCCGTCAGGTCTTGCCGGACGACGCCGAACCAGCCGGCCGTCAGCCCGAGCATCGTCAACGTATAGAAGGCCGCGCACCCGACGGCCGTCACCATGGCCCAGCGCGCGCCGAGGAAGATGCTCGTCGCCGAAATAATCAGGATGTAGAGCGCCGTGTAAGGCGAGTAGAGGTTGCCCGTCACCCAGACGAGCCACGTCACCAGCAGCGCGTCGAGCGCGAACTGCGCCCCGGCCTGCGCCCGCAGCGGCAGGCGCGTGAACCGCAGCGCCAGCGCGTAGAGGGCCGACAGCCCGAGGACGACGAAGGCGAACGGGAGCGCGCTCCCGAGCCTGCGCGCCTCCTGCGCGCCCGGCGCCAGCCCGCTCGTCCACAGCACGCTGACGCCGAAGAGGAGCCCCGCCACCAGCAGACGCCCCGCGATGAGGCGCCACACCCAGACGCGCTGTAGCCACGTCTCGATGCCGCCGACCGTCTTCTCCTCACGCGTCCTCATGGCAAATAAGCCTAGCATAAAAAAAAATCTCCGCAGCCGTGGGAACCATGTAAAACCCGGTATGACACCAATTACCCTGAAAATTAACGGACAGAGAGAATTTTCCTTGACAATATGCCAAAGAATTTGCAATATTTAAACATGGATTATCAACTCCTTGATAATAAAGGGGTTGACAGTACGTCCTGCTTCGGTTAAGCTGCGGCCCGACTGAAGCTTCAATCTGAAGGGTTTGAAGTGGAAGTCAACCTGTCTTTCTTTTTCCTCTAAAGCATATTTGCTGAATACAAGAAGTTAGAAGACAGGACACTGTCCGCGCTTCGTCGCAAAAAATTTCCATCAGTTTACGGAGGACCACGTGAAAAAAGCATATATCTCCCCTGTGACACCCTTACTCGTGTCGCTCTCACTCGCTCTCGGCATCCTTGTCGGGGATGTCGGCGGCTACAAACTCCTGACGAGCGCGCACGCGCAGGCAGGCGGAAACTGTGGAGGGACGGTCGGCGGCGAGCCTATCGTCAGCGATACGGTGTTCGTCGAAGACGCGCTCATCCTGAACAGCATTACCGTCCACAACGTCACCGTTAACGGCACCTTCGTGGAGCAGGCGGTGGTCGTTGGCGGCGTACAGCTTGTCAACACCACGGTGGCGGGCTCGTCCAGCATCTATTCCGATAGTGACGCCGTCGCGTCCGGGAACGGCGTCCTCATCGGCAGCGGCAGCCCTTGCACCACCGGCGTCCTCATCGGCAGCGGCAGCCCGGTTCCGACCGGCGTCCTGATCGGCAGCGGCAGCCCGACCCAGGGCGGCGTCCTCATCGGCAGCGATGCTCCGACCCAGGGCGGCGTTCTCATCGGCAGCGGTAGCCCGGTCGTTTCCGGGGTGACCGGTGAAGCCACGGGAACGACCGATGGCGGCACTCTGACGGGGGAGGACATCTCCATCACCGACGGCTTCATCACCGGCCGGAATCTCCTGCTCAGCGGCGCGACCATCGACCAGGGCTCCATCAGCGGCATCATCACGTCGATTAGAATCACGCCGGCTAACTGAGTCGCCACGGTAGGATGGCTCATGAAGTTCAGCGGGGCGGCGGTCGCGTCTGGAATATTCAGACGCGACCGTCGCCCCCTCGGACTTGTTGGGGCTCTTACCGGCGGCGAGGCCGGAGTCGCTTTGACGGCGACCGGCACAGCCACTAAACTTGAATACAAGGCCGGAAGCGTCTCACCGCGCAGGCCCTTGCCCCCTCTGAGCACTTAGCCCGAATCGATGGACACCAAGCTGTGGCTAGAGTA
This sequence comes from Pyrinomonadaceae bacterium, assembly GCA_036379655.1. Lineage (GTDB taxonomy): Bacteria > Acidobacteriota > Blastocatellia > Pyrinomonadales > Pyrinomonadaceae > QHXN01. The sequence continues at coordinate 41,831 of DASVGG010000147.1, forward strand.
TTACGTCCGTTCCGTCATCGCGCTCGCCGCGGTCATGCTCGGGCTCTGCTTGGCGACAATGTCCTTCGCGCAACTCGACCTCTGGTTCTTCCTGCTGGCGGCGGTGACGATCTTCCTCAGCCCTCGGGTCGAGATTAAAATCCCACACTCGGGCGGCGGGCACATCACCGTCTCGGACACCTTCATCTTCCTGGCGCTGCTGCTTTACGGGGGCGGGCCGGCGACGGTGCTGGCCGCCGTCGAGAGCGCGTACTCCTCATTCCGTTTCAACGTCCGGGTGAAGGAGATCGTCTTCAACAGCTCGCAGATGTTGACCTCTACCTTCCTCACGGCGCAGGTGATGACGATGCTCTTCGGGCCGCCCGAGGCCCTGCCGCGAAGCGGGAACCTCGGGACGTTCCTCTCCGCCATCTGCGTCATGGCGGTCATGCAGTACCTGACAAACTCCTGGCTCGCGTCGATTCACACGGCGATCAAGGCGAGCCGTGGGGTCGTACACACCTGGACGAAGTACTACCTCTGGTCTTCGATCACGCACCTGGCGGGGGCGTCGGCCGCCGGGCTCATCTCGCGCGTCGTCGTCAGGTCCGGCTTCTCCTACGTCCTGCTCACCGCCCCGATCATCTTCATCATCTACCTGACCTACCGCGCCTACCTCAAGAGCGTCGAGGCTTCGGCCGAGCAGGCTGAGCAGGCCGAGCGCGAGCGCATGCGCGAGCACTACGCGCAGATGGAGAAGCTCTCGGCGTTGGGCGAACTGGCGTCGGGCGTGGCGCACAACTTCAACAACACGCTGACGGGTATCCTCGCGCGGGCGCAACTCATGCTCGACACCAGCGACATGAAGGACATCCGGCGCGGTCTGCGCATCATCATCCAGACGGCCGAGGACGGCGCCAAGACCGTCAAGCGCATACAGGACTTCGCGCGCCAGCGGCGCGACCAGGACTTCGTGAGCATCGACGTTGACCAGTTGATGCTCGAAGTCGCCGAGATCACGCGCCCGCGCTGGAAGGACCACGCCGAGGCCGCCAACGTCCACATCAAGCTCGTGCGGCAGATCGGCTCGAACGCCGTCATCATGGGCGACGCGGGCGAGTTGCGCGAGGTCTTGGTCAACATGGTCTTCAACGCCGTGGACGCGATGCCCGACGGCGGGGTGCTGACGCTCTCGACGCAGGACGGCGACGAGGACGTGGTGCTGACGGTCGCGGACACGGGGACGGGGATGACGGAGGAGGTGCGCTCGCGCATCTTCGACCCGTTCTTCACGACGAAGGGGAAGGCCGGGATGGGGCTCGGCCTCTCGGTCTCGTACGGCATCATCCGGCGCCACGAGGGGCGCGTCGAGGTCGTGTCTGAGGTGGGGAAGGGAACGACCTTCCGCATGACCTTCCCGGTCGTCGGCGAGTCGGACACGCAGCGCATCAACGACTCGGGGCCGCTGCTGCCGGCGCGCGCCGACGGCACCCTGCGCATCCTCGTCGTGGACGACGAGGACTACGTGCGCGAGTTGCTCGCCGACATCCTCGAACGCGAGGGCTGCGAGGTCTCGCTCGCGGGCGAGGGGCGCGAGGCGCTGCAACTGTTCGACTCGGCGGAGTACGACGCGGTCTTCACGGACGTGGGGCTACCCGGCATGAGCGGCTGGGAGGTGGCGCGCGCCGTGCGCGAGCGCGACGAGCACGTGGCGCTGGCCGTCATCACCGGCTGGGGCGACACCGTCACGCCCGAAGAGCAGTCCGAGGCGCAGGCCGACTGGATCGTCCCCAAGCCCTTCACCGTCGAGCGCATTGCCAGTCTCGTCGGCGAAATCTCCGCGCGCAAGGCCGCCGCGCACCACGCCGTCGGCTAAGACTTCTTCCCACCTGAAATTTCAAATCTGAAATTTCAAACCCTTTCTTCCCTCCGCCGCTTGTCGCGACGCGCCCGCACGTACTAAGCTGGCGGCAAATCGCTTTAACAATTTGGAAGGAGGAAGGGCATGGCAGACAACGTGCAGCCCGACGCGGGCGAGCAGCGCGAAGAGTCTTCATCGGGTCTTTTACTCTCGGTCGATCCGTTGCAGAGCGCGAACAACTACAAGCTGACCGGCGACGACGACTCGGACAGCAGCGACAAGGGCGGTCTTCTCGGCGACGACGCCTCCGACTCCGACGGCAGCGACAGCGACCTGCTCGGCGGCGACGACGACAGCAGCGACGCCTCCGACTCGGACGGGAGCGACAAGGGCGACTCGGACGGGAGTGATTCGTTGCTCGGCGGCGACTCCGACGCTTCCGATACCTCCGGCGCCTCGGAGGCCGACACGGCTGACGCGGGCAGCATCGTCCCGGACGCCGACAGCGGCGAGGCGGACGAGCAGATGAACCCGCTCGGCATCGCGGACACCAACGTTGACGGCCCGGACGCAGACGCCACGGACGCGAAATGAGCGCAGTCGGCCGACGACCAGAGGGTTCCGGCGTGGACACGCTCGCCGGGATGCTCGAACCTTACGCCCCGGGGGAGTTCCTCGACTCCTCCTGGGGCGTTAACTTCTTGCACGTGCGCGGGCGCGCCGGCCGCTTCGCGCACATGATGCCCTGGGCGCGGCTGAGCGAGATCGTCGGCCGCCACCGGCTCGACTTCCCGCGCCTGCGCCTCGTGCGCGACGGCAAGTCTCTCCCACTCTCATCCTACATGCGCCGCGTCACCGGCGGGCGGCAGAAGACGACCATCCCGAGAATCAAGAGCGCCGACCTCGCGCGCCAACTGCGCGACGGCGCGACGCTCGTGCTCGACGCCGTGGACGAGTTGTCCGAGCCAATCGAAGAGCTTGCGCGGGGGCTTGAGCTTCTCTTCCGCGAGCGCGTGCAGGTCAACCTCTACGCCGGCTGGCAGACCTCGCGCGGCTTCGACCTGCACTGGGACGACCACGACGTTTTCATCCTACAGGTCACGGGCCGCAAGCGTTGGAGCGTCTACGGCCAGACGCGCCCCTACCCGCTCGTCAACGACATCGAGCGTGCGCGGAAACCCGAGCACGCGCCGCTCTGGGAGGAGACGCTCGAAGACGGCGATATGCTCTACATCCCGCGCGGGTGGTGGCACGTCGCGCAGCCCCTGGCCGAGCCGACGCTGCACCTGACGGTCGGCGTGCACAACCGCACGGGGCTCGACCTCCTGCGTTGGGTCTCGGAACGCGTGCGCGCGAGCGAGTTGTTTAGAAGCGACCTCCCGCGCCTCGCGTCGCCGGCCGAGCGCGCCGCGCACAACGCGCGTTTGCGCGAAGAGTTGCTGGCCGCGTGGGAGGAAGACTTAGTCGAACGCTTCTACGAAGAGCTTGACGCGCGGGCCGAGCCGCGCGCGCGCGTCGCTCTGCCGTGGGCGGCGACGCCCGGCGCCGCGCCGCCCGAAGGCCCGACGGTCGTCCGCATGCTCGCGCCGCGCCCTTTGAAGTTGGAAGACGCGGGCGGGGTCGTCGAGTTCGACGCGATGAATCGACGCTGGCGCTTCGCCGCCGCCGCCCTGCCCGTCCTGCGCGCGCTCGCCGAACGCCGCGCCTGCACGGTCGCGGAGTTGTGCGAGGCCGCGCGCGACCGCGTCGCGCCTGAGACCGTGCGCGCCTTCCTCGTGGAACTCGCGCACGAAGGGCTCGTCACTTTCGACGCCGAAGCAAGAGGGGGCGCGTGACGCAGTCCGACGCGTTGCAGTCGCGCTTCTTCTGCTCGGAGCTTTCGCGTCGCGCGGGCGAGCGGAGCGCGGGCACGGCCTCGACGGGCGCCGTGTGGTTCCTGCTCGAATACCCGCACGGCTGGGGCCGCCACGCCTTCGAGGAGAGCGCGCTCCCGGCCGAGGTCAAGCAGTTCTTCAAGGACGCCATGGCGCGCATACGCCACTCACGCCTCCTCTTCATCAAGACCGATCGCGGTCGCCGCGACGCGCGCATGAATCTCTTCGTCGTGCGTTGCCGCGAGCGCGCGCCCTTCGTCGTGCGGCTTAGTTTGGAGAAATACTTCGACGCTCTGAAGTACGACCTCGCGGAGGTCGCGGCGGGGCGCGACCTACAGGGCGGGGAACTCCGCGACGGCCCGCTCTTCCTCGTCTGCACGCACGGCCGGCGCGACAAGTGTTGCGCGAAGTTCGGCACGCCCCTCTACAACGCACTGCGCGAGCACGCGGGCGAACGCGTCTGGCAGTCGTCGCACGTCGGCGGCGACCGCTTCGCCGGCAACCTCGTCTGCTTCCCGCACGGCCTCTTCTACGCGCACGCCACGCCCGAGGCCGGCCGTCGCGTCGTGGACGCGTACCGCGCCGGGCGCGTCCTGACGGAAGAGTTCCGTGGCCGCGCCTGCTACTCGCACTACATACAGGCCGCCGAAGCGTTCGTGCGCGAGGCGACGGGACTGTCCGGCCTCGACGACCTGCGCTTCCTCTCGGCGCACCCTGAAGGCGCCGAAGCCTGGCGCGTCAGGTTCGCGGAGCGCGCGAGCCAGAGCGTCCACGAGGCACACGTCACGCGCGGCCCCTCCGAGTTCAGCAACCCCGTCAACTGCCACTCCGCCGAGCCGCAGACCGTCCCGCAGTTCCGACTCGGGGCGCACAGCGTCCTCTCCCCCAACGACGCGACGGAGGGCTGACCTTTTCACGACGACGACGAAGCGGCCTTCGAAGTTATGACTGTCGCCAACAACGTCCTCGAAACCATCGGCCACACGCCGCTCTGGCGCTTGAAGAGGGTTGTGCCGCGGGGCTCCGCGCGCGTCCTTGTTAAGCTTGAGTTCCAGAACCCGACCGGCAGCATGAAAGACCGCATGGCGCGCGCCGTGGTCGAAGCCGCCGAGGCCGACGGTCGTTTACAACCCGGCGGCACCGTCGTCGAATACACGGGCGGCTCCACGGGCGTCTCGCTGGCGCTCGTCTGCGCCGCCAAAGGCTACTGCCTTGAGATAGTCAGCTCCGACGCCTTCAGCGAAGAGAAGATTCGCACCATGCAGGCGTTCGGCGCGCACGTCACCCTCATCCCGAGCGACGAGCGGAGAATCACCGCGACGCTGATTAAAGAGATGATCGAAACCGCCCGCCGCCTGAGCGCACAACCCGGACACTGGTGGGTTGACCAGCTCGGCAACGCGGACGCCGCCTCGGGCTATCACTCGCTCGGCGAAGAGATTTGGGAGCAGACGGAGGGCGAGGTTGACGCCTTCGTCCACTCGGTCGGCTCGGCGCACTCGCTCCACGGCGCGACGCGGGCCCTGCGTCAACACAGGCCGGGTCTGCAAGTCTTTGCCGTCGAGCCTTCCGAGTCGCCCGTCCTCTCCGGCGAGGCCACGGGCTCGCACAGAATCGAAGGCATCGGCATCGGCTTCGTCCCGCCCCACTGGCACCCGGAAGAGGTTGACGAGATACTGACGGGCTCGACGGAAGAGGCCGTGCGGATGTGCCGGCGCCTCGCGCGCGAGGAGGGCATCTTCGCCGGCACCTCTTCGGGGCTCAACGTCGTCGCCGCCCTCCGCGTCGCCGAACGTCTCGGCCCCGACGCGACGGTGGTCACGCTCATGGTGGACTCGGGCATGAAGTACTTGAGCACGGACTTGTATCTTTGAGCATCGGAGGGAGGGGAACGATGAAGGGTCGGACGCGGGCTCTGTTCTCGCTGGCGGCGTTGTCGTTGGTGTTCCTGCTGCCGGGGCGCGCGTGGGCGTGCGCGTGCTGTTCCCACGAGGGCTCCTACTACGTCGGCACGGGCAGGCCGAGCGAGTACGAGTTGAGCCTCGTGCGGCAGATAAGGTTCGGGCCGAAGGCGACCTTGTACACGGCCGAGGCCGACCCCGAAGACGCGGCGAAAGGCGTGGCGCACGTCGCGGAGAGCTACGCGCTCGGCGGCTCGCTCGTCGGCCGCGCGTGGAAGCTCACGTTCCGCGACGCGGGTAAGACGGGCACGCTCAGCCTGCCTCTGCCCGCGAAGCTGACGAGCTACACGGCCGACATACACGACGGCCAGACGAGCCCCGGCGGCGGGCCTCTGCTCTACAAGGAGTGGCGTTTCGAGGGGCTCGTGTCGGGGACGGGCTTCTTCGGCGCGGGAATCGCCGGCCCGACGAAATACCTCCTCGTCCTACAGGGTCGCGGCAACGCCTGCCAGAACGCGGAAGACTTCAGGCACTGGCGTCTGCAAATCAACGGCAGAAAGGCCGAGTACGCTTTCTACGGCGAGTTGGCCGACCCGCAGTAAGCGGCGGAGGATTTATGAACCGCAAACGCCGTTCGGCCCTTGTCGTCGCGGCCCTCTTCTGCGGCCTCCTGCCGTGGACGGAGGCGCGCGCGAGCGACCTCACGGCCGCGCCCGTCGTCGTCGGCCGCTACCGCTTGCAGAGTAACTTCTGGGTCAACCTGCACCAGCGTCTCGTCTACGAAGCGCGCTTCAAGTGGGACAAGCCGCCGGCCGGTCTCGACGGCGACGGCCTCGCGAAGTGGGCCGCCGCCGTCGAGGCTTACCGCAAGTACCTCGGCCGTCGGAACCCCATCTTCGATAAAGAACTCATACAGCTCAACGACACGCTCTCAAACGTCAACGCCGACCGTCTGCCCGACGCCATCCCCTCGGCGGCGAAGAAGGTGCTCGAAGCCGCGATGCCGCTCTACCGCTCCGCGCAGTGGCCGGAGGACGACCGCGCCAACCGCTTCTGGATCGCCGTCGCCGCGCCCATGCTCGCGTCGGCGTCGGAGGAGTTGGCCGAGGCGCACGCGAAGGCTTACGCGACGCCGTTCCCGAAGCGCATCCTCGTTGACGTGACCACGTTCGCCTGGGAGTTCGGCGCCTACACCGTGGGCGAGGGCGAGTCGGCGCACGTCGTCATCACGAGCACGGACAAAGGGAACCAGGGCTTCGCGGCGCTTGAGCTGCTCATGCACGAGCCTTCGCACGCCATCGTGGACGCGACCTCGGCCGCCATCGGCTCCGACCTCAAACGCCTCTCGGCCGAGACGGGGCTGCGGCCGATGGCGAACCTCTGGCACGCGATACTCTTCTACACGTCGGGCGAGCTGACGCGGCGCGCGCTCGCGCGGCGGGGCGTCGGCGAATACCGGCCCATCATCCTCGACATGTACGAGCGCGGCTTCCGCGCCTACAAACAGTCGCTCGAAACGCACTGGCAGGCTTACCTCGACGGCAAGGTCTCGCGCGAGGCCGCGCTCCGGCGGATTCTCGTCGAGACCGCGCCCGCGAAGAAGTAGTCGTCAGACACGAAGGGCTTCAGAGTTTGAACGTTCAAACTCTGAAGCCCTTCGTGTCTGATTCAAACCACCCGAGCGGTGCTCGGCGGCGCGAGGTTAGTTGACGGTGAAGCTGGCCGACTTCTCGTCCTTCTGCTCGCCGGCCTCGTTGAGCATGAAGACCTCGACCTTATACTTCCCCTTGGGGAAGCCGTCGGGGGGCGGCGTGAAGGTGTAAGTCGCCGTGCCGCTGCCCGGCAGGTCGAGCGTCTTTTCGAGCCCGGGGATGGGTCCGCTCTGCTCGCCCTCGACGCTCTCGATGGCGAGCCGCCCCTTGACCTTGACCGCGCCCGGGGCGTTGGAGATCGTCGCGACCGCGTAGACCGTGTCGGCCGGCGCGAAGCTGCTCGTCGCCTGGCTGGCGGTCTGGTCCTTGCCGAGTTTCAGGTCGCTGATGTTGGCCGTCGAGGCGCTGAAGTTGCACGCCACGGCGGCGAAAATAAGAAGCCCCAAGGGAATCAACAGTCCCCCTCTAGCTGTTCGCATCCTAACTCCTTTCCTGTTCAAAGCCGGTTCCGGTGGAAATTAAAGTTAACGCCGCCATCGGGCGCGCCCGTCCTGACGGCGGCACATACTACCACTTCGGCGACTTTGCTCAAATCCCTTTAAGCAATAATGCGAATAAAAGGTTCATGCCTCTGGTTACCAACTTCATTGTCATCACACAGGTTCCTCCGCAGGTCAGTGGCCCCTTAGCGCCATTCAGCTCGTTCGCCCCTCGATTTAACCCAAATCCTCCGTATACGTCCGAACTCTACCCTCGGGGGCGCGGGGCGAGGACGCACATCCTCGCCCCGCGCCCCCGAGGGTAGGCGCGTCTCAGGCTCAAAATTTCCGATACCTGCCGGTTTGTACAACTCTCACCGGGCAACCTTCGAGCTCATCAGGTAGCTGGGCACGAACTTCGGGCTCGTCTGTTTCGACGTGAACGGTTAGGACGTACTCCCCACCCTCGTCTTCGGTGACGCCGACGCCGACGACACCCGGCAAGTCGAGCAAGCGGTCGGAGTGCCTGTCCTTTACCTGCGCGACCTCTTCTCTCGAAGCCATCACCCCTCCTCTCTGTCGCCGCGCTCAGGCGAGCCTGACGTTGAGTGCCTGGAACACGTCGCCTATGTGGTTGGCTATAGTGTGCGACGCCGAGCCGGCGAAGAGCAAGCCGACGGCGCGCGCCGTGTCCCGCTCGACGATGAGCGAGCCGGAGTCGCCCTCTGCGCTGAAGGGCTGGCCGTTGAGCCCCCTGATAATGATCTGGTTCTTGAACTTGAGCCTGCCGATGCTGTAATCAACGCTCACGTCCATCATCGTCGTGTCGATGAAGCCCACGCGGTAGCCCGTCGTGCGCCCGAACTTGTGCACGACCATCTTATCCCTCGCGGCCACGGCGCCCGACGGCCGCCCGATCTTTATTATCGCGTTGGTGACGAGCGAAGGGTCGAACACCTCGGCGATGGCGCAATCGACGAAGTTCGTGTTGAGGGGCTGGAGCCGCGCGAAGGCCGACAGCTCGGCGATCCGGTCGGTGACGGGCGGGTTGCCGGCGTCCAGGAACCCCGGCTGGAAGATCGGCGAGCCGACGGGTAGGCCGTTCTCGTCGGCGAGGACGTGGTTGTTACTCAGGATAAAGAGCCGCTGCCCGCGCCGCACGAGCGCGCCGAAGGTGCCGGCCATGATGAAAGTCCCGCCGGGGTCCTGGAAGCCGACCGAGCAGCCCGGCGGCGCCGGGCGCAGGAGCGAGCGCGGGTCGGGCGTTGCCGCCAGAGCGACCGCGGCTTCGAAGCGGCGGAACGTGCCGACCTCCTCCACGTCGGTGGGCAGCCCGTTCACCTGCGCCGGCAGGCGGTCACTCGGCGGAATCTGATTGTCGGCGTACTTGACCCTGACGAGGAACTTGACCGCCATGACGCCCGTGTGACGCCCGCCGATGATCTTCTCGCCGATGCCGACGCCGCTTATGTTGTCTTCGGGCGCGGGGCTCGCCGGCGGCCTGCGCGCGGCGAAGGCCGAGGCGGACAGGCCGGTCGGCTTTATCAACTGCTCCGACCAAGCCTCCTTCGCCTCGACGAACCTGTCGAGCTCGCCGCCCGAGACTGCCGCCAGCGAAACCATCGCGGCCGACTTCGACACGAGCACCGGCCGCGTGCGTCCAGCCCCGCCCTTCGCCGACGCCTTCGACGATTTCGACGACCGCTTGGACGAACCCTTCTTCGACGACTTCTTCGATGTTCTGCTTGCCATACCGGCTCCTTTCAATTTCGTAAGCGAACGACCGTCACCGGTCGGCGGGGGCGTACGCGCGCAATCCCCGCCGGCCGGCGCGCCTACTTCTTCGGCTCCTTCTTCGTCCCCAGCGGAATCCTGTAGGTGAAGGAGAAGCCGGGTGCCCATCTGTACTCGTTGCGCACGGGCACCTTGTCGCCGTCGAGCTTCGCGCCGAGGAAAACGTCTCCGGCGAGCTGCTGCTGGCGGCCCACGTAAGCACCCCCGGTGAAGAACATGTTCTTGAAGAGGAAGGACGGGCCGAGCAGGTATTCGAGACCGATGCCGGTGTCATCCCGCTTCCCCGTGATGCCTACCGAGAAGAAGACGTTGTCGGTGTAAGGGAATCGCGTGTGCATCATCGCCATCGGCGCGAAGCGGCTGCGCGAGTCCTGAGACAGGCCGACGACCTTCGTCAGGTCTCGCTTGTCGGTGGGGGTGCCGTTGGCGTCCACGATCTGCCCCTGGTCGTTGCGCGCGAAGCCGATGACGGGCTGGAACTCGCGCCGGTCGAGCGCCGAGAAGACTATCCCGCCCGACAATTCGAAGAGCCGCGCGCCGATGGTGTTCTTACCCTTGATCTCCTTAGCGGTGCCGTTGCTGCTACTGCCGCCACCACTGCCGCCACCACTGCCGCCGCCGCCGCCGTTGGCCGGCGCCGAGTCGGCCTCGGCACGCGCCGCGTGCGGGGCGAAGACTTGCGACCCCTGTGCGCTCGCGTTCACGATTCTAAAGTCGCTGCGCGCCGACCCGTCCGCGCCGCGGCGCGCGGAGCTTATGTCCCCCGTTACCGGGACGAGGGAGTTGGGGGAGTCGGCGACATGGTTACCGCTGCCGCCCGACTGCCGGGTCGCGTCGGCCTGAAGCGGCATGGCCGTCACGGTGATGTCGAGGTCGCTGATGTCGTACTGGCCGAAGACCGTGTACTGCCTTTGCAGGAGCTTGTTCTCGTTACCGTTCAACTGCCCGATGGTTGTCAGCAGCGCGTCGTAGCCTTTGGTCTGGTTAGCCAGGTCGGCCAGTTGTTGCTCGTATTCGCCGGACTCGCCGACGAGCTTGTCCAGCTCGTTCGCCAGCCTGACGAGGTTCTCCGTGTAACTGAAGCCGTTGCTGCGGACGGCGCAGTTGGCGTACTGGGTCTTGTACTCGTTCGCGCTGCTTCTCAGCTCGCTGACCAGCGACCTGAGGCTCGCCAGATCCTTCTTCATCTGGTTCAGCTTCTTGAGCTTCGGGTAGTTGGCGGCGCTCAGTTGTGTCCAGAGGGTGTTGGCCGAAGCGCAGAGTGCTTCCGACTCGGTCGAGGCGTTGAAGATGGTGTCCTTCTGGCCGTCGAAAGCGGTTCTGGCCATCGTGTAGTTGCCGCCGGTCGTTTCGAGGTCGAGCTTAAAGTTCATGTACGCTTTGAGCACTTGCGCCCGCAGCTTGTCCAGCCCGTCTAACGCGAGCTTCGCGTCACTGGTGTCCCCCTTGCAGGTGGCTGGCGGGGTCGGCTTCATCTTCGTGCGCTCAATCAGGATGTCGAGGTTGCCGCCCGCGGTGATGGGGGCCGCGTCGCCGGCCAGCTTGGCGAACTGCGTCGAGCCGATCAGGTCGCTGACGGGCGAGCCGAGGAGCTTGAGGAAGTTTAAGAACCCGGTGTCTTCGACCTCCGTCTGCTCAACCTTTATCTTGTAGCTGAACAGGAAGGGGTTCATGTTGATGAGCGCGATGTGCGCTTCGTTCCTGAAGACGGTCTTGCCCCTGAACTGGTTTATCTCGTCGGGCCGCACGTCGATGACGGTGCCGATCTTGTTCCTGAAGGTCTCATGGTTGGCTAAGCTCCCGGCCTTGTCCGCGGCGGAGTCTGTCAGGTTCGCGACGGTGCACTGGGCGCGGGCGGCGCGCGCGCCGAGCACGAAAAGCAGCAGCGCGGCGGCCAGAATAGCGAATGGTTTCTTCCTCATCGGTCGAGTCTCCTTTGGCCGAGGGCTTTCGGCGGATGTAGGCCGGACGAGAGCGGCGGGGCTTCTGGGGCGAGGCTGCTCCCGCCCGGCTTCGTACGTCGCAATAAGCTACTGCCATGCCAGCGGCGCGCGGCGCGAGAAGCTGCTCGTTTGCGGGCGGATTCGAACGGAAGGGCGGGCGGCGGGCGGGGCGCGGGGGCGGCGGATGCTATCAGTTGCGAGTGTGCGTGCTATCAGTTCTGATAGCACGCCCCGCGCGCATCACTTGCCGGGCCGCGAGTCTCTGATGTTCATGCTGCGGACGAGGCGGTGGAGGTTGTTCGGGTGCACGCCAAGCAGTCGGGCCGCGGCGGTGTAGTTGCCGTCGGATTGGCGCAGCGCGTCGAGGACGAACTGTCGCTTGAACTCCCTGATGGCGTCGTAGAATTTAGCGATGGGTGCGCCGGTGGAGGTGACCGTCTCCAGAATCGCGTCGGGCAGATCTTCCGGCATGATGAGGTCGGCAGAGCCGAGCACGACGGCGCGCTCGATCACGTTCCCCAGCTCGCGCACGTTCCCCGGCCAGTTGTAGTTCATCATGTAAGAGCGCGCTTCCGACGAGACGCGGATAGGCCTGCGGCGGGCGCGCTTACTGCACTCGGCCGCAAAGTAGCTGGCCAGAAGCGGGATGTCCTCGCGCCGCTCGCGCAACGGCGGCATGGTGAAAGAGATGACGTTAAGACGGTAGTACAGGTCTTGCCGAAAGGAGCCATCGCGCACCGACGCTTCGAGGTCCCTGTTGGTGGCCGCGATGACGCGGATGTCCGCCTTGATGGTGCGCGTGCCGCCGACGCGCTCGAACTCGCGCTCTTGCAGGACGCGCAGGAGCTTCGCCTGGATGTTCGGGGCCAACTCGCCGACCTCGTCGAGGAAGAGCGTGCCGCCGTCGGCCACTTCGAGCTTGCCGCGCTTGAGCGCGACCGCGCCGGTAAAGGCCCCCTTTTCGTGGCCGAACAACTCGCTTTCGAGTAGCGTCTCGTTGAGCGTGGCGCAGTTGATGGCGACGAAGGAGCGGTCGGCGCGCGGGCTGTTGTGGTGAATGGCGCGCGCGGCCAACTCCTTGCCCGTCCCCGACTCGCCGCACAGGAGCACCGTCGCCTCCGCGGGCGCGACCTTCTCGATGAAGCGGTAGAGGGAGCGCATTCGCGGGCTCTCGCCGATCATCTGGTGCTTAAGGTTCAGCTCGTTGTGGAGCCGGAGGTTCTCGCCCTCCAGCCGCTCGGCGTACCTCCTGTTCTCGATAGCGACGGCCGCTATGCCCGCGATAGCCGTCAACAGTTGCAAGTGATGCTCATCGAAGCGCGTGGCGGCGTCGGACGCGTCGAGGTAGATGACCCCGCGCGCCTCCTCGTGCGCCACCAGTGGGACGCAGAGCAGAGCGCGCGCCCGCGAGGAGACGAGGCTCGCGGTCGGGCCGACCGCCGGGTCGGACGAAACGTCATTACTCAGGATCGAGACGCCCTCGCGCAGCGCCTGCGCCGCCACCGTCAGACTCACCGCGATGGCCCCGTCCTCACCCGGCGGCCTAATGTAAGAGGCGGACGGGCCCAACTCCTCGCCGCCCTCTCCCGCGAGCAGGATGGCCCCCCGCTCGGCGGGGACGATCTCGAAGATCAGTTCGAGCAGGCGGAGCTGCAACTCCGCTAGGCTGTGCGTCGAATTGACGACGGTGCTGATCTTCAGCAGCGCGCTCAGGCCGCGCGCGACGCGCGCCGTCGGCGGCAGCGCCGCGAGCACCTGCTCCTCCGCCAGGTAGAGCGCATCCTCTCTGCGCAGGCGCACGAGCGACTGCGTCGCGAGGTTGCGTTCGTCGAAGCTGACGGCCGCGCCGCCCGCCCCGCCCTCCGCGTCGTGGAGCAGGAAGAGGAGCGAAACGTCACCGACCGCAATCTGATCGCCGTGTTCGAGCACGCGCTCCGATACCGGCACGCCGTTGACGAACGTGCCGTTCAGGCTTTCGAGGTCGAGCAGCCGGCAGCCCTCGCCTTCCTGCCTGATGAGCGCGTGCCTGCGCGAGACCGAGGGATGCACGAGGCAGATGCGGTTCACGGCCTCCCGGCCGATGTAGAGTTCCGGCTCCGCGATGTCGAAGGTCACACCTTGCGACACGCCTGCAATGACGATCAGCTTCGGATGCATTCAGGAGCGGCGTCCTTAAACGCTTGAGCGTACGTAGGTGCCGCCAAGCATACGTTAAGCCGCCGCAGGTCGGCAACACGTTCGGCACCCGGGCCTTCAGCCGCGCGCGGGAGGGCGACGGGCAATCAGGATTGATAGTGTAATGAGTATGTGCGTCGCTCAAGCACTCGGAAATGCCCCGCGCTCGCGCGGCATGCGGCTAGCATGTCGTACGGGCGTTCTACGCAAACACCGCGAAGGTGAGACGAGTGATCCCCACGCTACCGAACCAGGTTGTCACCGAGATGGCGCGGCACCACCACCGCTTCCACCACTATCTCTGGCACAGGGTGCGTAACGCCTGGCCGCGCTTGAATGAGGACGACCGGCGGGCCGTGCGCGCCGTCAACTCGGGCTGGGAGCCGCCGCGCCCCGCGATGGACGCCGCGCGCCGCCCCCTCAGAGACAACGACTCCGGCGAGGATTTCCTCTTCATGCACCGCCGGATGATCGTCGCGGTCAACGCGATTCTCTCGGCCGTCAATGACCCGGACTGCCAGCGCGTCGAGGGTTGGAGGCGCGTGCCGCCGCCTGGCGATGGGGACTACCCCGTTCCGGACTTCCCCGGCTCCGGCCTCGAAGAGGTCAAGTCGGTTGAGTACTTCGAACAGTTTATTGCCCCCTGGGAGCGGCAGTACACCGACCCCGACTACCTGCGCGGCGTGACGCTCGGGCAACTCGGCTCCGACATTGAATTCACCATCCACGACGATATGCACATGCGCTGGGCCGCGCCCTCCCCGGTCGGCTACCGCCCGAACACGGCTATAGCGCATCGCATCGGCGCGCAGTGGGACGCGCCGGCTTACAACTATCTCGGCGACACGTATTCGAGCCACGTCAATCCCATCTTCTGGAAACTTCACGGCTGGGTTGACGACCGCATAGAAGACTGGAAGCGCGCCAACGGCGTCACCGGCGACATTCCCTGGAAGGGGACGTGGCTCGGGCCTGCCGATGACCCTCACGCGCCGCATCACGCCGCGAAGACGCGCCTGCCGTGCACGGACGCGAACGACGAGTTACAGCAGATAGACCAGATAATCTCCGAGTCGGGGGCGAACGACTTCGACGGCTTCTTCCGCCCCACGACGCGTCCACGCGGTTAACAGCCCCGTCGCCCCATCCGTGCGCGACTAAGAAGGAGGAGTAGAGGTGAGATTCAACCACCCTTACCTGATTGCCTTTGGAGTCCTCGTGTTGCTCTGGATTCTTTACAGGATTCTGACGGGAAGGTGGAACCCGCTGGCGGTCGTCAACGGGGAGGACGGGCGGCCGAGCACCTCCAAGCTCCAGTTGTGGCTGTGGACGGTCGTCGCACTCTTCTCCTACGTCGCCTACTACTCGGCGAGAGTCAACCACGGGCACATCGAGGCCGTCAACGAGTTCCCGCGAAACCTCCTCATCGCGATGGGGCTGAGCGTCGTCACCGCGACGGCGGCGAAGGGCATCACCGTGTCGAACTTGCAGAACGGGAACCTGGTCAAGCCGCCCCCGTCCCCGCAGACCTCCGGGCCTGGGCAGGTTCTGCGCGACGACGGCGGCGCGCTCGACCTGAGCAAGATTCAGATGCTCGCCTGGACGGTCATCGCCATAGGCACTTACCTCATCACCCTGGCGAATATAATCGCGGCCATCACCACAAACGACCTCGGCAGGCTGCCCGACATAGACGCCGCGCTGATGGTTCTGATGGGACTGGGGCAGGGCGCGTACCTTGGCACGAAGCTCGTCACAACCGACGTGCCGAGGATTACCGGGATTGCCCCTTCGAGCGGGAAGCCGCCGACTAACGTGACCATCCGGGGCGAGACGTTCGGGGCCGCGCAGAACGGCAGCATGGTCACGCTCGACGGCAAGCCGTTCGCGGTCACAGTGGTCAGTTGGGCGGATGAGCAGATTCAATTCACGTTCCCCGCCACGCAACCGGACGCCACCGCCTGGCCGGTAGGCAGGCAGGTCCTCGTCGGCGTCATCGTCGGCGGGGTCGAAAGCGTCGGGGCCGCGCCGTTTACCGTCACGACCTGAGCGCCTCGCGTCAACACATGTTAATCTCTGCCCCCGCAAGTCCCGGCGCGGGCGGGCGAAGGTGAATAAAGATGACGACTAAACCGAACGGACACGATGGGGACGACGGTTACAGCCTCAGGCGTGAGCAGGTGTTGACGAAGCTCGATCCCGAGTTGCAGAAAATCATCCTCTCCTTGAGACAGGGGCGGGGTGCCGACCCCATCCTGCGCGAGGAGTTGACAGACGGCACCGTCACGGTGGACGTGGTCGCCAAACTCCGAGACCCCGACGCGCCGGTGAGCGGGCTGACGGTCGTGCAGAAGATCGGCCAGGTCGTGACCGGGATGCTGGAGGCCGAGAGGATCGAAGAGGCGCGGCGCGACCCGAACGTCATCAGCCTGAAGGCCGCGCGCAGACTCCGTAGCATGCTCTCCAACTCCGTGCCGGAGGTGCGGGCCACGCGCCGGCAGATTCTCGCCGACCTGGCCGAGAGTTTCCCCAACGACTTCCCCGGCGGCCTCCCGGGAAACTTCGACTCGGTTGACGGCACGGGCGTCATCGTCGGGATCGTCGATCAAGGCTGCGATTTCGCGCACCCGCACTTCAGGAAGCCGGACGGCCGGACGAGGATTCTCTACCTCTGGGATCAGCGCGGCGGCTTCACCGAAGACTCGCCCGATGAATACTGTTACGGCCGCGAGTTCGGCGAGGAAGTCATCAACGAAGCCCTGCTGTCGCACCCGCCGACGCCGGACCACCCGACCGCCCCGCACGACTTCCTTCGCTACCAGATTCGCAGCCCGCACGGGACGCGCGTGATGGACATCGCCGCCGGCAACGGCAACGGCGTCAACCCGCCGGGCGTGGCGCCGGGTGCCGACATCATCTTCGTCGATGCGTCGATCGGCGACGAACTCGAAATCGGCGAGTCGTTCGGCAACTCGCGCCACCTGCTCGAAGCGGTTAAGTACATCTTCGACAAGGCTGACCGGCTGGGCAAGCGCGCCGTCGTCAACATCAGCCTTAATTACGACGCGGGGCCGCACGACGGCTCCACGCCCGTCGAAGAGGGTTTCGACCTCCTCCTCGAAGTCCCCGGCAGGGCCATCGTCATCGCCGCCGGCAACTCAAGGGGCAGGGGCAGGCACATCCGCAAAACCATCCACGCGCGGCGGCCCGTCGCGATCCGTTGGGAGATATCCGAGAATGACGAAACGTCGAACAAGATGGAACTCTGGTACACGGGCAGGCGCGAGATCGAGTTGACGCTGAGCTCGCCGCGCGGGCAACAACTCGGCCCCTTCCCCCTCGATTCGACCTTCACCATCTACAGGGGGGGCGAGCGCGCCGGGCAGGTCTTCCACAGGCGACGCGACTCGGCGAACCACGATAACCACATCATCCTCGTCTTCACGACTCGCATCGAGCCGGGCGTGTGGACGTTAACGCTCAAAGCACTTGGGCCGGGGCTGTTCGCGCCCTTCGACGCGCACGCGTGGATCGAGACCGACAACGGCGCGTCCTCAAGGTTCCAAGAGGCGGACAACTCTTACACGGTGGGCACCATCTCGTGCGGCCACTCGGTCATCGCGGTCGGTTCGTACGACGTACTCGAACCGCGTCGCCCGGACGCTGTGAGTTCCGAAGGGCCGACGCGCGACGGCAGACAGAAGCCGGAAGTCAGCGCGCCGGGTGTCAACGTGCGGGCCGCGAGCCCGCTCACCACCTCGGTTGGGAAAGACAGCGGAGGAACCAGCAACGCGGCCCCGCACGTGACCGGACTGGTCGCGCTGCTGATGCAGAAGGCGCCGCGCGACCTCGCCATAGAGGAGACGCGTGCGCTCGTTATTAACTCGGCGCGCCCTCCGTCTAATAAGCGCACGTGGGACCCGCGCTACGGGATGGGGCGGGTGGACGCCGCCCACTCGCTGTTAATCCAGAGGAATGCCATAGGCCCGCCCGAGGTCAAAGACGGACAGCACGTTCTCTTGACCGAAGAAGGCGGAGCGTTGGTCTTCGAGGGCGGCATCATGGATGCGCATATTCTCGGCCCGGAGGGCGTGCCCGCTTCCGTCGGCGTGGAGTTTAGCGCGGTCACGGTCAACATCGCGCCGGCCTCGGCGATTACGAACGGCCCCGCGGGCGAGGCGGCCGAAGGCGCACTCGCGGCAGACAAACACCCACAGCCCTCGGTACGCACGAAAGGGCACTAGCACCTCCGCCCGAAGTGCGAAGACATTCCGACCGGCTCTCACGCGGCCGACGCGCGAGGCCGAAAGCTCCCTCCCGCCGGGAAGGAGTAAGCAACAACTCGGGCAGAGGTTCGTCGGCCCTCCTCCGCCGAGTTTCGTCACAGCACTTGAAAGGAGAAACGGAAATGGCACTAGAAGATGAGTCAACCCGAGAGTGTTCAGAGCAGACATCCACCGAGGCGGCTGTCGGCGAGGTGGCCGCCGAGAGCTTCTTCTTCCACGATCGCGAGGATATACCCACGGGCCAGGTAGACCACACGCCCATCATCATCACCGACGGCTCCGCGTCCATAGAGTTCGCCGAGGATCTCTACATCCCGAATGCCGGCAATCCGAACCGGCGCGTCTCGAAGGACCTGCACCTCGTGAAGGTGGTGGCCAACCAAGAGCATTCGCGCGCCGACAACCCCGAGTCGGTGGGCAACTCCTGCTTTCCGTTCGTGGCGGGCGACCTATATGAGATCGAGGTCACGTGCGCGCGTGACGGCACTCAGCCGAACAGCTTCGTCGTCGGCGGCGGACCGACCGTCTCCCCGGTCATCGAGTTCGAGCATCAGACCGGGCAGGACTATCAGAAAAACAAGACCACGTTCCCGCCGATACAGTTGGGCCAGAGGTTCGGCAACGTGCAGCGAAACATTTCGAGGTTGCAGATCTTCAGAATCGAGGATGGCATGCGCGTGCGCGTACACGACTGCCGGCTCGCTCCGAGGCAGGGCTGCCAGTACACGATTCTGGACATTCACTGAGGGCCGGCGCGCCTACGTGCCGCGTTTAAATTCCCGACCGAGCCTCTCGCGGTCGTGTCGGATGTCGGGACGTGAGAGGTAGTGTTGGTAGGCGTCGGGGCCGAGGAGTTGTTCGAGGCCGGCGAGAGAGGACGACGCGGCGTCTGCGTCAGCGCGCGCGGTCGCGTCGTCGCCGAACTGTTCAGAGGCGAGTGCCGAGACGAGCATGGCGCGCCAGCCGGAGTCGAGCTGTCCCGACGATTTGAAGGTCTCACGCGCTTCCGACGCCGCGTCCCTCGCGCCTCGCGCGTCGCCGGCCGCGAGCTTCGCCTCGGCGAGCGCGAGGAGGGCGGCGGAGATTAACCGCTGGCTGCCCGTTCGGCGAGCGGCCTCGACCGCTTCGGCGCACTCCGTCACACCCGCGCGCGCGTCGCCGGAAAGCGCCCGCGCCAGGCCGTCGGCGGAATGAGCCTCGACGGCAAGCGCGTCGAACTTCTCGCCGGCGGCCTTGAGCGCCGCCCGCGCCTCCGACCCGGCCACGCCGAACTGCCGGAGGCTGAGGGCCATCTGCGCGTTCGCGAGGTGGAGGCGGGCCAGCATCTCCGCGTCGGGCTTCTCCGCTTTCGACGCGACGGCGAGCGCCTCGTCGAGGGCCGCGCGCGCCTCTTCGTAGAGCCCGAGCCGCCAGAGAACCTTGCCACGGTTCGCGAGCGCGTGGGCGATGTTCGGCGCGAGGCCGAGCGCGCGGGCGGCCCCGTAGTTCACGTCGAAGTGCTCAAGCGCCATCGCGTAGTTCTCCTGATGCCACAGGGCGATGCCGAGACCTTCGTGGGCGAGCGACGCCTGCTCCTTGTCGTCGTACCGCGTCGCCAATTCGAGTTGACGGCCGAAGGCCGTGACCGCGGAGGCGTAGTCGCCCTCCTGGTCGCTCGCGTTGCCGAGCAGCGCGTGGGCCTGCATCTCGAACTTGCGGTAGCCGTCCTCGCGGACGATGGGGAGCGCGCGCTCGACGTAGCGGCGCGCCATGTCGGGGCGGCTGTGATACTGTGAGGCCAGGCTCGCCAGGGTGAGCAGCGCCCGGGCCTGGCTGCGGCGCGCCTTGTAGGTCTCGGCCACGTCGAGGGATCGCTGGAAATAACGCTCCGCCTGTTCGAGCGCGCCGCGCCCGAGGAACGCATTGCCGAGCGTAGCGAGGCCGTTGGCCGCCAGGATTTCGAGGTTGTTAGCCTTCGCGAAGTCGAGCGCCTCGGAGGCGTAGTCCTCCGCTGCCTGCGTGTTGCCCTCAACGCAGAAGACGCTGCTCAACTGCATGCGCGACTTGATCTGGAGGTACTTGTTGTCGATGGCCTCCGCGTTCGCGCGCGCGCGGGCGAGCTGCTCGCGCGCTTCGTTGAACTTCCGCTGCGTCACGTACATGATCCCGCGCTGGTAAGAGACTTCCGCCAGTCCCTCCGCATCGTTGCCCGTTTGATAGCGCGTCTCGGCGATACCGAAGTATGAGAGCGCGGCTTGCGTGTCCTCCGCTCCCAGTCGCCTGCCGTGGATGACGCCAAGGCGCATGGCGGCGGCCACCTGCTGCGGGGCGAGGCCGAGAGCCGCCCGGTAGCTCTCGGCGGCCCTGACGGGGTCGTTGTCTCTCTCGTAAGCCCGCCCGAGATCAACTTGTACGGCCGCCCGCTCCGCGTCGTCCCGCGTCTGTTCCGCGATCTTCCGGTACGCGGCGACGGCACCGCGCGTGTCGCCCGTCAGGCTTAGTCTGATGGCCTGTAGAGAAAGCGAGTCGAGGGTCGAGGCGTCGGCCCGGCCCACAAGGTCGGCGCGCAGCAGTTCGTTCTTGGCGCGGTCTGTGTACTCAAGTTCGTTCAGCGCCTCGCCGAGGCGGGCGTGTGCGAGCGGGAAGTTGTCGTCAATGCTGATGGCCTTCTCAAACGCTTTGACGGCGCGGTCGTACGTGCCGTCGCGCAGGGCGTCTGTCCCGACCAAGTACCAGCGGCGGGCTTCCTCGGAGTGTTCGGAGCGTGAGAGCCTGGACGAAGCGACCCACGCCGCCGCGAGCGCCAGCGCAAGGCCGGTGACGAAGGTGGCTGCCAGGAGGCGCGGTCGGCGCAGCCTGTCCGTGATCGCGCTCAGGAGATTCGTGGGCGGGGCGGGCGTCTTGACGGGTACGGTGCGAACGCGCAGGGGCTCCGCGCCACGGAGCGACTCGCGCAGCAGCCTCAGATCTTCGAGCATCTCTACGGCGGACTGGTAGCGGTTTTCCGGGCTCTTCGCGAGCGCCTTGAGCGCGATGCGCTCCAGTTCCGACGGCACGCCGGGGTTGAGGCTTGACGGCGGGGGCGGGTCGTCACGAATCACCTTCGTACAGACTTCAGCCTCGCTGTGGCCGGGGAACGCGGGCTGGCCCGTGACGCACTCGTAGAGAACCGAGCCGAGCGAGAAGAGATCGCTGCGCACGTCGAGGCGCGCGCCGAGGGCCTGCTCCGGCGACAGGTACATCGGCGTCCCGATGCGGACGCCCTCCCGAGTCTGCGTGGCGAGGAGCGACTGCGCGTCCTTACCAGCCGCGACTTCCGAGGGCCCGCCATCAGCCAATTGCTTCGCTAGCCCGAAGTCGAGCACCTTGACCTCGCCGCGCCCATCGAGGGCTATGTTCGTCGGCTTAATGTCGCGGTGGATGATGCCGCGTCGGTGCGCCTCGGTCAGCGCCCTCGCAACTCCCTCAACGATCTCAAGCGCGCGCGTGACGGTCAGTCCCCCCGCTTGCATCACCCCCGCGAGCGATTTTCCCTCGACCAACTCCATCACGATGAACGGCACCCCGTCGTCCGTCTCGCCGTAGTCGTAGACGGCCGCGATGTTAGCGTGGTTGAGCGTCGACAACGTACGTGCCTCGTTCCGAAAGCGCGCGCGGTAATGCCGTTTGCGCGAATCAGCCGTCAGGAACTTGACAGCTACCCGACGCCCAAGGACTGTGTCGTCGGCGGCGTAGACGGCACCCATCGCTCCCTCGCCGATTAAATCAAGAATGCGGTAGCGAGAAACGGTTTGTCCGATCATCTTGTTCGGTTCCTGAACGGAGTTAAAGGTAAGGTGCGGAAAGTCGTGGAAACTTTTCTGCCTGGTCAGTGAAAGTATACGCGAGCGACGGCCATTCTGTTACAAGATCGAGCAGTTTTTCAAGGCATACATTCCCGTGCGGGACGTGACCTTCGACGAAGACCGCTCACAAGTTGGAGCCGGGCGTGTCCCGCAGGTGATGGCGGTGTTGCGCAACGTTGCCATCTCGGCGCGGCGTGCCGCCGTTACGCCGCGCGGCCAGCGTTGGCCCTCGCGGCGGTCGGCATCAGTCGCCGAGAATGAATAGACCCTGTGTAAGAAGACCTTGACAATATTTCCTGGGAAGGAATAGATTCCACTTTGCTTCCCAACGTTGTAAAGCCTTGTGATGCCCTACAAGGGTTATAGTCCGACTTTTGAAAGAGCAACATGTATAGACTGTTGCCTCACTTAATGACTCACGTGTATGGTCCAGTTCGATTTAAAATGTCTGTACCCTTCCGAAGTCGCTGAAAAGACATTCCCTCGCCTTAACGTACTGTCACTGGCAGGAGCCTATGTGATTGTGCTAACTCCTCCAGGCGAAATCCGTCCCCGAGTTTTCGACGGGAGGGTCGCGTCGCCCCGACACCCGCCGAGCAGGCACATCCCAGATGAATGTGAACAATCTCAGAAACCCGACTCACGCCTACTTTCACTAGAAGCAGTCTGGCTCTGTTGACATCCTCAGAAAATGACCCTGACGAAGACGCAGCTACAGCAAGTAGATGTTGTAGGCCACACCCAGCAGCATGGCCTGCCGGCGCCGCGTCTCGGCCGAGCGACCGGCGACGCGGCGCATGAAGCGGTAGAGCGTCGTGTGGTCGGGCACGCGCTCAAGGCCGAGCGCCCGTCGCAGGTCGGAGTGTTCGGCGAGACGGACCTCGGCCTCTCTACATGTCCAATCCTCGAAGCGCATCAGGCAGAGGACGGTCATCAATCGCGGCTGCGTGAAGGTGTGCCTGGAGAACTTGCCGCTGTAGACGGGCACGACCTCCCGCATCACTTCGAGCGCCGTTCTGGCAAAGAGCACTAAGCCGGCTTCGGCCATACGATCACCTCAAGGTGAATCGTGTGCCCGAAAATCCGGGGATGTCAACAGAGCCAGACTGCTTCCAGTTCAACCGTCCGTCATGTCTACGTCGGAGAAAACGTAATGACGATGGGTGAGAACCAGAGTCTCGCAGCCCGCCGCGCGTCGGCCATGCATGTGAGACAGTGGACGGTCGAAGAGTTCTACCGACAGATGGTGGAGCAGGGCGTGACGCGCGCCTACGTGCTCTACGAGAATGGGACGTTCACCCTCTCGCATCCACAACTCCTCCGCCCCGTGCAGGCGTTCTTTGAGTTCTCGCAGGACTTCGCCAAACACGAGGCCGTCTTCATCGGCCGCGGCGACGCCTTCGGTGGCGAGGGCGAAACAGTCTTTTTCGCGTTCGTCCACGACACGCGGCGGGGGCTATCCCAAGGGGGGCTGCGGTTCAAAACGTATCCGAATCTCGCCGAGCTGCTGGTCGATGGACTCCGTCTCGCGCAGGGCATGACCCGTAAGAACGCCCTGGCGGGTCTCTGGTGGGGCGGTGGCAAAGGCATCATGCAACTCCCCGTGGGCGTCAGCGTCTCGCAGAACTCCGAAGACGCGCGTCGGCAAACATACTTCAAGGCTTACGGACGCTTCGTCGCGAGTCTCGGCGGCATCTACTACACCGCCGAGGATGTAGGGACGCAAAAGGAGGACATGGCATCCATTCTCAGCCAGAACCGCTTCACGACTTGCATCCCGGAGGCGCTCGGCGGGAGCGGCAACCCGTCGCCTTATACGGCAACGGGCGTGAAGCGCGGCATGCAGGCCGCCTGGCGCATACTCAACGGCACCGACGACCTGAAGGGCGTGAGGGTAGTTATTCAGGGGATAGGCAACGTCGGAGAGCCGCTGGTGCGTGAACTCCACGGCGCAGGCGCGCGCCTCTGGATTTCGGACATCCCGTCGAAGACGGAGAAGCTAGAGGATCTCGCCAGAGATCTGTATACGAACGTCCAGGTCATCCGCGACCCGGAAGCCATCTACGATGTGGACGCAGACATCCTCGCGCCCTGTGCCATCGGAGGCACGATTAACGCCGAGACGATTCCGCGTCTACGCGTGAGGCTCGTCTGTGGGGCGGCGAATAATATTCTGCGGGAGCCGCTGCCAGATGCCAAGCGCCTCCGCAACCGCAATATCGAGTTCGTGCCGGACTTTCTCTGCAACCGGATGGGCATCATCAACTGCGCCGACGAGTGGATGGGCTACCTGTCGGAGGACACTTATGCCGCCGTCGAGAGTGTTTACCCAGACACCCTGCGCGTCTTCAAGCACGCACGCAACCTTCTGATTACGACCACCGAGGCTGCCAATCACCTCGCGGACATCGCGGCCAGCGAATTGAACCCGCTGATCGGCCACCGTGGGCGGCGCATCATCGACCACCTGGTCGCCTCCGACTGGGCGGGGACGAGGGACGGCGGGCGCTGGAAAAGCAGGGGCAGGCGGCAGACGAAGTTGACCGTGAGTCAGGTCTTCGACCCGATTCTTGACGAAGAGCCTATCCGAAGAGGGTGGGAGCAGATATCCAAGTTTCGCGGCGACAGCCCGTCGCTCGCCGCGGCGCCGATACGCGCGGGCGAGGCGCCGCACCTCGACTCGTTCCTGCTGCCGACCATCCTCGACGTGCGCGCGCGCTCCCTTGAGTTGATTCAGGGCCAGCGGCCGCGTCGAATCCTGGGATCGGATCACGGCGGCCTTAATCTACAACTCGCCGTCGAGCGCGCAATCCCCTATGACCGCGACAGCGTGGGCCGTGCGAAGTTTCTCGAACTCTGCCAAGACTTGTACCGCGAGAACGATGCGTCGATACGCGAACAACTCCACCAGCTCGGCGTCGGGTTCGACCCGCAGGCGTGGCTCGACTCGATGGGGCGCAAGGGGCAGGAGGTCGTGCGGCGGCTCTTCTACTCGCTCGTCGATTGCGGCCTGTTAAAAAGGGAGAACTATTTCTCTTACCACTGCCCGCATTGCCAGACCGTCCTCGTGAGCAGCGATGTCGAACACAGGACTCCAACGACGGAGCGCTATAAAATCTTGTTCCCCATCGGGGAAGAAGGGGAGAGCATACGTACAAACACCTTCCTGCCTGAACTGCTGCTCGGGGCCGTGGCGGTCGCGGTCAACCCGAACGACGAGTACGGCAGATTCGCAGGCCGTTCCTGCCGCGACCCGCTTGACGGCAAGCCCCTGCCCGTCATCAGGGTCGATTCACTCACCAGGGCGGGCGCGATGTTTCTCGTGCCCGCGCATAGCCATATTGACGCCGACATCGCACAGGCCAATGGCATCACTGAGCGTCCGCGAGTCTACGACGACATGGGGCGGATCAACGTCGAGGGCTACGCGGACAAGGACCCGAATGAGGTTCGTCAGGCGTTGCTCAAACGGCTAGGGGCGAACGTCGAACGTGTGACCGAAGGGTGGAGGCCGGGCACCGACGGCTGGAAAGTCGAGCGTTGCAGCAAGTGTAAGAGCATCGCCGTGGAGTGCTCCTCGCAGGAGATGTTCATTGACCTTCAGCCAGCGATCAGGCGCTTGCAGCAGCTCATCGAGTCGGACGAGGTCATGTTCGTCAAGCCACACTGGAAGAAGCGCGCCTTGCGGTCGCTCGACTTGATGAAGAGTTGGTGCATCTCGCGGCAGAACTGGTGGGGGAACCCGCTGCCAACCGCGCCCGACGCTGAAGTCTTGTCGCCTTGGTTCTCACTCACCGCGCTGATGATGTACGGGACAGGGTGGCCGGACGCAAAGGAGCCGGAGTCCATCGGCGAGATTTACATCAACCCGCCGCTGCTTGAGCGCCTTATGATTCCGGCCCAACTGGTCTCGTTGACTATTACGGGGAAGCCGCTCTTCCGACAGATACACGTTTACGGTGTCCTCCACGTAGTGGAGTTAGAAAGGGAGTACTTACCTGGCGTCCCCGAAAACGCGCCTGACGAAGAGCGCATGATGGTCAGGAGGGTGCGACGGCCCATGAGGGGCGACGCCGGGAACATAGTCCAGCCGAAGACATTGATACGGCGTTTCGGCGCAGACGCGCTGAGACTGGGCTACCTACTCTGCCTTGACCAGGGCATGCAGGAGGAACTTGTCCTCTCCGAAGACCACCTGCGGCGCGCGCGGAAAGCCGTCCGGGGGCTAACGGCCAAAGTGACCGGTCTCTTTAATCTGCGGGTGAGCCCCGAGCAGGTTCGTCAGACGCAGCTCCTCGACTCGTGGCTGTTGGCGCGTTGTGGGGCGGCGCTTGAGGCGGCCAAGAGGTGCTACGAAGAGAACAGCTTTCACGAGGTGGCAGAGCTGCTCTTGGACGCCATCAAAGATTTCCGGCGCTACGTTGACATCGTTGTTGACAGGCCGCATGACGCGAACGGCTTCAGCAAACACGCCGAAGTCGCGCAGGTGACGGCGGCGGCGGCGATCGAGATCATGTGGCAGGCGTTCGGCCCCGTCTGCCCGTACCTCTTTGAAAGGCTGGCCCGTTGGACTCAGGCGCACGCGCCCGCCGCCGCGAGCCGCCCCGAGCCCGAGGCTTGGCTCGACAGGCTTGAGAGGGAACTCTCGGCCCGCCCCGGCCCGGTCGAGTTGGCGAGCCCAGACCCCGACTTCATCCGGCGACTCGGCAGAGACGTTGAAGAGATTGGGCGACTCACACGGTCGCCGATTACGCCGACGGAAAAGCCTTCGGCGGGTGAGGTGACCAATCTGGGGCCCTGCCTGCTGATTCGCTCCGGCGCGCCGAAACTGCCCGCGGGCGACTCGCGCCTGCTGTCATGGTATCGCTCTCTTTTTCCGTAGATACGGTGGGAACGCCCCGACCCTCGATGGGGCTGAGATTCGAGGCCGCAGACGCTTGTATCACCCGGCCTTACATAGTTTTTAAATTTCACGGCGAACCGACCCGCAGCGGCCCGAGGGGCTTCCTTACGCCCTCTAGCCTACCGACCCCGACGCTTTTGGGGAGAGCCCGATCCGGAAAGCTTGGAGCGAACCGCCATGCCTTGCCTCACCGACCTCGATGCGCGACTCGACGCCCAGACCGATTGGCGCGAGACTTACGACGAACAACTGCCGTTGGCCGAGAAGGTCGCCAACGTAGTCCCACTGCTGCACGTGACGAGTCACACAGACCCCGACCGTGCGAGGTTTGAAGACCTACTCTTCGAGGATGAGCCTGTGCTGCCGACTTCGGCGGCGGCGCACGGGTACTGTTCCGCCGAGACGCGTAAGGCCGAGGGAATCTTGGGCCTCCCGCACTTCGTATACATGTATGCCGGTAGAGCCTTCGCCGGCTTTGGGCGCGTCACACTGGCCTTCGACGAGCGCAACTTCGAGCTTCCAGTCGAAGGCAGCGCCTGCCCTTTGGATAGTGGAGGATGGGCTTTACAATACATCAAATCGAATCTCCCTGATGTTGGCCCAAAGGCGTTGCGGGATTTTATGACTCGGGCCTCGATGGATTTGAGCGGATGGCGCGATGTCTTTGCGCGCCACCTCGCGGCCTACTTCACTCCCATCACGGAGTATTGGGGAGATGGCCCGCCGTCCCGGCTCGACCCGGAGGAAATCTATGCTCCCGAGAGAAAAAACCATTGGCGGGCATGGGCTTTTGAGGTCCATATGTTGGCGGCCGTGAGCCCGCTCGCCGCAATTAAATGGTGCATCAGTACCGACGAGTACGATAAATTAGTAGTGCGCGCGCTGAGCGAGGGCAAGCTCCCCGCCGTCGGCACGACGCCCCTCTCCCAATTCCTCAGACAAGCCAGCATCTTCGTCGAGAACAGCTCGACCGATTCCTGCACCGAGATGGAGTTCTGGGTGAAGGGAAAGGTCGCAGCGGCACTTCAGTAACCGATAGCCGACACTACGGACATGGGGACAGACAAGATCGACATTGGCGACATCGAAATCATCGGGTTCAACAGCGTCCCGACCGGAGCCTGCGGACAGGCGCGCCCCTTCGCGCGCCTGATCCAGACCGGCAGGGAGAGAGCCGACGATGAAGAACGCGTGTACTTCAAGTTCGTCACACGCAAAATCGGCGAGGCGGCCGACAAGTACGAGGTTGTGCCCGAAGCCCCTCTGTCCAGGCGGGAGATGGATCACTTAGCGGAGGAAGGGAAGGTCACCTGGCTACCCAAAGAGCTGAAGGCAGAGCCGCATTACATTATCTTCTACGTGGCGAGCTCGTTGCTGGCGGACGCGGACGTGGAGTCTCCCGAGGGCCTCGCGCTGGACTTCAACTGGCACAAGCTGTGGGACGCCAAAGTCAAAGAGGACACTTGGGCCGTTTATGATTCCGAGGCACGAATCGGCGGGCTGAGAAGCCGTAGTGTCGAGAGGTTGGAGAAGAAGATAACGCGGCTGCTCAAGTTGCACGTGACGTTCCTGGACCATAACCTCCACGCCGAGGCCGAGGAGAATCGCGCGGAGGCCGAACGGATCGCGGGCGTGGCGTACTATACCAACATCAATCCGGGTCTTTATCCTAGAATCCTTTTGCCGTACGGTCTCGCCGTCAAGCTCTCGGGAGACCCGCAGTCCTTAATCGCTCTTTACGAGTGGACGGTCAGGCGCAAAATCCCGGGTCTGTCGTTCAATGACTTCCTCGACGGCATCAACCGTCTTGAGGCGACCATACGCAACCTGCAACCCACCACGGCGCGCGCCGCCGTCGCCGCCGCCTCGGCGCACCACGGAAATCACAACGGCAAGCAGGACGAGATCAACGAGATTCGGGAGAAGTTCAAGCACATCCGGGCGATCAAGGACGACGCCAAACGACTCGAATTGAGCCGCGAGGCCACGGACGGCTACAGGGGTTGCTGCTTGCCGGACGAGGAGAATGTAGAAGAGCTCCTCAGCGAACAGAGGGGTGACTGGCTGACGCTGGATGACGTGACCGCGTACTACATCGCCGCATGCGAAATACCGTCGTTCTACGACCCCGAGGTGATACTTCTGGACGGCATGGAAAAAGACCGCCTCAACCTGACGCGGCTCCACAGGGTCTACGACGAGCTTAAGAGGTCGGGGAACGGAATCAAGGCCGGGCCGCTCGGCCGCAAAGAGATGGTGGCGGAAGCGTGAGCATGAGTACCACCCTATCCAACACGCCGGAATATCTGGTCGAGGTCTGCGGCAGCTACGGGGCCGCCGTGGCCTCGGTCATGGCTCTCGGACGCGCCCTGTGGTCGTTCGTGTTCGACGAGTCCTCGGGCGACGCCGAAGTCGTCAAGGACTCCCCCTTCAGAGTCTTCGATGAGGAACGCGTGCTTGGCGAGTTGTCAGCGCCGGGGCGCGAGCCGCGGAACCCCGAGTGCGCGGCGGCGGTCATAGAGCAGTTCAAGAATAAGTTCTGTAAGCTGCGAGGGCCCGACGGCCGGTACTATTTCGAGCTCACGGCCCTTGAACGCTTCGATATCGTGTGGACGCTGCTCTCGGGCCTCCAGCCCGACCGCGAGATGCGCTATTACGTCATGAAGGACATCAGGCGGCAGTACGACTGCGGCCTGTCCCACAGGACGGCGCACGACTTCTACCTGCTGGCCGGGGCCGTCAACAAACTCCTCGCCGCGAAGGAGGAGGACAGGAAGCGGGAGGCGAGAGAGGGGGAAAGGAAGAACGCCCCCAAGACTGCGCAGAGGCGTTACCTCGCACTCGAATACGAGGGCGAACTCATCCGCACTTTAAGGGACACGCTGCTCGCCGACCGCCGCGACACTACGGTCAGCCGGGAGCCGGGCGGGCAGCCGGAGGAGTTGGAAAGAAGGATCGGCCTGTTCGTCGAGTGCTGCCGCGTGGCCGGCGGTTACCTGCGGGCCTACCGCAAGCGCGGGTACGTCACCGTCCTCCCGAACTCCTTCGACGCCGAATATCTGCTCTCAAACGTCTTCGGGATGCCGACCTCCATCAAGGGCTTCGATGACCTTTTCGGGGGGGGCGGCGTGATGCTCAAGGAATATCCGCCGCATCTCCACGCGCCACCACTTGACAAGAATGTGTTCCCGGCCCCTTCGCTGCCGGGGCGGACTATCTTGATAATCGGAAGATTCGGGACGGGGAAAAGTCTTTTGTCTCTGCAACTTGCCGCCGAGGTGGCGCGCAAGGGCGGTCTCGCCTGGATCATGCCGCTTGAGCAGACGGCGGAGGAGTGCCTATACACGCTCGAATCAATGCGAGTCCTCCCGCAGGACGACTCGGTCGTGGTCGCAACGATGCGCAGGGTGCCCGCCGCCAGCACGACGAAGCCCGCCCCGGCGGCGGAAATCGCCAAAGCATCGGGGGCCGCTGAAGAGAGCCCCGACCACTCGGCGCTCGATGAAGCCGCCAAAGAAGCGGAAGCAGAGGCCGCCGATCAGGCGACGCTCGACAAGGTTTTGGATAAGGCATACGGCGACAAAGGGGCCGTCATCATCCTCACGACCATCAAGGACTCGTACAACGACTTCCTCAAGACCTTCGAGGTGGACGCGCAGAAGATGGGGAAGTATCCGCTGCGGCTCATGTGCGTCGATCCGATCAACAGCATCAGCCGGGACAAGGACTCGCGGCTGCTCCGTACGCAGACGATGGCGGCGCTCGATAAGGTGAAGAAGGCGGGCATCAACGTCATCCTCGTCGCGGAGGAGGGGTCGGGGGCGGAGAACGAGTTGGCCTTCGAGCAGAACATTGCCGACACGGTCATTAACCTCTCCATCCGCCCGCGCCACGACTACTCGCAACGCTACATCGAGATCACGAAGTCGCGCCTCCAGCGCGCGCAGCAGGGGGCGCACCCGTTCTCCATCAGGCCGGGCGAAGGCTTCCGCATCTTCCCCTCCTCGGCGGCGGTGAGCGCCAGCATCCGTGCGCGCAGCATCGGCCCCCCGGAGACGCCCATCGAATTCGGCCTCCCCTCGCTCGACGATCTCCTCGGGCAAGACAGCCTCGCAGAGGGCGATGTGATCGTTTTTCAGGGGGCGGGCGGTTCGTACAAGACGCCGCTCGGCCTGCTGTTTCTGCTCGGCGCTAACAGGAGCGTGCGGGCGAAGCAGGGCAAGGAAGTCTCTCCGCAAACTCCGCTGCGGCCACAGTCGCTTCTCGTCACGCGTGACAGCGAGGTGGCCGTCGAGCATCTATTGTCGCGGAGGTGGGTCAAGAATTTCACCCTCGCCCAAAGACGTGCGAAGAAGCCGGTCAAGTGGGACAGTCAGGAGGGTCGGGAGGATATTCGTGTCTGCTCCATCAGGAGCCCTTTCGCGAAGCCGGGCTACATCATCCAGAAGCTTGAGGAAGAGTTGAAGGCCGCCTACAAGCGCGGCTGCTGGATTGAGCGCATCATGATCGACAACATTGCTCACTGGGAGATGAGCAGCCCTTTCATCCGCGACGACGAGGTCTTCGGCGACGTGTTGATCGACTTTCTGCGCCGCCGCCAGTTGACCAGCCTGCTCATCTGCGGCGAACTGCCGCGCGACAGCAAGGCAGCTCTCCAGCGCTCGATCATCAACAACGCCGACTGCCTCATGCACTTCAGCCAATCAGAGGTGATGGGCATCAACCGCGTGACCATACGGGTCGTGAAGACGCGTGACATGAAGCACAGCCGTGACCTGGGCCAACTCACGTTCGACGAAGAAGGGATCAGGGTCGAAGTCTCGCCACACCTGCGGATGGGGCCGGGCGGGAAGATCATCCCCTTGAAGATACGCCTCTTCCTCCACTCCACGACGAAACTACAGCGGGCGTACAATGACAAGTTCTTGCAGACGCTCAAGTCGTCCTACTCGCAGGACGTGAGGGTCGAGCGGCAGGACTTCTACAGGATCAACGACCCGCTGAACCCTAGCGCCCCCTTCCAGCAGCCCGCGGACGAGCTGCACCTTATACAACTCGACGAATTTCAGGTCCCCGCCCTCGGGCGGCGCGGTGACCCGGACGAGAGCCTTGCGGTTTTCACCATGTCTCCCGAAGAGGAGCGCGAGTGGCGTGACTACATCCCGCGCCTCGTCGAAGGCGTACGCTCCCACACCAGATACCTGGCCGTGCCCTTCTACTCCAACATCAGCCTGCTGGCGTACCACGCCAGCATCCTGAAAGAGGAAGATATCGCCTCTTGGGAGTCGATGGCCGAGGCCAACGACCGGTGGGAGCGCGACCCCTCTCCCTCGCAGTCCCTCTTCTTCGATTTCAGAAGGGCGACCGGCGAAGACTACAACTGCCTCTTCTTCGAGATGCTGTTGGGAAAACGGCCTGCGCGCGACATTCCGCGGCACGGGCAACATTGCTCTCTGCGCGACTGGCTGCTCGGCGACGACGCGCTGGAGACCGCGCGAACCTACTGGCGTCTCAGCCGGCGCGCGCACATGAGCGGCAGCAGGGATGCGGATCAGCGGCGGCGGGGGCAGCCCGCGCCTGCCGAGCCTGAGCCGTCGGCCGTCGTGTGGCGGCACTGGTACGGCAGTCTAAACCAGATCATGGCCGATATGTCGCCGGCCGAGCGTCAAGACATACGGGTCTCGACGCTGCCGGGGAAAGTTACCGTCGCGGGCGACTGGTATCTGGGCATCCCGCGCAATTCCGCCTCCCCGAGCGTCGGGGTGAACATAGTCAAACTGCTTGCGAGCAAGGAGGCCGAGTTGGAGCGGCTGCAAGCGGGGGTCGGGCTGCCAACGCGCACGACCTTTTACGACAGCATGCTCGGCGAACAGGCTGGCACGACCTCTGTGTTGCCCTACTTCACAATAAGCGTCAGCGACCTTAAGGCGGCCGTCACTAACCCTTTCAGACGTTCAGGGTTCGGTTGTTACAGCCAGTTGTCCCCTGTCATCTCCTACCACTTACAGAGGATTCTCGAACTCCCCGCTGGCGACGAGGAGCTTCTGGAAAAACGGATTCGCGGAATCTTTGACAGCCTGAAGACTCAAATCGATTACGCCAGTGTGTGTCAGGACTGCCAAAAATGCCGTCTCAGGCGGTGGCCCAATACGTAGGCGAGGCGGGATTAACGGCGCTGGCGTTGAGCGATTCAAACGATGATAATTCCCCTGTCCCGGGCGAACATCACGGAAGACGATGTCGGCAGGGCGGCCAGCGCGCTCAGGAGCGGCTGGCTAAGTCAGGGCGAAGAGTTGCGGGCGTTCGAGAGGGCCGTGGCCGAACGCGCCCGCCGTAGATTTGGCGTCGCGGTCAGCAGCGGGACAAGCGCCCTGCACCTGTGCCTTCTCGCTTTGGGCGTGACGGAAGGCGACGAGGTCATCACCTCGCCGTTCTCCTTCATTGCCACGACGAACGCTATCCTCTTTGTCAGGGCCAAGCCGGTCTTTGTAGACATAGACCCTGAGACATATAACCTTGACCCCGACCTCATCGACAGAGCCGTCACCGGGCGGTCGAAAGCCCTCTTGGCGGTCGAGTCATTAGCGAATGTCGCCCACTTCGAGCATTACGAGAACGCCGCCCGGCGCTACGGGCTCAAGTTGATTGAGGACAGTGCCGAAGCCCTCGGGGCGCGTACGAACGGGCGCCCGGCGGGGAGCTTTGGGGCGTGCAGCCTGTTCGGGTTTTTCCCGAACAAGCAGATTACTACCGGCGAAGGTGGGATCGTCGTCACGGATAGCGAAGAGATTCGCGAAGCCTGTGTGTCTCTGCGCAATCACGGCCGCGACGCCACGGGGGATAGCTACGTCAGCCTGGGGTTCAACTACAAGCTTGGCGAGGTCGCGGCGGCCTTGGGACACCAACAAATGCAGCGGCTCGACGAGATTCTGGCGAGACGGAGGGAAGTGGCTAGTGCGTACGACGCTCTCCTCGCCGACGTTGAAGATGTCCACGTCCCGCCGAACCCGTGCCGCGACGATCCGGGGTCGGCCAGTTGGTTCGCATACGTCATCCGCCTCGCGGACGCGTTCGACCAGACCGCGCGCGACCGACTGCTCGAAGGCTTACGCAGGGAGGGGGTCGGCTGCGGCCGCTACTTCCCCTCGATTCATTTGCAGAAGCACATCAAGGAGAAGTTCGGGTTTGAGGGGGGCGAATTCCCGCAGTGCGAGCGAATTTCACAGCGCACCGTCGCCCTGCCGTTTTTCACGGACATGAGGGAGGAGGAGGTGGGCTACGTCTGCGAGGCGTTGAAGAGGTGCCTGAAGGCGCTCCGTTAACGCGTCGGGCGCGCGTAAATTGGCGGCGCGGCAGGAGACGGCATGCCGCCCGCCTCTTCCGCCAACGCACTCGGGGCGTCATCGACTCGCGGCGAATCGGCCTGTTTTCGCATATCCTACTATGATATGATTTTTTCAATCGAGTCTCAGCCTTCGCCGTCAGGCAGCTTGGCTTCTTAGCGCCGTGTTACTCGGATCACGGCGGCGCGTGGGCTGATTCTCTTCCGCCGGAGGTCACATTGGTGACAGAAAAAAAGCCCGTTCTTACGATTGATCCCTCCACCCTACCCTCACACTTCGAGGCGAAGAACGTCGAGGAGCGTTGGACTCGGCAGTGGGCCGAGTGGCAACTGCACGACTATGCCGACGACAAGCCCCGCGAGGAGACGTTCGTCATCGACACGCCGCCGCCCACCGTCTCCGGCGAGCTGCACATGGGCCACATATTTAGTTACACGCAGACGGACGTGATCGCCCGCCACCAGCGCATGCGCGGGCGCGACGTGTTTTATCCGATGGGCTGGGACGACAACGGCCTGCCGACGGAGAGGCGCGTCCAGAACTACTTCCACGTGCGCTGCGACCCCACGCTGCCCTACGACCCTGGCCTGAGTATCGAAACCATCTCGGATAAGGAGAAGAAGGAGAGGCCGCCCCGCGTCGTATCCCGCGACAACTTCATCGAGCTGTGTCTCAGGCTGACGCGCGAGGACGAGGAGACGTTCAAGGCCCTTTGGAATCGCATCGGCCTGTCCGTGGACTGGAAGCAGGAGTATTCGACGATAGACAATCTGTGCAGGCGTCTCGCCCAGTTCAGCTTCATAGACCTTTACCGGAAGGGCCACGTCTATCAGGTCGAAAGCCCGACGATTTGGGACGTGGAATTTCAGACGGCCATCGCGCAGGCCGAAGTGGAGGACCGTCCCGTGCCCGGCGCGCTCCACCACATCCGCTTCGGCGTCGAGGGCTCGGACGAGACATTCACTATCGCGACCACCCGTCCCGAACTGCTTCCCGCCTGCGTCGCCGTCACGGCCCACCCGGACGACGAACGCTACCAGGGGCTCTTCGGCAAGCGCGCGGTCAGCCCGCTCTTCCACATACCGGTTCTGATCTTCCCGAGCAAGCTGGTCAGCCGCGAGAAGGGCACCGGCATACTTATGATCTGCACGTTCGGCGACGCCACGGACGTTATCTGGTGGCGTGAGCAGGGGCTGCCTCTGAGACAGATTTTGGGGCTCGACGGCAGACTGATGCCCGTCACATTCGGAACGGACGGATGGGAGAGCCTGAATCCGGAGGCGGCCAACAACCTCTACCGCGAGCTTTCGGGCAAGAACCTGAACGCCGCGCGGAAGGCTATCGTCGCGATGCTGCGCGTGCCGCCGGGCGAGGGGCAGGAGCCGCCGCTCGTCGAAGAGCCGAAGCCCCTCGAACACGCCGTGAAGTTCTTCGAGAAGGGCTCAAGGCCGCTTGAGATAATCCCGACGAAGCAGTGGTTCGTGCGCCTGCTCGACAAGATTGACAGCCTTCTGGAAGCCGGCGATCGGATAACATGGCACCCCGACTTCATGCGGCTGCGCTACCGCGACTGGACAAAGAACCTACAGATTGACTGGTGCATCAGCCGCCAGCGATTCTTCGGCGTGCCGTTCCCCGTCTGGTTCCCGGTTAACGCCGAGGGCGAGCCGGACAGGACGAACCCCATCATCGCGTCGCCCGACCACCTCCCCGTCGATCCGATGACCACGCCCCCGCCGGGCTTCGACGAGTCGCAGCGCAACCAGCCGAACGGCTTCGCCGCCGAGACCGATGTCTTTGACACTTGGTTCACCAGCTCTCTGACGCCGCAGATCTGCACGCAGTGGCAACTCGGCGCGGGCCGCCACCAAAAACTCTTCCCGACAGACCTGCGCCCGCAGAGCCACGAGATCATACGCACGTGGGCGTTCTACACCATCGTCAAGGCGCTTCTGCACGAAGACGCCATCCCCTGGAAGCACGCGGCAATCTCCGGCTGGATACTCGACCCCGACCGGAAGAAGATGTCCAAGACCAAGGACAATGCGACGACGCCGATGCCCCTGCTCGAAAAGTACGGTGCCGACGCGGTGCGCTACTGGACGGCGAGCGCGCGCCTCGGCGTGGATACGGCCTTCGACCAGAACGTCTTCAAAGTGGGGAAACGCCTCGTCACCAAAATCTTCAACGCAGGCAAGTTCGTGCTCTCGCAGACCGCGGAACAGCATCCCATCACGAACGAGCTTGACCTGATTTTCATGCGGATGCTCCGCGAGCTGGTGCGGCGCGTCGGCGAGTCGTACGACAGGTTCGACTACGCCGCGGCGCTGAAGGAGACGGAGAGCTTCTTCTGGAACAGCTTCACCGACGCGTACATGGAGATGGTCAAGTCGCGCGCCCGCGGCAAAGATACGGATGAAGCCGGGCGCGGCTCGGCCGTCGCTTCCCTGCGCCGCGCGCTTAGCATCTTCCTACGCCTCTTCGCCCCCGTCCTGCCGTACGTCACAGAGGATGTCTGGTCGTGGGCCTTCGCGCAGGAGACGGGGAATAAAAGTATTCACCGGGCGGACTGGCCTACCGAGGCAGAGTTCGCAGACCTCGCCGAGCCGCCGAACCCCGCCTCCTTCGACGTGGCGGTCGCCTTCCTCAACACGATAAATAAGGGTAAGGCCACGGCCAAGATGGCTACAGGACACCCCTTAGATCTTCTTGTCGTCGCCGCGAACAACGCGACGGCGGATAAGCTCAAGGGAATCATCACGGACGTGATGAGCGGCGTGCGCGCGAGAAGTTATCGCATTGAGGAGAACGACGGCTTGGGGGATGAAGAATTCGAGATAATCGAAGCGCGCTTCGCGCAAGATTCTTAACGCCCTCTGCAACACGCGCCGACTCACTTTACGAAATGACTGAGCCGCTCCGCGAACTCCCGCCTATGACGGGCGAGCCAGTTTAATAAGCTAATCCTGAATACAGCTTCTGAGTCTTTAACCTGACATTCGGCGCTCCTCCGCTGCTCGAAAATCCATGCCAGCGTCAGGGTCAGGTCGGCAACCATGAGTGGGTACACCAGGTCAGACTCGGATTCGGGCAGAAGCCGGATTAAGGAGTACCCGCGCGTGAAGGGCCGCATCCTCGAATAATCGACCCGGCCGCTGACCCCGGCCACGTTGACGAGCGCATTCTGAAAGTCAAAAATTCTCGGCTCGACGCTGACCCCGCCAAAGTCGATTAAGCCGGTGATTTTGCCGCCGGTGAGCAGAACGTTCTCCGCGCTGAAGTCGCAGTGGCAGGGCACCCTTTCGAGACTTTTTATTCGCGCAACCTCTTCGGCGGAAACGTCGCCATATACTTTGAGGATTCCGTCAAGGCTGCGCAAAAAGTAGTCATTGACGAAGTCGCTTTTATCCGTTGTCAGGCGAGCACTCGCGAGTAAGCTTTCTGTTATCAGCCGGGTATCGAATAACGACTTGTGGCGTGTCGCAAGGGGACTGTAGACGACGGCGCTGGCGGCCTTACCGTAAGCCGCGACGAGGGCTCCCATCTCTTCCGACAGGACCTCGTCGAAGCCTGAGGGCGGTGGCTCTCCGTCGATGAAGTGGTAGAGCATATACAAGCTCCCGCCAAACTCGACGTAGGGGCGAGCATCCGTCACTAATGGCTCGGGAACAGCGTATGGGAAGCCATGCCCGCGAAGTGACCGCAAGACCAGATTCTGCATGTTGACGTGTGCCGCATCCGAACCTGCATTGCGAAGGACGTACCGTGCGTTTGTACTCTCCACCAACCAGTTCTGGGTCGACTCACCCCGGGAGATTTTTTGATACTCGAATGACGTTACCCCCCAACTCCGGAGAATCTCACGTAAGTCATCCTCGGTTAACGTCACCGACGTAGCTTCTTTGCCTTTATACATGTGCCCGCGCGCCGAGGCGTCACGCCCCGGCTGCCGATTAACAAATCTTCTCGCCCCCGCCACGCCGGACGCGCGGGTAGACGTGCGCCCCTGTTTTAGTCCGCCCCGCTTTCTTATCAGCGAGCTTCAGGCGCGCCGGACTCGCCGCCGCCGGGGTCTCCATGGGCGTCCAGGATCGGTTTTGCCAGTTGTTCCAACTCACGTATCACCTTCGTCAATAGTCGCTTTTTCTTCTCCTTATTGCGCGCTGGTAAATCGGGAAGCGAAAAAAGTTCGCTAAGCACCGCCTCATAGTTTCCCGGTTTAATTCTGAAGGACGAAATGTAATGTTGATTCCACTTGTCTCCGGGAAAGTAGACCTCATTTATGGCAAACAGGCAGAGGACGACCGACCTTATTACCTTGGCCACGCAGGCGTTGAACTGGTAAGTGTCATCGCGCAGAGCGGCGTAGATGATCTTCTGCTCCGTGATAACCCTTGCGTCCTGTAGGTAATAGTTGAGAATAGCTCGTTTCAACCTCTCCGGATAGACTTTAACAAGACTCTTCAGCGAGCGAACCTGTCCGTCCGGGTCATACAAGACTATGCTCTCTTGTATGCAACTCGCCACGCCGCTCTCGTAGTGGCCGAAAGGTACGTCGTGAATTCCGTGTTTGGATAAAATAGAGCCGCAGGATAGAAATCTCTCCATCCTGGCCCTGATCTCCTCTACGTTCCGATAACCTAATTCAAATTTGGTTCCCTCAATTTCGAAGAAGGTGTGGTGCCCCCAAGCGGGATGGAACCAGTGTAAGTCTGCCGATCTCGTCAGAGTTGCGCGGAGATTATCAAGTGTCTCCCGGATGGCGTGCTTGCCGGGCAATTCGTCGCGGTAGTACACGTACATCTCCACGTCTGATGATTCATCGCTTAACCCGCGCGCCAGGGAGCCGCCAACGGTAATCCCTTCGACGTTAGGGATTCTCTTATACGCGGACGCCACGGTTTGAGACAGCCCAAAGTACCGCTGAAGCAGTTCAGGCTCTTCAGAAGTTTTGGATGAATTCATTAGCCTAACCTCTATCTCATGGCCCCGTCTCGTAAAGCTCCATGTTCGACTCTTTACCTGTTTTACTAATAACTCGACCCGGAAATTTTATCTCCTCCACGGGGGTATCAACCCAACAGAAATAAACGCCCAAGTTCGCACGAAACTCTTGCCACTGCTTTTCGATAGAGCCCGAGTGCCGCTCGTGATCTATGTGATAGGAGACACAGTTCAGTGCCGGTATGACGTACTGGCCGTGGGCAATCAGGGCGGCACCGAACGCTATGTCTTCCACCCCCCACCCCGTGAAAATCTCGGGCACGCCTCCGGAGACTACTCCTGCCTCTCTCCTGAAACATAAACTATGGCCGGTGACCATGCACGGTAAATCCCAATACTCTATTGACTCGCCGTGACCAAGTTTCTTCAGATAGTTTGTTTCGTTAATGATGAAAGCTTCGTCACCCCGACGCGGCTCTTTCATGTTAAGGTTCAACGGTATGAAATCACGGTTGACCTTTACTCTGTACCTCCAATCCGCCTCCAAATCCGCCCCCACGCCGGCCGCTACTTTCTGCTCCCAGTCCGTGTAACTAATGTTTTCTCGGAACCCTATAAAAACGCAATCCTGGGAATATTGTTGTCTGCCCGCCAGGTTGAGAAGGTACGTTTCATCGGGAACCATATCCTGATCCATCAAAACGACCGTCCGGCCTTCAGCTAAAAAGATGCCCGTGTTGGAGGCGGCGGACGGACACATCCTCGTATTTTCAAGATGCCTGACGAACTTGATGGGAAAAGATACTTCAGCCCGTGCGACAGTATCCAACAGACTCACGGGGGACGCATCATCAACGATAAGTACCTCGAAATTTCGATGTACCTGTTGTTGTAAAGCTCGGAGAGTGATTGGCAGCGTACGGTGTCCCATGTACGCGGGAATAACAACTGAAACGGATTCGCTTACTTCATCAGGATCGAATTGTTGCCGTTGCCGGGTAATAAGCTGAAGCCCGGTAGTCACCTCGAAATTTTTCTCCAGATTGGTGTAATCGTTACTCTTCTGAAATAAGCTCTCTTTAATGATTGCCATGTTTGACCTGGTCCCCGAAAAGAGGTCTCATAACAATGCGATTTCTTCCGTAATAAAGTAGACAATGAAAACTCATCACGCGCAAGCACGGGTTCGGGCGTGGTACCAGCCAAACTGAGTAACCGCCATGCACGAATGGAGACAAAAACTTATCCTCGGCGGTGCGGGTTGAGAAGTTTGTCGATAAAGGAAATTTCTACGCCGAAGAGATTGCGACGAGCGTGCTCCTAAGTATCTGCTAGTGGGTCGTTTGACAACTGAATAGCCATTATCGCCGAACTCGATTTACACTCCTTCGCGGAGGACTGCGATGAGTCGGCGACAAAAACATCCCTTGCGCGCGCTCACCGAGGATGAGCGTTCCTGGCTGCATAAGATC
>DASVGG010000148.1:0-1809 GCA_036379655.1 Pyrinomonadaceae bacterium
TCTGGGTCTACCCGCGCGCGACGCACGAGATTGACCCGGAGAGTACGTCCGGTGCGGGCGGCGCTGCGGGGCAGCGTTACGTCGTCCGCCCGTGGTTCGAACCGGGCGCGGAGGCACGGGCGGGCATCTCGGTCGGCACCAACGGCGTCAGCGTCTACGAGCACGGCACGGGCTACATGCCCGCGACGCTCGTGCATCAGGCGAGCATCAACGGTTGGACGCACGTCGCCGTCGTCTACGAAAACAAGCAGCCGAAGCTCTATCTCAACGGGACTCTCGTTAAGACGTGTCTCACGAGTCCGCGCGCCTACGTGCGCGCCGGAACATCCGGCCTCGGCGGGGCCGAGAACGACTTCTATGCGGGACGGCTCGACGACGTGCGCGTCTACAAGGGCGCGTTCGCGCCGTCCGAGGTGCCTGCGCTGGCGGCAGGCATGGGCGCGGGGCTGACCGCGCGTTAATCCGTTTTGCACTTGCATTGGCACTGTGAATAAGCCGAACCTTCTTCATGCGTGCCTACTCGATGGACTTACGCCAGAAGATCGTCTCGGCGTACGAAGACGGCCACGGCACCCTTGATGAGGTAGCCGACGCCTTCGAGGTCGGGCGGCGAACGGTCGCCCGCTTCGTCAGCCTCGCGCGCTCAGGCGAGGGCCTGTGGCCGAAACCGCACGGCGGCGGCTACCCGGCGAGTCTGGACGCCCGCGCCCTGACGCTGTTACGCGAACGGGTCGCGAGCCACCCGGACGCGACCCTCTCGGAGTTGAGCGACTACCTGCGCTCGCGCGCCGCGGCGAGCGCCCACCCGGCGACCGTCTGCCGCGCGCTCCAGCGGCTCGGCCTACCCCGTAAAAAAAAGCTTGGAGGCCGCCGAGCGCGACGAGCGACAGCGCGAGGAGTTCCGCCGGGAGGCCGAGGCCATCGCGCGGCGGCGGCTGGTCTTCGCCGACGAGACCGGCTTCAACTTGGCGATGACGCGCCGCTTCGGGCGCGCCCCGCGCGGCGAGCGGGTGCGCCAGCGCGTGCCGCGCAAGCGTGGCACGCATGTCACGCTCGTCGGGGCTTTAGCCCTACGCGGTTGGGTGGCGGCGCTCTCCTTCGACGGCGCTCTCGACCGGGAGGCATTCGACGCCTTCGTCACGGAGTTGCTGGTGCCGCGGTTGCGCCGCTCGGACGTGGTGCTGCTCGACAACCTGCGCGTGCATCACGCCAGCACCGTGGAAGACGCGGTGCGCGCCGCACACGCCCGCGTGTTGTGGCTGCCGAGCTACTCGCCGGACTTCTCGCCGCTGGAAAGTTGCTGGTCGAAGGTCAAGGCAGTGGTCAGAGGCATAGAGCCGCGCTCGACTTCAGCCTTAGACACGGCGTTGACTAAAGCCTTGAGCGCGGTCACTACCGCCGATGTTGACGGTTGGTTCAGGCGCTGCGGCTATTAGTGCCAATGCAAGTGCAAAACGGATTAACTTAGCGGGAGAGTGGCAGAGACGGTGAGTCGCTGCTCCTGCAAAGCCGTCGGAGCTTGGGGCGGCTCCGCGGGCGGCGGGCAGACAGAGAGGCGCGTCAGGGGGTGAGCCGTGCCGACGAATTGTGACGCTGAAGATACGTCCGCTGCGACAACTAGCCGGGGAGAGGTGACATGAATCGGGAGACCGGATTCAAAGCTGCTTGTGGACGAATGCGCGCATCATCCGCCTCCGCGCGCGCGTTGTCAACGGAAAATTTTTCCCTCAATCCGAAACCCAAAACTAAATCCAAAATCTTCTAAGTGTCCAGAAAGCGCGAGCGGACTTCGGGCGCGGGCAGCAGGCA
>DASVGG010000149.1:0-48253 GCA_036379655.1 Pyrinomonadaceae bacterium
TGGCGGTCGCTCCCGCGTGAGGGCGACCGCCACTTCCGCCGTTAGGGCGCTTGAGTTTGACGGCGGGAGCGGCT
Source organism: Pyrinomonadaceae bacterium (assembly GCA_036379655.1). GTDB lineage: Bacteria > Acidobacteriota > Blastocatellia > Pyrinomonadales > Pyrinomonadaceae > QHXN01. Next base: position 75 of record DASVGG010000149.1, read on the forward strand.
AACTTGTCAGCCGTCTCTCCGCCCACGTAAGGACGCCCGCAAACCGCCGATGAGTTCAAGCAGAGAAAGTGCACGCACGGTCGCGCCGCTCCTGTCGGCCGCCGCGCTCCTCTGCCTCGGCGTGGCAACGACGACGCAGGCACGCGCGTTGGTGCGTCAGGATACGATTGCGCGGCGGCAGCAGACGCAAGGGCCTTCAACCGATGTCGTGCGGCAGTTAATCTCTCGCGCGCGCGGCGCGGCGCTCGACGACGCGGAGTTCGCGCGGGCACGCGACATCGGCTACGCGCTCATCCGCGCCGCGCGCTTCGAGGAGGCCGCCGCGCTCCTGGGTGCCCTGGTTGAACGGTGGCCGGGCGACGCGGTCACGCTCTACGGCGCGGCGCTCGCGGCCTTCAACGCGAAGCGCGCGGCGGAGGCCGAGCCGCTCGCGCGCCGCGCCGCCGAGGCCGCGCTCGCGGGCGGCGGGGCTAAGGACGGCGCGGCCGACGCGCTCGTTCTGCTCGCGGTCGTGCTCGCCGTGCGCGGCGACGACGCGGGCGCGCTGAAGGCCGCGCGGCAGGCGGCCGAAATAGCGCCGCGAAACTTCGACGCGCAGTTCACGCTCGGCCGTGGGCTCTACGGCGCGGGCGACGCGGTGGGCGCGGCGCGCGCCTTCCGCACGGCGGTCGCGCTCAGGCCCGGCGACGCGCGCGCACTCTTCTTCCTCGCCACCACGCTCGAACGCGCGGGCGACGACGCGGAAGCCCTGACGACTTACAAAGAGCTTGTGCGTCTCAAACCGAACGAGGCCGATGGGCACCTGGGGCTCGGCGTGCTGCTCGTCAAGAAGGGCGGCGTGAACGTCGAAGAGGGCATCCCCGAACTGGCGCGCGCGTTGGAGATCAACCCGAACCTGTACGAGGCGCGCGTCACGCTCGGGCGCGCGCTCGTCATGCGCGGCCGAGCCTCGGAGGCCGTCGAACATTTGAAGCGCGCCGCCGCGCTCGCGCCCGAGAACCCCGAGCCGCACTATCAACTCTCGCTTGCCTACCGGCGGCTCGGGCGCAAAGAGGAGGCTGACGCCGAGTCGGCCATCGTCAAACGCATACACGAGTCGCGGCGCAACGCGAACGTCAACGTCAACCCGAACACGGACAAACCGCCCGCGCCTGTTAGATGAAGGAACTCGGGCTCAGCCCGTTCAAAGTGTCCGCCGAGTCATTACAAACAGAACGGAAGTCGCACGTTGCCACATCGCGCGCGGCGTGCGTGCTCGCGTCGCTCTGTCTCTTCGGCCTCGTCGTGTCGGCGGACGCGCAGCATCGCAAGTCGCCCGCGACGAACGCGGGGCAGGGGAGCGCGCGGCGCGGGGGCGACTCGGCCGCCGTGCGCGACGCGGCGGCGCTGCTTCAGGCGGGGCGTTTGGAAGATGCGGAAGTGGCCGCGCGCGGAGCCATCGCGGCCGAGCCGCGCGACGCGGAGGCGCACGCGCTGCTCGGCGTCATCCTCGACCAGCGCGGCCGCCGCGAGGAGGCGGAGCGCGAGTTGCGCGAGGCCGTGCGGCTTGACCCGCGTTCGGCCGGCGCGCTGACGAACCTCGGCGTCGTGCTCGTCAACACCAACCGCGCCGGAGAGGCCGCGCGCCTCTTCGAGCAGGCGTTGCGGATCAGGCCCGGCCACGCGCAGGCCGCGTACAACCTCGGCATGCTTCACCTCGCGCGCAAAGACTACAAGGCCGCCGTGCCGCTGCTCGAACGCGCGGCGGGCGTCCGCGCGGGGAGGCCGGAAGACCCGCCGGGCGGGCGGCGAGAGCTTTCGGCGATGCTCGCGCTCGTCACCGCCTACATCGGCGCGGGGCGCGCGTCGGACGCCGCGCCGCTCGTCGAGACGATTGAGTACCACGACGGTAAGGACGCGCGCGTCCTCTTTTCTCTCGGCCTCGCGCTCGCGGAGGGCGGCGACTACGAACGCGCCGCGCGCCTCTTCGCGCGCACGAACGAGCTGCGCCCGAACACGTACGAAGTGCTCTTCAACCTCGGCGTCGCGCTCTCCTATCTCGAACGCTTCGAGGAGTCGCAGAGCGTCCTGCGCCAGGCGGCGACGCTCAAGCCCGATTCGGCCGAGGTCTTCTACCGGCTCGGACTCGTCGCCTCCGCGCGCGGCGAGAGCGAGAACGCGGTCGGCCTCTGGCAGCGCGTCCTGAAGCTCGACGCGCGCCACGCCGACGCCAACTTCATGATCGCCGAAGAATTGGTCAAGCACCGGCGCGGCGAACGCGCCCTGCCCTTCTACGAGCGCGCCGTCGAGCTCGACCCGTCGAAGCCCGTCTACTACGTCCGTCTCGGCGTCGCGCACTTCCGCGCACGCAATTACGAGCAGGCGCGCGCGCAGTTCGAGCGCGGCCTCGCGCGCTTCCCCGACGACGCCTCGCTCCAGTATCTCGCCGGCTACGCCGCGCGCGCCGAGGGTCGCTTCGACGCGGCCGCCGCGTTCTTCCGTCGCTCGGTCGAGCTTCAGCCCGACAACGCTGCGGCGCTCGCCAACCTCGGGTTCCTCGCGGCCGAGCGCGGGCAGCACGAAGAGGCCGAGCGGCTCCTGCGCCGCGCGCTCGCGCTCGACCCGAAGAACTACCCGGCGGCCTACGACCTCGGCCGTCTGCTCGTGCGCCTCAAACGTTACGCGGAGGCGCTGCCGCTGCTCGAAGCGGGCGCGCGCGTCTCGGGCGAAGACCCCGGCGTCCACTACCAACTCTTCATCGCCTACTCGCGTCTCGGCCGCAAGGCCGACGCCGACCGCGAGCTTGAGACCTTCAAGCGTCTCGAAGAGGCGCGCAAGGCCGCCGAGACGGGCACACCCTCCGCGCCGCCCGCCGACGTGCTGCCGCCGCCTCCACGGCGTTGAGCGTTTGTAACCAGAGTTAGTCGCGCCACGGCTCGCCCGTGTGATAAATTCGCCCGGCCCCGTGGGTATTCGCACTACTTCAACTTCAACACAAGGGGTTCAGTTCCTCGCATGAAGAGAATGAAAGTCGTTCTGTCTTTGGCGGCCGTCTGTTTGTTCGCGGCGGCGGTCTCGAACGTTTCGACGGCGGCCGGGCCGCAGAAGGGGCGCGGGCCTTCGCAGGTCGAGCGCGGGCGCGCGGTCTACGAGGCGAGGTGCACGCGCTGCCACGGCGCGGACGGCGCGGGCCGCACGCGCATGGCCGACATCGTCGAGCCGCCCGACATGTCCGACGCGGCGTGGCAGCGCAAGCGCGGCAACGCGAAGATGATCGCGTCGGTCTCCAACGGGCTCGGCCAGATGCCCGCCTTCAAGAAGAAGCTCTCGCGGCAGGAGATCGTCGCCGCCGTCGCATACGTGCGCACGCTCAAGCGTTAAGGCGCGACCGCGAATCAGGTCAGAATGAGGATGCCGAAGTCTCTCTCCAACTCGCTCGCCGCGTGCGCGCTGCTGCTCGCGGCGGCCGCGTTCGCGCACGCTCAGAACCACGTCCCGCGCGTCGAGAAAATCGAGCCGCCTTCGTGGTGGGCCGGTCACACCGTCAACCCCGTGCGCGTGCTCATTCGCGGCCAGAACCTGCAACAACTGTCGGCGGGTCGGGACACGCCGTTCGAGGTCTCAAACCAGAAGACCGATGCCGCGCGCACGTACCTCTTCGCGGACCTGCGCATCCGACCGGACGCGCGTCCCGGCGACTACGAGCTGACCGTCTCCTCCGGCGTCGGCACCGCGCGCGTCCCCTTCCGCCTCAACCGTCCGCTCGACGCCGCGACCCGCTTCAAGGGGATAACGAACGACGACGTTATCTACCTCATCATGCCCGACCGCTTCGCGGACGGTGACCCGAAGAACAACGCGCCGTCGGACGCGCCGTCCGAGGCCAACGACCGACGCAACCCGCGCGCGTGGCACGGCGGCGACCTTCGCGGCATCATCGACCGTCTCCCATACTTGAAGGAGTTGGGCGTGACGGCAATCTGGACGACGCCGTGGTACGACAACTGGAACGGCGTCAACCGCTGCGACAAGCCTTGGTGCCCGAACACCTACTATCACGGCTACCACGCCGTCGATTACTACGCGGTCGAAGACCGCTTCGGCACGTTGGAGACGCTGCAAGAGTTGGTCGAGAAGGCGCACGCGCTCGGCATCAAAGTTATTCAAGACCAGGTCGCCAACCACGTCGGCTCGCAACATCCTTGGGTGAAGAACCCTCCGCTCCCAGACTGGTTCCACGGCACGTTGGCTAATCACGAGCGCAACCCCTTTCGCGGCGACATGCTGCTCTCGCCGCACGCGCCCGAGGCCGAGCGGCGCAAGACGCTCGACGGCTGGTTCTCCGACGACCTGCCCGACATGAATCAGGAGCAGCCCGAGGTCGCGCGCTACGAGATACAGAACTCGCTCTGGTGGGTCGGCATGACCGGCATCGACGGCATCCGCCAGGACACCGTCCAATATCTTCCGCGCTTCTTCATCCGCGACCTCAACGTCGCGCTCGACCGGCAGTATCCCTCGATGTGGATGGTCGGCGAGGCTTGGAACGAAGACCCAATACACACCAGTTTCTTCATCGGCGGCCGCAAGGGTTGGGACGGCATCGACACGCAGATGGACGCCGTCTTCGACTTTCCCGCGTGGGACGTTTCGCGCAACGTCTTCACGGGGAAGGCGCCAACGGCCGCGCTCCGCTACGTCCTGCGCGCGGACTCGCTCTACCCCGACCCTTCGCGCCTCGTGACGATGGCGAACAACCACGACACGCGCCGCTTCATGTCTTTGCCGGGCGCGACGCTCGAAGGCGCGATGCTCCACCTCGCGTACATCCTGACCATCCGTGGCACGCCGCAGATTTACGCGGGCGAAGAGATCGCGATGGAGGGCGGCGACGACCCAGACAACCGCCGCGACTTCCCCGGCGGCTTCGCGGGCGACGCGCGCAACGCCTTCACGCGCGCGGGGCGCAACGCCTCCGAGCAGCGCATGTACGACTGGACGCGCTCCCTTCTGACCCTGCGCCGCGAGCACACGGCCCTGCGACGCGGCGCGCTCATCGACCTGCACTTCGACGAAGACACCTACGCCTACGCGCGCCGCGACGCGCGGGAGACCGTCGTCGTCGCCCTCAACCGCTCGTCAGCGCCGAAGGAGTTGACCGTCCCCGCCGCATACCTCGACGCACGCGACGGCGCGCGCCTCGAACCGTTGCTTGTCGCTCAGGACCGTCCCACGGTCGCCGCCGGTTCCTTGAATCTGACCGTGCCCGCGCGCTCGGCGGTCTTCTATAAACTGAAGCCTTAATGCCGGTTTCTTCACTCTTTTACGTTGCCGTCGCGGGGCATTTGTTGTAGCTTTCAAGTAACCCAAATACGCGCGAGGTAGAAGGTGAGCTTCCCAAGAGCCTGCGGCATTCTTTTGCACCCGACCAGCCTGCCGGGCCGCCACGGCGTCGGCGACCTCGGACACGAGGCGTACCGCTTCGTAGACTTTCTCGCCGCCTCGGGGCAGAGCCTCTGGCAGGTCTTGCCGCTGGGGCCCACCGGCTACGGCAACTCGCCTTATCAATGCTTCTCCGCCTTCGCCGGCAACACGCTGCTCGTCAGCCCCGAGCTGTTAGTCGAGCAGGGCTTGCTCGCCCCCGGCGCGCTCGAAAATTTACCCGCGCTCCCCGACGAACGCGTCGAGTACGGCGAGGCGTTCCCGCACAAGGAGGCGCTGCTCAAAGAAGCCTTCGACAACTTCCAACGCACGGAGCCCGCCATCGTCGCCGCCTCCTTCGCGGAGTTCAAGGCCGCGCAGGCCGGATGGCTCGACGACTACGCGCTCTACCGCTCTCTTAAACGTGAGCACGACGAGGCGGCGTGGACCGAGTGGGAGTCGCCGCTCGTCCGCCGCGACCTCGCGGCCCTGGACGCCGCGCGCGAGCGGCTCTCGGAACAGATAGAAGAGGTGAAGTTCAAACAGTTCCTCTTCTTCGACCAGTGGACGCGGCTGCGCGAGTACTGCAAGGGTCAGAGCATACAGATCGTCGGCGACATCCCCATCTTCGTCGCGCAGGACTCGGCCGACGTGTGGTCGCACCCGGACCTCTTCAAGCTCAAGGAGGACGGCCGTCCCTCGGTCGTCGCGGGCGTGCCGCCCGACTACTTCAGCAAGACCGGTCAGCTCTGGGGGAACCCCTTGTACGACTGGGACCGTATGCGCGAGGACGGCTTCCGCTGGTGGGTCGAGCGCGTGCGCGCGACGCTCTCGCTCGTGGACGTGATTCGCATCGACCACTTCCGTGGCTTCGCGGCCTACTGGGAGGTGCCGGGCGGCGACCCCACGGCCGAGCGCGGCCGCTGGGTGATGGCGCCGGGGCACGAACTCTTCACCGCCATCAAGGCGTCTCTGGGCGAGCTGCCCATCATCGCCGAAGACCTCGGCTTCATCACGCCGGATGTCATCGAGCTGCGCGACGAGTTCGGCTTCCCCGGCATGCGCATCCTTCAGTTCGCCTTCTCGACCGACTCGACCAACAAAGACCTGCCGCACAACTACGTCCGCAACACGGCCGTCTACACGGGCACGCACGACAACGACACGGCCGTCGGCTGGTTCCGCAGCGAGCCCGGCGGCTCCTCCGTGCGCTCGGCCGCGCAGGTCGAGCGCGAGCGCCGGCACTGCCTCGAATACCTCCAGACGGACGGCGCGGAGATTAACTGGGACTTCATCCGCGCCCTCTACGCCTCGGCCGGAGACACGGCGCTCGTGCCCTTGCAGGACGTGCTCGGCCTGGGCTCCGAGGCGCGCATGAACACGCCCGCCACGATGTCCGGCAACTGGTCCTGGCGCTTCCTCGCGGGCGACCTCAACGAAGAGTTGAGCGCGCGCCTGCGCCGTCTGGCCGACCTCTACGGGCGCTTCCCCGCCGTCCCGCCCGAGCAGCGCCCAGAGCACACGGCCGAGAGCTACGAATTCAAACAGACGTGGGGGTGAAGGTCGCACCTGATTGTAATTATGACGACTGTCAAAACTTCAACCGCGCGTCTCCTTCTTTCACTCGTGTTCGTATGTTGCTCCGCCGTTGTCTGCGCGGCGCAGGCGCCCTCGGTGACGAAGGTCGAGCCGCCGAACTGGTGGGCGAATCATTCGATCAACCCGGTGCGCGTCATGCTGCGTGGGCAGAACCTCGGCGGCGCGCGCGTCGAGGCCGTCGTCGGGCAGGGAATCAGGACCGGACTCGTGCGCGTCAACGACGCGGGCACCTACGCCTTCGTGGACGTTCACATCGAACGCGACGCGCGTCCCGGCGCGCGGCAGTTGCGGGTGAGGACGGCGGCGGGGACGGCCGACGTGAGCTTCTCCGTCGCCGAGCCGCTCCCGCGCGCGGGCCGCTTTCAGGGCTTCACAAACGACGACGTGATCTACTTCATCATGCCCGACCGGTTCGCCGACGGCGACCCGTCGAACAACAACCCGGCGAAGTCGCCGGGCCTCTACGACCGCTCGAAGGGGCGCCATTATCACGGCGGCGACTTCCAGGGCATCATCGACCGCCTGCCCTATCTTAAAGAACTCGGCGTCACCGCCATCTGGATCAACCCCGTCTACGACAACACCGACCGGCTCGACGAGCGCGAGATGTATCCCGAGACGGAGGGCGGGCCGAAGCGCCCGACGACCGCGTATCACGGCTACGGCGCGATTGACTTCTACGGCGTCGAAGAGCACTACGGCTCGATGGCGAAGCTCAAAGAGCTTGTGGACAAGGCCCACGCCGGGGGCTTCAAGGTCATACAGGACCAGATCGCCAACCACACGAGCCCTTATCATCCGTGGGCGACCGACCGCCCGACGCCGACCTGGTTCTACGGCACGGTCGAGAACCACCTCTCCAACAACTGGCAGAAGTGGACGACGATGGACCCCAACGCCTCCATCGAGACGCGACGGCGCAACCTTGAAGGCTGGTTCATCGACATCCTCCCCGACCTCAACCAGGACGACGAAGAGGTGCGCCGCTACCTCGTCCAGAACACGCTCTGGTGGCTCGGCACCGTCGGCTTCGACGCCGTCCGGATGGACACTCTGCCGCACGTCCCGCGCCACTTCTGGCGCGACTGGTCGGCGGCCATCCACGCCGAGTACCCCAACGTCAACATCCTCGGCGAACTCTTCGACGGCGACCCCGCGCTCCTGGCCTATTTCCAGAGAGGGAAGGTTGGGCATGACGGAATAGACACGGGCATCGACACCGTCTACGACTTCGCGCTCCACTACGCCGTCCGCGACGCCTTCGCGAAAGGCGAGTCCGTGCGCAAGCTCGCGCAGGTGCTCGCGCACGACCACCTCTACCCGCGCCCGGAGGTGCTCGTCCCCTTCGTCGGCGTCCACGACATGCAACGCTTCATGAACGAACGCGGCGCGACGGTCGAGGGCTTGAAACTCGCGCAGACGTTCGTGATGACGACGCGCGGGACGCCGCTCCTCTACTACGGCGACGAACTCGCCATGCCCGGCGGCGGCGACCCAGACAACCGCCGCGACTTCCCCGGCGGCTTCGCGGGCGATGCGCGCAACGCCTTCACGAAGAGGGGCCGCACCACGACCGAGAACGACGTGTTCGAGCACCTGAAGCTTCTCGGGAAACTCCGCGCGGAACTGCCGCAACTGCGGCGGGGCGCGCTCGTCCACGTCTACGACGAGGAGCAGCAGGCGGTCTTCGCGCGCGTGCTCGCGGGCTGGCCGCCCGTCTTCATCGCCTTCAACAACGACACGAAGCCCGCGACCTTCGACTTCGACGCCGGGCTGCTCCAAAACTATTACCGTGTCCCCCCGTCGGTGCTCGAAGGCTCCAGGTTCGACGACAGGCTCGGGGTCGTCAAAGAGTCCCCGCGCATGGACGGGGGCAGGTTGCGGCTGACGCTGCCCCCGCGCGGCGCGAGCATCATCGTCCCGCGTGGAGCGGTGGAGTAGCGCGCATGGCGCTGAAGACAAAACCATTCGCCGAACAGGTCGCGCTCATCACGGGCGGCGGCACAGGCATCGGCCGCGCCTTCGCGGGCGCTCTGGCAAACGCGGGCGCGCGCGTCGTCATCGCCTCGCGCCGCAGGGAGGCGCTCGAAGCGGCGGCGGCCGAGATTAACGAACTCGCGGGGGGCGAGCGCGTCTATACGTACGCCTTCGACGTGCGCGCGCGCGGGGAGTGCGAGGCGCTCGTGAGCCACGTGGTCGAACGCTTCGGGTCGCTCGACGTGCTCGTCAACAACTCGGGGCTGGCCGTGCCCGAGACGGTCGAGGAGATTACCGACGAGGGCTGGGAGATGGTCTTAACGACGAACCTGAAGGGCGCGATGTGGCTCGTGCGCGCGGCGCTGCCCGTGATGGCGGGGCGCGAGTTCGGCGACATCGTCAACGTCTCTTCGCAGGCGGGCAAGCACGGCTACGCCGACGTGCCCTCGTACTGCGCGTCGAAGTGGGGCTTGCTCGGCTTCGCCGAATCGGTCCGCGACCACGTGCGCAAGACGGGCGCCAACGTCCGCGTCTTCAACCTCTGCCCCGGCCTCGTGGACGTGGAGAACACCGCGCCCGAAGCGGAGCCGCGCCCCGGCTTCGTCCACGTCGCGAACATGGCGAAGACTTTAATGTATGCCCTTTCGCTCGACCGCAACGTCGTGCTCGAAGACATCAACATCTACGCGAGATAGAGACTAGGAGAGACGCATGGCTGAGAAACCGCGCCTGAGCTTCTGGCAGATCTGGAACATGAGTTTCGGGTTCATGGGCATCCAGTTCGGGTGGGGATTGCAGCTCGCCAACATGAGCGGCATCTACACCTACTTGGGCGCGAAGCCCGAGGAGGTGCCGATCCTGTGGCTCGCCGGGCCGGTGACGGGGCTGCTCGTCCAGCCGATCATCGGCTCGATGAGCGACCGGACGTGGAACCGTCTGGGACGGCGGCGGCCGTACTTCCTCGTCGGCGCCATCCTCGCCAGCATCGCGCTCTTCTTCATGCCCGACTCGCCCACGCTCTGGATGGCGGCGGGTCTGCTCTGGATTCTCGACGCCTCCATCAACGTCTCGATGGAGCCGTTCCGCGCCTTCGTCGCCGACAAGCTCAACACGGACCAGCGCACGGCCGGCTTCGTCATGCAGTCGTTCTTCATCGGCATCGGCCAGACGCTCGCCAACGTGCTGCCCTACATCTTCCGCCGCTCGGGCGTGGACGCGCCCGGCGCGACGGCCGCCGCCGCCATCCCGACCAGCATCAACTACGCCTTCAAGATCGGCGCCGTCGCCTTCCTGCTCTGCGTGCTGTGGACGGTCTTCACGTCGAAGGAGTACCCGCCCGAGGACATGGAGGAGTTTCGCCGCAAGCAGCGCGAGCACCGAGGCGCCGGCGCGTACTTCGCCGAAATCGCCTCGGCCATTCGCGAGATGCCCGCGACGATGAAGCAACTGGCCGTCGTCCAGTTCTTCACGTGGCTCGGCCTCTTCTGCATGTGGATGTTCTTCGGGCTGATGACCTCCTACCACGTCTTCGGCGCGACGAGCGAGAAAGACCCGCGCTTCACCGACGGTCAGGCGTGGGGCGGCAACGCCTTCGCCGTCTACTCCATCGTCTGCTTCGCCGTCGCCTTCCTGCTCCCGCCGCTGGCCGCGCGGACCAGCCGCAAGACCGTCCACGTCATCGCGCTGCTGTGCGGCGCGGCGGGCCTGATGTCCACCTACTTCATACAGGATAAGAACATCCTGCTGCTGTCGATGGTCGGCGTCGGCGTCGCGTGGGCGTCGATTCTGTCGATGCCGTACGCGATACTTGCGGGCGCGCTGCCGCCGGCGCGGATGGGCGTCTACATGGGCGTCTTCAACTTCTTCATCGTCATCCCCGAGATCGTCGCGTCGTTCGCCTTCGGGCCGGTCATTAAGGCGCTCTTCGGCGCCGACAACCCGAACGCGCCGCTCTACGTCGTGATGGCGGGCGGCCTCTTCCTTCTGGTCGCCGCGCTCTGCGTCTCGCTCGTCCGCGACGTGGCCGACCGCGTCCCCGAAGACGCGGTCATCCGCGCCGACGAACACGAGCCGCTCATGACTCAAGGGACGGCGCAGCCCGTCCCGAGCACGGGGCTCATCGACGACAAGCACTCGCGCTAAAGGAGTCACGCCGTGCTTCGACGCACTCTCACGACCGCCGTCTTCTGTCTGCTCGCGCTGCTCGCGTGCGCGGCGCGTGCCGAAGCCTGCTCGTGCGTCGGACCCGACTCGGCGTGCGCGGCCTTCGGGAACGCGTCGGCGGTCTTCGTCGGGACGGTCTCGGAGGTCGTCGTCAAGCCGCGCAACGAAGAGGAGCGGGCGAAGGGTTGGGGCAAGCCCTTAGCAAGGTTCATCGTCGGGGAGACGTTCGCGGGAATCGAGGACGCGGAGGTCTGGGTCGAGGGCGGGTCGGGGGCCGACTGCGTCTACGAATTCGCGAAGGGCAGGCGCTACCTCGTCTACGCGAGGCACACGAAGGAGGGCGCGCTCTCGGCCTTTCTCTGCTCGCGCACGGCGCCGGCCGAAGAGGCGGCCGGGGACATCGAGTTCCTGCGCGCGCTCGTGCAACAGCCCTCGGGCGCGACCATCTGGGGCAGGGTCGGGCGCGTGGCCGAAGGTTGGGACGAGGGCCGCACGCGCAAGGTGGTCCCGGTGGAAGGCGTGCGCGTCACGGTCGCCGGCCCCGGGGGCTCGCGCGATGCACACATCGACGCCGAAGGGCGTTACAAACTGACGGGCCTCGCGCCCGGCCGCTACGTGGTCACGTTGGAACTGCGGGAAGGTCTGACGACGAGGCAGCCCGAGAGGCGCGTCGAGGCCGCCGAGCGCGGCTGCGCCGCCGCCGACTTCGTCATCACGGACAACGGGCGCATCTCGGGCCGCGTCCTCGACGCCGAAGGGCGCGGCGTGCGCCACCTGCCGTTGGTGCTAATCGACGCCGACAGCAAGAAGCCGGACTACCTCAACCAACTGTGGAACGCGCGGACGGACGAGCAGGGGCGTTACAACTTCACGGCCGTCCCGCCGGGCCGCTACCTGTTCGGCGTGCGGCTGTCGAAGTACACGGCGTCGGAGGACCCGGCCGCCGAGTTCCCGCGCACATACTACCCGGGCGTGGCCGTGGCTTCGGAGGCCGAGGTCATCGAGCTGAAGGCGGGCGAGGTGTTGAAGCTGCGCGACCTGCGTCTGCCGCCTCGACTCGCCGAGGGCGTCATCCGCGTCCGCGTCGTCTGGAGCGACGGCACGCCCGCGACGGGCGCGCAGGTTCTCTTCCGCGAGACGACCTACGTTGACCCCGGCATCGACCAGGGCAGGCCCGTCGATAACGAGGGGCAGTTCGAGATCAGGACCCGCGTCGGCTCTGTCTTCAAGATAGAAGCCACGACCCTTGTGCCCTACGCGGGCGACCCGTCCGGCACCGGCGGGACGCTCGTGCGCTCCGAGCCGCGGACGTTGAACGTCGCGAACACCATCGAGACGTTAACGCTCGTCATCAAGAGACAGAAGTAGTTCAGTTTTCAGCATTGGTCGGGCTTATGAGAAACAGGCAGAGGCAGGTTAACGTGCGCGCGATTGTCGCGGCGCTCGCGGTCGTCCTGGCGTTGTCGGCGCCCGCGCGGGCGCGGCAGGGGCGGGACGTTTCGAGGGAGAGGGCGCGCGCCGCCGCGCCCGCGTGGTTGCGCGGCGGCGTCGTCTACGAGATATACCCGCGCCAGTTCTCGGAGGCGGGGAACTTCGCGGGCATCACGGCGCAGCTCGACCGGCTGAAGGAACTCGGCGTCAACATCCTCTGGCTGATGCCGATTCACCCCATCGGGCAGGAGAAGAAGAAGGGGCCGGTCGGAAGCCCCTACGCCGTGCGCGACTACTACGCCGTCAACCCTGACTACGGAACGCCCGCAGACCTCAAGCGGCTCGTCGCCGAGGCGCACCGGCGCGGGATGAAGGTCATCATCGACGTGGTCGCCAACCACACGTCGTGGGACAGCGTCATGATGAAGACGCCCGAGTTCTACGTGCGCGACGCGTCGGGCAAGATCACGTACCCGCACGACTGGTCTGACGTGGCCGAGTTGAACTACGACAACCCAGCCCTGCGCCGCTACATGATCGACATGCTGAAGTTCTGGCTGCGCGAGTACGACCTCGACGGCTTCCGCTGCGACGTGGCCGCCGAGGTGCCGACCGACTTCTGGGAGGAGGCGCGCGCCGAAGGCGACAAGGTCAAGGCCGACGTGGTCTGGCTCGCCGAGTCGGACAAGCCCGAACTGCTGGTGCGCGCCTTCGACTTCGACTACTCGTGGCCTTTGCACGGCACGCTCAACGACGTGTTGCAGGGGCGCAAGCCCGCCACGGCCTTCCGCCAGACGTGGGAGGCGGACGAGGCGAAGTACCCGCGCGGCGCGCTGCGCATGCGCTTCTCGGACAACCACGACGAGCGGCGCGCGGTCGCGCGCTTCGGCGAGGGCGGCGCGCTGGCGTCGTCGGCGCTGATGTTGACGCTCGACGGCGTGCCGATGCTCTACAACGGGATGGAGGTCGGCGACACGACCGAGTCGGGCGACCCCGCGCTCTTCTACAAGCTCCCCGTCTTCTGGCCCATCGAGAAGCGGCGGCCCGAGTTCCCGCGCTTCTACCGTCAGATGATCGCGCTCCGTAAGGCACACCCGGCCTTCACGCGCGGCGGCGTCGCGTGGCTGCGCAACTCCGACGAGTCGCGCGTCGTCACCTTCGCGCGCCGCGACGAGACGGAGGAGATCGTCGTCGCCATCAACTTCTCGAACCGACCCTTCGAAGGCACAATCGAAGCCCCTTCGGGCGCGGCCTTCAACGACATCACGCCCGACACGCGCCCGCCGCTCAAGCCCGACGCATCGGACGCCGAGCGCGCCGCACGCGTCCGCGCGGTCAGCCTGCCCACACTCTCGCTCGAACCCTGGGGCTTCCGCGTCCTCGTCAGGCGGAAGTGAAGTGATTAACTTTTCTTTCCGAGGCCGACGAGGTCGAGGGCGCGCGTGACCTCTCTGTTCTTCATGAAGTGGCGCCAGACGAGCCCGTCGCGGAGGTTCTCGGCGGCGAGGAGCGTGATGCCCTGGTCGATGCCGATCACGTCCGCGTCCACCCATCCAGTGTTTGGATTGAACGCGTCGGCGAAGCCGTAGCGGCCGTAGACGCGCGCGCCGTAACGCTCTTTCATCGTTCGCAACGCCGCGAGCGAGATGTCGGGCGTGAAGGCGAGCGAGCCGGCCACGGCGTAGGGCACAACCGTCCCGTCAATCGCCGGGTCGCGCGGCGGCCCGCCCCACGCGACGTAGCCGCGCTCCGAGTCCGAAGCCGAAATGCCCCACACGTCCGGCCCGTAGGCCGGGAACTCCTTCGACAGGTCGATGCAGAACTGACGGTGCGCGCGCGTGGCGGCGGCCGAGTTCTCGAAGTAGTCGATGAAGGGGTAACGGTCCTCGCGACGGCCGCGCAGGTCTGCCCAACCCTGCGTGTACTGGTGAATGAAGAGCGGGCCGTCGTTCATGTACGTGTAGCCGGCGTAGGTGATGCGCTTGCGCGACCACGCGCGCCACGCGCCGGGCGTCACGGGGTGCGTGGGCGAGCCGACGGCGAGCAGTTGAAGGATGAGGTGTTCGCTGTAGGTGTCCCAACGCGTCTTGATGAAGCCCGTCTCGGGTCGCCAGCCGTGTGAGAGGAGCGTCGGGTGGCCGTTGAGCATCCATCCGAAATCGACGCGTTCGTAAATGAGCGTGGAGAGGCGGACGACCTCCGCGTCTTCACGAAAACACTGGCGCGCGGTGAGCACGCCCGCGAGCAGCAGCGCCGTGTCTATCGAAGAGAACTCGCTCTGCCAGCGACGCTCGCCCGTCGCCGCGTCCATCCAGTGCGGGAACCAGCCGCGCTCGCGCGGCGCGCGCTCGGCGAAGAAGCGGAGCGTCGTGAGCACGCGCCGCCTCGCCTCTTCGCGCGTGACCCAGCCGCGCTCGGCGCCCGCGCAGAGCGCCGTGAGCCCGAAGCCCGTCGCGGCGCTCGAAGCGATGCGGTGCGACGGGTGGCCCGCCGGGTGCGCCTCGCCCGACGCGCGCGCGCGGTCGAGCACAAGCCCGGTCCCCGCGTCCGCGTGTTCGATGAAGTAGAGAAAGGCCCTGTGTGAAAGGTCTTCGAGCAGTTCAACGTCCGCGCGCGTCCGCGCGTAGGCGGTGACCGCCCTCTTATCCGCCCGCGCCTGCGCGCGCGGCGCCGCCTGCGCGCAGAGCGCGGCGAGTAAAAGAAGAATGAGCGCGCGTCGTGTCGAAAGAAGCATGGCGTTCCTCCGCCCGACTATAATATAAGTTCAGCCGTCGAAAGCCATGTCCGAAGGAGTCGTGTGAACTCTTAATTTGAAATTTCAAATTTCAAATTTGAAATGTTGTCTTCTTGCCGCGCTCCTCCTGTGCGCATTGGGCAGTGAGACGCGCGCGTTGCAGAAGGTCTCGCCGCGAGCGGCGGACGAGGTGTCGGTTTTGCTGGTGCGTGCGTTGGAGCTTCTGCGCGAGGGGAAGTTTGAAGAGGCGGAGCCGCTCGTGCGGCGCGCGCTCGCGGCGGGGCGGGGGAACGCGGACGCGCACGCGCTGCTCGGCGTGATCCTCGACCGGCGCGGGCGCGGGCGCGAGGCGGAAAGCGAGTACCGCGCCGCGTTGAGGTTGAAGCCGGGGGCGGTGGCGCCGCGCGCGAACCTCGGGGTGCTGCTCGCGCGCGCGGGCCGCGCCGTGGAGGCCGCCGCTGAGTTCGAGGCCGTGCTGCGCGTCGCGCCCGGACACCCGCAGGCGACTTTCAACCTCGGCCTCGCGCTCTTCGAGTTGAAGCGTTACGAGGAGGCAGCGGCGCTCCTCAACACGCCCGCGTCGCTGGCGCAGAACGCGCCGGAGGCTTACTACCGGCTCGGGCTCATCAGCGCCGCGCGCGGGCGCGCGGAGGAGGCGGCGGAGTTCTGGCAGAGGGCGCTGGCGCTGCGCGAGAACTTCCCCGAAGTCCACTTCGCGTTGGCGGAGGAGTTGCGGAGGCAGCGGCGCTACGAGGGCGCGGTCGAGTTCTACGAGCGCGCGGTCGTCGAAGACCCCGCGCGCCTCGTCTACCGCGTGCGTCTGGGCGGCGTGCTGATGCTGCTCTCGCGCTTCGACCGCGCGCTGGAGGTCTTTAACGAAGCGGCCGCGCGTTTCCCGGACTCGGCCGAGGCGCACTACTTCGCGGGGATAGCCGCGCGCGGACGCGGCGACTACGTGACGGCCGAGGCCGCGCTGCGCCGTTCTCTACAACTTAAACCCGGGAGCGCCGACACGCTCGCGCAGTTGGGATTCGTCGTGAGCGAGCGCGGGCGCGACGCGGAGGCCGAGCGATTTCTGCGCGAAGCGGTCGGGCGCGACGCGCGCCACTTCTACGCGAGCTACGACCTCGGGCGCCTGCTCGTGCGCGGGCGCCGTTACGAGGAGGCGTTGAAGATGCTCGCCGTGGCCGCGCGCATACGCGAGTCGGACCCGGGCGTGCGCTACCAGATGTTCCTCGCTCTCTCGCGGCTCGGCCGCAAAGAGGAGGCCGCGCGCGAGCTGACGCTCTTCAATCGACTCGACGCGGAGCGCAAGGCGCGGCGCCCCGAAGGGTTGGATGTGATAGAGGACGCTCTGCCGCCGCCTGAGCAATAACGTGATGACTTGTTCGAGTCGTCAGGCGTCCTGCTCAAAGGCAGAGACGCGAAGACGCGGCCCGTTGACTTGTCGTCTTCGGGCCGCGTCTTCGCGTGCAGGTTCTCTTAATCGACCGAGGATTACTTGGGCACGGGGCTGCACTGGACTTGCGAGGGACCGGCCCAGAAGACGTTGGCGCCGACGACGACCGGCTGGTCCGAAGTGACCCTGACCGAGACGGCAACGTCCGTCACGCCGTCGAACCCCGCCTGCGGCGGGCCGGTGATGGGGCTCAGGAAGTTGACGTTAAGCGTGTTGGCGGGCGCGACGGCGACCGTGCTGTTGCCGGCCTGACCCGTGTACTGGACGACCGGGTTCGAGCCGGGGACGTTGTGGCCGGCGAGGTTGCCGCCGAACTTGTCGAGGATGTTGACGGCGACGTTGGCCGTCGCGGCGCCCCCGTTGAAGACGAGGATGTCGGTCCTCACGTTGCTGCCGATGTTCGCAAGGCTCATCGGCGTGCAGACCCAGACGTAGGGCGGCCCCGAGGCCGAGTCGCCCGCCGGTCCCTGCGGTCCCACGGGTCCCTCTGGCCCGGCCGGTCCCGTGAGCCCCTGCGGCCCCGTGGCGCCCTGCGGCCCGGCCGGACCTTGCGGGCCGACGGGGCCTTCCTGATTCCAGGTGAGCACCTGCTCCGAGGGGTTGCATTGGCCGGCGGACTCGACCACGCGGAGGTGCCCGTTGTTCTTCTGGTAACAGCCCGTGATGGTGCCGTCGGGCGCGGGGATGGAGGCGACGACCATCCCGCCGGCCACGGCGACGACGGCGGTCAGGGCGATGAGCGCCGGCAGCGCGGCGAGCCTTCTCTTGAACTGGAGCATGTTGAAAGACTCCTTTCGTGTCAGGGGTTGAATGGGGAGTGCTGTGTCGGCCGGTCGGAAGCGGGCAGCCGATGTGTTAGGACTTGCGTCGGGGCGAGACTATATACGCGGAACGGAGGCGGGAGTCAACGGAATTTTGATGGCACCAACGTTAGTTAAGAGGCGGACCGAAGTCCGCCTCTTAACTAACGTAAGGTTGTCAGAAGTTGAGTCGGCCCTGGAACTCGATGACGCGGCCGGCGAGTCCGCGCTCGGCGCGGCCGAAGTTGGCGTCCTCGATGACCGGCGCGAAGAAGCGGAACGGGTTCAGGTTCAGGTTGTTGAAGGCGTTGAAGAAGTTGGCGCGTATCTCAAGGAACGCGCCCTCGCCCATGAAGTCGGGCAGCCCCGTCCGCTTGCCGAACGAGAAGTCCGTGCTGAAGTAGCGCGGCCCTCGGAACGAGTTGCGCCCGATGCCCGGCGGCGACGAGGCGGACCCCGGGGGCACGAGTCTGAAGTAGCGCGTCTGCACGATGGCCCCGTTGACTCTCTGCACCACGGATGGGTCGAGGTTGCCGGGGAAGATGCCTCGGATGAAGGCGTCGTTCGACGTGTCGGTGACGGCGCCGCCGAGATAGCCGGCCGGGCGGATGGGACAGATGATGGGGATGGGCGTGCGGTTCTCGCACCGCCCCGTCTTCGGCGTCCACGGGAAGCCCGTGTGCCACGAAGTGATCCCGCTCAACTGCCAACCGCCGAGCGCCTTCCCTAAAAAATCCTTCCGGTTGCGGAAGAGCGGCAGGTCCCACAGACCCGAGATGTTGAGCGCGTGCTTCACGTCGTAGTCCGAAGGGCCGCGCTCCGTGTTGAGACCTTGCGGGAAGGTCTGGTTGGTCTCGCCGCCCGGCCCCTCGTTCGAGAGCGTGTCGATGCTCTTCGCCCAGCGGTAGTACACGTCGAACTGATAGCCGTCGCTGAATCGCTTGGCGAGCCGCGCGTTCATGCCGTTGTAGTTGGCGTTCACGTCCGTCTGCGGGACGTAGACGGCGAAGAAGTTCCCGCTGTTCGGGTAGAGGAAATTCTGGTTGACGAGCCGGACGAGCTTGTGCGAAGAGCTGCCCTGATAGCCCAACTCGCCGACGAAGTTGTGGCCGAAGTCGTACTGGCCGTCGAGCGAGTATGTGTAGACGTAAGGGTTCGGCGTCTCCTGGTGCGCGCCGTAGACCTCGACCGAGCGGCCCGTCGGCGAGCCGGTCGCCGGGTTGATCGGCACGGCGAGCGCGGGGTTCGCCGGGTAGCTGAAGGGCGAGCTGTTCGCGCCCAAGGCGTAAAGAATCTGCCCGCCCGCGAAGGGCGTGCTGAACTCCGAGGCCGAGGTGCCGCAGCAGATTTGGTAGCGCGCGAAGAAGGGCGGGTTGCCGCGCGAGTTGGCGAAGAGCACGTTCGGCGTGCGGTCGTACGCGATGCCGAAGCCGCCGCGCAGGACCGCGCGGTTCTCGTTGAGCATGCCGCCGAACGAGTCGCCGAAGTTCGGGCTCCACGCGAACATCAACCGCGGCGCGAAGTTGTTCCGGTCGGGCTCGTAGAGCCTTTCGGTGACGAGGAGGCGGCCGGTGTTCAAATTCTGGTTCGAGAATTCGATGTTGCTGAGCACGCCGCGCTTCTCCGTGAGCGGCGTGAAGAACTCGTAGCGCAGGCCCATCCCGAGCGTCACGTTCGGGCGCGCCTTCCAGTCGTGCTGCGCGTAGGCGGCGTAGTAGTTGGTGCGGAAGTAGCGTTGCGCCTCGGGCACGCCGCCGGTGCGCGGGTCGGCGTTGATCTGGTAGAAGAGCGGCGCGTCGTTGGCGAAGTTGAAGAGCCCGCCGAAGGTGTAGAGCGGGCGGGCGCCGCCGTTGAGGTTGTCGTTGTTCTGCTCGACGCGGTACTCGCCGCCGAACTTCCAAGTGCGGTTCCCCTGCACCCACGTCAGCGCGTCGCGGAACTCGAACTGGTTCTCGGCGAAGACGCCGGGCGTCGTCTCGGCCTGCGGCGCGCCGAAGCGGATGCGGTCGAAGGGGAGCGACTCGATCTCGATGCGCGGGATGCCGAAGTTGGTCTGCTGCGCCGACTCGATCTCGTTGTAGGCGAAGCGCGTCGCGTTGAAGCGCGCCTCGTTGACCATCGAGTTCGAGATGGTGCGGACGTAGGTGACGGTGCCCGAGGTGTTGACGGGCGTCGAGCGGATGTCGCCGCTCGGGCGCGAGGCGCCGCCCGGGTCGGGGTTGGTGAACTCGCTGCGCGTCAGGTAGGTGCTGAAGGCGAGCTGGTCGCGCGCCGTCGGCGTGAAGTCGAGCCGCAGGTTGTACTGGTTCGAGCGCGCGCGGCGCGGGTTGAAGATGAGCACGCGCTGCACGTCCGGGATGCCGTCGAAGCCCGCGCCCATCGAGCCGATGGTTAGGTATTGACCCTGCGCGCCGGACGGCGAGCCGATGTCGAGGCCGCCCGCGACGACGCGGCAGCGGTTCGCGTCGTTGCCGAAGTTATTACAGTTCTGCGTGGGCACCGCCGCGATGCGCGGCTCAATGCCGGGCGACGTGAGGATGCGCGCGACGATGCTGCCCGGCCTCTGTTGCGCGACGAGTTGCCGGAACTGCGCCGTCTCGACGAAACGTTCTTCGGTGTTCGAGTCGGTGCGGCGCAGGGCCTCGTACGAGAAGAAGAAGAACGCCTTGTCGCGCCCGCTGCGGAAGACTGAGTCGGGGTTGGCGTCGAAGTTAGGATAAGGGAGCGGGCCGCCGATGGAGCCGCCGAACTGCTTGTATCGCTGGTTGACGCGCTCGGGGCCGGCCGTGCCGTAGCCCGGGCCGTACTTGTTATAAGCGTTCCAGCGCGGGTCGTTGGCCTTCAGGAAAAGACTGCCGTGGAAGTTGTTCGTCCCCGCCTGCGAGACGACCTTGACCTGCGCGCCGGAGTTGCGCCCGTCCTCGGCCGAGTAGGTCGAGGAGAGCACGCGCACCTCCTTGACCGACTCCTGGTTCGGCGTCACGACGGCCGCGCCGCCGTGCGACAGGCTGTTCACGCTGACGCCGTCGATCTGGTAGTTGTTGGACGAGACGCGCTGGCCGTTGGCGGTGATCTGCGGCTGGTTCTCGACCTGGAAGATGGAGGTGTTCGAGCCGCCCGGCCCCGTCGAGTTCGGCAGCCCCACGACGCCCCCGCCGCCCCCGCGCCCCACGTCGCCGAAGATGCCCGGCGTCAGACGCAGAAGCTCATAAGGGTCGCGCCCGAACTGCGGCAGCCGCTTGACCTCCTGCGTCGTGAGGGCCTTGTTGATGTTCGCGCTCTCGGTGTCGAGCTGGACCTGCGACTCGCTCGTCACGGTGACGGTCTCGGCGACCTCGCCGGCCGTGAGCGTCACGTCGAGCCCCTGCACCTGCTCGGCGTTGACCGTCACGCTCTCGAAAGTCGTCTTGCGAAAACCGGCCTTCTCGACCGTGAGCGTGTAGGTGCCGGGCGGCAGCTCCGAGATGCGGTAGAAGCCCTCGTCGCCGGACGTAGTCGTCTGCACGCGCCCGGTCTCTGTGTTCTTGAGCGTGAGCGTGGCGTCGTTGACGACCGCGCCCGACTGGTCGGTGACGGTGCCCTGTACGGCCGCGCGGAACTGCGCGCGCGCGGACGCCGCCAGCGTCAGGACGAAGAGCGCGCAGAGCGCCGCGCGGAGCAGACTCGACAGTTTCCGCCTCATTTTCGAAGACCTCCTCTGGGTTCGCATAGGCCGGCCGCGCGGGATGAAGGCGCGGCGCGCATAAAACGTCTCGGAGAACGCCCCCGCAAGGCTCGGGGTCAGGGGCGCGGCGACCGTGTCGGGGGAGACTTTCGGCCGAAGGACAAGGGGTTTGTTGTGTCGGCTGACGAAGAAAGTGATAGCACCGCGTCAGAAAAATTACAATACAAATTTCCGACGCGCGGCTCGTCGTCGGCTGAGTCCGTAGGCGCTTCAGGCGGCCGGCGGCGCGGCACCTTGTGGCATGCGCGGTTTGACTAACTCGACCAGAGTCCTCTCGGCGTCGGCCCAGGAGAGGTGGCTGACCAGTTCCGGGGCCGCACGCCTCGCGCGGTGCATCTCGGCGTCGGGCAGCGCGAGCAGGTGCGAGAGGGCTTCGGCGATGGCCTCGGGGTCGGGGGCGGCGAGTCGCAGGGCGGGGCTCGCGCGCGGATAGGCCGCGCGGACGGACGGGAGGTCCATCTCGACGACCGGGAGCCCGCACGCCAGCATCTCCTGCGGGACGAGCGAGTAGTTCGTCAGCGAGATGGAGAGCCCGGCGGCGGCGCCCCTGTAGAGCCCGGCCAACTCGCCCTCGCCGAGCAGGCCGGCGTGCGTGTAGTCGAACGGCAGGCGGTAGGGCGGCCGCTCCGCGCCGAAGAGAACGACCTCCGTTTCGGGCCGCGCACGCTTGAGCAGCGCGAGCGCGAGCAGTCCCAACTCCGTCCCGCGCCTGCGCGTCTGGTGGCGCGCGTAGAAGACGACGCGGTCCCGGTTGTGGCGCTCGGGCGCGGGCGAGTAGACGGCCGGGTCGTAGGCGAGGTCGAAGGAGGCGGCGCGCGCCCCGCACGCGCGCACACTGTCCGCGAGCCAACGGCCGGCGCAGAGGCAGTCGAAGCCGAAGCGGTAGGTGTTCTCGGCGAGCGCCTGCTCGGTGCTGGCGGGGAAGAAGGAGGGCTCCCAGTCCTGTACGAAGTAGAGCCTGCGCAGGCAGGCCGCGAAGTCCCTGACCGCGTACGCCGTCTCCCACGCGCTGGCGATGCAGACCTCGGCCGGGGGCATCCCCTCGACGCCGAGGTGGACGGTGGCCGCGAGCGGGAAGTAGTGCGCGCGCAGCGTCTCGGTCGCCTCCGAGTCGCTGACGTAGTGCGTCGGGCCGAAGATGTGGAAGCGGACGACGCAGCCGGCCGCCTCCAGCCCGCGCGTCAGGCGGAAGATGGTGCGGTGCCCGCCGGACGAGCCGTAGAAGTCCGGGATGACCCAGTTGACCCGCGTCGGGCCGTCCGCGTCGGGGCGCGGGGCGGAGGTGTGTTGGTAGCGGACGGGCTCGTAGGCGAAGCTGTAAGGGAGGTCCACGTCCTCACCGAAACCACCCGCCGGGGGGCGGAGTCGGAGTCGGCGGGCCGCCGCCCGCAACGTGGCCCGTAAACCGTGTGCGCGTAGGAAACCGAGACCCCTCGTCCAGACCCGTGTGTGCTTCGGCATGCCCCCTCCCACGCCCTCATCATAAAATGTTCGGCCGTCCGCGCGCATCAGGCGGGGGAAATAAACGATACAAATTTCGCCGCGCCTCTGTTAATCTTAGGCGCGTTCCGAGTAGTTAATTCCGCTGATTCAAGGCATTCCAACGTGACGCCGGAGACTCCGGCGTGGCGGCGCCCGCGCGCGCCGAAGGAGCAAAGGAGCAGAAGAGTGATGCGACAGGCGAGAGTGTTGGCTTTGATGTTGGTCGTCGTCGCGGGCGTGCTCGCGGCGGGTTCGTGCGTGAACAACCCGACGACGCAGAACGGCGCGGGCGGGGGCACGGGCACGGCCTCGACGGGCGGCTACCAGCGCAGGGTGAAGAAGGCGGGCGAGCCCGTCTACATCGGCTTCTCGATGGACACGCTCAAGGAGGAGCGTTGGAACCGCGACAAGGCGTTGGTCGAGGCGCGGGCCAGGGAGGTCGGCGCGCAGCTCGACGTGCAGGTCGCCAACGGCGACGACGCCGTGCAGGTCAACCAGTGCAACACGATGCTGACGAAAGGCGTGGACGTGCTCATCGTCGCTCCGCACAACAGCGAGATTGCCGCCTCCATCGTGCAGGCCGCGCACGACAAGGGCGTCCCCGTCATCTCCTACGACCGGTTGATTAAGAACTCCGAGCCCGACCTCTACGTCTCGCACCAGGTCATCAAGATGGGCGAGATGCAGGGCGAGTACGCCTTGAAGCACGTGCCCAAGGGCAACTACGTCCTCATCGGCGGCGCGCCCACCGACAACAACGCGAAGCTCCTGCGCGAAGGCCAGATGAACATCCTCAAGCCCGCCGTGGACCGTGGCGACGTGAAGATCATCTCCGACCAGTACGCCAAGGAGTGGAAGGCCGAGGAGGCGCAGCGCCTCACGGAGGACGCGCTGACGAAGACGAAGAACGACATTCAGGCCATCGTCGCGTCGAACGACGGCACGGCGGGCGGCGCCATCTCGGCGCTCGACACGGCGGGCTTAACGGGCAAGGTGCTCGTGACCGGGCAGGACGCGGAGCTAATCGCCGCCCAGCGCATCGCCAAGGGCACGCAGACGATGACCATCTACAAGCCCATCAAGCCGCTCGCCGACAGCGCCGTGGACTCGGCCGTCAAGCTCGCGCGCGGCGAGGCGCTCGCCGCCAGCGACAAGGTCAACAACGGCAAGATCGACGTGCCCTCCATCCTTCAAGCGCCGCAGGCCGTGGACAAAGAGAACCTGATGACGACCGTCGTCAAGGACGGTTACCACAAGTACGAGGATGTCTACAAAGACGTGCCGCCCGACCAGCGGCCGAAGCAGACCGCGAAAGACCTGCGCCAGTCCGGCGCGGGCCTGATGCTCGCTTTCGCCGCCCTGCTCCTCTGCGGCGTGGGCGTCGCGTTGCGGCTTCGTTAACGATTTGAAATCGCCGATTTCAAGTTTGAAGTTCTGACTCGACATGTCTTCAGAGCCGAACACCCCGCTCCTTGAGATGCGGGAGATCACGAAGAGCTTCCCCGGCGTGCGCGCGCTCGACGGCGTGAGCTTCGACCTGCACAGGGGCGAACTGCACGCGCTCGTCGGCGAGAACGGGGCGGGGAAGTCCACGCTGATGAAGGTGCTCGCGGGCGTCTACCCCTTCGGCACCTACGGCGGCGAGGTGGTCATCGACGGACAGGTGCGGCAGTTCCACAGCGTCCGCGACTCGGAGAACGCGGGCGTCGCCGTCATCTTCCAGGAGCTGTCACTCATCAAGGAACTTACCATCGGCGAGAACATCTTCCTCGGCCGCGAGCCGCGCCGCTTCGGCGTCATCAAGTGGGAAGAGTTGTACAGCCGCGCGCAGAAGTTACTCGACGAACTCAACCTGTCGCTCGACCCGCGCACGCCCGTCGGCCACCTCGGCATCGGCCAGCAGCAACTCGTCGAGATCGCCAAGGCGCTCTCGCAGGAGGCGCGCATCCTCGTCCTCGACGAGCCGACGGCCGCGCTCGCCGACGCCGAGGTCGAGACGCTCTTTCGCATCATCGACGGCTTGCGCGAGCGCGGGGTGGGGATGATCTACATCTCGCACAAGCTCGACGAGGTCTTCCGCGTCTCCGAGCGCATCACGGTGCTGCGCGACGGCCGCACCGTCGGCACACAGCCGGCGAAGGAGTTGAACGAGGCGCGCGTCATCTCGCTGATGGTCGGCCGCGACGTGAACGACATCTTCCCCGAGGCCGACCACGAAAGGGGCGATGTCGTCTTCGAGGCCCGGGGCGTCACGGTCGAAGACCCGAACGTCGCCGGCAAGCTCTTGGTCAAAGACGTGGGCTTCAAGGTGCGTCGCGGCGAGGTGCTCGGCATCGCGGGGCTGATGGGCGCGGGCCGGAGCGAGCTTCTGATGGGCATCTTCGGCGCGTGGCCGGGGCGCGTCTCGGCCGAAGTCTACGTCGAGGGGAAGAAGATAAAAATCACGCGCCCGTCCGACGCCATCAAGCAGGGCGTCGGGTTCGTCACGGAAGACCGCAAGCGTTTCGGCCTCGTGCTCGACCAGACCATCCTCAACAACATGACGCTCGCCGGCCTCAGAAAACTCTCGGGCCGCTTCGTCACCGACGTTGACGCGGAGGCCGCCGCGGGCGAGCGCGCGAAGAAGGAGTTGCGCGTGAAGGCCAACTCGGTCTTCACCGTCGTCGGCACGCTCTCGGGCGGCAACCAGCAGAAGGTCGTGCTGGCGAAGTGGCTCCTGACGAACCCGCGCGTGCTCTTCCTGGATGAGCCGACGCGCGGCATCGACGTGGGCGCCAAGCAGGAGATATACGCGCAGATCAATCGGCTCGCGCGCGAAGGGCTCGCCATCGTGCTCGTCTCCTCGGAGTTGCCCGAGGTGCTCGGTCTCTCCGACCGCGTCCTCGTCCTCCACGAAGGCCGCGTCACCGGCGAGTTCAAACGCGAAGAGGCCACCCCCGAGGCCGTCATGGCCTGCGCCACCGGCCACACGCGGCGCGCCGCTTAAGAAGGACCGAGGACCGAGTGAGTGAGGACTGATACCGACTTGCAATAAGGCCGTCACACGCCGGGAGCGCGTCAGCGCGAATTGCAGGGAGACTTTATGTCTCAACGTTGAGAGATAACGAATGACGGCTAAGCGTGCTGGCGCACGCTTTGGCGGGCAGGGATGCCCGCGCTCCCGGCGTTTAGTCGCCTTATTTCATCTCAAGTCGGTATGAGTACTTAGCGAGTGAGCACAGGTTTTTAGCGGGTAAGCTCAGGACTCAAGTCGTTTGGGACGTGGTTTTAGTCGTTAAAGTTAGAACTCAAGTCGCTCGGGACGCAGCTCAAGCGACTTAACCTCCGACTCAAACGACTCGAATCGAAGGTTAAGTCGGTTGGGACACGACTCAAGTCGCTGAAGTCACGACTTTACTCGCTTGAGTCGCAACTTTACTCGCTTAAGTCGCGGCTTAGGTCGCTCGGGGCGCGATTTAAGTCGCTCAGGACGGGATTCAGCATGAGCAATCAGCCTGCTAATCAACCCGCGACGAACAGGCCGCCGGTGACGGCCGACGTGGCGCCGCCGGGCGCGGTGCCGGAGGGCGTTGAGTCGCCGACGGGCGGGCGCTTCCGCCTGCCGACCGACTCGTTGCGCGCCTACACGATGATCATCGCGCTGCTCGCCATCTGGCTCTTCTTTCAGTGGAAGACCGTCAGCCCGCTCTACCCTTACGGAATCTTCCTGCACCCGAACAACTTCTCGAACCTCTTGCAGCAGATGGCGGTGACGGGCGTGCTCGCGGTCGGCATGCTGCTCGTCATCGTCGCGGGGCAGATAGACCTTTCGGTCGGCTCCGTCGTCGGGCTCGCGGGCGGCGTGGCGGCGACGGTGCAGGAGCCTTATGGGCTCGTCGGGGCGCTCGGGCTGGCGCTGGTCGTCGGCACGCTCGTCGGCGCGGTGCAAGGGAGCCTCATCTCTTACGCAAACATCCCCGCCTTCATCGTCACGCTCGGCGGGCTGCTCGCGTGGCGCGGCGTGATACTGGGTTTGAGTAAGGGGCAGACGATTCCCGTCAGCCTGCCCTTCTTCCGCTGGCTCGGCGTTGGCAAGCTGCCGCAGGCCGTGGGCGCGACGCTGGCGGTCGTCGCCATCGCCGCCGTCATCTTCCTGACCATCAGCCGCGTCCGCGCGCGCCGCAGGCACGAGTTGAGCGTGCCCGGCGTGGGCGCGACCGCGCTGCGCATCGTCGTGCCGGCGGCGCTCATCGTGCTCTTCATCTACTGGATGAACTACGGCGGCGGGATGCCGGTCCCTGTCCTTGTGCTGCTCGTCGTCGCGGCGCTCGGCGGCTTCCTGACGCAGAACACGACGTTCGGCCGCTACCTCTACGCCATCGGCGGCAACCCCGACGCCGCGCGTCTGTCCGGCATCAACATCCGCCGTTACATCCTCTCGGCCTACTGCGTGTTGGGGCTGCTCGTCGGCGTGGCGTCGCTGCTGCACACCGGGCGCGTGGGGAGCGCGTCGCCGGACGCGGGGACGTTGATGGAGCTTGACGCCATCGCGGCCTGCGTCATCGGCGGCACTTCGCTGATGGGCGGGCGCGGGACGGTCTCGGGCGCGGTCGTCGGCGCGCTCATCATGGCGAGCCTCGACAACGGCATGTCGCTCCTCAACGTCGAGAACTACACGCAGTACATCGTCAAGGGCGCGGTGCTCGTCGCCGCGGTCGGCTTCGACATGCTCGGCCGCCGCAAGAGTTGACGCGCCACTCTCTAACCACAGAGGGCACAAAGGTCTTCACAAAGGTCACAGAGGGTTGGAAATCTTTGTGACCTTCGTGAAAACCTTCGTGTCCTCTGTGGTTAAAAACTCTCGTCGCACCGGGCTCTACGTGAAATGAACAGACGACTCTTCATCCCGTCCGCGCTGCTCGTCCTCCTGCTGCTGTCAACCTTCGCCGCGCGACGTGCGCGGGCACAAGACGGCCTCGCGCCCGGCCGGCCCGGCCGCGACGCGCAGTGGCCGAGCGCGGGCAAGGAGGCCGTCGGCACTTCAAACACGGAGGCGTCGAAGGTCTGGTTTACCTTGCGCGGCGGCGTGCTGGACGAGGTCTACTACCCGACCGTTGACGTGGCGAACACGCAGACGCTCCGCTTCTTCGCCACGGGCTGCGGCGAGGTCACGCCTTCGGGCGAGGATGTAGCCCTCAACCGTCTCGAAATCACGGACCCGCGTTCGCTCTCCTTCCGCCAGACGAGCGAGACGAACGCCTACACAATCACGAAGACTTACACGACCGACCCCGAGCGGCCCGTCGTCCTCATCGACGTGGAGTTCGAGAGCCGCTGCCGCGCGCTGCAAAGGCTCTACGTCTACTACGACCCTTCGCTCAAGAACAGCGGGATGCACGACACCGCTTGGACGGAGGACGGCGCGCTCCTCGCCTCCGACGGCGACAAGGCTTCGGCGCTCGTCTCAAGCGAAGGCTTCGGCGAGACCTCGAACGGCTTCGCCGGGACGAGCGACGGGCTCGAAGAGTTGATCCGTCAAGGCTTCCTCGCCAAACGCTACGCGCGCGCGGCCGACGGCAACGTCGCGCAGATGGGCGAACTCGGCGGGCGCCGCGCCACGCTCGCGCTCGGCTTCGGCAAGGACGCGGCCGAGGCTCTGCGCCACGCGCGCGCCTCGCTCGCGAAGGGTTTTGCGAAGACGCGCGCGGAGTACGAGCAGGGCTGGCACGATTACCTGAAGTCGCTCCGCCGCGTCGAGCCGCGTTACCAATCGCAGTACGACATGGCCGCGATGGTCTTGAAGGCGCACGAGGACAAGACCTATCGCGGCGCGATGATCGCGTCGCTCTCGGTGCCGTGGGGCGGCGGCGCGACCGCCAACGAGGCGGAGGTCGGCGGCTATCACCTCGTCTGGTCGCGCGACCTCTATCAGGTCGCGACGGCCTTCATGGCTTTAGGTGATAAGGCTTCGGCCGAGCGCGCGCTCGACTACCTCTTCCGCGTCCAGCAGAAGCCCGACGGCAGCTTCCCGCAGAACTCCTGGCTCGACGGCCGCCCCTTCTGGGGCTCGCTCCAACTGGACGAGGTCGCCTACCCGCTCATCCTCGCGCGCCAACTCGGGCGCTTCGACCGCGACACCTTCATCAAGCACGTTCGCCCGGCCGCCGACTTCATCGTCAAGCGCGGACCCTCGACGCCGCAGGAGCGTTGGGAGGAGAAGTCCGGCTACTCGCCCTCGACCATCGCCGCCGAGATCGCCGGCCTCGTCTGCGCCGCCGACCTCGCGCGCCGCAACGCCGACGAAGCGTCGGCCTCGATCTACCTCGCCGCCGCCGACGACTTCGCGCGCAACGTCGAACGCTGGACCGTGACGACCACGGGACCGCACGGCGACAAGAACTACTACCTCCGCCTCTCCTTCAACGAAGACCCGGACGACGGCGCACCCTTCGACGTGGGCAACGGCGGCGGCACCTTCGACGAGCGCGAGATAGTTGACGCGGGCTTCCTCGAACTCGTCCGCCTCGGCATCAAGTCGCCGCAAGACCCTCTCATCGCCAAGAGCTTGGGCGTCATCGACAAAGTTATTAAAGTCGAGACGCCGCACGGCCCCGGCTTCTACCGCTACAACCACGACGGCTACGGCGAGATGGACGACGGGCGCAACTGGAACTGGGACGGCAAGTACACGGGCAAGGGAAGACTCTGGGCGCTGCTCTCGGGCGAGCGCGGACAGTACGAACTGTCGTTGGGTCGGCGCGCGGACGCTTTACGCAGGCTCGACACGATGACGGGTTTCGCCAACGCGGGGCTGATGATACCCGAGCAGGTCTGGGACAGGCCCGCGAGCCCGCGTCCCTGGTTCAAGTTCGGCGAAGGGACGGGGTCGGCCACGCCGCTCGCGTGGTCGATGGCGCAGTTCATACGCCTCGCGACGAACATACAGGAGGGGCGCAACCTCGACACGCCCGACATCGTCGCCGCGCGCTACGCGAAGAGGCCGCCGACGCCGCACGCCGACGCCGACTTCAATTTCCCGGCGGCGGAAATCTTAGGGCGCATGGAGGCGGGCAAGTCGTTTCGCGCGGGCGGCGGTGCGCGCACCAAAGGCACACGCGCCTTCCTCCTCGCGGGCGGCGAGCGGCGCGAGTTGAAGGCCGACGAGCGCGGCTCCTTCTCCTTCGAGGTGAAGGCCGAGCGCGGCACAAACTCGGTCGTCGTCGCCGCCGTCGCGCCCGACGGCGCCACCTCTTTTCGACGCGTTAACGTCGTCGGCCTCACAGGCGAAGAGCTTGAGAAGGCCGAGCGCGAACTCTACCCTTCGGACGCGGCCGAGCGCGTGAGGTCCGCGCGAGTCTCGCCGCTCGTCGAAGGCGACGCCGTGACCTTCGTCTATCGCGGCGAAGCCAAACGCGTCGAGGTCGTCGGCGACTTCACCGGCTGGGCGCCCGCCGGCCTCCGCATGCGCGACGTTCCCGGCACGAACAATCTCAAGTTCATCCGCCTCAAGTTCCCCTCGGCCGCGCGTCTCGAATACAAACTCATCGCCGACGGCGAGTGGCTGCTCGACCCGCTCAACCCGAACCAGAGCGACAACGGCATCGGCGGCCAGAACTCAAACTTCAACGGCCCCGACTACCGGCCCGCGTCCCTGACCCCCAGACGCGAAGGACTGCGCGGCCGTCTCGAACAACTACAACTGCCCGGCGGCGACAAGCGTAAGGTACAGGTCTATCTCCCGCCCGGCTACGCACGCTCCCGCGCGCGCTACCCGGTGCTGTACACGCAGGATGGGACGCAGTTCGTCGCGCTCGGCCGCGCCGCCGAGACGGCCGACCGCATGATCGCGGAGGGCAAGGTCGAGCCCTTCATCATCGTCTTCATCGACCCGCTCGACCGCATGAAGGAGTACTGGGCCGACGACGCGTTCGCCGACTGGATGGCGCGCACGCTCGTCCCACACGTTGACGCGCGCTACCGCACCCGCCCCGTGCGCGACGCGCGGGCGCTGTCCGGCGCGAGCCTCGGCGGCGTCATCTCCGTCTGGACGGCCCTGCGCCACCCCGAGACCTTCGCGCGCGTCGCCGGCCACTCCACCGCGTTCCAGATCGACGGCGGCCGTCTCCTCTCGGCCCTCGCCGGCCTCGACGCGCAGACGCGCCGCCGCTATCCCTTACGCTTCTACCTCGACGCCGGCCGCTACGAGCCGCCCATCCTCGACACCTCCCGCCGCGCCAACATACTCTTGCGCGCACGCGGCTACCCCGTCACCTACCGCGAAGCGCCCGTCGGCCACAACTACACCGCCTGGCGCGACCGCCTCCCCGACGCCTACGCCGCGCTGTGGGCGAAGTGATGTGAAGGACTGAATGAAGAGGTGAGGGGCTTCGTTCCCACGTCAGCTTAGCCGTCCACAGCCAGCAAGCCTTCGGCCCGCCTGAACGATTGACGCGCGTCCAGAATCTGTCGATTTGGATAAGGTGAAGTTTTGGGATGCGCTTCGCCATGAGATTAGCTCTCATGGCGGTGAGAGAAATTAAATGCCCACTGAAGGATTCGAACCTTCGACTTCCACCGTGTGAAGATGGCACTCTACCACTGAGTTAAGTGGGCGGCTTATAACTTTTAAAGATGCGAGATGCTAACAAAGCGCGCGCGCGAGCGTCAAGCGTGGTGGCTTGAGCGGTCGCGGCGCGCGCCTGCGTGGGTCGGGCGTCTATTGGCCGCCGCCGGCGGGCGGGTCTTCGGGGCCGGCGGGCTTCTCGCCGTTGGAGGTGGCCTGGCCGGTGTCGGAGCCGATGTAGAAGTAGCGGCTGCCCGTGGCGGTCAACCCCGTGGGCTTCTGCGGGTCGGCGTTGACGCCGAAGGTCGGGGGCTGGTTGCCCGACTTGGCCATGAGCGTCATCTTGTAGATGTAGCCGTCCACGAGCGGCGTGTCGCCGGAGAACTGCCGGCCCAGGTAGCCGCCCGACGAGAGTTGGTCGAAGGTGCCGTAGCCCGCGCGGTTCTTGGTGTTGAAGTAGGTGACCTGCGCGGTCGAGATGCGCCCGAGGTGCGTGATGGCGGCGGCCTCGTTGGTCGAGCGCACGCTCGCCTGCCACGCGGGGATGCCGATGGCGACGAGGATGCCGATGATCGAGATGACGATCATCAACTCGACGAGCGAAAAACCCCGCTGACTCTTGTTCTCTGTTCTCATTATTTCAAACCTCGCTCTGCCGGGGAGTACACGTGTGTCGGCGGCCGGAGTTCCATAAAGCGGCGAAAAGTGCGGCGCCGCCCGGCCGGGTGCCGGCCTCCCTGCGGCGACTGGATTTTACTACAGGGAACCCTCCAAGTCACACGGGCGTCCAAAGGTGCGGGGAAAGGAATCGTGACGTTTCGCGCCGAGGCACACAGGGCCGAGAAGATCGCGCGCGGCGTAACTCCACCCTGTCCCTTTCCCCTTTCCGCTTTTCCCCTTTAGAATGGCTTTGTACATGAGAAATCTTCACACGGCGGGCAGGGATGAGGGCGCGGTGTCGGCGACCGAGGCGGCCGAGCGCGTCGGGCGGCTGCGCTCGGCCGTCGAGCGCGTCATC
Source organism: Pyrinomonadaceae bacterium (assembly GCA_036379655.1). Classification (GTDB taxonomy): domain Bacteria; phylum Acidobacteriota; class Blastocatellia; order Pyrinomonadales; family Pyrinomonadaceae; genus QHXN01. Next base: position 32,404 of record DASVGG010000149.1, read on the forward strand.
AAGGGTAAGCCGGAGGCCGTGCGCCTGGCGACGGTGACGCTCCTCGCGGGCGGCCACCTCCTCGTCGAGGACGTGCCGGGCGTCGGCAAGACGACGCTCGCGCAGTCGCTCGCGCAGGCCATCGACTGCGTCTTCCAGCGCATACAGTTCACCTCCGACCTGCTGCCCTCGGACGTGATCGGCCTCTCGGTCTACGACGAGCGCACGGGCTCCTTCGAGTTCAAGCACGGCCCCATCTTCGCCAACATCGTGCTGGCCGACGAGATCAACCGCACGACGCCGAAGACGCAGTCGGCGCTCCTGGAAGCGATGGCCGAGGGGCACGTCACGGTCGAGGGCGTGACCTACCGCCTGCGCGCGCCCTTCATGGTCGTCGCCACGCAGAACCCGGTCGAGCACCACGGCACGTACCCTCTGCCCGAGTCGCAGGTGGACCGCTTCATGCTGCGCCTGCGCATCGGCTACCCGGCCGTTGACGTGGAGAAGGAAATCCTGCGCGACCGCGCGCACGGCGACCCGCTCGAAGCGTTGCGGCCCGTGATGTCGGGCGAGGAGGTCGTCGAGTTGCAGCGGGCCGTCATGAACGTCTCGGTGGACGACGCGCTCGTCGATTACCTGATGCGCGTCGTGGCGGCGACGCGCGAGTCGGAGACGTTGGACCTCGGCGTCTCCCCGCGCGGCACGCTCGCGCTCTTCCGCGCCGCGCAGGCGTTCGCGCTCACGGAGGGGCGCGACTACTGCGTGCCCGACGACGTGAAGCGACTCATCCTCCCCGTCTTCGCGCACCGCCTCGTCGTCAACTCGCGCTTCTCCTCCTCGCTCCACCGCCGCAGCGAAGAGGCCGAAGAGGTCCTGCGCGAGATCATGAAGACCGTCAGCGTCCCACTCTGAAAAGCAGTAGGCAGATGGCAGATGGCAGTAGGCAGTTCGGAATCCTGCTATCGAAACCTCCGCATTAACCTTTCAACGACCATGACGCTGGGCTACTGCCTACTGCCATCTGCCATCTGCCTACTTCTCCTATGAAGCGTTGGCGTAACACGATTCTGGGGACGCTGGTCGTGCTGTGCGGCGTGGGCGCGGCGGCGCTGACGGTGCTGGCGCGGCGGAGCGGCGACTGGGAGTTGACGCGGCTCGGGGCGATTGCGTCGATAGTCTTCGCCGTCCTCATCGTCATCTTCGTCGTGCCGCCGCTGGCGAAGAGCGCGCGCGCGGAGGCGGCGCGGCTCGACCTCTCGTTCCAGGTGACGGGGGGCGGCGTCGTCTTCGTCTGCATCTACACGGTCGTCGCCTTCGCCGCGTGGAACACGGGCAACAACCTGCTCTTCCTCGTCTTCTCCGTCCTCTCCTCGACGCTCTTCGTGGCGCTCGCGGCGGGGCGCGTCTCCTTGCGCGACCTCGTCATCACGGCGCGCTTCCCCGACCACATCTTCGCGGGCGACTCCGCGCCCGTCATCGTCACGGTCAACAACACGAAGCGGCTGCTGCCCTCGCTCTCCATCGTGGTCGAGGCGCGCGAGCGCGACGAGTCGTCCAGGGGACGCGGCCTCTTCCGCCGGCCGCGCGAGCACAAGCGTCCCCTCGCATACTTCATGTACCTGCCGCACCGCGCCAAGGTCGAGCAGCGCGTCGAGCAGACCTTCACCACGCGCGGCCGCGTGCTCATCACGGGGTTTGAACTCTCGACGCGCTTCCCATTCGGCTTCTTCCGCCTGCGCCGACGCCTGCGCGCGCGCGACGTGGAGATCGTCGTCTACCCGAAGCCCGAAGGGTTGGGCGACGAGCTGCACCTGCTGCCCATCGACGCGGGGCAGTTGGAGGCGCAACGGCGCGGCGCGGGTCACGACCTGCACAGCCTTCGCGAGTACCAGCCGCAGGACGACGTGCGCCACATCCACTGGAAGGCGACCGCGCGCCAGGGTCGCCTCGTCGTGCGCGAGTTCACGGCCGAGGACGAGCGGCGCGTCCACGTCGTCCTGGACACCTTCGTCGAGGACGACCCCGAAGCTCTCAAACGTTTCGAACTCGCCGTGACCGAGGCCGCCTCGCTCGTCACGCACTTCGTCGAGGAGCGCGCGGAGGTGCGTTTGAGCGACGGCGACGGCGAGTCGCGTTACGGCGTCGGGCGCGAACACCTCTACGCCTGCCTGCGCCGCCTCGCCCTCGTCGCGCCGCGCCGCGCCGAGCCCGACTCGCTCGCCCGCCGCGACTTCTGGCAGCGCGTCGAGCCGCCCACCCCCGAGGCCGGCTACGTCATCCTCGTCACCACCGCCCCACGCGGCACCATCCCCGCCGACCTCTGGCGCAAGTCACACGTCATACACATGTGAAACGATGAACCAGGAACGCGGAACGATGAACTGTAAGACCGTTGCCTTCAGTTCATCGTTCCGCGTTCCTACTTCATCGTTTCAATCCACTTGGTCAGCAGGTAGCGGTCGTGGTCCGCGAAGCCCGCGCGGCGGTAGACGGACTGCGCGGCGGTGTTCTGGCGCTCGACTTCGAGGTGGAGGGCGCGGACGCCGCGCGGGCGGCACAGTTCCTCGGCGTGGCGCAGGGCGGCGGCGCCGAGTCCGCGGCCGCGAAACTCTTCCTTCATGAACAGTTCGTCGATGAAGGCGTCGCGCCCGCGAAACTCGACGCTGAAGCCGAAGGCGAGGACGAAGTAGCCCGCGACCTCTTGATTAAACATGATGAGACAGGCGAGCCCGTACGCGTCGTTGGTGAAGAGTTGCGCGAGCACGGCGCGCACTTCCGTTTCGTCGAAGGCGATGCGTTCGTGCGCGTTGAAGTCGCGCATCATCTCGATGAGCGTGTCGGCGTCGGCAGTCTCCGCGAGTTTGAAGGACGGTTCCATGTGCGTCTCCCCTCGAAGGTTTTCGCGTCCCGGTTCCTGCTACAATGCGCCCATGATTTCGGCACAGACGGCGCGGCGGGCGGTGTGGAGACCGCTGTGGGAACTGCCGCGTCGCTTCGACCTCATCTGGCCGCTGGCGCGGCGGATGACTCTGGCACGTTATCGCGGGTCGGCGTTGGGGCTCTTGTGGGCGCTCCTGACGCCGGCCGTGATGATCGCCGTCTTCACCTTCATCTTCGCGGGCATCTTCGGCGCGCGCTTCACTGAAGGGGGGACGCCTTTGGAGTACGCGCTCTACCTCTTCTGCGGGCTTTTGCCGTGGACGGCCTTCTCCGAGACGCTCTTGCAGTCGTCGGGGATTGTGGTCGCGCACGCCAACCTCGTCAAGCGCGTCGTCTTCCCGCTTGAGACCTTGCCGGTCGCGCAGGCGCTCGCGTCGCTGGTCACTCAACTCTTCGGCACGGCCGTGCTCATCGTCGCGACGGTCGTCATCCGAGGCGAGTTTCACGTCACGGCGCTGTGGCTCTTCGTGCTGCTCGTCCCGCAGATGCTTTTGACGCTCGGCGGCGCGTGGCTCGTCGCCTCGCTCGGGGTCTTCGTGCGCGACACGGCGCAGGTGCTCGGGCTCCTCCTGATGGCGTGGATGTACCTGACGCCCATCATCTACCCCGAGCAGGTCGTTCCCCTTCGCTACCGCCCCGCGCTCGAAATCAACCCCTTCACTCCGCTCGTGCGCTCGTACCGCCGCGCGCTGCTCGAAGGTCTACAGCCCGACTGGCCGGGGCTCGCCTACACGACCGCCCTCGCCCTCGTCGTCTTCCTCCTCGGCTACTGGTGGTTCGCACGCACCCGCAAAAACTTCGCGGACGTGATTTAGAAGCGTTCAGCGTTCAGCTTAAAACCTTCGTGACCTCTGTGAAATCCTTTGTGTCCTTTGTGGTTAAACTCAACCCCCTTAACCACAGAGGACACAAAGGTATTCACAAAGGTCACAAAGAGGGGATTGGCTGAACGCTGACAGCTTCCCCGTTTGACTTGCCCCCGCCGCTTTGGCATAAAGGCGGGCGAAGCGCACGCCTCGAACTCGACCCCCGGCCGGCGACGCCCGGCACGCGCCGCAGACCTTTAGACATGTCGAAGAAAGCGCAGCGATACCTCAACCGGCTCGGGCTCCACCTGGAGCGCGCGCGGCAGCGCTTGCGGCGCAGCGGCTTCTCGAACTTCGACGAGGAGCGGATGCTGGCCGAGTACGTCGCGCGGCTCGTCCGCGAAGATAAGGCGCGCGTCGCCGTGGACGTGGGCGCGGGCGACGGCATTCGCGGCTCGAACACCTACGCGCTCTTCCTGCAAGGCTGGCGCGGCGTCGGCTTCGAGGGCGACGAGAAGCGCGCCCGCCGCCTCGCCCGCGCTTATAAAAATCTTGAGGGCGTCGAGGCGCGCCACGCGCTCGTCACGCCCGACAACGTCGTCGAGCTTCTGAGGGCCGAGGGCGTTCCCGAAGACTTCGGCGTGCTCAGCCTCGACATCGACAGCTACGACTACTGGGTGCTTGACGCGGCGTTGAAGAGGTTCCGCCCGCGCGTCGTCGTCACCGAGATCAACGAGAAGATACCGCCGCCCGTCCGCTTCCGCGTCCGGTACGACCCCGACTTCCGTCTGCAACATCACTTCTTCGGCTACAGCATCGCGAGCCTCGAAGAGCTGTGCGGGCGCCACTCCTACGCGCTGCTCGCGGTCGAATACAACAACGCCTTCATCGCGCCGCGCGAACTGGTCGGCGAACTTGAAGCACTCGACGCCGGGACGGCCTACCGTCGCGGCTACCTCGAACGCCCCGACCGCCGCGAGCGCTTCCCACGCAACCAGGACATGGACGCGCTCCACTCCATGACCCCGCAAGACTCTGTCGCCTTCATCCAGAACTTCTTCGCCCGCCACGAAGGCAAGTACGACCTGAGCCTCGCCGAAACGCCCGAGCCCGCCGAAGCAGTCCACACTTAATCGTTCAGTCTCACCGCGACGCCCATCATCCACCAGACGAGCAGAGCGACCTCGGCGTCGCCGAAGTTGTAGTTGACGAGTGAGCTGGCGAGGAAGCCCGCGAGCGCGCCGTTGATGCCGAGGACGAGCCCATGCGTCGCGGCGTCGGGCGAGTCGCGCCAGAGTCGCTCGGCGCGCGCGGCCGTGCGCCAGAAGAGGAACATCAGCCAGAGCCAGAAGAGGAGCGCGGGCAGGCCACGGTCGAAGGCGAGCTGGACGGGCGTCGAGTGCGCGTGCAGCATGTCGCGGCCCGGAAAGCCCCACTCGGCCCAGTGCCCGTGCACGGCGTCCATGCCGTGGCCGAAGAGCGGGTGAAGCGCGACGCGTTCGACCGCCACGCGCGCGACCTGAAGACGCAACGACGAACTCGCGTCGCCGAGCCGCAACGCGCCCGTAGCGCGCGTGCGCCACACGGCGAACGCCCCGAGCGCGAGCACGACCGCGACCGCCGCCGCCACCAACGCACGCTGTCGCCCACGCGCCGCCGCGCGCCACGCCACGACGCACGCGCCGAACGCGAAGGCGACGAGCGTCGTCCTCATCGCCGTCAACGCCACGCCTACGGCGAGCGCCGCGAAGGCCGCGCACGCGAGCCAGAGTCGAAGACGTACCCGACGGTCTTCAACGGAAGGCGCTCCGCGTTCTCCACCCCTTTCGCGCAGCCACCCGGCGAGCGCGAAGCCGAGGGCGAGTTGCGCGATGATCTGTATGACCTCCGCGAAGGTCTCGTAGTGGCGTGTCCAGCCCGAGGCGCGGAAGCTGTGCGTGCGCCCACCGCCCTCTGTGATGCCGGAGGGCGAAGGGGCGGCGCGCATCTCGTCGCTGACGACCGCGCCCGGCCACTCGACGTGCTCGCCGCGCGAGATGACGCTCAACTTCACACGCTCGCCAGCAGTCGTCTTTCGTATAGCCTCGTCAATCTCTTCGATGGTGGAGACGCGTCTCTCGTTGACGCGCCACACGGCGTCGCCCTCGCGCAGGGGTGTCGAGCGGCGCAGGGGGCTGTCAACGCTTAAGCCCTTCACGACGACGCCGCGCCCGACGGCCAGTTCGCCCGCGCCCCACAGCGCGCCCGCCGCGCCCGAAAGGATCATTAACGACGCGAGCAGCAACGCCGTCCTGCGCGTGACGAGCGCCTGCGTGAGGTAGAACATGAGGAGGGTGCTGACGTTAATCAGCTTCGGCACGCTCACGCGCGGCTCTTCGGAGAGGAAGCAGGAGACGGCCGTCCACGCGAAGAAGAGCCAGAGCGGCAGGTCGAGCGGCGTGCGCCTCAAGCCCGGTTGTCGCGTCGCCGACGTGCGCGCGAGCCAGCCGAGGACGGCGAACGAGAGTCCTATCCAGGAGACCGCGATGGAGTGCGGCGCGGCCAGCGCGTAGAGCGCGAAGCCCGCCAGCCCGAGCCGCTCCGAAGCTCTCGCCAAACGGCCCGGAGCCGCTTTCAGTCCGCCGTTTTCGTCCAGTTTTACGGGCATAAATCCCTTCGGAAGGAGTTGGTTGACACCCTTCGTATGCGGGTGCTAACGTACAAAATTGCCCGTCCTCGGAGGCAGGGGCGTGAGAGCCGTGGACAAGTAAGTTTACCGCCGGGCCCGGAAAGCACCCTGTCGCTGCTCTGTCCGCCCTCGCGCCGCTTCTGTCCGCTTCCACAGCACGTTACAATATTCCTGATGGGTTTCGACAAGGCAAAAGCCATACGTACGGCTGAGAAGTACCTTGCCTCGGGCAAGATTCCGTCGGCCATACAGGAGTACACCCGCATCGTCGAGCACGAGGCGGACGACTTCAACGCGCTCAACACGCTCGGCGACCTCTACGCGCGCGTGGACAAGCGCGCCGAGGCGGCCGCCTGCTACCGCCGCGTCGCCGAGCATTATCGCGAACAGGGCTTCACCCTCAAAGCCGTCGCGATGTACAAGAAGCTCACGCGCTTCGCCGGGGAAGACCAGCACACGGCGCTCTCGCTCGCCTCGCTCTACGAGCAGCAGGGGCTCATGGTGGACGCGCGCCAGCACTACCTCGTCGCGTCCGAGGCCCTCAGTCGCGCCGGCCAGTCGCGCGAGGCGCTCGACGTGCTGCGCCGCATCGCCGACCTCGACCCCTCGAACACGGAAGTCCGCCTCCGCCTCGCCGACAGCTTCGCCAAAGAGAATCTGCACGACCTCGCCGCCGAGGCTTACACGGAGGCCGGCGCGCGCCTCGCCGCGCGCAAGGAGTTCGAGCCCGCGCTCGACGCCTTCAACAAGGCTCTGGCGCTGCGGCCCGCCTCGCACGCCGCGCTCCACGGGATGCTCTCGGCGCACGCGGCGTTGGGGACGGCCGACGACGCGGCCGAAGTCTTAGAGCGCGCCGTGGCCGAACGTCCGACCGACCTCGAAGTCCGCGCCATGCTCGCGCGCGCCTACGTGGACGCCGAGGACGCGCAACGCGCGGAGGCGGCGACGCACGAACTCGTCAGCCGCGACCCTTCGAGCTTCATGCTCCTCTTCGACGTGGCGCGGCTCCACCTGCGTCAGGGCGCCGCCGACGACGCCGCGCGACTACTCGAATACGTGTCCGAGCCCGCGCTCGCCGCGCGTCAGGAGTCCGCGCTCGCGGAGCTTCTACAAGAGGTGCTCGCGCGCAACCCCGAGCAGATGGACGCGCACCGCCTGCTCGTGCGCTGCTACTCGTCGATGCACGACGAGGCGAAGCTGCGCTCGGCGCTCGAACGTCTCGCCGACGCGGCCGAGGCCACGGGCTCGGTCGAGGACGAGCGGCGCGCGCTCACGCGTCTCGCGCGGCTCGCGCCCGACGATCAAGGCAACCTCGCGCGACTCGAAGAACTGGGCGGCCCGCTCTTCGAGGAGGGCGTACAGGAGGTGCGTGCGGCGGAGGAGCCGCCGAGCTTCGAGCGCTTCATGCTCGACGACGACGCGCCGCCGAGCACCGCCGCCGACGCCGAGCCTCAGAGCACAGCCCCGGCCTCGGAGTTTGAATGGAACTCCGTTTCGGAGCCGGCGGCCGCCGCGCCCGCGCCCGACGCCAGCGCCTCCTTCGCGGACCTGAACGACCTGACCGACGGCGGCGGCTTCGAGACGGCCGCGCCGACGACCGCGCCCCCCGCGCAGACGGGCTTTCAGGAGTTCGACTTTACGACGCCGGTCGCCGAGACGGGCGCGCGCGAACAGGGGACGGGCGCGAGCGTCGAGCGCATGCTCAAGCAGGAGCTTGAGAGCGTCGAGTTCTACATCGAGCAGGGTTACGCCGACATCGCGCGCGACACGCTCGACATGCTCGAACGCCAGTACGGCACGCACGCCGAGATAGGCGCACTGCGCGCGCGGCTCGCGACGGCGGAAGACGCGACCCCCGCCGCACAGGGCTTCGACGCGGCCCCCGCCTTCGACACGAACGCAGCCTTCGACGCCAACACGGCTTACGACGCCAACACGGCCTTCGAGACCAACACGGCCTTTGACGCGAACCCCGCAAGCGGCGCGGCCGACTCCTTCGCCTTCGACCCGACGCCCTTCGAGGTGCCCAAGGTCTTCGAGGAGCCCGCGACTCCAGCGACTCCCGTAACTTTCGAGACGCCCGCCGCGACGCCGGAGCCGACGCCGCCCGCAGTGTCGAACAACTCCCGGACGCAGCCTTCGGGCGCGGGTATCGACCCGGGTCTCGCGGCCATCTTCGACGAGTTCCGCGAGGCGGTCGAGGACGACGACGGCGAAGATGACTCGCGCGGCGACTTCGACACGCACTACCAGATGGGTCTGGCCTATCGCGAGATGGGTCTGCTCGACCAGGCGGTCGAAGAGTTTCAGGCGGCGGCCGCGCAGGCCGCGCCGGGCGACGGCACGCCGCGCTTCCTCCAATGCTGCAACATGCTCGGCCACTGCTTCATGGAGAAGGGCATGCCGCGCCCCGCCGCGCTCTGGTTCAAGCGCGGCCTTGAGGCGCCCGGCCACACCGAGGACGAGTATCAGGCCATGCGCTACGACCTCGGCACGGCCTACGAGCAGATGGGCGACAACGGCCGCGCCATCGAAGTCCTCTCCGAGGTCTACGCCATCGATGTCTCCTATCGCGGCGTCGCCGAGCGCCTGCGCGAACTGCATAAGGCAAGTAAGTAGTAGATCGTAAATGGTAAATGGTAAGCGGCCGTTGCCGTCGTCTACCATTTACCATTTACCGTTTACGATTTACTATTCACCAGTTATGGCTTCGAGGCTCACGGTCATCTTCTACATCCTCCTCTGTCTGGAGGCGGGCATCTTCCTGACGCTGCTGCCGTGGTGGCAGCCCTGGGGGATGGGCGACTGGGGCGACAACTTCTTCCTCGTCATGGTCGCGCAGAAGACGGGCCTCGTCGGGCTCCAGCGCGCGGTCGCCTCGGGTTGGGTGCGCGGCGCGGTCTCGGGCGTCGGCCTGCTCAATCTCGCGATGGCCCTCTGGGAGATATTCCACTTCAACGAGACCGTGCGAAAACTTCAGGGCGCCGACGCGCCGCCGTACACGCCGCGCGTGGAAGCGCGCGAGCCGACCGACACATTCCCGACCGCCGACACACTCCCGACGACGCACGTTCAGGATGTCCCGAGCGCCCGCGCGACCGATCACGTACCTCATCACGGCCGGCGAGACGACTAGCGCGACCGGCCCGGATTCCGAAGAGTTCCGCCGCCTGCTCGCGCTCGTCCGCGCCGCCGTCGAAGCGCGCGTCATGCTCGTCCAACTGCGCGAGAAAGACTTGAGCGGTCGCGTTCTTTTCGAACTGGCCTCCGCCGCCGCGCGGATGGCGCGTGGGAGCGAGACGCGCGTCCTCGTCAACGACCGCGCCGACGTGGCGCGCGCCGCCGGCTGCGACGGTGTTCACCTGACGACGCGCTCGCTCGAAGCGTCGGTCGTGCGCCGCGCCTTCGGCGAAGAGTTTCTGATAGGCGTCTCGACGCACACGCGCGAAGAGGCGCGCGTGGCGCGCGCGGGCGGCGCGGACTTCGCGGTCTTCGGCCCCGTCTTCGACACGCCCTCGAAGCGCGCGTACGGCCCGCCCGTCGGGCTCGACGTTTTGAAGGATGCCGCGCGCGAACTCTCCCCGTTCCCGCTTGTCGCGCTCGGCGGCGTGGGGGAAGAGGAGGTCGAAGAGGTCTTGCGCGCGGGCGCGGCGGGCGTCGCGGGGATTCGGCTCTTCGCTAACGGACAAAACCTCGCGCGGATTGTGCATCACATCGGCCGGGCGTACGGCCCCTTGGAGCGCGATGAGTGACGAAACGCAGATGCCGGTGGCGCTGACCGTCGCGGGGTTCGACCCGTCGGGCGGCGCGGGCGTCGTCGCCGACGTGAAGACGTTCACGGCTTTCGGCTGCTTCGCGGCGGCGGCCGTCACGTCGCTCACATACCAGAACACGACCGGCGTCTTCGGCGCCGCGCACCAGACGGCCGAGACGGTGCGCGCGCAGGTCGTCGCCGTCGTTGAAGACTTCAACGTTGCCGGCGCGAAGACCGGCATGCTCCCGACGCGCGAGATCATCGTCGAGGTCGCGCGTCTCTTCCGCGAGACGAACTTGCCCGCGCCCGTCGTTGACCCCGTCGTGCGCTCGACCTCGGGCTTCGACCTGATAGACGACGAGGCGCTCGAAGCTTTGAAGAGGGAACTGCTGCCGCTGGCGCGCGTCGCCACGCCGAACGTGCCCGAGGCCGAGCGCATCACGGGCCTGCGCGTGCGCGACCGCGATGGGATGTTGGAGGCGGCCCGCGTGATGCGCGAGTTGGGTGCGCGCGCCGTGCTCGTCAAGGGCGGGCACTTGGAAGGCGACGCGGTCGATCTACTTCTTGATAAAGATGGTCGGGTCAAAACGTTCACCGCCGCGCGCGTCGAGTCCACCTCGACGCACGGCACGGGCTGCACGCTCGCGGCCGCGATAGCCGCGTGTCTCGCTCGCGGCCTTAACCTTGCAGACTCCGTCGCCGCGGCCAAGCGTTTCGTGACGGAGGCCATCCGCCGCGCGCCGGGTCTCGGCCGTGGTCACGGCCCCGTCAACCACTCGGTCGCGGCCGGTCTCTGAGGAGTTCTTAAGTCATGAAATACAGAAGCAGTCGGACCCTTTACGCCAGAGCGCGCGCGGCCGTCGGCGGCGCGTGCCTCTCGCTGCTCGTGGCGCTGCCGGCCGTCGCACAGGGCGACCTGACGGGCGGCGTCGGGCAGTTCGCCATCCAGCCGAAGAAGCCGAAGGTGGTTGTGTCGGCGAAGCCGAAGCCGCCGACCGTCACGAAGGGTCCGCGCGCGACAAAGAACGACCGCCTGCTCGAAGCGGCGGGGCGCGGCGACGCGGCGGCCGTCGCGGGCTCGGTCAAGGCCGGCGCCGACGTGAACACGAAGTCGAAGGAGGGCTGCGCGGCGCTCGTCTACGTCGCGGGGGCGAAGGAGGCGTCGGCCGCGCAGTCTTTACTCGCGAAAGGCGCGGACGCCAACGCGCGCTGCGCGGACGGCGTGACGGCGTTGATGGTCGCGTCCGAGGCCGGCAACGCGGAGACGACGCAGGCGCTCGTCGCGCGCGGCGCGAACGTGAACGCGCAGACGGAGGACGGACGCACGGCCCTGATCTTCGCGGCCTCGAACGGTCACCTCGCGGTGGTGCGCGCGCTGCTGGCGGCGGGCGCGAACCCGAACGCGCGCCACAGGGACGGGCGGACGGCGCTCACCTTCGCGGCGGCCAACGGCTACGCCGCCGTCGCGGATGAGTTGTTGGGCAAAGGCGCGGAGGTGGACGCGCGCGCCGAGGACGGTTGGACGCCGCTGCTGTGGGCGTCGTGGTTCGGGCACGCCGACGTAGTGACGATGCTGCTGCGTAAGGGCGCGGACGTGCGCGCGCGCGACAACGACAAGGACACGCCGCTGATGAAGGCGGCCACGCAGGGGCACATCGCGTTGGTGAAGATGTTTCTTGAGCGCGGGGCGGAGGCGGACGCGCGCGGCAACGGCGGGGGCACGGCGCTCCTGTTCGCGGCGCCGCGCCCGGCGGGCTACGACATCATACAGGCGTTGATGTCGAAGGGCGCCGACGTGAACGCGCGCAACGACGCGGGCATCACGCCGGTCCTGAGCGCCGCCGCCAACGGCCGCGTCGCGGCGCTCGACCTGCTCCTACGCAGCAAGGCCAGCGCCAACGCGCGGACGCCGAAGGGCTGGACCCCGCTTATCGCCGCCTCGACCAAGGGGCTCAAGGAGAGCGTCAAGCTCCTCCTCGAACACGGCGCCGAGATCAACGCCAGGTACGAGGACGGCCGCACCGCCCTCGACTTCGCCCAACAGAACGGCCAGACGGAGGTCGTCGCCATCCTCACGGCGGCCGGCGGCAGGTCGGGAGTAAAGCCGTAAAAGGTGAATACGTAAATAGTGAATGAACAGTAAATGGTGGTAAGAGGGAAGTCGCCTCCTCTTACCACCATTTACTATTTACCATTCATCATTCACCAGTTACGCCTCTTCAATCGTGACCTTCTCCATCACCACGTCGGACTTGGGGCGGTCGCCGGGGTTGGTGGGCGCGGTGGCGATCTTGTCCACCACGTCCTGGCCCTCGATGACGCGGCCGAACTTGGTGTAGGAGGGCGGCAGCGGGTAGTCGTTGTGCATGATGAAGAACTGCGAGCCGTTGGTGTTCGGCCCGGCGTTCGCCATCGCCACGGTGCCCTTGGCGTAGGCGCCGCGATAGAGTTCGGACGTGCGGTTGATCTCGTCATCGAAGCGCCCGCCCCAGGCCGAAGCGCCGCCGCGCCCGGTTCCCTCCGGGTCGCCGCCCTGAATCATGAAGCCCTTGATGACGCGGTGGAAGATGACCCCGTCGTACTTGCCCCTCTCGGCCAGCAGCCGGAAGTTCTCCGTCGTCTTCGGCGACTCGTCCTCCAACAGCTCGAAGCGGATCGTCCCCATGTTCGTCTCGATGCGTGCGATGCGGTTAGCCATGATTCTCCTCTTGGAAGTATGAACCGGGAACGCTGAACGATGAACTGTCAGGCGAAGCTCTTCAGTTCATCGTTCAGCGTTCCCAGTTCAGCGTTCAGCACAAACTTTTCAATCGCGTCGGCGACGCCGCCGTCGTCGTTGGTGGCGGTGGCGTGGAAGCGGCCGGTGGCGTGGAGCGCGGGGTCGGCGTTGCCCATCAGGACGCCAGTGCCGGCCCACTCAAGCATCTCAAGGTCGTTGAAGTTGTCGCCGACGGCCATCACCTCTTCGCGCGTGAGCGCGGCTTCGGCCGCGACGGCAGCGAGGCCCGCGCCCTTCGACGCCTCCGGGTGCAGCACGTCGAGGAGCGCGAAATCCATCTTCGGATAGAGCGTGAGCAGCAGCCGCACGCCGTCGCCCAACTCCACCTTCATCAACTCGGACAGACGCTCCATCGCCGCGCAGCCGCCCGAGAAGGCGACGTGGAGCGGGTCGTGGTCAAGGTACGTGTCGAGCGACTCGACCTGCCGGATGGCCGCCGCCGCCTCTTCGCCCACCACGCGGCGCGACCACTCGATGTACTTGGCGAGCGCCGTGTTGCCGGGGCTGATGTGGTCGTAGACGAGCAGGCCCGCCCCGACGTGGTCGTCGCTGACCAGGGCGTCGGCGCCGTGCTCGCGTCCGACGCGCACGACCGCGCGCGCCGCCGCGACCGGCATCAGCACGGCCGCCACCGTCTCCAGAGAGTGCGCGTGTTTGGTGAGCGCGCCGTTGTGCGCGACGACGGGCACGTCCAGGCCGAGTTCGAGCGCGAGCGGGCGCGCGTCGCGGAAGCGGCGGCCCGTGACGAGCGCGATGCGGACGCCGCGCGCGCGCGCCTCGTCGATGGCCGCGCGGTTGCGCGCCGACACACGCCCGCGCGAGTCGAGCAGCGTCCCGTCGAGGTCCAGGGCTATTAAACGGATTGCCATCGTCGGTGGCACGACTCTAGCACCGGCCCCGTGCGCGCGCAAACGGCCGCGCCCGCGCCCCGCGCTGATCCCGAACGCGCGCGGTTTACGCGTTACGGGGGAACAGAAATCCCTCGGGGCGGGACGGGAGGTGACGATGGACGCGGAGCGGATAAGGCTGGTGCAAGAGAGTTTCGAGAAGGTCGTGCCTATCGCCGACGCGGCGGCGACGCTCTTCTACGGGCGTTTGTTCGACCTCGACCCGGCGTTGGAATCGCTCTTCAAGGGCGACATGGTCGAGCAGGGGCGCAAGCTGATGCAGATGATCGGCGTGGCCGTGAAGAGCCTCGACCGGCTCGAACAGGTCTTGCCGGCGGTGCGTGCCCTGGGCGCGCGTCACGCGGGCTACGGCGTGCGCGAGAAGGACTACGTCACGGTCGGGCGCGCGCTCATCTGGACGTTGAAGAAGGGGTTGGGCGAAGACTTCACGCCCCAGACGGAGGCCGCGTGGGTCGATGTCTACACGGCGCTCGCGGGGGTGATGAAAGAGGCGCAGGCCGCCGCCACGGAGACAGAGATGCTCGTGCTCGCGCGTTGAAAAATTTTCGCGCGAAAAAAAATCTCTCACGGATGATAGTTCGCGCGGACCTTTTGCGCCTTTAAGGTCGGCGGAGATTCGGGGCGCGTGCCCGGCGTCGCCGCTTCACATGCGGGCGGCCCGGGGGCATAATCCTTCGACACACGACGCGCCAGCCCTCAACCTCGCAGACCCTTAACCCTCTGACCCCTTACAAGGAGACGAACAGATGAAGTTGATACAGAGAGCACTCGTTATCGCCGCGCTCTTAATCTGCGCGCGCGCCTCTTACGCACAGCCGTACCAGATCGTCGGCTCCGAGACCACGAACGTCGCGGGCGACATGACGAAGACCGTCATCACAGTTCAAGTAGGAACGAACCCACTCAACCGCTTCCTCATCAGCCGCGTCAGGAAGAACGCGTCGGGGCAGGCGCACAGGGGGACGTTGTTGTTGCTGCCGCCGCTCGGCAGTGGTTTCCAGAACTACGAATCGGTCGCGGCGGGCGACGACTACGGCAAGTCCTTCGCGGGCTTCTTCGCGCGACGCGGCTTCGACGTGTGGGGCTACTCGCAGCGCGTGCAGGGCCTGACGGCCGGGCAGTGCGAGTCGGGCGCCATCGACTGTTCGGTGATGGCCGACTGGGGCTTGCAGACCATCCTCGACGACGTGGCCTTCATCCGCCAGCAGATCGCGTTGGCGCACCCCGGCGAGAAGCCTGTCGTTGGTGGGCTCTCGCTCGGCAGCATCGCGACGGTCGCCGCCATCAACCAGGACCCGGACGCTTACTCCGGCGCCATCATGATCGAGGGCACGCTCTACACCGCGAACCCGGAGGTGCGCGCCGTCAACGCGGGCTTCTGCGCCGCCTTCGACGGACTGCTCGCGGCGGGGGTCTACTACGACGGTCAGCAGGGTCCGGGCTTTAAGCTCCTGAGCTTCCTCGCGGAGACGGCGCCCGACGCGCCGACGCCTTTGCCGGGATTTCCCCCGGGCTTCACCAACCACCGCGCGTGGGTGGCGGCGATGTCCGCGCCGCCGGTCGGGCCGGTCACGCCGCGCCCGGGCTACCAGTTCCTCGCCGGGAGCGTCGCCGAAGACCGCTTCTTCTACGCGGACGAGTCGCTGGTGCACAACAACATCGCAGGGTTCGTGGACTACATGGCGATTCGCACCATCCGCGACGTGAATTGCAGCCTCGCGGGCGAGACAACGTTCACGAACAACCTCGGGAGCTTCGACGGCCCCGTCCTGATGATCGCGGGCGGGCGCGGCTTCGGCCCCGAGATGCTTGAGACGAGGGACCTGCTGACGAACGCCGAGGTCACGGTCGAGTACAACGCCGACTACGGCCACGTCGATCACGTCTTCTCGAAGAAGCACACGCACGAGGTCGAGCACCCCATCCTCGCGTGGCTGTTGCACGACGTGAATTAAGAGCGCCGGGAGCGCGGGCATCCCTGCCCGCCAAAGCGTGCACCAGCACGCTTAACGACGA
>DASVGG010000150.1:0-1545 GCA_036379655.1 Pyrinomonadaceae bacterium
GACGACATAGCGATCATCGGGGTGGCGGGGCGCTACCCGCAGGCCCCGGACCTGCACCGGCTCTGGCTCAACCTGCGGGCGGGGCGCGACTGCGTCACGGAGGTCCCGGCCTCGCGCTGGGATCACGCGCGCTTCTTCGACCCCTCCCGCCGAGCGCCCGGCAAGACCTACGCGCGCCGGGGCGGGTTCCTCGACGGCGTCGACCGCTTCGACCCGCTCTTCTTCAACATCTCCCCGCGCGAGGCCGAGGTGATGGAGCCGCAGGAGCGCCTCTTCCTGGAGTGCGCCTACGAGGCCGTCGAGGACGCCGGCTACACGCCGCGCGAGTTGGGGCGGGCGGGCGTCGGGGTCTTCGCCGGGGTGATGTACGAGGAGTACCAGCTCTTCGCCGCGCAGATGCTCGAGCGGGGCCGCCCCGTCGTGGTCTCGGCGAGCCCGGCGGCGATCCCCAACCGGGTCTCCTTCTTCTGTAACTTCACGGGCCCGAGCGTGGCCGTCGACACCATGTGCTCGTCGTCGCTGACGGCGATCCACCTGGCGTGCCGGAGCCTGCTCGCGGGCGAGTGCGGAGCGGCGGTGGCGGGCGGCGTCAACGTCTCCATCCACCCGGCGAAGTACCTCATGCTGGGGCAGGGCGGCTTCGCGTCGAGTACAGGGCGGTGCATGAGCTTCGGCGAGGGGGGCGACGGGTACGTGCCGGGCGAGGGCGTCGGCGCGGTGGTGCTCAAGCGGCTGCGGCGGGCCGAGGCCGACGGCGACCACGTCTACGCGGTGATCAAGGCGACGGGGGTCAACCACGGGGGGCGCACCAACGGCTTCACGGTGCCGAGCGTGGCGGCGCAGGCCGAGGTCATCGCCGGGGCGCTGCGGCGGGGCGGGGTCGGGGCCGAGACCGTCAGCTACGTGGAGGCGCACGGGACGGGGACGGCGCTGGGCGACCCCGTCGAGATCGCGGGGCTGGCGAAGGCGTTCGGGGGCGGGGGGCGTGGGCGGCGTTGCGCGGTGGGGTCGATCAAGTCGAACATCGGGCACTGCGAGAGCGCGGCCGGGGTGGCGGGCGTGACGAAGGTGCTGCTGCAGATGAGGCACGGGGAGTTGGCGCCGTCACTGCACAGCGGGGAGCTCAACCGGCGGATAGACTTCGCGGCGACGCCCTTCTACGTGCAGCGGGAGTTGGCCGAGTGGCGGCGGTCGCGGGACGAGTCGGGCGGGCGGGAGTGGCCGCGGCGTGCGGGGGTCTCGTCGTTCGGGGCGGGCGGGTCGAACGCGCACGTGATTTTGGAGGAGTACGCCGGGGGCGCGGAGCAGGGCGGCGGGGGCGGCGGGGGGCCGGTGTTGGTGTTGGCGTCGGGGAGGAAGGAGGAGCAGCTGCGGGAGTGGGTGCGGCGGCTGCGGGAGCGCGTGGAGCGGGGCGAGTACGGGGAGGGGGATTTAGAGCGGATCGGGTACACGTCGCAGGTGGGGCGCGAGGCGTTGGAGGCGAGACTGGGGGTGGTGGCAGGGAGCTTGGAGGAGTTGCGCCGCAAGCTCTCCGCCTTCCTCAAC
>DASVGG010000151.1:0-65200 GCA_036379655.1 Pyrinomonadaceae bacterium
TACACGCCTTCGGGCCGCCTCATCCAGCGCGACTACTCGAACCAGAGTTACTACGACTACATCTACGGCCGCGTCAACGGTACGCAGGGCGAGGCCGAGGTCGAGAAGCCGAAGGGCAACGAGACGCACACAGACACGGGGCGGCCCCTCTACGGCGGCGGCGGCATCGCGCCCGACGAGGCCGTGAAGGCGCGCCTGCTCACGCCGCAGCAGGTGCGGCTCCTCGACCCCATCTTCGCCTTCGCCCGCGAGGCCGTGAACGGCCGCGTGCCCGGCGTGCCGCAAAGCTTCAAGGTCGGCGGCATGCCCGAGTTCGAGCGCAACGTCGAGGTCGGGGCCTTCGAGGTGGACGACAAGGTCTACAAGGCGTTCAAGGAGTTCGCCATCGCCAACTACGGCGAGGAGTTGAAGCTCACCGACGTGCAGCTCGACAAGGGGCGCGAGTTCATCGCCCGCCAGTTGCGCTACGACCTGACGACCGCCGCCTACGGCTCGGTCAAGGCGACGCAGGTGCTCATGCTCGACGACCCGCAGGTGACGAAGGCCATCGAGTCGCTGCCGCGCGCGCGCGACCTCGCCACCGCCGCCATGCGCGGCCGCAACCCGCAGACCAAGTCGTTCGAGGAGTAAGTCGGCGAACGCGTTCACGCGGAAAGGCCCGGCGAGTTTTCATACTCGCCGGGCCTTTCCGTCTTCCTTCCCGACTCGTCCCTACCAGGTGCAGCCGTAGGAGCCGAGCGAGGTCTTAGCCTGTTCCATCGCGGACTTGCACGCCGTCGCCAGCCCGGCCTTGCCCTGCGGGGTGGAGGCCAGTTGCTTCCACGAGCTGCGCCACGTGTCGAGCGAGGTCTTGAAGGTCGCCTGCGCGGCCGCCGGCACCTTGCCGCTGACGCACGCCTCGTACTTCTTCAGGAAGTCGTCGCACTCGGCCACGCCGATGTCGCCGCCCGAGGTGGTGCTGGTGGTGGCGGCGGGCGAAGCGGTCGCGGCGGGCGAAGCGGTGGTGGCGGGCGTCGAGGTCGCCTTCGTGTTGGCGTTGGCCGTGGTGTTGGTGTTGGCGGTGTTCGTGTTCGTGTTATCGGCGGCGCCGCCGCAGGCGAGCATGACCGCGCCCAGCAGCACGCAGAGGGCGAAGAGGGAGATCATTTTGGTTGTCATCGTTTCGGTTATTCTCCTTGGGGAAGTCGCGGGCCGAACTTGACGACGGCCCGTCGAGAGACAACTGCCGCGAGGTGTTCGTTTGAAAGCCGTTCTTGCCGGCCAGGACGGCGTCAATCCCTTCGCGCCGCCGCCGGCCTTTGTGTACGGAAGCAGCCCGTGCGCGGGCGGCGTGTAAAGCTAATGCCGCGCGGCCTCCGTCGTCAAGCGGAAGTGCGTGGTGCGGGCGCGTGAATTTCTTCAGCGGGCGGTCTGCTGCGGCTCGGGCGCGGGGTTGGGCGCGGGCTCGCGCGCGGGGGCGCGCTTGAGGGCCTCGAAGTCGATCTCGGTCGAGGGGCTGATGTCGGCGTCCATCAGGCCCTCCATCTTCTTAAGCGTGTACTCGTTCTCTTTGGGGTCGTTCGAGGCGACGCAGTCAGAGGGGATGACGAGGTTGAAGTCGCGCATGTACGCGTCGTGCGCGGTGAAGAGGACGCAGATGTCGCCGGTCAGCCCCGTCAGGACGAGCGTCTTCGCCTGTAGGTAGTTGAGCAGGATGTCGAGCGTGGTCGAGAAGAAGCCGGAGTGCTTCGGCTTCAAGACGAAGTAGTCATCCTCGTCGGGCCGCAGCGTCTCCGCCAGGGGACGGCCGCGCACGTCGTCGTTCAGGACGTGTTCGAGAATCTTCTTGAAGTCCGACTGCCACTTGCCGAAGTTGTCGTTGACGTAGACGACGGGGACGCCCGCCTCCTTCGCGCGCCGCTTCAACCCGGCCAGCCGCTCGGCCATCGGCAGCGCGTGACGGAGCAGTTCTTCGCCGCTCTCGAACTCAAGGTCGTTGATCACGTCGATGAGCAGCAGCGCCACGTTCGACTTGTCCGGCACGTTGCCGTGCAGGTCTTCGTTCTTCGCAGGCATGGAAGCGATTATGCCGCGAAGGCCGTGAACCGTAAACCGTGACAAGAAGATGGTCAGTTCTTACTCGTCACGGTTTACGGTTTACGCCTTCTTCAGCTCTGGTAGGCGGGGACGCGGCCGCGCTCGCGGCGCCAGACGGCGAGGAGGGCGCCCATGCCGAGCATGCCGACGAGGTGATAGCCGTTGTTGATGAGGTAGAGCCCGAGCGGGCGCTGCTCGAAGATGACCGTCTCAAGGTTCGTCGTGACGACGAAGCCGAGCCAGAGCCAGAAGCCCGTGAGCGCGCCCGACGCGGCCGTCTCGGCGCCCGTGAACTTGACGAAGTGCGCGAGCACGTAGGCGAGCAGGAAAGACGTGACGAACGCGACGCCGATCTCGGCGGCGTGGCTCTGCGACTCTATCGCCGCCAGTTGCTCGGGCGTCCAGCCCTTGAGCGCGATGAAGGGGCGCGCGAAGAGCAGCGGCGAATACCAGAGGGCGCCGAGCACCCAGTAGGCGACGGCCGACGCGGCGACGGCCGGGTAGTTGATTCTCATTTCGGACCCTTCTCCTTTCCGTCAGGGGAAGCAGTTATCGGGTAAAGGGGGGCTGCGCGGCGCGGCGGCTCTTACGAGTGCGCGCCCTTGAGCGTGATGAGCGAGATGGTGGCGCCGGTCGGGTCGTTGACGACGCAGAAGCGGCCGGTGTTGGGGATGTCGGTCGGCGGGACGCAGACCTTGCCGCCGAGTTCCGCGACCTGCGCGGCCTTCGCGTCCACGTCCTCGACGGCGACGTAGGGCATCCAGTGCGAAGGCGTCTGGCCAAACTCCGTCCCCATCTTGAAGATTCCGCCGACGTGCTTGCCGTCAACGACGATCTCGTTGTAGACCATCGGCGGCGCCTCCGTCCCCTCGCACGCGGTCGCGTTCGATGACTTGATCTCCCACCCGAGCAGTTGCGTGTAGAAGTTGATGGCGGCCTGATCGTCGGTCGTCGAGAGTTCGTTCCAGCAGAAAGACCCGTTCGCGGGCATCGTCTGTTCGGACATGCTTGTCTCCTCTTGAAGCGTTGGCTTGGTAGAACGTTTTAGAGCGAGGCTTGCGATACGAAAGAAAAAAGGCGAGTCTTCAAACACTTGAAAACCCGCCTGTCAACCCCCTTGTTCGTTGATGGGAACGATGAAGTATGAACGCTGAAGTAAAGACCTGTGGCCTCGGTTCATCGTTCATCGTTCATACTTCATCGTTCCTCTGATGTGTTCCTTCTTAAAGCTGCTCGACCCTTAAAGCGTCGGGCCATTCACTGAAAAGTGTCGGGGCCGCGCCGCCGCTTAGTGCGCGGCGAGCCAGTCGCTGAAGACCTGCGACTCTTCGTTCTTTCCGGACCAACGCGCGCGGTTCTTGCCCGTCAGCGCGAGGATCATCGCCTGGTGCTGGCCGGCGCGGTCGCCGAGCCGCTCGAAGTAGTTGTAGAGCCGGTCGATGCGCGCCACAGACTCGCGCGCCGCCTCGACGTTGCGGAAGTGGAGCACGTTGCGGAAGTAGCGCGTGTAGACGTTCTGCTCCCTGCCGGTCGTCGTGTAGAGGTCGAAGTAGCCGTCCAGATGCCCGGCCTGCTGCAAGACCTGCGCGTCGTAGGAGGGACGCGCCTTCACCCGCCTAACGATCTCCGCGATGTCCTTCGTGCCCGACTCGAAGAGCGCGACGATCTGCTCCTTCTTCGTCCGCTGGTCGGCCGGCTCGACCTCAACACCTTCAGCCTGAGCCGCCTCGACGCGCTCGCGCTCCAACACCTCGTCGGCGTAGTCGAGCTCAAGCGTGAGCGGCTTCATCTCTTCAATCATCTCTTCGGTCGTCATCATCTTTCACCCCTTGCCAGTAAGCCGTAAGCAGTTGTTTAGATGTTTGAGACGGTGAGCAGTTCGCTTCACAACTGCTTACTGCTCACCGCTCACTGCTCACCGTCTTAGCTCGCGCGGCGCACTTCGAAGGTCTGCTGGTTGTTCTGCAAGCCCTTCAGGTGGTCGATGAAGCTCGAAGCGGCGCGCTTCGACAACTCCTCGGTGCGGACGCGCATCACCTGCTGGCACTCCTCGTCCATATCCACGCCGGCCTCGCGCGCGAGCGCGCGGATCATGCCGAGCTGCTTCGGCGTGACGAGGTCGGCCATCGACTTCGCCAGCGGGTCCTTCGGGAAGTCGCCGGGCTGCGGGCCGGAGCCCTCGCGCTCGATGACTTCCGACTCGCGCTGGTAGAGTTCGCGCGCGATGCCGAACTTGATGGCCGCGCGCTTCAGCGCGTCGTGCTCGGCCTTCTTGATACCGGTCTCGTTGTCGGCGTTCCCCGTGCCGACGCCTTCGCGCGTGACGCCGTCGATGGTGATGGCGCAGGTGACGGCGACCATCTCGCCGATCTGGACGATGCCGCGCACGGCGTGCGACCAGGTGGGCGCGACGCGGTCGAGGATGTCGGCGACGGTGTGCCACTCGACGTATTCGACCATGTGCTGGTTGCCGTTGCGGTCGCGCCAGCCCTCGCGCGTCTTGATGAGGCGCGGGTCCACGGGCTGCTTCAAGGTGCCCAAAGTCTTGGTGAACGAGAGCGACACCACGGGGGCGGCCGTCTGCTGCTCGTACTCCTCGGCGGTGATGAAGTCCTGCTCCTCGTCCGCCTTCTGAACGTGTGCGGTTGCTTTCTTCGTCATCTCTAGCTCCTCTGTCTCTTCGTGTTCCGCGAGCGAACGGTGAGGAGTCTCGGCGTTGGCGACGATCTCGACCCGCGCCTTGACCTCCGGCTGCTCGTTCTGCTCCCGTACGAAGCGCGGCGCTTTGCGCGGGGCACGAAGCGTGGCCTCCGCGGCAGCCTCGCCGAGCTTCTCGGATGCGGTCTGGGTCAAAGTGTTGGGCGTCTCCGCCGCAACAACGTTCTCGGGAGTCGCGCCCCGCGCCTGCGGGGCGGAAACCTTCTGCGCCGCCTGCTGCTTGGCCGCGGCCTCCGTGTTCTTCGCCAGGACGGCGTGCTTAACGGCGAGGATGTGCTCGCAGCGGTAGCGCGGGTCTTGGGCCGACTGCTCCTCGAACTCAAGACAGGTGCAGCGCACCTGGCCCGCCTCGTCGCGCCAGACTTCGTAGGAGGCGCGGCGGCCCCGCAGCGTCGGCGTGGTGACGCGGAAGCGGTCGCCCTCGCGGTTCACAAGGCC
This sequence comes from Pyrinomonadaceae bacterium, assembly GCA_036379655.1. Taxonomy (GTDB): domain Bacteria; phylum Acidobacteriota; class Blastocatellia; order Pyrinomonadales; family Pyrinomonadaceae; genus QHXN01. The sequence continues at coordinate 5,233 of DASVGG010000151.1, forward strand.
CATCGCGGCGATGCCCTGCGCGCGCTTGTCGCGCATCAAAGCTTTCTTGTCGAGTACGGCAGTCATGGCTTAAATCCTCCGTGCGGAAGCTCTCGGAAACTTACGCGGCCTTCTCGGTCGGCATCTGCGTGACGACCCGCTCGGCCGGCTCTGTCTGCGGCGCGAACCCCGCGCGTTCCTGCAAGCGACGCTCAAGCTCGACGACCCGCGCCTCCAACTCCTCGACGCGCCGACCCTGCCGGTGCAGGGTCTTGAACAGACCGTCGAACGTCTCCCAGATCACGTCGCTCACCTTCCGTTTCACTCCTTGAACTTCAGCGCGCCCGCGTAATTGCTGCAACGCTCTGTTTCATACGTGAAACAGTGTACCATCGTTCCCGGGTTGTTGCAAGCATAAAACAAGGTCTTGCGCAGGAAATTTTCTTGTGCTATGTTGGGGTCGTCAGTGTGGGCGCCGGACTCCGTGTGGGGGACGCGGCGCCCCTGGTAAGGAGGCCGAACATGGCAGATCAGTCGAAAAGTTTAGTCAACACGGTCGAGCTCGGCCGCGCCATCCGCCGCAAGCGCGAGGAGCTTGGGCTTTCACTCCGGGACGTGGCCGACGAGACGAAGGTCTCGGCCTCGACGCTCTCGCGCATCGAGAACGGCACGGGCAAGCCCGACGCGGACAACATCGCGCGGCTGACGGGCTGGCTCGACATGCCGATGGAGCGCGTCATGGGCGCGCGCAAGACCGAGGAGGGCACGGACACGTCGGCCGTCGTCTACTTCCCGCACGAGGCCACGCCCGACATCGTCGAGGCGCACCTGCGCGCCGACCGCAACCTGACGCCCGAGACGGCCAAGGCCCTCTCCGAACTCTTCCGCGTCGCCTACCAGCAGTTCTCCGCGCCCGGCACCGACGCCCGCGCACGCAAGGGCCGGAAGTAGGCGTAGCAAGTTGAAGGACGACGGTTCTCAAAGAGGCGCTCGACCCGACCCGGTCGAGCGCCTCTTAATCAATTCGGCTTTTACCCAAGTTCAGTTTTAACCGCATAGGCCCCTCGCCTTCGGCCGGAATGGTCGTCGAAACATCAGGCACAATCTGAATCTCCCGATCAGATTCTTAACTGCAAAGGAGAGAATCATGGCAGACAAGGCAGTGAAGCCCATCCCCGAAGGGTACCGCAGCGTGAACCCCTACCTGTGCGTGGACGACGCGGCGCGGGCCATCGATTTTTACAAGGAGGCGTTCGGCGCGACCGAGCGCATGCGCATGGAGGCCCCAGGCGGCAAGATCGGGCACGCCGAGATTCAGGTCGGCGACACCATCGTCATGCTCGCCGACGAGATGCCCGAGATGAACTTCCACAGCCCGCGCTCGCTCGGCGGCCCCACGTCCCATTTCATGCTTTACGTCGAGGACGTTGACGCGCGCGTCGAGCAGGCGGTTAAGGCGGGCGCGACGCTCAAGAAGCCCGTCAAGGATGAGTTCTACGGCGACCGTTCGGGCAGCGTCGAAGACCCGTTCGGTCACCTCTGGTACATCGCCACGCACATCGAAGACCCGACGCCGGAAGAGATCAAACGGCGCCTCGAAGTCGAGATGGCGAAACAGGCCGGGGTCTAAAGCAGGTCCGAGGCGCGGGGAGGGGCCGTCTCTCCCCGCGCCATTTTATTGAGCGGCGGGACGCGGGCTCATAATAAGGGTGAAGATAAGTCGTCTGGCCGGGTATAATCTTGGGTGCAATCTCGGAGCGTCTGACATGGTTAAGGCGGAGGTCTTGTATGAAGTACCGCGTGCTGATCGAGCAAGACGAGGACGGCGTTTTTGTCGCCCAAGTGCCGACACTGCCCGGCTGTATCTCGCAGGGTGAAACGCGGGCGGAGGCTTTAGAGAACATTAGAGAAGCCATCGGCCTCTATCTGGAGAGCCTTGAGGCTCACGGCGAGCCGGTGCCTCCTCCCATAACCGAAGAACTGGTGGAGGTCGAGGCTTGAGCGAACTGCCGCGCGTCTCGGGCTGTGAAGTTGTTAAAGCTTTGCGGAAAGTCAGTTATGAGCAAGACCGTCAGCGGGGTAGTCATATTGTTTTAAGACAGACGGTCGAGCCTCATCGCCGCGTCGTTGTGCCGGATCATAAAGAGGTAGCGAAGGGGACTCTCAGGGCCATCATCAAACAGGTCGGGCTGACGTTAGACGAGTTCAAGAGACTGCTGGGCTGATTCGTCTTTCGTGCCGGAGCATCTCAGGTGGACACGGAAAAGCTGCCGCCGACTTTTAAGGGGAGACAGTACGAGGTGCGCGCGTTGGGGTTGCGCGACTTCGCGGGGCTGCGCAGGGAGGACGAGGCGTTGGACCCGTTCGAGCTGGCATACTTCGCGAGGCTGATGGTCATCAACTTCGACGAGATCGCGGGGCTGTCGGAGGAGACGCGGGAGCACCTGCTGGGGGTGGGCGTGAACGACTGGTCGGGGGGGACTTCGTCGCGGGCGCTGCCGAACGGCTGGCGGCTGATCATCCTGAACCCGAAGCATGGGAAGGCGCGCAACAACGCGACGCTGATGGAGGAGGTCTGCCACGTCTTCCTCGGGCACAAGGCGAACCGACTGTCCATCGTGGCGCGGAACAAGCAGGGGAAGACGGTCGCGCGCGACTACAACGAGGCGGACGAGGAGGCCGCGTACGCGGTGGGCGCGGCGGCGCTCGTGCCCTACGCGGGGCTGCTCAGGCTCTTGAAGCAGAACCGGACCTCCATCGAGATGTCGCGCAACTTCAACGTGAGCCGCGAGCTGATCGAGTACCGTCTGAAGGTCTGCCGCCTGTGGGCCGAGTACCGCCAGCGCCACCCCGAAGAGGACGCCGCGCGCGAGCAACGACGCCGCGCCTTCGCCGCCGCCAACGCCGAACGCAACGCGGGCGCCGACTGAAGTCTTTATAGTTGAAGAGGACGAAAGGCCCGACCTTCTTCATCAAGAAGGTCGGGCCTTTCGTCTTCCGAGTTAACGGTCTGGTTTAGTGCGCCTGCTGCGGCCGTCCCGACTGGATGAGGCGCTGGCGCGCGGTGTTGCCGGGGACGGCGATGTGCGTCGCCGGGTCGTACTCCTTGCCGACCGAAGGGCTGCCCTGCGCCACCCAGATTTCAACGCGCGTCGAGCTGTAGCCCGAGGGGATGTAGCGCACCATGTAGCCGTCCGGGTGCATCGACCAGCGTCCCGAAGGCACCGACTGGCTGCCGGGCCCGAGCGGCGCGTTGCCCGAGAGCACGGCGACGCGCTCCATCTCCGCGAAGGACGCGCCGGGCGTCGTCAACATCTGGCGGAGCTGCGCCTCCGCCTGCGCGATCTGGCGGAGCGGCTCGGGGACGCCGCCGAGCGCGTCGGTCAGCGCGTTGCCCTGGAGCACGTCGAGCGCGCTGCGGTTCAGTCCCGCGAGTTGGCGCGGCGTGAGCAGTTGCGAGGCGACGGCCTTGATGTCGCCCTGTAGGTCTTCGAACTTGGCGCGCGCGATGATGGCCCACAGGAGTTGTTGAATCTTCTGCTGTGGAATCTCGGGGCGGTTGACCGAGTTGCGGACGATGGTCATGACGGCGTCCTCGGCCGGGCCTTTGGGCGGCGCGTAGATGTAGCCGTCGCCGTCGCCGGGGCCGTGCGTGCCGGCCTTGAGGCAGTAGCTCTGGTCCTGGAACTCGTAGTAGCCGGGTTGGAGGACGAAGCCGCCGTTGGGCGTGCGCTGCAACGTCATCAGGCTGCGCTTGGCCTCGCGCGGCGTGAAGCCGTCCTTCGACGAGTCGCCCCACTTGGCGTCGGAGAGGCTCGTCGTGATCGGTTGCTTGTCGCCGAGCAGGTTCGGTGTCTTCTTCTTCAACTTGTCGCCGAGGCCGCCCAAACCGCCGAGCTGTGCGGAGGCGAGCCCGGTGCAGAGGGCGAGCAGCACCAGCGCGCAGGCGGCCTTCAGGCCGGGGCGTCTGAAACTTTGGTTGTGCATTGAGTTCTTATTTCTCCACCAGGTTAGAAAGATACCGCAGTGCGTAGATGTTAGCTCGCGCCGAAAGGTTGGGCAAGTTGAGGTAGGTCGGGATGAGCCGCGCCGCTTGTCTCTTCACTTTTCGGCCGCCGCCGATTAACTTCTCGGGTATGAGGACGGACGGCGACGGGCCTGAAAAACTGCGCGAGCTGCGCGACGAGGTCAAGCGTTGCATCGACTACCGCGCCTTCTACCTGCGCTACTGCCCCGAGGCGCGACAGAACGGCGCACGTCTTCAATCGCTCTGCCCCATCCCCGCGCACGCACACAGCGGCAGGGGGCACCCGAGTCTCTCCATCGACCTGCAACAGGGTCTCTTCAACTGTTTCTCGCGCGACGAGGGCGGCGACGCCATCACCTTCTACGAGTTGATGCACGGCGTCAGCTTCGCGCGCGCGGTGAGGGAACTGGCGCGCGAACTCGGGCTCGACGGTCGCAAAGGCCGGCAGCCCTCGCTCGCCTCGCGCGCCGCCCCCGACGCCTCCGAGGCGGAGGGCGAAAGCTTCGAGCCGCTCGACGCGGAGCAGACCGCGACCGTCTGCGCGCGCTTCCTCGACATCTGCCGCGCCGAAGACCAGCTCGAAGGCACGGCCTACCTCGCGCGTCGCGGCATCGACGCCGCGACCGCGCGCCGCGCGGGCGTCACGTACTTCCCGCGCCGCGCATACCGCCGCGTGATGCGTCGCATGTCCGACGGCTTCGCCGTCGAGACGCTCCGCCGCGCCGGCCTCTTCAACCGCAAGGAGCATCTGACCTTCTACCACCACCGCCTGCTGTTTCCGTTCTACGTCGGCGGGCGGCCCGTCTACCTACAGGCGCGCACGACCGCGGCCGGCGTCGAGCCGCGCTGGCACAACATGCGCGGCCACGTCCCCGCGCTCTACAACGCCGACTCGTTGGACAAGCTCGCGAGCGGCTCGGTCGTCTACCTCGTCGAAGGCTTCACCGACACGCTCACGCTGCTCGCGCACGGCTTCGCGGCGGTCGGGCTCGTCGGCGCGGGCGGGCTCAAGGAGGACTGGCTCGCCCCGCTCGGCCGCTTCCGCGTCGTCGCCGCCCTCGACCCCGACGCCGCCGGCCGCCGCGCCGCCGCGCGCTACCGCGAACTCTTCCACGCGCGCGGCCTGCGTCTCGCCGCCATCGAACTCCCCTCCGACATCAACGACCTCTTCCGCCACGACCCGGCCGCCGCGTTGGAGTTGGAACTTTTGACGGAGAGGGCGTTTGAAACTATGAACTCGGAACGATGAACGATGAACTGTAAGTCAAGCCGCATATCTTACAGTTCATCGTTCATCGTTCCGAGTTCATAGTTTATAATCCCCCACTTATGGCCGAAGAGACAGCGAACGTGGACGCGCGGGTGACGGTGCTGAGCATGGAGGGGAAACTGCGCCTGCTGCTTGAGATCACGCGCAAGATCAGCCGCTCGCTCAACCTCGAAGAGGTGCTGGCGCAGGTGATGGACACGCTCGACCAACTCCTGCCTTACGACGCCGCCGGCATCTACATCATCCGCCGCGACCCGCACGTCTCGGAGGGCGGCACGGCCTCGCTCGTCTTCCACGCCGAGGCCGTGCGCGGCTACGACATCGAGGAGTTGATCGAGCTGCGGCTCAGGCTGGGGCAGGGGCTCATCGGCTGGGTCGCGCAGACGGGCGAGTCGGTCCTCGTCCCCGACGTGCGGAAGGACGCACGCTACGTTAACGCGCGCAAGGAGACGCGCTCCGAGGTCGTCGCCCCCATCATCTCGAACGACTCGGTCATCGGCGTCTTCGACCTCGAATCCGACGACCTCAACGCCTACACCGAGGACGACAAGCAGCTCCTCATGCTGCTCGCCTCGCAGGTCGCCATCATCGTCGAGAAGGCGATGCTCCACGAGCAGCTCGTCGAGAAGAAGCGGCTTGAAGCGCAACTCGAAGTCGCGCGGCAGGTGCAGCTCGCGCTCCTGCCCGAGCGCGACCCGACGGTGGACGGCTTCGACATCTCCGGATACAACTTCTCGACCGAAGAGGTCTCGGGCGACTACTACGATTTCGTCAAGCCCTACGACGACCAACTGGGGCTCGTCATCGCGGACGTGTCGGGGAAGGGCGTGCCCGCGTCGCTGCTGATGGCCTTCCTGCGCGCCTCCCTGCGCTCGGCCATCCACGTCGGCTACGCGCCGAACGTCGCGATGGCGAAGGTCAACTACCTTCTGTGGGAGTCCATCGAGCAGCACCAGTTCGTCACGGCCTTCTACGGGATGCTCGACGCGACGAACCGCACGCTGGCCTTCGTCAACGCCGGCCACAACCCGCTGCTGGTCCTCAACCCCGACGGCCCGCGCTTCATCGAGCGCGGCGGCCTCCCGCTCGGCCTCTTCAAGGACACGCGCTACTACGAGTACTACCTGCCCATCGACTCCGGCCAGATACTCGTCCTCTACACCGACGGCGCGACCGAGGCGCAGAGCCCCCACGGGGAGGAGTACACACGCACGCGCCTCGTGGAGGCCGTCCGCCGCAGCCGCGACCTGAGCGCCCGCAAGATGATCGACTACATCTACAACGACATCTTCGAGTGGACGGGCGGCCGCGGCTCTGGCGACGACGTGACCTTCGTCATAATTAAAGCCCTGTGAAAGCGAGTAGACAGTAGACAATAGTCAGTAGGAAAACAGAGGCGGCGCGCTTCAGCCTTGAGGCCGGGCGCGCCGCTTTGTCTTCCTACTGGATACTTTCTACTGTCTACTTACTTTCCTAATGCGCTGTCGGCGATTCGTGCGCGTGGTCGCCGCCGGGGGCGACGGGCGCGCGGTAGTCGCCGAAGCGGAACTCGGCCTCGGGCTGGTCGAAACTGTAAACGTCGAAGCCGTAGGCGTCGAAATACGCGACGAGGTCGTCGGCCGAGCGCAGGAAGATGACCGGTTGGTAGCCCGCGTCGGCGCGTATCTCAAGGATGCGCTCAAGTATCTCCAGCGGGGCAAAGACTCTCGCGGGGTCACGGTACGTCGCCATACTCTCTCGCGCCTCCTTTCCGGTTCGCGGGGCTCAATTGCTGTCGAGCACGCCCCGTGCCCGTCTGACATTCTGATGTACGCCGAAGCGGGCACGGTTGTTTGCAAAGCGAGTGTCATTTCCGTTACGAACGTTTACGTTAGTTTCCCCACGCACGCGCGCGGACGAAATTCACAGGAACTCACGTCCGTCATAGAACGCCTTCCAATTCCGACGCGTCGGGCGCGGGCACGTCCGCGTAGACGGGATGCGAGAGGTAACGCTCGCCGAAGTCGCAGACGATGGAGACGATGAGTTTCCCCTCGTTCTCCGGGCGCGCGGCGAGTTGGAGCGCGGCCCAAGTGATCGAGCCCGAAGAGATGCCGGCGAAGATGGCCTCCTCGCGCGCGAGCCTGCGCGCCGTGTCGATGGCGTCGTCGTTGGTGACTCGTATGACCTCGTCGTAAATGTTCGTGTCCAGAATCGAAGGGACGAAGCCCGCGCCGATGCCCTGCTGCTTATGCGGCCCGGGCTGGCCGCCGGAGAGGACGGGGCTCTCGTCCGGCTCGACCGCCACGACGCGGATTTCGGGCTTGCGCTCGCGCAGGTAGCGGCCCGCGCCCGTGATCGTCCCGCCCGTCCCGATGCCCGAGACGAAAAAGTCCACCGCGCCTCCGGTGTCCTCCCAGATTTCCGGCCCCGTCGTGCGGTAGTGAATCTCCGGGTTGGCCGGGTTGTCGAACTGTCGCGGCATCCACGCGCGTTCGCCGAGCTGTTCGCGTATCTGCTCGGCGCGCTCGATGGCCCCGCGCATCCCGCGCGGCCCTTCCGTCAGCACGAGGTGGCAGCCGAGCGAGCGCAAAAGATGCCGGCGCTCGACGGTCATCGTCTCGGGCATCGTGAAGACGCAGCGGTAGCCGCGCGCGGCGGCGGCGAAGGCGAGGCCGATGCCCGTGTTCCCGCTCGTCGGCTCGACGATGAACATGCCGGGGCGCAACGCGCCGCTCGCCTCCGCGTCCAAAATCATGGCCGTGCCGATGCGGTCCTTGACCGAGTTGAAGGGGTTGAAGCCCTCGTGCTTGATCGCAATGCGGCCGGGCAGCCCTTCGGCGAGGCGGCCCAGTCGGATGAGCGGCGTGTCGCCGATGGTCTGCGTGATGTCGTCGTAGATTCGTCCGCGCGGCATGTCTGAAACCCCTCCGGAAGCTTGCTTGAATTTTTAGAGCGCCCCAAAGGTACATTTTTCCGCACGGCCGGACAAACAGGTGCCGCGCCCGGCGCCCCTCGAAATTCCCACTTGCCAAGTCGTGCGCCGTTCTGTCATCTTAGAGTAGGGGAGCGCCCCGCAGGTTCCCCGCAAGGCCCCCCGGCCCATACCCACCGTCCTCGTACCCGAGCAATACTTTACGCGTACAACCCCCGGAGCAGATTTTAGATGAGCACACCCCAAGCGCCTTTTGCCGCGCCGCCGCCCCCGGCCGGCGCGTCGCAGTTGAACTTCCTGAACGTCCTCCAGCGCATGCTGTCGGTCTCGGACAAGGTCAGCGACCTGATCTTCTCGCCGGGGCGCCCGCCGCAGGTCGAACTGCTTGGTGAGTTGCAGCCCGTCGAGGTGCCGGGGCTCGAAAAGCTTCTGCCCTCGCACACGGCCGCGCTCGCCAAGATCATCATCGGCACACACCTGACGGCCGGCGATAACTTGCAGAAGTTCGGCTCGGCCGACCTCTCGTTCAGCGCGCCGGGCTTCGCGCGCTTCCGCGTCAACATCTTCATGCAGCGCGGGACGCACGCCATCGTCATGCGCGTCATCCCCAACCGCCCGCCGCAGTGGAGCGACTACAACCTGCCCGGCGTGCTCAAGGAGATTTGCGGCCTCAAGAACGGCGTCGTGCTCGTAACCGGCCCGACGGGCTCGGGCAAGTCCACGACGCTGGCCGCCGTCATCGACCTTATCAACGAGACGCGGGCCTACCACATCGTCACCATCGAAGACCCGATCGAGTTTCTGCACCCGCACAAGCTCTCGACCATCCACCAGCGCGAGTTGCACTCGGACACGCCGAGCTTCGCGCTCGCGCTGCGGGCGGCGCTCAGGCAGGCGCCGAAGGTCATTCTCGTCGGCGAGATGCGCGACCGCGAGACCATCGAGGTCGCGCTCGAAGCGGCCGAGACGGGCCACCTCGTCCTCTCGACGCTCCACACCATCGACGCCGCGAAGACCGTGGACCGCATCATCGGCGTCTTCCCCAAGAACGAGGAGCAATCGATTCGCACGCGCCTCTCGCAGTCGTTCCGCTTCATCGTCTCGCAGCGTTTGATACCGCGCGCCGACCGCCAGGGCCGCATCGCGGCGATTGAGATTCTCAAGTCCACGGCGCGCACGCGCGAGTACATGGAGTATGGCGAGCGCGAGGGCAAGTCGCTCGTGGACGCGATGGAGCAGGGCGAGCTTGACGGCATGCAGACCTTCGACGGCGTGCTCGAACGCTACGTCCGCGAGGGGATGGTGAAGAAGGAGGACGCCATGTCCTACGCGACCAACCCGGGCAACTTCCTCCTCCGTCTCAGCGACATGGGCTCGGCCGGCGCCTCCGCGATGCCCCCGCCGAGCGGCGGCGCGGGCTCCATGCTCGACATGATCGAATAAGCCCTTCGGGCGCGTGAACCGTAAACCATAAACCGTGACAGGAGGGACGCAATTCCCTCCTGTCACGGTTTACGGTTTACGGTTCACGCCTTACTATTGCGGCAACCATGTGGGCGTGGGGCGGACATCAAACGGACATGGCTCTAACAAGACGCAGGCTCGGGGCTTTGTGGGCGTCGCTGGTCGTGGCGGCGCTGCTCGTCGTGTGTCTGAGTCTCCCGGCGACCGCGCGTCAGGCAACGGAGAATGGCGTGGACGGCTTCGTCAACCTCGCGCTGCCGGCGGGCGGCGAGGTCGTGGTGGAGAACAGGCGCGGCGGCGTGTGGGTCGAGGTCTGGGATGGGGAGCAGGTCGGGCTGGTGGCTTCGGTCGCGCCCGGCGCCCCGGCGCCGAAGGCCGTCAAGCCCGCGCCGCGCCGCGCGGGCCGTGGCAGGAAGAGCGCGCGGGGCTCAAGGCTCCCGTTCAAAGTGGAGAACGTGGGCGGCACTTTAAAGATAACGGTCGAGCGCGCGGCCGGGGCGGGCGCGCCGCGCGTTGACCTGCGCCTGCGCGTGCCCGCGACCGCGCGGCTCAAGGTCTACACGTCGGACGGCGAGTTGGCGGTGAACGGTCTGCCGGCCTCTCTGGTCGCACAGACGCTCTCGGGCGAGTTGCGTGTGGCGCTCCCGCAAGCGTCCGGCGTGAGCGTTATGGCGCAGTCGCTTAACGGCTCGGTCCACGTCGGTCGCGGCGTCGAGTCCGCGCGTTCGGAGGCGCGCGACCTGAGCGGCAAGTTCCAGATGGGCGCGGGCGTCCCCAACGTCAGCCTCTTCTCCGGGCGCGGCCGCATCAGCCTCGACACCCTCGCGCCCGGCACGACGAGTTTCAAACCGGCGGGCGCGGACAACGGCGGCACGGGGCCGAGCCTCGCGCGCGCGGGGACGCCGCGCGTGAAGGAGACGCAGGACTCCGGCCCCGTCAGGGCCGCGCCCCGCGAGACGCCCGAGGCGCCGGAGGAGGTTGACGAAGACGAGGTCGTGCGCGTTGAGTCAGACCTCGTCACGCTCAACGTCTCTGTCGTCGAGCGCGCGAGCGGGCGCGGGTTACAGGGTCTCGCGGCCTCGGACTTCCGCGTCTACGAAGACCGCGTCGAGCAGACAATCGAGCACTTCGAGGCGTCCGAGGCGCCGTTCGACCTGCTGCTCCTGCTCGACCTCTCGGGCTCGACGGCGCGCATGACCGACACCATCCGCGCCGCCGCGCGCCGCTTCGGCGCCGTCACGCGCCCGCAGGACCGCGTCGGCGTCATCGCCTTCTCGGCGCAGACAGTGGTCGTCTCGCCTCTGACGAGCGACCGCGCTCGCCTCAACGCATCGCTCGACCGTCTGGCGCCGCCCGGCGGCGACACGCGCCTGCACGACTCTCTCGGTCACGCGCTCGACTTCCTCGAACGCGCCGCCGACCCCAAGCGCCGCCGCGCGCTCATCGTGATGAGCGACGGGCTCGACTCGACGCTGCCGAACGTGACGGGCAACGGCTCACGGACCACGTACGAGGAGATACGCAGCCGCGTGCAGGAGTTCGACGGCGTCGTCTACGCGGTCTGGACGAACACGGAGTTCTACGAGGCGTTCAGCCCCGAGGACATCCAGCCCGAGACCTACGACCTCGCGCACAAACGCATGAGCGAACTGGCCGAGGCGGGCGGCGGGCTCTTCTACGAGGTCGAGAAACTCGAAGACCTGGCCGGCGCCTACGAGCGCGTCGTCGCGGACCTCGGCACCGTCTACAGCATCTCCTACCGCCCCACCAACAAGCTGCGCGACGGGGCCTGGCGCGCCATCCACCTACGCCTCCCGCGCCGCCCCGACGCCGTCGCCCGTGGCCGCCGCGGCTACTTCGCGAAGTGAAGGCAAGAGTAGTAGGCAGATGGCAGATGGCAGTAGTCAGTGACAATAGGAACACGTAGCGGCGCGCTCGGCCTAAAGGTTAAGACGCGCCGCTTCTGTTTTCTTCTACTGCCTACTGCCTACTTGTTCTTACTGCCATCTGCCTACTGCCTACTGCCTACGGCTCTTCCTTCGGCTCGTTGGGGGCGCCGTAGGAGAGGAGGAGGGCGGCGGCCTCTTCCGACTCGTTGTCGCGCGCGTGCCAGAGGGCGGTGTGGCCCTGGGCGTCGCGGCGCGTGTAGTCGGCGCCGGCCTGGAGGAGCACGCGGACGGCTCCGGTGTTGCCCGAGGCGGCGGCGTTCATCAGAGCCGTTCGCCCCTCCTTGTTCTGTGCGTTGTGCTTCGCGCCGTACTTCAGAAGGAGTTCGACGACCTCCGCGCGTCCGCGCCCGGCGGCGATGATGAGAGGGGTGTTGTCCTCCTCGTCCTTCACGTTGACCTTGGCCCCCGCGTCGAGCAGGTCGCGCACGGCCTCGGCCGAGGTCTCCTCGCTCAGGTGCATCAGCGCCGTCTGCTTGTATGTGAGCCGCAGGTTGACGCGCGCGCCGCGCCAGAGCAACTCGCGTATCATCTCGCGGTTGCCGTTCCGGACGGCGTGCGCGAGCGCGCTGGTGCCGTACATTCCGTCCACAACGTTCACGTCCGCCCCTTCGAAGATGAGGAGACGCTTGACGGCATCGAGGTCGTTGTCATCCGCGGCCTTGACGAGCGGCTCGCTCAGCGGCATGACGATGATGCCCGCCGTTTCCGTTATCACCTTAACCTCTTCAGGATTCTGCTCAGCGGCCGTCGTGCCTTGTGTCGCGCCGGCCTCGGGCTTCACCTCTTCGGGCGTCGGGTTGACGTTGACTACTTGTTGCGGCGGCGAGGGCTCGGGCGTCTGCGCGCGCGCGCCCGTGGCCGAGCAGATGGTGAGCGCCGCGCCGAAGGCACCGGCGGCGAGGCGCGAGGCGCGGCGGCCGATCTGGTAGAGCGGCTCGACGAGTGCGCGCGTGCGCGGCACGCCTGAAGGGTCGCGCTCGATGCGCATGCAGAGCCGCCCGCCCGAGCGCAGGACGAGGTCTAAAGCCTCAACCGGCGTGACCTCGGACAGTGTATGCACGTGACGTTGGCATTGCGCGCAGAAGCGCGAGCGCACGTCGCCAGACATCGAGCCCCACTCGACGGAGCAGGGCTCGGAGACCCGCAGTAGTTCGTGCGGCTTTGGAAGCTGTCGCGGCATGGGTAGGCTCCTCTCCTCAAACGGTTCGTCAAAAACGTCGATGGTCGGAGAGCCTGGGGAGTCGCTCCGCGGGTGGATTTGACCCTCAGATGCGAAGTCCCTTGCCGATGGTTGTTGAGCTGCTTGGACTCTCTACGAAAAATGGTATGCGGGAGCTTAAGCGGAAGGGAGCGCGGGCGGGGACGCGACTAGTCTTTGAACAACTGCTCGACGGGGAGACGCAGGGTGGAGAAGATGTCGGACTCGACAGGCTGGCCGCAACTGAACGTCCGGCCCTCGTCGAACGTGCCGCCGCCGGTCTGCCGTCGCACCTCGACCGTCTGTTCTGTTTCATCAATCAGCCACAACTCGCGGACGCCGAGCGCCGCGTAAGTCTCGGCCTTCTTGTTCCGGTCGTAGATGGCCGAGCCCGGCGAGATGACTTCAACGACGAGGTCGGCCGTGTCCCTGTGCTTAGGTTTGAGACGTGCCGCGAGTTCAGCCGAGACATAGAACAGGTCAGGCTCAAGGTACGTCCGCCCGCTCGTCCAGATGGCCGCTCGCGGGAAATAGAATCTTCCTTTAAGGCCTTTCGCTCTACGGTGTGCACTTAAAATATCGGCGAGACGCGCCACAACGTCGTCGTGTGTGTCAGCGGGAGGAGGGGTCACGTAGAGAACTCCGTCGATGAGTTCGAGCTTCGACCTGTCTGGCGGGTCAGGCAGTTGCCAAAACTCCTCAAGCGTGTAGGTCTTGAACGGCTGGGAAGTGTCTATACTGGTGCTCATCGCAAGCCTCTCGTCGGGAGTATATCACCGTGTTTGACCGGGAAAACGCCGAAATCACCCGGCGCCGAGAATTGCCTGTAAAGGCAGCATTAGACTTAGAGTTCGCTGCAACATCCGAGGCTTTTTCGCGGCAGCGCGGGGGGCGGTTCGGGCGTCTAAGTCTTGATATGCGAACGAGGGGAAGCCATCTTTTAGTCTTTTTCGTGGTGCTGGCGGCCGTGGTCGCGGGTTTGACGGTGCTCTTGGCGAGGCGTTCGCGTTCGCGCGTCGTGTCGCCGGTGGCGGCCGCGACGCCGGACGCGCCGCCGCCGGCCCGTCGGACACTGCCGCCGCTCCCGCTGCGCCCGCTCTCGCCGCGTTTGAAGTCTCTGCGCGAGCGCGCGGCGGATTCCGCGTCGCGCGTGCGGGGGCTGGAATGGCGCGGCGAGGTGGGGATGACGGAGTTGTCGGGGTGGGAGTACGGCACGCGCACGAAGGAGATCGCGGAGGTGCTCGGCACGGACGACCTGAAGGGCTTGAGCCGTCTGGCGGTCGCGGGCGGGATGCTGCCGGAGGGGACCGACCTCGCCTCGCTGGCGGTCAGCTTCACGGCGGCGACCGCGGGCGCGACCTACTCGCCGCTCGACAAGCAGGTGCTTCTCGTTGACGGGCGCGGGTCGCGCGACTCGGGGCTGCTCACGCACGAGTTCGTCCACGCCTTACAGGACCAACACTTCGATTTGTTGAGGATGGTGCTCGCGCGCCCCTTCAGCTTCGACCGCGAGGAGGCGGTCTTCGCGCTCGTCGAGGGCGACGCCGTCAGCGTCGAGCGCCGCGTCACGCAGGGCGAGGCGTGGGCGCGCAAGTCGGTCGAAGACCTGACGCGCGAGGAGGACGAGCGTTACGCCTCTTATCGGAAAGGCATCGGCGCCTTCTTCCCGCCGCTGCTGACGGAGACCTTCATCTTCCGTTACCGCGACGGCCTGCACTTCGTCGAGACGCTCAGGCGCGCGCGCCCGGCGGTCAGCCTCGACGAAGTCTTCCGGCGCCCGCCGCAGTCTTCCGAGCAGGTGCTCCACCCGGAGAAGTACATCTCGGGCGAGTCGCCGCGCGAGATAGAGTTGGACCTCGAAGAGTTCGGGGACGAGGGCTGGCGGCCGGTGGCGACGACGCCGCTCGGCGAGATAGGCGTGCGCGGGCTGTTGTTGGCGGGCGTCAACGCGGAGGAGGCGCGGCGCGCGGCCGCTGGCTGGGGCGGCGACCGCTCGTTCGTCTTCGAGCGCGAGGGGCGCGCGCCGCTCTTCGTCTGGCGGACGGTCTGGGACACGCCGCGCGACGCGCAGGAGTTCTTCCGCGCGTACAACCTCTTGCTGCAAGGCCGCGCCGCGCCTGCCTCCTCCACGCAGGCGGAGTCCGAGCGCGAGTGGCGCGACGGCGGCGCGCTCACGCGCGTGCGGCTCGAAGGCGACGCGGTGACGGTCGTTCGCGGCGCGGAGCAGGACGCGGCCGAGGCGTTGAGGCTTGCGGCGCGTGGAAGATGAAGGAAGTAGGGACGAGGCGTTGAGTCCTTGCGGGAGCTTAACTCGGTCGAAAGCTCTTGTCACGCGGGGCGCGCGGGAGTATCCTTGCGGCGAACGAAAAACTTCTCCCTTGTAGTCCCGAAGTCTTCCAAGGTGGTGCCCACATGAATCAACTGAAGAGAGCTTCACTGCTAAGTCTCATGGCGCTGGCCTTCGTCTGCGCGGGCGTGGTCGGCGCGGCGCGCGCGGACGTGCGCGACCTGCGGGTCGTGTCGGCGCGCGCGGGCGGCGTCAACCTCGTCGCGGGCGACGTGAAGGTGCGGCGCGTGGCGTCGGCCGACTGGCTCGCCCTCTCGACCGCTGACGAGCTGAAGAGCGGCGACACGGTCCGCACGGGCTCGAACGGGAGGGTCGAGGTGCTGCTCAACCCCGGCTCCTACTTCCGCGCGGGCGGGAACACGGAGTTCACACTGGCGAGCGCCGACCTCAACGACCTGCGCGTCGAGCTTGACCGTGGCAGCGCCGTCGTCGAGGCGACCGGCTACGGCGACATGGACCTCTCGATTGAGGTGGCCGTGCCGAACGGGGTCGTTAAGATCGTGCGCGGCGGCGTCTACCGCATCAACGCGCCGGCCGGGGCGCCGTCGGAGGTCGCGGTCGAGAAGGGGCGCGCGTTCGTCGGCGTCACGATGGTCAAGGGCGGCAAGGTCGCTCGCATGTCGGGCGGCACCGTCGAGGTCGCGAAGTTCGATAAGAACTTGCGCGACGAACTCGACCAGTGGAGCCGCGAGCGCGGCAAGGAGTTGGCGAAGGCTAACGACAGGCTCTCGCGCCGCGCCTTGCAGTCTGCCTTCAGGATGGGCAGCTTCGACAACATCTACGGCGCGCAACGGAGTTTCAACGGCTACTGGTTCTTCAATTACGACTTGCGCTGCTACACCTTCCTGCCCTACGGCTGGGGCTGGCGCTCGCCCTACGGCTACGGCTACAACACGGGCGTCTATTGGCCTCGGCCCGACCCGAGCGCGGGTTGGACGCCGCGCAACGATCCTTCGGGTGGGGGAGGGGGCGGCGGTTCGACCCCGAACCCGGGCGGCGGCAGCCGTTGGCCCGGCGGCGGCGGCTCGGTTGGCGGGAGCGCCACGGGCAGCGGCGGCGGCTACACGCCATCGACCCCGACGCACATCTCCCCGCCCACGCGCGCCGAGCCGATGGAGAGGCCCATGCGCGAAAGGACCATCGAGCCCGGCGCGCGCCCTTAAGACGAGCACGTGGTCTGCGTCTCGAAGAGAATCGCCCCGTCAGCCTGAGCCGCTGGCGGGGCGATTTCGTTTGCGGAGACTTTGAACGTGTTGAGCTTTCAACGGGGGGCGGGGCGGCCGAGGACTTTGAGGAGCCGGTCGGGGTAGTCCGTCATGATGCCGTCAACGCCCATCTCGACGAGGCGGTGCATGTCCGCTTCGGAGTTGACCGTCCACGCGTGGACGCGCAGGTTGCGGCCGTGCGCCGCGTTGACGAAGTCGCGCGTCAGCACGCGCAGCCCCACGGCGTACTCTGGCACCTGAAGCGCCTGCATGGCGGGGCTGTAGGAGGCCGCGAGCCCCGCGTTGTGCAGACTGAGGAAACTCACGGCCTCGCCCGTCGCGGCGGAGGTCGCGACCTCCGGGCACTCGCGTCTGAACTCTTCAAGCACGCTCCCGCTGAAAGACGCGACCAGAACCCTGTCAACCATCCCGTGCTCGCGAATCATGCGGCACAGGGGCGCGGCGAGTGAGGGCGCGGACTGCTTCGGCTCGATGTTGAAACGCATGTGCGGGAGGGCCTTGAAGACTTCGCGCAGCGTCGGGACGGTGACGCCCGAGCCCCTGTGCGGAAAACTCCGTCCGCCGTCGGGCGAGAAGCGATAGCCCGCGTCTAATCGCTTCAACTCCGCGAGCGTCAACGCGCCGACCCGACCAACTCCATCCGTCGTCCGTTCGAGGCCGTCGTCGTGGAAGAGGATTAACTCGCCGTCGGCCGTCGCGCGCACGTCGGTCTCGATCACGTCCACGCCCAACGCGCTCGCGCGCTCGAAGGCGTAGAGCGTGTTCTCGGGCCACAGCCCCGCGCCGCCGCGATGTGCGATGACGAGCGCGCGCCCCGCGTCCGTCTGAAAATACTTGTGTTCAGGCACGACCAAACCCTTCGTCCGCGACAGCACCGCGTAGAACGCACAGCCCGCCACGAAGACGACGAGGGCCGGGACCGCGAGCCATTTCAGTCTCCTTCTCATGCTCGAATGGTGCGCGGTGCTATCTCGTCCGCGACGACGAGGGCAGAGTGTGTGACGGGGGCGAGGCCGGGGCCGGGGAAGACCGTGTCGCCGACGATGAGGAGGTTGGGGACGCTCGTCCTGTGCGTGAGCGCATGCGCGCCAGAGAGCAGGTCGGGCGTGCGCGCGAGTCCGCCGACCATGCCGAGGCGGCGGCGCGTGCGTTCGTAGAAGGTGCGCGGCGTGGCCGTCTCGAAGACCTCCGCGCCGGAGCCGAGTTCGGGGAGCGCGGCGTGTATGCGCGACCAGAGGGTTTCGAGCGAGCGCGCGTCCTGAGCCTCGTGCTCGGTCTCGTCGGAGTGGAAGGTGAACCACTGCTCCGCGTCCGTGAAGGCCGTGACGGTGGCGGCGCGTCTGCCCTCGGGAGCGCGCGCGTCCCACGCGGGCGCGGCGCCGAGGATGAAGAGCGCGGCTTCGGCGTCGAACTCTCGTCCCTGCTGCCAGTCGTCGAGCGCGATGATCTTGTCTGAAGGGAGACGGCGCGCGGCCTCTTCTTCGAGGCTCATAAAAATCTGGTACGCGCCCCAACCGCGCAGGGCTTTGAGTTGCGCGCGGACGTTGGCGGGCGTGCGGTCGGCGCCGACGAGCTTACCGTATGTGTCCCAGACGGTGAGGTTGCTGACGATGGCGCGTGTGGCCCCGATGGTCTCGCCGTTGAGGAGCGTGACGCCGTTCGCGCGTCCCTTCGCGTCGAAGGCGAGACGGAGCGCGGTCGTATCGAGCCGCGCCGTCCCGCCGCTCTTCTTTATCGATTCAAGCAGCACGTCGGCGAGCGCCTGCGCGCCGCCGCGCAGGGCGTAGGTCGCGCGGAGAGGTTCCGTGAGCGCGACCGCCGCGTAGAGGTAAGAGCAGGAGTCGGACGGCGCCTGCGCGAGCGTCTGGAGCTGCGCGTCAACGAAGCGACGGAAGCGTGTTGAAGTGTCGGAGAGATACTTCGCTGTCGTGTCGCCGCGTGCGCCGAGGATGCGCGGCGCGAGTCGCGGCTCCGAGGCCGCGAGTCGCATGAGTTGTAGCTTGGAAGCATTGGCGAGCGCGGGCGTGTGGCGCGCGGCGCGTCGGAGCGCGTCGGCCGCCTGCGACGCGTCGCGGTAGAAGCGCACGGCGGCGTCGGCACATTCGGGGAAGGAGGCGCGCAGCGTCGCGTCAAACTCCTCCGCGCCCGCGCCGACGCGCACGTCCGCGCCGCCGGGCAGGCGCACGGTGTAGGCGGGCGAAGTCTCGCGCGCCTCGGGCGCCGCGACGGGCAGTTCGGCAAAGACGCGCTCGTGTAGACCGCCCGGCTCCCAGCAGGCGTAGAGCCCCGCGCCGGTCTCGAACTCGTGGCCGAGGTGCTCGAAGCTCGCGGCGCACCCGCCCGCGCGCGGGGCGCGTTCGACCAGGCAGACGTTCGCGCCGCGCGCCGCGAGCAGCGCCGCGCAGGTGAGCCCGCCGATGCCGCCGCCGACGACTACGACCTCAAAACTCATCTCAGAACGCGGCGCGGAAGAGCCACTGAATCAGTTCAAGCAGCAGCCCCGGCGAGGGCGGCACGGGGTCAGGAGGTTTTTCGACGAAGCTTTTGAGATAGGGTTCGAGGACGATGAGCACGGACTGCACGCCGTTGAAGATGAGGTGGATGATGAAGCAGGGGAGGAGCCTGCCCGTGCGCGCGCGGATCATCGTGAGCGTGAAGCTGAGCAGGAGGATGGTGGCGATGACGCCGTAGCTCGGCCAGTACTGCGGGACGTGTATCAGCGCGAAGAGCATGAAGACGATGGTGACGGCCCACGTGGTCCCCGCCAGTCGCTTGAGCGAAGAGTAGAGCAGGCCACGGAAGACGAGTTCCTCGACGAGCGGCGCGGTGAAGGTCGCGGCGAACGCGGTGGCGAGCGCCGCCGCGCGCGAACTCTGGACGAGACGTTCGAGCGCGTTGTCGGTCGGCCCGGAGAGGTAGAGGATGCTCCACCCGGCCGCGTAGAGCAGCGCGGCGAGGCCGACGCAGCGCCAGAAGGTGAGCCCCCCTTCCCAGTCCCACCCGAGCATCTTCAGGAAGGGATACTTGCCGACCCTCGTCACCAACAGCCACGCCGCCGCGAGCGTGAGCAGGTGCGAAGGGATGATCGAGACGACCTGCATGAAGATGGCGCCCGGGTCGTTGAGGGCGAAGTGAGCGAGCGCGTCGAGCTTCACGCCGCGCCAGATCGTGTAGGGGACGAGGAAGAGTATCTGCACCACGATCATCAGCAAGAAGCTCAGGGCCAGCACCCCGACGGCGCCCCCGATGCCCCACGGCGGATTGTCCGGGCCATACGCGGGCGGCCGCGGCTCTTCCAAAGGCAATCCCTCAGTGCTCGTGTCCGGGAATGTGATCGGCGGTGTGCTCACGACTTCGAGTGTAAGAGATGCCGCTCGGGAGGGTCAAACGGAACGATGAAGTAGGAACGATGAACGATGAATTGAAAGCAGCAGCTTGTCTTTCAATTCATCGTTCATCGTTCCTACTTCATCGTTCCCACGAAGTGGCTCTCAATCGCCTCGCGCACCTGCTCGACGAGGGCGGGGAGGTCCGCTTCGGTGAGGCGGGCGGTGGGGATGGGCGGGTCGAGGTGCATCTCGACGGGGCCGGCGCGCAGCACCATCGAGCCGCGCGGCATCGCGCGCCGCGTCCCCGAGATGGTGACGGGGACGATGGGGAGGCCGGACTCGATGGCGAGACGGAAGCCGCCCTTCTTTAAGGGTTGCAGCGAGCCGTCGCGCGTGCGCGTGCCTTCGGGGAAGAGGAAGGCCGAGACGCCGCCGCCGAGGAGCCGCGCCGCCCGGCGGAGGCTTTCGATGGACTCGGCCGTCGAGCCACGGTTGATGGGAATCTGCCCCGAGCGCCGCATGTGCCAGCCGAGGAAGGGGATGAGGAAGACTTCGCGCTTGGCGGCGATGCGGAGCTGCGCCGGTATGTAGCCGAGCATCACGGGAACGTCCATCCAACTCTGGTGCGTCGAGAGAAAGACGTAACTCTCGCCCGCGCGCAGGTGCTCCGCGCCGTGAACGCGCACGTCGAGCATCGCCGTCCGCGCGATCATCCGGCTCCAGGTGCTCGCGCACCAGTGCTGCAAACGCCCGCGCCGGTCGAAGAGCGAGCAGGTCAGCGACAGCGTCCCCATCACGACCGTGTAGAGCGCGACCAGCGGCCACGCCACCGACGTGTGGAGGTAGTTGAAGACAGTCGGCGGGCTCGGCGGCGGGGTCTGCGGCGGGGTGTCTGTAGTTTGAGATTTCAAATTTGAGATTTGAAATTAAGGCCCAGACGTTGCGCGGCGAGGAGGAGGCCGATGATGGTCTTGGCGTCGTCGATCTCGTTTGACGCGACCAGCGCGAGCGCGCGCTCGAAGGGCATGCGCACGACCTCGATGATCTCGTCCTCTTCGTGGCGGCGCGCGGTCTCACGCAGCCCCGTGGCGAGGAAGACCCACAGGCGCTCGGCGCAGAAGCCGGGCGTGGTGTAGAACTCCGAGAGCTGTTCCAGACGCTCGGCGACGACGCCCAACTCCTCCTCCAACTCGCGCGCGGCCGTCTCGGCGGGGCGCTCGCCCGGGTCGAGTTTGCCCGCCGGCAGTTCCAGCACGTACTTCCGCGCGGGGTGTCGGTACTGACTGACGAACGCGACCGTCCCGTCCTCGAAGAAGGGCACGACCGCCGCGCCGCCCGGGTGTCTGACGACCTCGCGCAGGTACGTCTGCTCGCCCTCGCGCACCGTGTCGCGGACGACGCTGATGAGCCTGCCGCCGAAGACCTCTTCGCTCGACAGGACCTCGGGCCGCTCTTTATCCGTGATGTCGGCCACGTCTCTTAATACTCCTGCATCGTCGCCCGGGGCTTGTCGTCCCTGGTCGCGGGACGCGTTTCGTTGACGCGGACGCCGATGACTTCGGAACTGACGAAGAAGTGGCGGCGCCCCGTCGCGTCGCGCCCGTCGGAGCGGACGGGGTCGGCGTTGACGCTGTAAGAGGCGGGCTGCGTGTCGGTCCTGGGCTGCACGCGCACGTTGAAGACGTAGCCGCTGGCCGTGGGCGGGTCGCCGGTCACCTCGGCCTGAAAGATGCCCGAGTCGATGAGCTGTTGAAAGGTGCCGTACTGCCCGTTGGCCCTGAAGTAGAGGTCTTCGGCGGCCTGTATGTTCGAGAGGTTGGTGAGCGCGGCCGACTCGTTGGCCGCGATGACGCGCCGCTGGACGGTGTCGTCCCACATCCGCAGCGCGAGCCAGCCGAGCGGGACGAGGACGAGCACGCCGACGCCCGCGACGATGAGCGCGGTGCGCCACAGACGTTTCGATTCCGAGACTTCGGGCATCTGTCAGGACTCTCCGGCGTTGGTTTCGAGTTGGGCCTTCACCTCGCCGACGAGGTAGAGCGAGCCCGTGACGCAGACGATGCCGTCGGGCGGCGTGTGCGTCCGCGCGATGGTCATCGCGTCGCGGCTCGAAGGCGCGAGCGCGATTGTACTCGAAGAGGGCGGGACGGGCACGGCGCGGAGCAGGCGTTCGACGCCGGCCGCGCGCGGATTTTGCGGCGAGGTCAGGACGAGGTGACGCGCGGCGGGGAAGAGGATGCGCCCGATCTCTTCCAACTCCTTGTCGCGCATCGCGCCGAAGACCATCGTCACGCCTTCGGGCGCGAACTCGTCCAGGTACGCGCGCAACGCACGCGCCCCGGCGACGTTGTGCGCGCCGTCGTAGAGGACGCGGGGCTGCTCTCTTTCATCCAACTCCAAACGCCCCGCGTGCTCCGCCGTCTCAAGTCCTTCGACGACGTGCTCGCGCGAGATTGCGAAGCCGTCTTCGGCCAGCACCTCCGCGAGCGCGACCGCGACGGCCGCGTTCGTCAACTGGTGCCGTCCGCGCAGCGCGAGCCTCACGCCCGCGTACAATTCGCGCGCGGTGCGCAGACGAACGCGCGGACGACCGTCCGCCCCGACCTCTTCAACTTCAACCTCTTCGGTCGCGAAGCGCGGCTCGACGCCGCACTCGCGGCAGCGACGCATGATGACTTCGAGCGCCTCCGGCTCCTGCGGCGCGACGACGGCGCGCGTGCCGGGGCGGATGATGGCCGCCTTCTCACCGGCAATCCGCGCGAGCGTCTCGCCGAGATACTCCTGATGGTCGAGCGCGACCGGCGTCACCGCGACCCATCGCGCGCCCACGGCCGTCGTCGCGTCGAGCCGCCCGCCGAGCCCCGTTTCGAGAACGGCAAGCTCAACCTTCTCATCCGCGAACGCGTTGAGCGCGACTGCCGTCACCTGCTCGAAGAAGGTCGGGAGCGCGCCCGCCTCGCGCTCGACCGCCTCGGCCGCCTCGCGCACGCGCGTCGCGTGGCGCGCGAACTCTTCGCGAGAGATTTCGCGCCCGCCGACGCGCACGCGCTCCGTCACCGAGACGAGGTGCGGCGACGTGTAGAGCCCGACGCGCAGCCGTGCGGCGCGCGCCACGGCCGCGAGCATCGCGGCGGTCGAGCCCTTGCCGTTCGTGCCGGCGATCTGGACGGAGGGGAAAGATTTCTGCGGGTCGCCAAGACGCCGGAGCAGGCGCGTGACGTTCTCAAGGCCGAGCTTGATGGCGACCGTTTCGTGGCCGAGGCCGAAGAGGTAACTGACCGACTCGTCGAAGTTCACGGACGAAGTTTATATCAGTTTGAGACTTCAGTCTTGACTTCGGGTTGTTCGGTCGCGGGCGCGTTGAGTGTGCCGTCGCCGTTCGGGGCCGTGTTGAGGGCGGCCTTGAAGGGCTTGAGCTGGCCGTCGGGGTTGTAGGTGAAGTCGAGCGCGCGGATGATCCAGTCGCGCATCTCGCGGCGGTCGATGACGGCGTCGAGCATGCCGTGTTCGAGAAGAAATTCCGCCGTCTGGAAGTTCTCCGGGAGCTTCTGGCGGATGGTCTGCTCGATGACGCGCGGGCCGGCGAAGCCGATGAGCGCCTTGGGCTCGGCGATGTTGAGGTCGCCGAGCATGGCGAAGCTGGCGGTGACGCCGCCCGTCGTCGGGTCGCTCATGACGGAGATGAAGGGGAGCCGCGCCTCCGCGAGCAGCGCGAGCGCGGCGGCGATCTTCGCCATCTGCATGAGGCTGTGCGTGCCCTCCTGCATGCGCGCGCCGCCCGACTGGCTGAAGATGACGATGGCCGCGCGCTCCTCGACGGCGCGCTCGACGAGCCGCGTGATCTTCTCGCCCACGGCGCTGCCCATCGAGCCGCCAAGGAAGCTGAAGTCCATCGCCGCGACGAGCGAGGGGTGCCCGCCGATGCGGCCGCGCGCGTTGATGACGGCCTCGGGGAGCCCCGTCTTGCGGCGCGCCTGCTCAAGGCGTTCGCGGTAGGGCTTGGTGTCTACGAACTCTAAGGGGTCGGTGGAGATGACCTCGGCGTCAAGCTCCTCGTACTTGCCCTCGTCGTAGAGGAGCGCGAGGCGCTGGCGCGCGCCGATGCGGAAGTGGTGTGCGCAGTGCTGGCAGACGAAGGCCGTCTCTTCCAGCTCGCGGGTGTAGAGCGCGGCGTCACAGCCGGGGCACTTCTCGAAGACGCCTTCGGTCTTGACCCGGCGCTCTTCGGCCGGGACGGACTCGATCCGCTGGCTCTTTTTACGAAACCAAGACATGCCTTGAAGCCGTGGCCTTCGGGTCCCTTCGGTGCGTTGGTGCTATCGGGGCTTTCGGGCACGAAGGTTAACACAGACGCGCCGGTTTAAGAATTCAAATGCGGGATGCGAAATCCCGCATCCCTTAAGTGCGCGCGTCGCGCTCGTGCTTGCGCGGCCCCGTCGCGGGGACGATCTCCTGCTGCTGCGGGAGCGCGAGCGGCCCCGTGCCGTTCTCGCCGCGATGCTCGACGGCGTAGACGAGCTGGCCGACGACCTCGCGCTCGGCCTCGTCCCACGTCCCCGTGAAGGTGCAGCCGGCCGCGTTGCGGTGGCCGCCGCCGCGGAATCGCTCGGCGATGCGCGCGACGTTCACGTCGCACTTCGAGCGCAACGAGACGCGGTAGACGTTCGGCGCCGTCTCCTTGAAGAAGGCGCAGGCTTCAACGTCGCCGCAGCTCATCGGGTAGTTGACGAAGCCGTCGCCGTCCTCGTCCGAGGCGCCGGTGCGCTCCTGCATGTCGAGCGTCTGCACGAGCCACGCGACGCGCCCCGACGCGTCGCGCCGGACGGTCCCGAGCACCTCGCTCATCAACTCGATCTTGCTCCAGGGGTAGTTGGCGAAGACGGCCTGCGAGACCTTGGCCGGCTTGACGCCCGCGCGCACCAGCTCCGACGCGACCTTGAAGGTGCGCTCCGACGTGTTCGAGTAGTGGAAGCTGCCCGTGTCGGTGATGAGCGCGGTGTAGACGCATTCGGCGATCTCGCGCGTGACGCGGACGCCGAGCGCCTTGCAGAGGTTGTAGATCATCTCGCCGACGGCCGACGCGGTCGAGTCGATCCAGTTGATGTCGCCGAAGAGCGCGGTCGTCGAGTGGTGGTCGATGTTGACGACGAACTGCCGCTCCAGATCGACCAGGCCGGGCCGCGTGATGTCCGAGCATTCGATGACGAAGACCGCGTCGTAAGGTCTATCGACGCGCGGCGTGACGCGGACCAGTTCCGAGCCGGGGAGCTTCAGGTAGGCGTGCGGGACGGCGTCGCGCATGACGACCTCGACCTCCTTATCGAGGGCGCGCAGCAGCCAAAAGAGTCCGAGCGACGAGCCGAGGCTGTCGCCGTCGGGGCGGATGTGCGACGTGATCGCGAAGCGACGCTTCGACTCGATCAGTTCAACCACTTGACTGAGCATGTCAATCCGGAACGCTGAACGAGGAACGCTGAATGATGAACTGGAAGACTACCGGTCTTCACTTCATCGTTCAGCGTTCCTCGTTCAGCGTTTCCTTACTCCTTCCTTCTTCACCGGCCCCTTCTTGGTCTGGGGAGGGGGAGGGCCGGGTCTGGCTTTCCGTCCTGATCTCGGAGAGCAGCTCTTCGACGCGCGTGGCGGCCTCTTCGACCGTGTCGCGGACGAAGTGCAGCTCGGGCGTGTACTTGAGGTTCAAGGCGACGCCGAGTTGGCGGCGGACGTAGGGCGCGGCCTTCTGGAGCGCCTTCATCGCGTCGGCCTTCTCGGTCTCGGTGCCTTCGACCATGACGTAGACGCTCGCGTCCCGGAGGTTCTCCGTCACGCGCACGTCGGTCACCGTCACACGCTCGACGCGCGGGTCAGCCATCTCGAATCCCACGATCTGGCTGACCTCCTCGCGTATCACTTCCGCTAGCTGCTCTGGCCGTCTCATGCTTATAACGCTGAACGAGGAACGCTGAACGATGAACTGAACGACAAGTGGTCTTCAGTTCATCGTTCAGCGTTCAGACTTCACAGTTCTGTCGCGGCGATCTGCTCGATGACGTAGCACTCGATCTGGTCGCCGTCCTTGATGTCGTTGAAGTTCTCAAGGCCGATGCCGCACTCGTAGCCCTCGCGCACCTCGGAGACATCGTCCTTGAGACGACGCAGGCTCCCGATGCCGCCCTCCCACGCGACGACGCCGTCGCGGATGAGGCGGGCGCGCGTGTTGCGGCGGATGACGCCGTCGATGACGCGGCAGCCGGCGATGACGCCCGCCTTCGGCACGCGGAAGGTCGTGAGCACGAGCGCCTTGCCCAGAATCTTCTCGGTCTCGATCTTGTCGAGCATGCCGATCATGGCGGCGCGTATCTCCTCCTCGACCTTGTAGATGATCGAGTGGAGGCGGATGTCCACGTGCTCCTGTCGCGCGAGTTCCGCCGCCCTCACCTCCGGCCTCACGTTGAAGCCGATGATGACGACCGCGCGGCCCGCCGCCTCGGTCTGCGACGCCGCCGCGAGCAGCACGTCCGACTCGGTGATGGCGCCGACGCCGGAGCGCACGACCCGCACCTTGACCGTGTCGGTCGAGAGCTTCGTCAGCGTTGACTTCAGAACTTCCACCGAGCCCTGCACGTCGGCCTTGACGACGGTCAGCAGTTCCTTGACCTGGGCCTCGCCGAGCGCCTCGATGCCGCGCTTGGTGGTCTGCGCGAGCGTCTGCTGGCGCGCGACCATCTGGCGATGGTGCGAAATCTGCTGCGCCTTGATGATGTCGGCGACGACCTGGAAGGTCTCGCCCGCCTGCGGCACGCCCTGGAGGCCGAGCACCTCGACGGGAGTGGCCGGGCCGGCCTCGTCGATGTGGTTGCCACGGTCGTCGTACATCGCGCGCACCTTGCCGAAGATTTGACCGACGATGAAGGGCTCGCCGACTCTCAAGGTGCCCTGTTGCACGAGCACCGTGGCGACGGCGCCGCGCCCACGGTCGAGCTTGGCTTCGAGGACGACGCCGGAGGCCAGACGCGTCGGGCTCGCCTTCAGGTTCAGGATGTCGGCGGTGAGCAGGATGGTTTCGAGCAGCGTCCCGATGTTCTCCTGCTTCTTGGCGGAGACGGGGACCATCTCGATGTCGCCGCCCCACTCGACGGGCTGGAGGCCCTGCACGGCAAGCTCCTGACGGACGCGGTCGGGATTGGCGTCGGGCTTGTCGATCTTGTTGATGGCGACGACGATGGGCACCTTCGCGGCGCGCGCGTGCTCGATGGCCTCGACGGTCTGCGGCATGACGCCGTCGTCGGCCGCGACGACGAGGACGACCACGTCGGTCGCCTTCGCGCCGCGCGCGCGCATCATGGTGAACGCCTCGTGGCCGGGCGTGTCGAGGAAGACGACGCGGCGCTTGTTGTCGGGGTCGTCGGCGCTCGGCACCTGGACGCTGTAGGCGCCGATGTGCTGCGTGATGCCGCCGGCCTCGCCCGCCGCGACGTGCGCGGAGCGGATGCCGTCGAGAAGCGAAGTCTTACCGTGATCGACGTGGCCCATGACGGTGACGACG
Source organism: Pyrinomonadaceae bacterium (assembly GCA_036379655.1). GTDB lineage: Bacteria > Acidobacteriota > Blastocatellia > Pyrinomonadales > Pyrinomonadaceae > QHXN01. The sequence continues at coordinate 32,482 of DASVGG010000151.1, forward strand.
GGCGCGCGCGGCTCCTCTGTGTCGTCGGCGTCGGACTCGATGAGCTGCTCCAACTCCTCGTCGGCGACCATCTCCTCGAAGCCGAGGAACTGCACGTCGAAGCCGAAGCGGCGGCCCAACTCCTTCGCCATCTCGTTGTCGAGCGGCTGGTTGAGCGTGGCGAAGACGCCGCGCTGAAGCAGCAGCGCCTGGATGTCCTTCGGGCGGATGCCGGTCTTCTCGGCGAACTCCTTGACGGTCGCGCCTTCGACGAGTCGCACCTGCTTGAGGTCGGCCGAAGCGGCGCCCGCCGACGGGTTCAACGACTGCGCGATGCGGTCTTCGAGCCTGAGCGCCTTCGGCACGACGAAGTCGCGCTCGAAGCCGCGACCGCCGCGCCGGTCGCCGGGACGGCCTCCTCCGGGGGCGGGTCTTCCGCCACGGCCGCTGCGTCCGCCGGGGCGGCGCGCGTCGGCGGGCGGGATGTATGTGGTCTGCGGCGTGGCGGTCTCGCCGGGCGTGCCGTGGAGCGAGGCGTCGGCCTCGTGTCCGCGACCGCCGCGACCGCCGCGCGCGCCTTGTGGTTGTTGTCCTCCGCGCGCGTCACGCGGCGCTTCGCGGCCGTCGCGTCCGCGCGGGGGCGCGGGCGGGGCGGGCGGAGCGACTGGGGCGTGTATGCGCTGGCCGGGCTGGACGCCGGCCTTGAGCGCGGCGTCGGTCAAACGAAGGGTACGAATCTGTCGGCCGGGGGCGGGCACGGTGGCCGCCGCGGGCTGTTGCGGTTGAGGTGTCTCTGTCAATTCAGGCTCCGCCGCCGGGGCGGCTTCTTCGGTCGGGCTGTAGGTTACGTCTTCGACGGGCGGCTCTTCGACCGCGGGCGTCATCGGCTCGGGCTCGGGGGCGTGCGCGGGGGCCGCGCCGTCGGCCTGTACGACCGGGGGCGGCGGCGGGGGCGGCGCGGCCGCTGCGGGGTGCTCGGCGCGCGCGGCCGGCGCGAGCCTCATGAGGCGCGGCGTGAGCGGGCGGATGCCGCCGCCCGTCGTCTCGGGCGCGTGCGGCTCGGCCTCGGCCGGCGCTTCGTCGGGCGCGTGGTGCGGCTCGTCGTGCGGCTCGGCGTAGACCTCGGGCACGGGCGCCTCCGAAGGCTCGGGCGCGTGCGCCTCGTCCTCGGCGTGCTTGGCCTTCTTGACGACGCGGATGGCGCGGTGAACCGTCGGCTCTTTCTTGGGGAAGTACTTGTTGCGGATCTTCTCGGCCAGCTCTTTCGAGATAGTGTTGGAAGGGACCGAAACGTCAACGCCCTCGCGGCGCACCTCCTCGATGAGGCGCTTCGACTCCATCTTCAACTCTTTGGCGAGGTCGTAAATCCTGATTTTTGAAGTGTGGGCTGCTGACATGCACTCCTTCTTCGACGCTTATAATAAAAACGGCGCCGCGCGCTTCACGGGGTTAAGTGTCAAGACGCCTCTTGAACCTCCCCTCGCTTCGCGAGCGCCGCACACTGCGGCCGGAGAAGGGTCTTAAGGCGGGCAGCAGTCGCGCGCCCATACTCTCGGGCGCGCGGCCGCACGTCTACGGTTATTCGACGGCAGGGGCATCTTCGGCCTCGTCGTCGGAAACGTTTTCAACCGGAGCGGGTTCGCCCTCTGAAGGGGCGGCCGGCTCCGAAGAGTTCTGCACCTCGGGCGCGGAGGCTTCCGAAGCGAAGTCGCCGCGCGGCGAGATGGCCGAGTCCTCGAACTCCTCGTCGGACTCCTGCACGACGCCGTCGGGGACGCTCTGCCCTTCGGCGTCGAGCGTCGAGGGGCGCTCCTCCTCGACGAAGGAGCCGGTGTTCTGGATGACGGCGGCCTCCGTGGAGAAGATGTCGGGCGCGGGCGTGATGGTGTCGGGACGCAGGTCGCGGCCGGCGCCCTGAAGGATCAACTCGTCGGCCGACATCTGCTCGACCTCGGTCATGGCGACCGGCTCGGACGAATCCTTCGCGAGGATGTTGTCGGGCGAAAGGTCTTCAGCCATGAAGGGCGACTGCGTGCGCGCCGCCTCGTCGTACCCTTCGGCGATGGACGCCTCGGAAGGCTCGACATCGCGCTGCTCCGCGTCCGGGTCGGCCTCGACCGAAGCCGCGTGCTGCTCGACCGTCTGTCCTTCTTCGCGCTCTTCGGACACCTCGGCACCTTCCTGCTCGTCCGCGACTTCGCCCTCGGCGGCCTCCGCCTCGGCGGACGCGCGGGCGCTTTCGACGACGGCCCGCGCGCCAGCGATGAGCGCCTCGGCCTGGTCGATACTCACGTCGAGGAACTCGGCGATGTCGTCAACGGTGGCGTTGGCGAGCCCTTCGATGTCGGCGACGCCGCGATCCGCGAGCGTCGAGACCATCGCCGGGTTCATGCCCTGCAAGCGTTCAAGCGGCACGGACTCGCCCGAGGCGATCATGGCGCCCATCTGCGCGGCGACCTCGCGCTTCAGCTCTTCCTCGCTGCGGATGTCGATGTTCCACCCGACGAGTTTCGTGGCGAGCCGGACGTTCTGCCCGCGCTTGCCGATGGCCAGAGAGAGTTGGTCTTCGTTGACGATGACCTCCATCTGGCGGTGCTCGATGTCCGTGATGCGGACCTGGTTGACCTTCGCGGGCGACAAGGCGTTGGCGGCGAACACGGAAGGCTCGTCCGACCACTCGATGATGTCTATCTTCTCGCCGCGCAGCTCACGGATGATGGCCTGCACGCGCGAACCCTTCATGCCGACGCAGGCGCCGACGGGGTCAACGTCGCGCTCGGTCGAGGCGACTGCAATCTTGGCGCGCTCGCCCGGCTCGCGCACGGCCGACTTGATGACGACCGTGCCGTCGTAAATCTCGGGCACCTCCATCTCGAAGAGGCGCTTCAAGAGTTCGGGCGACGTGCGCGAGACGACGACCTGCGGGCCCTTGGACTCCTTCGACACGTCGTCGATGACGACGCGGACGCGCTCGCCCTGGTTCCACTGCTCGCCGCGCGACTGCTGGTTGCGCGGCAGCACGGACTCGACGGTGCCGAGGTCCACGATGATGTCGCCGCGCTCGAAGCGCTTGACGTAGCCGTTGACGAGGTCGCCGACCTTGTCGATGTACTGCTCGTAGATGTTGGCGCGCTCGGCGTCGCGGACTTTCTGGAAGAGAATCTGCTTGGCGGTCTGCGCGGCGATGCGGCCCATGTCCTCGACGGGGAGGGGGAGTTGCAGCTCGTCGCCGACCTCGACCTCGTCGCCCGCGAGTTCCTTCGCCTCGTCGAGCGAAAGCTCGCGGCCCGGGTTCTCGACCGTCTCGACGACGACTTTCGAGGCGAAGATTTCCAGACCCGTCTCCGGCGCCCACTCGACCTGAATCTCTTCGCCCGACTTGAACTGCTTGCGGGCGGCGGCGCGCACGGCCTCCTTGACCGCCTCGATGACGACCTCGCGGTCTATGCCCTTCTCTTTGCAGACGGCGTCGATGCTTTGCCCGATGGATGCGCTCATAAGTTTCAGGTGTCGGAGGTTAGATGCCGCAGGCCGTCGAAAGACTTGCTCGCCGCCGGCCTCTAGTCCTTAGCCCCTGCTTTCTTCAGCCGCTCGCGCTCCTCTGCGAGTCGGAACTCCTCTTCAACGTCGATCTCCAGATTCGCCTTCGCGACTTCGGAGAGGGGGACGCGGACGCGCCCCGTGGTCTTGTCTTCAAAAAGGATGTCGTCGCCTTCGACCCCCTCGATGCGGCCGCGAAAGTTGCGCTGGCCGTTGACGGGGTTGCGCGCCTTCATCTTCGCCAGACGCCCCGCGAACCTTTCAAAATCCGCGCGGCCGTAGAGCCCGCGCTCAAGTCCCGGCGAGGAGACTTCGAGGGTGTAGGTGCCGGGGATGAAGTCCTCCACGTCGAGCACGGTGCCGACGTGCGTGCTCACCGCCGAGCAGTCCGAGTGGGTGACGCCGCCCGGCTTGTCGATGAAGACGCGGACGACCGGGCTCCGGGCGCCACCGGCGAATTCGACGTGGACTAGTTCGAGGCCGCGCTCTTCGGCCGTGCGGCGCGCGATCTCGCGCACGCGCGCTTCGATGGAAGTCTCCCCGTCCAAACCCCTCGCGAACCCCCTCTTCAAAAAGCCTCGGAGCAAAAGAAAAAGTGGGCCGAAAACCCACTGGCAACGCCACCGCGCTCCGAGCAAGAGGCGGATTATAAGGGATGGGCGTGCGCGAGGCAAGCAGCGCGAAGGCGGACGCGCGGGAAGCGGCCCGGCCCCCGCAAATTCGGCCGGGCCGTGAGGCGCGGGGTCATTCGGAGAGGATGCCGGAGAAGACCTCTTTCAACTTATCGCGCGGGCAGAGCGAGAGTTCGATCAGCCACACGTCCCCGAGCCGGCGCGGCCGCAACAGCCACAACTCGGTCGCGCCCCTGAGCAGGGAGACGCGGTGCTCGGCCGTCGGCTCACGGTCGTCGGGATGGTCAACCCGGGCGACACTCCCCCAGAAACGGCGGTTGATGATTGAGTCCGTGAGCGCGAGAGAGGTCTCGAAGGGGACGCCCGCGCGCAGGAGCCGGTCCCGTATGAAGACTGGGTCCTGGCTGAAGAAAGTCTCGTCCACCTCGGCGGGCGGAAGCCGCGCGGGGGCGATGTTCATGCCCGCCCGCGCGGGGGCCGAGTAGAAGATCGCGGCGTGCCCGAGCACCTCTTCGAGGCCGTCCAGCACCTCAAGCTCGTGCACGCGTTCGTCTCTGACGCTGTGTTTGACGGGGCCGCCCGGGGCGAAGTGAAACGCGAGGTGTGACGTTTCGCTCCCCTCGACGCGGTTGCAGAGGATCGTCCGTCCGGCCTCCGCGAGACGGCGCACGGACTCCGCGAGCGCCGGGGCCAGTTCGTACTCGCCCCCCGCCTCGTCCAGCAGCCCGCGCGCGAGTAGCGAGTGCCCGGAAGCGACGACGACGAGTTCCACCTCCCTCTCGGTCGAGGCCCCGAACTGTTGCCGCACGAGGTCGGCCGCGGCCTCCTCGGAATGCAGGAGGGCGAGCGCGAACGCCAACTCCCCCACGCTGAGACTGACCGCCGGTTTTTTAGAGGCATCGTGCATGAGGATTAGAGCCTTCTAGACGAAGGTGAGCGGCCCTGTTGACCCGTGAGAATCCGAGGCACTGAAGACGCATCAGGCCCGACGGTTGAGGCGGCCCCGGCGCGTCATTGTTACACCCTTGCGGGAATTTGTGAAGGTTTGATCCGGCCGCGCCGCCAGCGTCCGACGCGGCCGTTTCGACTGAAGGAAGCTCCGGCCCTCCCGGCCGTTACCCCAACCTTGATTTGACTATCTCGCTCACCACGCGGCCGTCCGCGTTGCGGCCCGCGAGTCGCGCCTGCGCGGCCTTCATCACCGCGCCCATCTCCTTCATCGAAGAGGCGCCGGTCTCCGCAATCGCCTGGGCCACCGCCTGCTCGATCTCCTCGCGCGAAGCGGCGCGCGGCAGATACTCCTCGATGACGGTGATCTCGGCGCGCTCCTTCTCGGCCAGCTCCGCCCGCCCCGCCTTCTCGTACTGCTCGACCGAATCGCGCCGCTGCTTAACGAGCGACTGGAGCGCCTTCGTCATCTCCTCGTCCGACAACTCGCCGCCCTTCTCAATCTCCCGGTTCTGCACCGCCGCCTTCACCATCCGCAAAGTGGACAGCCGCGATGCGTCCTTCGACTTCATCGCGGCCGTCATGTCGCTCGTGATTCGCTCTCTCAGGCTCATGACCTGAGCTTAACGCCCGGCGCGTTTCTTCTCAACCGCGGCGCGGAGGTCTTCGAGGGTGGTGGAGGGGCCGTGGACGGCGGCGATGCGTTGGATGTCGAGGCCGGATTTGGTAATCCAGTCGAGGAAGTGGACGGTCGAGTCGTTGACGGTCGTGGGCAGGTACTTGCCGGAGTTGGGGAGGTTGACGAGGTCGCCCTGGAAGACGAGCTTCTCCTTGGGCAGGTAGGCGACGAGCATCTCGTGGGCGTGGGGGCTGGGGCCGATGTCGATGATTTCGAGCGTCTGCTTGCCGTCGGTGAAGGTGCGCTTGCCGCCGTTGACGAACTCGAAGAGGGGCTTGCGCGGGGTGCGCGTCTGGTCGTCGGGGAAGAGCGTGAAGCTCGACGCCGCCATGCGCTCGAAGTACTTCTGGTTGGCGGGCGTCGTCACCAACGTCACGCCGCCCGCGACGTAGCTGCGCACGCCGCCCGAGTGGTCGTCGTGGTAGTGCGTGACGACGACGTACTTGACGGGTTTGTTCGGGAACATCTCGCGCGCCTTGTTGATGGTCGGCTTCGGGCCGCGCCCGCCCGCGTAGGGCTCGACGACGAGGACGTAGGTGTCGAACTCGACGACGAGCGAGTTGGCGCCGCTCTCGAAGAGGTAGACGCCTTCGCCGAGTTTCGTCTCCTTGATGGGCGCGGGCGTCGGGAGCGGAAGCTCCTCGAAGCCCTCGGGGCGCGCGAAGGCCGTGTCGGCCGGCTTCGTGTTGAAGCGGACTTCGCTGTACTTCACGTCTTCAATCAAGTCTCCGCCGCGTCGCGTCTGTCTCGCGGTGGGCACCATGATCTTCTCGACGGCGCGGTAGGAGGGGAAGATCGTCTCCTGCACCACGTCGCCGTCCACGGGGTCCGAGACCATCTGCTCGTACTTCGAGAGCAGGTGCGTCTGCTTGTCGAAGAAGAGGTTCATCAGCACGCCGTTGGCGGCGGCGAAGATGACGACCTCGTGCGGGCGGCCGTCGAACGTCTCCGTGCCCGCGTAGCGCAGTGTCGGCGAGCGCTGTTCGAGCGCGAGCCCGAGCAGCAGGTGCGGGAGGCGCCGGACGTAGTTGAGCGTGGCGCCGGGGAGGTTCGCGGGGTTGACGGGAAGCACGGTGCGGTCGCGGTCGTTGACGAAGAACGCTTGGCCGCCGCTGACCACGACCTTGCCGCCGAAGACGAAGCCGCCGGGCAGCGGGTCGCGGTTCTCGAAGACGAAGCGATTGCGGCGCACGTCCGCGAAGAGCGTCTCGTCGCGCGTCATCTCGTCCCAGGGCTGGTTGACCTTCAAGCTCTGGTTGCGCGCCCACGTCGAGCCGCTCACCTTCACCCACACGTCCTCCGCCGCGCGCATGGCCTCCACCCCGCCGAGCGCGTTCAAACCCGCCTCGACGGTCTGGTACGCCTTGCGGTACGAGTCGGACGTGGCCGACTTCGACGTTTGTTGAGCGAACGCCGCGTTTGCAAGGGCGAGGCAGACGGAGAGCGCGACCAACAGTCTTTTCAGCATACGAAATATTCTCCCTTCGGACAGGATTTTGGACGTGGGAGTTCCGACGACTGCGTGCGCAGTTGAATACGACGCGACGGCGGGTAAGGTTTTCCCGGGAACACCCCGGGAGCGCGGGCATCCCTGCCCGCCAAAGCGTGCTTCAGCACGCTTAGCAGCGAAGCGCCGTAACTCAACGTTGAGATACGGCGCTTCGTCGTATTCGCGCTGACGCGCTCATGGCGGGCAGGATGCCCGCGCTCCCGGGGTTAGTCCGCGGCTTTGCGGTGGCCGTTGGAGCGCGCGAGGTGCGCGGCGAGGAAGCGGCCGGTGTGTGATTCGGGAACGCGCATGATCTCTTCGGGCGTGCCCGTGGCGACGACGAGGCCGCCGGCGTCGCCGCCTTCGGGGCCGAGGTCGATGAGGTGGTCGGCCGTCTTGATGACATCTAAATTGTGTTCGATGACGAGGAGCGAGCCGCCCGCCTCGACCAGCGTGCGAAAGGCCGCGAGCAGCTTGTTGATGTCCTCGAAGTGGAGGCCCGTCGTCGGCTCGTCGAAGATGTAGAGCGTCTTGGCGCCCGTCCTCTTGGAAAGATAAGAGGCAAGCTTGACGCGCTGCGCCTCGCCGCCCGAGAGCGTCGTCGCCGACTGGCCGAGTCGCAGGTAACCCAGACCAACGTCGTCCAGAACGCGCAGGCGGTTGGCGATCTTCGACGTGTCGCGGAAGAAGTTCATCGCCTCGCGGACGGTCATGTTGAGCACGTCGTTGATGCCCTTGCCGCGATAGCGCACGTCCAAAACCTGCGGCTTGAAGCGCGTGCCCTTGCACTCCTCGCAGACCAGTTCCACGTCCGCGAGGAACTGCATCTCGACCGTCACCGTGCCGTCGCCCTCGCACACGTCGCAGCGCCCGCCCGGCACGTTGAAGGAGAAGTGCGAGGGGTCCAAGCCCTTCGCCTGCGCGTCGCGCGTCTGCGAGAAGACCTCGCGGATGGCGTCGTAGACCTTGATGTACGTGACCGGGTTCGAGCGCGGCGTCCGCCCGATGGGCGACTGGTCAACCAGGATAACGTCGTCAACGCTCGTCCCGCCGTTCAGTTCTCTGAAAGCCCCGACCTGACCCTGCCATTCGCCGCGCTGCTTCTTGATGCCCGCGTAGATCACGTCGTGGACGAGCGTGGACTTGCCCGAGCCCGAGACGCCCGTCACGCAGACGAGCATCTCAAGCGGGATGTCCACGTCAACGCTCTTCAGGTTGTGCTCGGAGGCGCCGCGCACGGAGATTTTTTTCTTCTTCGCCGCGCGGCGCTGCTTCGGCTCCTTGATCTCGGCCTCGCCGCGCAGGTACTTGCCGGTGAGCGTCGTGCTCGACTTCAACAGTCCTTCAAAGTCGCCCTCGTAGATGACCTTGCCGCCCAGTTCGCCCGCGGCGGGGCCGATGTCGAGGATGTGGTCGGCGGCGCGCATCATCTCCTCGTCGTGCTCGACGACGAGGACGGTGTTGCCGATGTCGCGCAGGTTGTGGAGGAGATTGATGAGACGTTCCGAGTCGCGCGGGTGCAGACCAATCGAAGGCTCGTCGAGAACGTAGAGCGCGCCGACGAGCGAGGAGCCGAGGTTGGTCGCGAGCTGTATGCGCTGCGACTCGCCGCCCGAGAGCGTCGAGGCGAGACGGTCGAGCGTGAGGTAGTCGAGGCCAACGTCAACGAGGAACTTCAGACGCCGACGGACTTCAAACAGAACCTTGTCGGCGATGGCCGACTGCTCGGGCGAGAGTTCGAGCGAGTCGAAGAAGACGGCCGCGTCCTTGATGGAGAGCGAGCAGACCTGCGGGAGCGTGCGGTCGCCGACCTTCACGTCGCGCGCCTCCTGACGCAAGCGTCCGCCGCCGCAGTCGGGGCAGAGCGTGTAGCCGCGATACTTGGCGAGGAAGACGCGGACGTGGAGCTTGTACTTCTTCGTCTCCAGCCACTCGAAGAAGCCGCGCACGCCGCTGAAGCCGCCGCGTCCGTCGATGACGGCGCGTTGTTGCTGCTTGGTGAGTTCCTGAAACGGAACGTCGAAGGGAATCTTCTCCTGCTTGCAGAAACGGCGCAGCTCCGTGCGCGCCCAGTCGTACTGCGGCTTCGTCCACGGCTCAATCGCGCCCTCGGCCAGCGAGAGCATCGGATTGGGGATGACGAGGTCGATGTCGAGGCCGATGGTGTTGCCGAAGCCCTGGCAGGTCGGGCACGCGCCGTATGGGTTGTTGAAGCTGAACAGACGCGGCTCGGGCTGCGCGTAGACCGTGCCGTCGTACTTGCACTCGAAGCGTTCGTTGAACTTCAACGTGCGCGGCGCATCTTCAGCCGTCGCGCCCACGCTCTGGACGAGCGCGGTGCCGTGCCCCTCGATGAAGCAGGTCTCGAAGGAATCGACGAGGCGCTCGCGCACGTCCGCGCGCGCGACGAGGCGGTCAACGAGGATGTAGACGCCCTCGAAGTCCGGGCGCGTGTAGTCGTCGGGCGAGCGCAGTTCCACGGTCTCGCCGCCGACGAACAGGCGCGTGAAGCCGCGCTGCATGAGGCTCATCACGTGCGCCGTCACCGTGCGCCGTTCGAGCGCGCCGTTCGTCGTCTGCTTCGTCTTCTTCTTCGTTTTGGAAGCGGTCTTGCCGTTGCCGTTCTCCTCGACGCGCAGGCCGGCCTCGGCGGGGAAGAGAACGTAGAAGCGCGCGCCCTCGGGCAGAGTTTCCAGAACCTCGTGCGCGGACGATTCGGGCGAATCCTTGTGGACCTCGCGGCCGCAGACGCGGCAGTAGGTGATGCCGACGCGCGCGTAGAGGAGGCGCAGATAGTCGTAGACCTCCGTCTGCGTGCCCACGGTCGAGCGCGGGTTGCGCGTCGAGTTCTTCTGCCGGATGGCGATGGCCGGCGGGATGCCGAGCACTTCGTCCACGTCGGGCTTGTCCATCCGCTCAAGGAACTGCCGCGCGTAGGCCGAAAGACTTTCGACGTAGCGGCGCTGACCTTCGGCGTAGATCGTGTCGAAGGCGAGCGAAGATTTGCCGGAGCCGGAGACGCCCGTGACGACCGTCAGCTTTTCGACGGGGATAGTGAAAGAGACGTTCTTCAGGTTGTTGACGCGCGCGCCGCGGACGATGATTGCTTCCTGGTTCATGTCTGAAAATACACGCCGTCGCCCACGGTGAACTCTCGGGAGGTGGGGCGAACCGCCAATGATACCCCTTTTCCCCACGCACGCGAAATGGGGACGCGACGCGCGGCGTTCGGGCCATAAATTTTAACTTTTCGACACGCGGCGGGCAGAGGCGGCATTCAGAATCCGGCCCGACACGGGGAGACGTATAGGACGCGATGACACCAAAAACTGAGAAGACGACGGCCCCAAGGCTCGGGCTCGTCTGCATCACGCATTCGGACGAGGTTCGGTACAGGACCGTCACGCGCAAGCGGCTCTTGCAGTTCGAGGCCGAGGAGCAGAAGCGCATGCTGCGCGACATCTACGCGGCGAACCTCGCGCGTCTGAACGGCGCGCTCGACTTCTGCGCGGCGCGGGGCTTGAGCCTCTACCGCATGACCTCCAACCTCTTCCCCTTTGCCGACGACGAGGCCGGCTCGGACGTGCTCGAAGAGTTCGCGGAAGAGTTGAAGCGCACGGGCGCGCGCGCAATGGAACTCGGCATACGGCTCGTGCTCCACCCCGACCAGTTCGTCGTGCTCAGCTCCGACTCGCCGCAGACAATCGCCAACAGCGTCAAGATTCTCGAATCGCACGCGCGCGTCATGGACATGCTCGGCCTGCCGCGCAACGCCTGGGCGCTCATCGAGATTCACGGCGGGAAGGGCGGGCGCTCAGACCGTCTGGTCGAACAGATTGGACTGCTGCCCGAAGCGGTGCGCACGCGCATCGCGTTCGAGAACGACGAGTACATCTACTCGGCCGAGGAGATTCTTGAGGTCTGCCGCCGCGCGTCCGTGCCGATGGTCTTCGATGCGCACCACCACGTCGTGCATGAGGGGCTCGACTCGTACGACCACCCGAGCGTCGCCGAGATGGTCGAGGCCGCGCGGACGACGTGGACGAATCCAGAGTGGCAACTCGTCCACATCTCGAACGGCCGCGAGTCCTTCCGCGACCGTCACCACGGCGACCTCGTCTCGACGATGCCCGCCGCCTACCGCCGCGTCCCCTTTATCGAGGTCGAGGCCAAGCACAAGGAGCTTGCCATCGAACGCCTGACCGCCGAGTGGCTGAACACGGGTCAGGCCCGCCCGTTTGAAAAATGAAGAAGGGATAAGGCAGACTCGAAGCATGAAGCAGTTATTACTCGCACTCGTCCTGACCTCTTCCTGCGGGGCGGCGCTCCCCGTTCAGCAGTCGCCGAAGCCGGCCGAAACGGCGAAGCCCGCCGCGACTAAGAAGATCGACGCGGCGCGTCTGCTCGAAGACGCGCGGACGCTGTCGGCCGACGCGATGGAGGGGCGCGGGGCGGGGACGAAGGGCGGGGAGATGGCGCGCGAGTACGTCCTGCGGCGCTTCAAAGAGGCGGGGCTCGCGCCGCTCTGGTCGTCATTCGAGCAGCCGTTCGAGCTGCCTTCGAAGGGCAAGGGCGTGAACCTCGTCGGCTACGTGAAGGGGACGAAGTACCCGGAGCGTCTCATCGTCGTCTCGGCGCACTACGACCACCTCGGCGTGCGTAACGGGCAGGTCTACAACGGCGCGGACGACAACGCCTCGGGCGTCGCGGTGCTGCTGCAACTGGCGGCGCACTACGCGGGCGCGGCGCGGCCCGCGCACTCGATGGTCTTCGCCGCGCTCGACGCGGAGGAGGGCGGGCTGTTGGGCGCGCGCGAGTTGGTGAAGAAGTTGAAGGCGGAGAAGCACGACGTGGGGCTCGACGTGAACATGGACATGGTCGGCCACAGCGAGCGCGGCGAGCTTTACGCGGCGGGCGCCTATCACACGCCCGCGCTGCGGCCCGCCCTCGAACGCGTCGCGGCGGCCGCGCCCGTCAAACTCCTCATCGGCCACGACCGCCCCGAGCAGGGTCACGACGACTGGACCAACCAGTCGGACCAGTACGCCTTCCACAAGGCCGGTGTCCCCTTCGTCTACTTCGGCGTCGAAGACCACAAGGACTATCACAAGCCCACCGACGACTTCGACACGCTCACCCGCGACTTCTTCGTCGGCGCCGCCGAGACCGTCCTCGCGGCCGTCGAAGCCTTCGACGCGGACCTCGAAGCGGTCTCGAAGAGCAGCGAGAAAAAGTAACGCCGCGCGTCAGAGGCCGAAGGCAGACTTCGTGTCGATGATGACGGTCTTGGCGCCGCGTCGCTCGACCCTGGCGACGAGGTCGCTGGTGCCGCCGGGGCCGTCGCCCGTCGGCGCCTTGTCCCAGAGGGCGATGAGCGTGACGCAGTCGTCGCCGCCCGCCGCCAGGGCGTTGTGCAGCATCCAGAGGTTGGTGCGCGCCCAGATGTTGTAGTCCGACTTCGAGCGCACCCACGCCGGCAGGTACTCCGACTTGTCGGCCGGCTCTTCGGTCAGCTCGCACAGGAGGCGCACCGCCCCCTGCGCTTCGAGCCGCGCGTGAAGCCGCCAGAAACGCTCGACCCAGTCGGCCCCGGCCTTGCGCACGGAGGCGTTGACGTAGAGGCTCGGGTCGAGCCCGAGGTAGAGGTGCGTCGGGACGCCCAGTTCTTCGCAGACCTCGTGGAAGAGGATGTCGCCGCCGTTCGCGCCCCCGGCGATGCCGAAGGCGACGCCCGAGCCGGACTCCATCTCGGCCTCGACGGCCTCCCTGATCTTTTGCCGCGCGGCGTCCTCCTTGTCGGCGGGGAAGCGCGGCTTCGCGCGCCCCTCCGCGTCGATCATGTGCCCTGTGAAGATGAGGACGCGCTCGCGTTCCCGCGCGCCTTCCTCGGCGGGCTTCGGCATGCCCGTGAGCTTGAGCGCCTCGTTGACGTTGGCCGAGAGCACGCCCAGTTCCTTGTAGATGACGAGCTGGCTGCTCACCGAAGAGACGACGAGGTCCTGCGCGCCGGAGAGCGCGTCGCGGTAGGCGGCGGCGACCTTCTGCGGCCGGTTCGAGGTGAGGAGGCGCAGGTCCGCGAGACTCACCTCGGCCCACACGTCCTTCCGACCCTCGTGTTTGAGTCGCGCCATCGTCGCGTCGAGCGCCAGTTCGACGTAGGCGGCCAGCTTCTCGACGTGCTTCCTGAGCCGGGTCAGCTCCTTCTCGGCCTCCTCGTCCTCGTCGAAACGCTCGCCCCACACGTCGGGCAGCGCGGCGGCCAGCTCCGTCCGCACCTTCAGCATCGCCAGCGCGTTCAGTCCCGAGTAGAAGTGGTTGAGGTCCTCCTCGTAGGCGCGCTGGTAGTCTTCGAACGCGTCCTGCAAGTGGGCCGAGCGCAGCGCCGTCGTGGCCTTCGCCGCGGCGTCGGGCACGGCCTCCCACTCCTCGCGCCAGAGCGACTTGGCGTTGCGCCCCTTGAGGGCGTAGACCTCGGCCCGCTTGTAGCTCGGAATCTCCTTGACGGTCAGCGCGCGGTCGAGGGCCTGCGTCGAGTCCGTCAACTTGTCCAACTTCTCGTAGATCGTGCCGAGCAGGATGTTCGCTTCGAGGTCGTACTCGCGGTCGTTGCGGCGCACGGCCTCCCAGGTGTTCTTCGCCCCCATCCAGTCCTTGAGGTTGTACTGCGCGCGCCCGACGGCGCGCAGCCCCTGCGTCTCCCACTCGAAGCCAAGGTTGCGGGCCTCGGCCCCGAGCAGTCGGAGGTCGCCGAGCTGCCTGCCGGCGGCGGCGCGCTCGACCTCCTCGACGAAGCCGCGCGGCACGACCATGAAGTTCGCGCGGTCCTGCTCCTTCATCCTCGGCAGCAGCGCGAAGACCGGGCTGTTCGGCTTGTCCGAGTCGATGGTGTCGCGCAGCGCGCGGTAGAGCGCCTCGACGCTGTCGCCGGGCGCGTCCTTGTTGTAAGTGAAGTAGCGGTCGGTCTGGAGGTCGAAGGGGAACTTGTCCACGTTGGAGCGCAGGAGGAAGGTGTAGCGGTCGCGCAGCGCGTGGCGGACGCCCAGCTCGTAGAAGGCGTTCGCGTTGTGGATCGAGAGGTCGGCGACGACGAGGTCGGCGGTCAGGAGCAGCCGGAACATGTCCTCGCGGATGTTGCCCTGGCTGATGATCTCGCCGGTCGTGCGCCCCGTGACGCCGAGGCGCGTCAGCACCGGGTCGATGAGGACGCGCTCGACCTCGTCGAAGTTGATGTCGTTCTTGATGCCGAACGGACGGACGATGAAGGCTCGCATGTCTGACTCCTTAAGCGGTTGAGGGCTTTAGTAGAACTGGCCGAAGCGTTCGAGGGCGAAGTGCTCCGCCTTGACCTCTTTGCCGAGCGCCTTGCCGACGCGGACGAGGTCGGGGATGAACTCGACCGAGTCGAGTTGCGAGACGTTCGCCGGGTTGATCTTGCCGAGGCCGCGCGCGGCGAGCCACTCCTCCGACAGCTCCGCGTTGTAGCGCGCGTAGAGGAACTGGCGGCCGAGGTCTTCGGAGAGCGGGACGGGCCTGCGCTCGTCGCCGTCGCCGCGATGCGGGACGAGGTCGCCCAACTCGCGGTCGATGGGCTCGCCGTGGACGCAGCGGCCGATTGTGCGGCAGTTGATGTCCTGATCGATCTGCGCGCCGTACATCAGCGCGCCGGGGAAGTTCACCAGGTTCGAGACGGCGTTCTTGGCCCCCATGTCCGTGCTCGACTTCGGCGCCGCGCCCGTGCCGACCGAGACGACGAGCAGGTGATTCTCGCCCGTCTGCCAGCCGAGCCCGTACGCCTCCTGCGTCGCCATCCGCGCGATGAGGAAGCCCGGGTTGTTGTAAGGCGTCAGGCCGCCGTCCTCGAAGAGGAAGGTGCTTGAGGCGTTGCCCGGGTCCCACTGTAAGACTTCCGGCGGGAAGAAGACCGGCGCGGCCGTCGAGGCGCGGACGAGCTGCCAGAGCGGGATTTGCAGGTTGCAGTCCTTGCGCGCCGGGTGGTTGTAGTGCGCGAAGGGGTTCGAGCTGATGGGCCACGGCGAATCGGTCGAGACGTTGCGCGTGACGACGAGCAGCAGGCACTTCAACTTGCTCGACGAGAGGTCGGTCTTCGCGCCGTAGGTCTTCTTCAACTCCTCGGTGAGCGGCTCCTTCTTGTAGAGGTGGCGCAGGCGTTCGAGGATGAAAGCCTTCTCGAACATCTTCGGCCCCGTCGCGATGTAGAAGTCCGACAGCTCCTTGGCCGACATGCCGATGGCGAGGCCGGCGGCGATGATGGCGCCGGTGCTCGTCCCGCCGATGTAATCGAAGAAGTTGCAGAGGCGGAAACGTTCGCCCTGCCCGCTGCGCTCGCGCAGCACCTCCTCCATCCGGATGAGCACCTGGAGCGTGAGCACGCCGCGAATGCCGCCGCCGTCGAGCGCGAGCAGTTTGCGCGGCGTCCCCTTCGTCTTCTCGCCGAAGCGCTTTTCGAGGTGCCCCCAGGAGGGCTGTTTCGTCTCCGCCATGTTTGTCTCCTCAAATGTGATGTTAGGACGCGAGCCGCGCACGCGCGCTGCGGCGCGGCGCTCCGCACGTGTACACTTGACCGCCGCGGCGTGTCAATGAAATTCTGAGGAACGCCGGATTCGTACTGGGGGTAATGCTACAGCCGTGGAGACACTTTTAAGCGAGGCGGAGGTGCGCGTCCTGGGCTCGCTCGCCGAGAAGCAGGTGACGACGCCCGACTACTATCCGCTGACGATGAACGCGCTCGTCCACGCGTGCAACCAGATTTCGAACCGCGACCCCGTCATGCAATACGAAGAGCGGCAGGTCGCGGAGGCCGTGGACAGCCTGCGCATGAAGAACCTCGTCTACATCTTCTACGGCGCCGAGAGCCGCGTGCCGAAGTACAAGCACATGATGCGCGAGGTCTACACGCTCTCGCCGCCGGAGCTGGCCGCGCTCTGCGTGCTGATGCTGCGCGGGCCGCAGACCGTGGGCGAGGTGCGCGGGCGGACGGGCAGGATGTACGAGTTCGTGGACCTGCGCGAGGCCGAGGCGACGCTCGAAGGCTTGGCGCAGAGGGACGAGCCGTTAATCACTAAACTCCCGCGCCAGGTCGGCCGCAAGGAGGCGCGCTACGCGCACCTGCTCTCGGGCCAGCCCGTCGTCGAGGAGGAGGCCGAAGGGCAGCCCGTCTCCGCCGCGCCGCGCGCGCGCGGGGGCGAGTCGGAGCGCGTCGCGCGGCTCGAAGCGGAGGTCGAGCGCCTGAGCGGCGAACTGGCCGAGATGCGCCGCCTCTTCGAAGAGTTCCGCAAGCAGTTCGAGTAAGTAGTTCGAGCGAGCAGAATTTCAAATTTCAAACTTCAGATTTGAAATCTCAAATTCTTAAGCGCGACTTCTACATGCGCGCCGACACCTTGCGCGTGGCGCGCGAGCTGCTGGGCAAGCGGCTCGTCGTCCCGTCCGCGTCGGGCGTGCGCGTGTCGGGGCGCGTCGTCGAGGTGGAGGCGTATCTCGGCGTCGAGGACAGGGCGGCGCACTCCTACGGCGGGCGACGCACGCGACGAACCGAGACGATGTTCGCCGTCGGCGGCACGGCCTACGTCTTCTTCGTCTACGGCATGCACCACCAGTTCAACGTCGTCACAGGCCCCGAAGGGCAGCCGCACGCCCTCCTCGTCCGCGCCGTCGAGCCGGAGGAGGGAATCGAGTTGATGCGTGAGCGGCGGCCCGTCTCGAAGGAGCGCGAGCTGACCAACGGCCCCGGCAAACTCTGCCGCGCGCTCGGGATTGATTTGACCTTCGACGGCGAAGACCTGACGACGACCCGCCGCGCCTGGCTCGAAGAGACGGGCGTCAAGTTTAAGTCAGAGCAGATTGCCACAGGCCCGCGCATCGGCGTCGCCTATGCCGCCGAAGACGCGCTCAAGCCCTGGCGTTTCTGGGTCAAAGGGAATGAATACGTCAGCAGAAAGAGTTAGGACAGAGTAGCTTTGCGGATCACTTTTCTAGGAACGAGCGCGGGGGTGCCGACGCGGGCGCGCAACGTGTCGTGCGTGGCGTTGCGGCTGCCGCAGCGCGGCGAGGTGTGGCTCTTCGACTGTGGCGAGGGGACGCAGCACCAAATCCTGCGCAGCGACCTGAACATCAGTCAGGTCACGCGCGTCTTCGTCACGCACATGCACGGCGACCACGTCTACGGGTTGATGGGGCTGCTGGCGACGTGCGGCATGGCGGGGCACGCGCGCGGCGTCGCGGTCTACGGCCCGCGCGGCATCACGGAGTACGTGCGCGAGTTGAGCCGGCTCACGCAGCTCCACACCTCCTACCCGCTCGAAGTCAACGAGGTGAGGGAGGGGCCGGTCTTCGAGGACGAGGAGTACACGGTCACCTGCGCGCCGCTCAAGCACCGTCTGCCGGCCTTCGGCTACCGCGTCAACGAGAAGGACCGCACAGGCCACTTCGACGTTGAGCGCGCGCGCGCCGAAGGCATTCCGCCGGGGCCGCTCTACGGGCAGCTCAAGCGCGGCGAGCGCGTGACGCTCGACGACGGACGCACCTTCGACGGCGCCGACTTTTGCGGCCCCGAACTGAAGGGCCGCAGCGTCGTCTACTGCACCGACACCATCTACTGCCGCGCGGCCGTGGAGCTTTCGCGCGGCGCGGACCTCCTCATCCACGAGGCGACCTTCGCGGAGGCCGACGAAGGTCTGGCCGTGCGCTCGACGCACTCGACGGCCTCGATGGCCGGGCGCGTGGCGTCGGAGGCGGGCGCGCGCCGCCTCGTCATCACGCACCTCAGCCCGCGCTACTTCCCCGGCAACCAGACCGGGCCGGAGGAGTTGTTGCGGGAGGCGCGCGCCGTCTTCCCGGCGGCGGAGCTGGCGCACGACTTCCTGAGCGTTGACGTGGAGCGGCGCGAGTAGTAAACAGACGTGGCCGCCCCCGCGCCGCCACGCGCGGCCGACCAAAGAGATAAACCGTGGCCAGCCGCGTCCGGCTGGCTCTCCCGAAGGGCACAAGGCGCTTTACACGCCGCCTGTTGCGTGTGATACGATGTGCCAGGACTGCAACGACGTGTCGGTGCGTGTGCCCCGCGCGGCGTGAGAAGGTAAACGGAGCGAGACATGTCTTTCAATCACATCACTATCTACGGCAACCTCGGGCGCGACCCCGAACTCTCCTACACGCCGCAGGGCACGGCCGTCTGCAAGTTCACGATGGCGACCAACGAGCGGCGGCGCGACAAGGCCGGCGAGCAGCAGGACATCACCACGTGGTTCCGCATCACGGTCTGGGGCAAGCAGGCCGAGAACGTCTCGCGCTACCTGACGAAGGGGCGCAAGGTCATCGTGCTCGGGCGGCTCCACGTCGAGGAGTGGACCGACCGCGAGGGCAAGGCGCGGCAGTCGCTCGAAGTCAACGCCTCGGACGTGCAGTTCGTTGACTCGGCCGGCGCGGGCGGCGTCGAAGGCATCCCCGTCCGCTCGCAGCCGGGCGGCGGCGGTGGCGGCGCGCCTTCGGGCGGCGGTGGCTCGCGCGGCGGCGGCGGTCGTCCCCCGGCGGGCGGCGGCGACGACATCGAAGATGACGAAATTCCTTTCTAACCTGTTGGCTCCTGTTTTCGCCACAGAGACACAGAGACACGGCTTAAAGAGTGGAAGCTGTGTCTCTGTGTCTCTGTGGTGAATAGTTCTGCCGCGGTCCCTCAACCTTACTGAAATCAGGTTAAACTCTGCTTGAGATGAACGCCGCCACGCTCGTCCTTCGGTTCGACGCGGGCACGCTGCTGCTCGACGGCGCGGGGGCCGAGTCGCGCGTGCCGGAAGCCTTCCGTTGGGACGCGCGCGTGATGCGCTGGCGCGCGCCCGCGTGGGAGTACCGGCAGGTCGTCAGCGAGTTGGTGCGGGAGAAGATTCCTTACGAAGACCACGCGCGCGCCTACCACCGCTTCGACTTCCCGACCAAGTTCCTCGTCGAGCCGCGACCTTATCAACTGGAAGCCATCGAAGAGTGGAAGAGGGCGAGCCACTGCGGCGTCGTCGTCCTCCCGACGGGCGCGGGCAAGAGCCTCGTCGCGCAGATGGCCATCGAGCGCGTGAAGCGCTCGACGCTGGTCGTCGTCCCCACGCTCGATTTGATGAACCAGTGGTACGACCTGCTGCTCTCGTGCTTCGAGGCGGAGGTGGGATTAATCGGCGGCGGCTACTTCGAGGTCGGCGCGCTGACGGTCTCGACCTACGCGTCGGCCTTCCGCTTCATGGAGCGGATGGGGAACCGCTTCGGCCTCGTCATCTTCGACGAGTGCCACCACCTGCCCTCGAACATCTTCCGCCACGCCGCCGAGATGTGCATCGCGCCGTTCCGCCTGGGCCTGACCGCGACGCCCGACCGTGAAGACGGGGGCGACGCGCTGCTCGAAAGTCTCGTCGGCCCCTTCGTCTTCCGCCGCGAGACGCACGAGCTGGCCGGCGAATATCTTTCCGATTACACGGTCGTCCGCCTGCGCGTCGAACTCTCCGACGAGGAGCGCGACGCATACGAGCGCGAGCGCGAAGTCTTCCGCGCGTTCCTCAAGTCGAAGGGCATCGGGCTCGGCAGCCTGCGCGGGTGGCAGATGTTCGTCGCCGCCTCGGCGCGCTCGCAGGAGGGGCGGCGCGCGATGATGGCCTACAGGGAGTCGAAGCGCATCGCTTTGGGGACCGACTCGAAACTGCGCGTGCTGGGCGAACTTTTTCAACGACATCGGCGCGAGAAGGTCTTGGTCTTCACGGCCGAGAACGAGATGGTCTACCGCATCTCGCGCCGCTTCCTCGTCCCCGCCATCACGCACGAGACGGGCGTCAAGGAGCGGCGCCAGTGGCTCGAAGCCTTCAACAAGGGCGAGGTGCTCGCGCTCGTCACCTCGAAGGTTCTGAACGAGGGCGTCAACATCCCCGACGCGTCGGTCGCCGTCGTGCTCTCCGGCTCCGGCTCGACGCGCGAGCACGTCCAACGCCTCGGCAGAATCTTGAGGAAGTTCCCCGGCAAGGAGGCGATTCTCTACGAGGTCGTCACGCAGGACACGACCGAGGAGCACATCAGCCGCCGCCGTGGCGCGGGCGAACAATTTCAGGGCCAGCGGCGACAGCCCGAAGAGCCTTCGTTGATTTGAAGAGATGTTAACCGCAGACCTCGCGATGAGCTGGCAGCGCGGCGACCGCGTCAACCCGCGCTACATCGACGCGGAGGACGAAGAGTATCTGCGCGCGGCCGAAGACCTCGTCGCGCTCTTCGTCTCGCACGACGGGCGGACGCGCGCGGCGCTCGAAGAGTCTTTGCAGGAGTACGTGGGGACGGGGACCGACTATCGCATCCTGCGCGGCTTGATCAAGCTCCTGACCGACCGCTGCGAGTTCGAGACCAACGCGCCGGCCGAGCCTTCGGAGGTCCGCCGCGCGCTCTTCTTCAAGGCGCGCGAGCGCCACCCGGTCGTCGCCGCCGAAGGAAGGGAAGAGGTCATCAACGAAACGGCGCGCGAGTTCTCCTGCGACGCGGCGGCCGTCATGGACGCGCTCTACGCGGACCTGCCCGGCAATCAAAAGCTCACGCTCTTCGAGCCTCTGACGGCGGGCGAACTGCTCGACCTCTACAACGTCGCGCAGGCGCAGGCGTTGCTCTACCGCTCGGTCGAGATGCGTCTCTGGCTTGAGCCGCAGCCGCCCGAAGGCTTCCGCGAGCTGTTCGGTGCCATCAAGGCTTACCGTCTGATTCACACGGTCAAGGGGAACTCGCGCGAGGGCTACGAGGTGCGTCTCGACGGCCCGGCCTCCATCTTCCAGCGCTCGCAGAAGTACGGCATCCAGATGGCCGTCTTCCTGCCCGCGCTGCTGCTCTGCAAGCACTGGCGCATGCGCGCCGAGATACAGGGCAGACAGAACAGCGTCGCCTACTTTGAGTTGACGAGCGAGCAGACGCGCCTGCGCTCGCACTACCCCGAAATCACGCCATACGAGAACCCCGTCGTCGAGAAACTCGCCAACGCGTGGGCGCGCGCCGAAACGGGCTGGACGCTTGAGCCGAGCAGCGTCGTTCTAGACCTCGGCGACTCCGCCTTCATCCCCGACTACGTCCTGCGCCACACGGAGACGGGCGCGCGCGTCTTCCTCGAACTCCTCGGCTTCTGGACGCCCGAACACCTCCGCGACCGTCTGTTAGAGTTCGACCACGCCAACCTCAACAACTTCATCCTCGCCGCCTGGGACGAACTGCGCGGCACACGCGACCCCATGACCAACGTCCCGCCCAACACGATTGTCTTCAAGAGAAGTTTAGACCCCGCCGCCGTCGCGCTGATGGCCGACGGGCTGACAGGGCAAGTGAATTAGCCGAAAACTTCGATCTTCCAGACATCTTCGGTCAACTGCGTGGTGTTGATTTCGACGGGCAGGAATTTCTTGACGACCTCGATGTTGGTCGTGGTGTGGGGCGTGGGCGTGACGGTGGTGAAGGAGCCGCCGCCCGCGAGGGCCATCGGGATGAGGAGTTGGTCGGCGAGGTGTTCGCCGACGGGCGCGCCGGAGTCGAGGTAGGCTTGCGCCTCTTTGACGACGCGGGCGGCGATTAATTCGGCGCGCACGCCGCGTTCGCCGACGCCGGTGAAGACTTCGGTCAGGTTCTCGCTCTCGATGTCGATGGTGAAGACGTTGCCGCCGCTGATGGCGTTGTCGGAGATTTCGAGGTCGAGCTGGTCGGACATGAGTCCCATCTGCTCGCTCACGACCGCCAACTCGCGCTCGCCGATGTGCGCCGGCACGTTGACGCAGAGGGCGCGCGCGCGTTGAGACAGAATCGCGCCGCGCTCCGTGAGGTCGAGGCGGCGGAGCTGTTGCGCCGGCTCGATGTAGACGTTGAAGCGGCCTCCGCCCGGCGGGTAGAAGCCGTAACGTTGCAGCTCGACGGTCACGGTCGGCCCCGTCTTGTTAACGAGCGGCAGGAAGCTCTTCCGTATGAACTCGAAGGGCGGCGCCTTGACGTTGTGCGTTCCTCCTTCGAACAGAAGGAGGCTCGGCGCGTCGGCCAGCATCAGCGGCGGGAGCACGGCCTGCAAGACGAGCATGGTGCTGCCGGCCGTGCCGATGGTGAACTTGTACTCGCCGGGCTGGATGGCGCCGGGCTCGAAGCTGAACTCCTTGGAGCCGACCTGCGCGCCGTCGGCCTTGGCGGTGCCGATGGCGGCGGCGGCGGTGACGGCCGTCAGGTGTTGGCGCTGGAGTCCGGGCTTGTCGCGCCGCGCCCTCACGTTGTAGACGCGGAACGGCTTGCCCGTGATGAGCGAGAGCGCCAGAGACGTGCGGATAATCTGCCCGCCGCCCTCGCCGTATGAACCGTCGATGCTCAGCATAAGAGATGCGCCCCGCCGAGGCGCCGCAGTCTTTTACCACAGATGCGGCGCGGCTCAAACGTCGGGCCGTTTGTGGCGCGTTCGCGGGCTGTGTTGTAATCGAAAAAGAAGAAATCAGAAGTCAACGCGGGAGGGTTTGAGAAGATTGGCGCGCACCTTTGTCGTCGGCGACATACACGGCTGTTACGAAGAGCTGTTGGCGCTGGTCGAGCGCGTCGGGCTCAAGGAGTCCGACCGCCTCGTCGCCGTCGGCGACCTCGTGACGAAGGGGGAGAAGAGCCGCGAGGTGCTCGAACTCTTCATGCGTGACGCGCGCTTCACGTCCGTCATCGGCAACCACGACCGCGCGCTGCTCGAATACTGGAAGGGCGCGCGCCGGAAGAAGGACTTGAAGCCTTCGCAGAAGAGGTGCGCGAAGGAGTTGGACGACAGGCACGAAGTATACGCGGCTTTCCTCGAATCGTTGCCGCCTTACATAGACTTGGGCACTCACGTCGTCGTGCACGCGGGCCTGCGGCCGGGGTCGCGCCTCGAATGGCAGTCGCTCGACGACCTGACGGCGCTGCGCACGCTCGGCCTCGACCGCGAGAGCCGCGAGGGCACGCCCTGGTACGAGGTCTACGACGGCGACGCGACGGCCCTCTTCGGCCACTGGCCCTCGTCCACGCCCCGCCGTGGCCCGCGCGCCATCGGCCTCGACACGGGCTGCGTCTACGGCTACAAGCTCACCGCCTACGCCGTCGAGACGGGCGAGCTCCACAGCGTCAACGCGCTCCGCGCTTACGACGCGCCGAAAGGCTGAGAGCCTTTCGTCTCTTCGGAGCAGATTAAGAATCAACGCGTCGAGGCTGTCGAAGTCAAACGGCTTCTGGAGGTATGCGTTGCCGGCGGCGGGCATTAGAACGGGGGGCGCTCCTCGCTTCAGCGCGGCGCGGCCCCCCGTTCTTTCCCCCTTGCTCTTGTGTAAGAATTATAACCAACGCGGGCCGCCGGGTCTGTCCGGTGGAAAACTTTAGAGTGTTGCTAAGTTATTGATGAAGTCGCCGTATTCTTCCGACAACAGGCCGTAGCAGCCGCACGCGACCGCACACAGTCCCGCCACGTCCTCGACGAGCACGAAGCCGCGAACGTGGCTGACGAGCCCCGCCCGCTCAAGCTCCCCGACGGTGACCGTCACGCCCGAGCGGCGCACGCCGAGCATTCGCGAGAGGTACTCGTGCGTCATGGGTATCGTGTCCGAGTCGAGCCGCATCCGCGCGAGCAGGAGCCAGCGCGCGAGACGTTGCTCGACCGTGTGCCGCGTGTTGCAGAGCGTCGTCCGCGAGACCTGCGACAGCAGCACGCGCGAGTAGCTCAGCACGCGCGCGCGGAAACCGGGCAGCAGCTCGAAGCACTCGCGCGCCTGCGTCGTCCTGACGCGCAGGGCGCCCCCGCCGACCCGCACGGCGGCCGTGTGCGCCGCCACGTCCGACCCGAGCAGCACGAGCAGCCCGCCGAGCCCCTCGCGCCCGAGCGCGCCGACCTCGACGACGCCGCCGTCCCCGAGCGTCGAGAGCAGCGAGAGCAGTCCGCCCTCCGCGAAGTGTATGAACGGGACGACCTCCTCGGGCGCGTACAGGCGCTCGCCCGCCTCAAGCCCGACGCGCGTGAGATGCGGCGCGAGCTGTCGAAACTCTTCCGGCGGCAGAGAGGCGAGGAGCAGGTTCCCGACCTCCTCCTGGCGGACGGTCAAGGGGCGCATCGACTTGCTTCCAGACGTTTAAATGAACTCCCCGCCGCCTGTAAGGCTCACGCGCGGCCGAGGAGTTTTTGAAGAGCGAGAACCGGATGTTAACACCGCCGGAGGACGCAGCGTTGTTCGGCGCCGTACGTTGGGGAAGTAGACAGTAGTCAGTAGAAGAACATTCAACGCTCAAACCCGACAGTTGTCATCAACCTCATCAAGCGGAGCCTACTGACTTCTGACTTCTCTCACATTCCCATCGCGACGCTTTCGAGCCAGCGCGTCTCTTCGCTGAGGGGCGCGTGGCAGGAGCAGGCGGCGGCGGCGAGGGCGTCGCGGTTGAGGACGCGGAGGCGGCCGCGCCTGTGCTCGACGGCGCCGCGCCCTTCGAGGTAGGCGACGCACTCGTTGACGCCCGCGCGGCGGACGCCGAGCTGGCGCGCGGCCGTCTCCTGCGTAAGCTGTAGGTCGTCGGCGTTGGCCCGCTCGCGGAGCGCGAGCAGCCACGTCGCGAGCCGCTCGCTCAGACGGTGGCGCGTGTTGCAGACGGCGCGGCGCGAGACCTGCCGCACGTACGCGCCGTAGTAGCGCAGCACGAGCCGCCGCCACTGCGCGCTCTCCGCGAAGAGCGTGCGCAGCGCCGCGGCCTCGACGCGCATGGCGTCGCCCGGCAGCACCGCGCACGCCAGCTCGCGCGCACGCCGCTCGCCGAGCACGGCCGCCAGTCCGAGCATCCCCTCGCGCCCGACGAGCGCCGTCTCGACCGAGACGCCGTCGCCCGCGCTCGCGCACGAAGCGGCGACGCAGCCGGCGGGGAAGTAGACGTGCCGCACGGCCTCGCCGGGCGCGTAGAGCGTCTCGCGCGCGCCGAGGCGCACTATCCTTGAGAAGGCGAGCAGCCGGCGCGAACCGTCCGCGCCGAGCTGGTCGATGAGGCCGTTGCCCGTCAGTCCCGCGTAGGCGAAGGCTGTGCTGTCCATCGTGTTTTGAAGAAGTTCAGAGTGTGCGCACACGATAGCAGCAAAACGCCCGCGCGTCGAGATACTTCTGCGCGCGGCGGTTGGCGGCCGGGTCGAGTTCCGTTGTATAAAAGTGGGTACGACTTATCCTGCTCCACACATCGAAGCGGAGAATTTATGAACTACTACGAGAACGTCCTCCATCTCATAGGGCGCACGCCGCTCGTCAGGCTCAACCGCATGGCCCAGGGGCTCAAGGCGACGGTGCTGGCGAAGATGGAGAGCCTCAACCCCGGCTACTCGGTCAAGGACCGCATCGGCATCTCGATGGTCGAGGCCGCCGAGCGCGAGGGCACGCTGAAGCCCGGCGGCACCATCATCGAGGCCACGTCGGGCAACACGGGCATCGGCATCGCGCTCACGGCGGCGGTCAAGGGCTACCGCTGCATCTTCGTCATGACCGAGAAGGCTTCGGTCGAGAAGGTGCGTTACCTGAAGGCGCTCGGGTCGGACGTGGTCGTCGTCCCCGCCACGGCCAAGCCCGGCACGCCCGACCACTACGTCGAGACCGCGCGCCGCATCGCCCGCGAGACGCCGAACAGTTTCTATCCAGACCAGTACTCGAACCCGAACAACCCCGAGGCGCACTACCGCACCACGGGGCCGGAGCTTTGGGAGCAGACCGAGGGCCGCATCACGCACTTCGTCGCTGGCTTAGGCACGGGCGGCACCATCTCGGGCACGGGAAGGTTTTTGAAGGAGAAGAGCTCGGACATTCGCGTCGTCGGCGCGGACCCTTACGGCTCGGTCTTCAAGACTTACAAGGAGACGGGCCGGACGCACGAGGCGACGCCGTACCTCGTCGAAGGCATCGGGCAGGAGGTCGTCCCCGCCAACGTCCACATGCGCTACGTGGACGAGATCATCAACGTCACCGACCGCGAGTCGTTCGAGATGTCGCGCCAGTTGGGTCGCAAGGAGGGCATCTTCTGCGGCGGCTCGACGGGGACGAACCTCGCCGCCGCGCTGAAGGTCGCGCAGGGCTTGGACGAGTCGGGCGTCGTCGTCTTCATCGTCTGCGACACGGGTGAGCACTACCTGACGAAGCATCACTCCGACGAGTGGCTGAAGGAGAAGCGGCTGCTGGAGCCGCAGAAGATGACGGCCGGCCTCATCAGCACGACGAAGGCGGCGACCGACCGGCCGCGCGTGCTCTCAGTCGCGCCGGAGGACACGGTCTCGGCGGCGCTCACGCAGATGGACAAGCACGGCGTGACGCAGTTGCCGGTCATCGAGGAGGGCAAGTCCGTCGGCTCCGTGCGCGAGAACCGTCTGCTCGCCAAGGTGCTCGGCGACCGCGACCTGCTCGGGGCCAGCGTCTCGCAGGTGATGGAGCCGGCCTTCCCCGTCGTGGACGTGGACTCCACCTCGGCCGAGGTCACGCGCCTGCTGCGCCGCAACCCCGCCGTCCTCGTCGAAGAGTTCGGCCGCATCACAGGCATCATCACCCGCCACGACATGCTCGACGTGCCCAACTACGGCCGCTGACGAAAAACACGACCGCCGGGAGCGCGCAGCGCGAATACGACGAAGCGCCATACGTCAAGATTGATGTATGGCGCTTCACGGTTAAGCGTGCTGGCGCACGCTTTGGCGGGCAGGGATGCCCGCGCTCCCGGCGCGTGCGGCTCTGGATTTCCTTTTAACAGCGGCGTAGAATGCGCGGCAGTTCTGCAACCCCCGCGGACGTTATCCCCTCTTCTCTTCACGTGCGCCCGCACGCGTCGGAGGCTCCCTTGGCGCAAGTCCTGGACGACCGCGACCACTTCGTGCAGTTTTACGAGTCGGACGAGTTTCTGCTCGGCTCGTTGGGCGGGTACGTCGGCGCGGGGCTCGCGGGCGGCGAGGCGTGCGTCGTCGTCGCCACGGGCGCGCGGCGCGCGGGACTCGACGCGCACCTGCGCGCGCGCGGCCACGACACGCGTGCGGCGCGCATGCGCGGACAGTTCTTCTCGCTCGACGCGGCCGAGACGCTCTCGAAGTTGATGGTCGGAGGGGCGCCCGCGCCTTCGCGTTTCGAGGAGATCGTCGCGGGCCTCGTCGAGCGCGCGGGCATGGGCGACCGCCGCGTGCGCATCTTCGGCGAGATGGTCGCGCTGCTCTGGGCGGAGGGGAATCGTGACGCCACCATCCGCCTCGAAGGTCTCTGGAACGGCTTCCTCAAGCGTCGTCCGTTCCAACTCTTCTGCGCTTATCCCCTCACACACTTCGGCGCGGACCCGCAGTCCGGCCCGCTCGGACAAGTCTGCGCCGAGCACACGCGCGTCATCCCCGCCGAGAGCTACACGTCGCTCACGGACGGGGACGTGCGCGGGCGCGCCGTCGTCGAACTGCAACGCAAGGCGCTCGCGCTCGAAGCGGAGATCGCCGAGCGCAGGGAGGCCGAACGGGAGCTGCGCGCGCTCAAGGAGAAGTTGGAGCGGGAGGCCGAGGAGCGCAACAGCCTGCTCGTGCGCGAGCAGGCCGCGCGCGCCGAGGCGGAGCAGGCCAACCGACTCAAGGACGAGTTCCTCGCCGTCGTCTCGCACGAACTGCGCACGCCGCTGACGGCTATCATCGGGTGGGCGCACCTGCTCCGCCACAACGGCTTAGACGAGACGACGGCGCGGCGCGGCCTTGAGACCATCGAGCGCAACGCGCAGGCGCAGGCGCAGCTCGTCGAAGACATTCTCGACGTGTCGCGCGTCATCGCGGGCAAGCTCCGCCTCAACGTCGAGCCCGTGGACCTTTCAGCAGTCATCAACGCCGCCGTGGACTCCGTCCAACTCGCGGCCGAGTCGAAGGGCATCCGGCTCGAAGTGACGCTCGACCCCGTGGCGCGCCACGTCTCGGGCGACGCCGGGCGGCTCCAACAGGTCGTCTGGAACCTGCTCGCCAACGCCATCAAGTTCACGGCCGAGGGCGGCGCCGTCCGCGTCCGCCTGCGACGCGCGGGGAGGGGCGTTGAGGTCGTCGTCTGCGACGACGGCCGTGGCATCGACGCTGACTTCCTGCCCCACGTCTTCGAGCGCTTCCGGCAGGCCGACGCCACCACCACGCGCATGCACGGCGGCCTCGGCCTCGGGCTCGCCATCGTGCGCCACCTCGTCGAGCTGCACGGCGGCACCGTCCGCGCCGAGAGCGACGGAGAAGGGAAGGGCTCGACCTTCACCATCCGCCTACCGCCTGCCGCCGCCGGACGCCCGCGGCGTCAACCGAACTGACTAAGTCTGTTACTTATCGCGCTCGCTCGTAGACGGTGACCTTGAGGCCGTCGCCGAGGTCGTGTGTGTCTGTGGGGTGGAAGCCGTGTAGGAGGTCGGGCGGCATGAAGGTGTCCGCGCCCTCGACCGCGAGCGGGACTTCGGTGACGAACCAGCGGTCGATCTCTTCGCGGAACATCTCGAAGATTTGCGCGCCGCCGATGATGAAGAGGTCGCAGTTGAGATAAGCCTTGAGTGAAAGAACCGACTGCCTGTCGCGCAGCCAGACGACCGACTCGCGCGGCTCCACCTCCGCGCGACGCGTCAGTACGACGTTCAAGCGGTTCGGCAGCGGCCTCTTCAAAGACAGCCACGTCTTGTAACCCATCACACACGCGTGCCCGGTCGTCCGCGCCTTGAAGAACTTGAGGTCGGCCGAGTAGTGCCAAGGCAACTGCCCGCCCTTGCCGATGGCCCCGTTCCTGTCAACCGCCACGATTGCCGTGATGCTCATGCTCTTCTTCTAAACGGCGACGGGCGCCGCGATCTTGCCGTGCGACTTGTAGCCGGAGAGGTTCAGGTGTTCGTAGCGGAAGGCGAGCAGCCCTTCGAGGCCGCGCAGGCGTTCGCCCTCGTCGCGTACCTCAAGGCGCGGCAGCGGCAGCGGCTCGCGCGCGAGGAGTTCTTCGACCTGCGCGAGGTGGTTTTTGTAGACGTGGAGGTCGCCGAAGGTGTGGACGAACTCGCCCACTTCGAGCCCGCAGACGTGCGCCAGCATGTGCGTCAGCAGCGCATAGGAGCTGATGTTGAAAGGGACGCCGAGGAAGGCGTCGGCCGAGCGTTGGTAGAGCTGGCAGTGGAGCACGCGGCCGCGTTCGACCTTGAACTGGAAGAGCGTGTGGCAGGGCGGGAGGTCAACTTCGTCCGCGACGCGCGGGTCCCAACCGGTGACGATGAGGCGGCGCGAGTTGGGATTGCGCTGAATCTCGTTGACGAGCCGCGCGATCTGGTCAACGCCGTCACGTTCCGGGTAATGGCCGCCGAAAGAGCGCCAGAGGTAGCCGTAGACCGGCCCCAGGTCTCCCTCCGCGCGACCGAAGCGGCTCGTGTGTTCGAGGTCGGCCCACTCCTTCCAGATGTCAACGCCGGCCGCGCGCAGCGTCGCCTCGTTGGTGTCGCCGGAGAGGAACCAGAAAAGCTCCTCGGCGATCCAGCGGAACGGCACGCGCTTCGTGGTGACGATGGGAAAACCCTCGCGCAGGTCGTAGCGCGTCTGGTAGCCGAAGTAGGAGACGGTGCCGACGCCCGTCCGGTCCTCGTGCTCGACCCCGCGCGCGAGCACGGTCTTGAGAAGGTCGTGGTACTGCTTCATTCGTGTAAGAGGAAGTCGAACGACTCTTCGGGCGCGATGTCGCGCGGCTCCTCGCCTTTAATGAAGTAGCGCGCGGGTTTGCCGCCGAGCAATTTAATCTCGTCGCCCTCGACGCGGAGCATCGTGCCCTCGCGGATGCCGATGACGCGGACGCCGGGGTTGACGTGGACGAACTCGGCCAAACGCTCGTCGCGCGTCTCGCCCATGTGGCCGGGCGGGTGGTAGTCGGTGTAGTGCGGGTTGACCTGGAACGGGACGAGGTTGAAGGCGTCGAAGGAGGGCGGCTCGACGATGGGCATGTCGTTCGTCGTCCTGATGGTCGGGCAGGCGAGATTCGTGCCGGCGCTCCACCCGACGTAGGGCATGCCTGCGCCGACGCGCTCGCGCACGAGTTCGACGACGCCCGCCTCGTAGACGCCGCGCAGCAACTTGAAGGTGTTGCCGCCGCCGACGGCGATGGCGTCCGCGCGTTCGACCGCCGCGCGCGCGTCCGACGCCTCGTGCAGCGACTCGACCTCGTAGCCGTGCGGCCCGAAGTGCCCGCGCACCTTGTCCCGATACTCGTCCTCCGTGCGCATGACCGCCGCGAAGGGGACGAAGAGAACGCGCTTTACGTCGGCGCCGAGAAAGTCCCTGAGCGAGTTGTGGAAGAACTCGGTCGGGTTGTCGCCGATTAGCTCCGAGCCGTTGCTGATAAGTAGCAGCCGTTTGTTAGTCATCTTCACAGCGCGGGATGATAACACCGCTTCAGCCCGCGTCGTGAGTTTCCATGCGCCGCAACTCGTCCCCGAGCGCGCGCCGCTCGATGAGGAGGCGCAGGAAGAGCTGCCGACGGCGCACCAGCAGCAGCACGGCCTTGAACCAGCCGCGCATGTCGTACAACTCTTCGAGCGAGCGCAGCGCCACGTAGCCGCACAGGATCGAAAGTGGAAGTGCGACGAGCGCCGCCCGCCAGCCCCAACTTATCCACACCCACACGGACACGACCAGCCACGTCAACGGCATGAAGAGCATCGCCGCCAGAATCTTCACCGTCGGCCCGATCTCGTCCACGCCGTGGCGCGGGAACAGCCACGCGAGCAGCGTGCAGAGAAGATATGCGGGCAGATGTAAGACGGCCCCGACGATTGTCAGCGGCAGCAGCAGGAGCAGCACCGACGCTCGCAGCAGGAAGTGTCGTAGCACGTACCAGCGCGAGTGTCTGGAAAGAGAAAGATTCTCGGGCGCGATGCCGATGCGCTCAAGCTCCGCCTCGTGCCGGAGGATGCGGCGCCGGAGGTCTTCGAGCCCCTTCGCCGCCGACAGCCGCGCGAAGAGTTGCGAAGAGAGGCCGCGCAGGAAGTCGAAACGCTCGGCCAGCGGCACCTTCATGTTCAACCCCTCGTAGACCGAAGAGAACAGCCGCTCGGCCTTGCGCGCCGCGTCCAACTGCTCCTCCGTCTCGACGTTCAAAGTCACGCCGAGCAGCGCCTCCTCGATGCGCGCTGATAGCTCGCGCACCGCCTCGCGCGGGGGCTCGCCCTCCTCGTCCGGCTCGACCTGCGGCACGTCCAGCGGCTCGCCAAAGCGGAGCAGCGCCTCGCCACGGAACGAAGTCTTCGAGGTGTAGTAGAGGCCGACGGGCACGATCTTCAGACCCGGCACCGCCGCGCCGAGCGCGATGCGCGCCGCGCCCGTCTTGACCGGCTGAAGCTTCGTCGCGTTGTGCGACAGACCTTCGGGGAAGAGCGCGACGCAACGGCCCCGCAGCAGCAGCCGGCGGCACGCCTCGAACGTCCGCACGTTCCGCGAAACGTCCTCGCCCGCGTCCGCGCGCCGGTAGAGCGGCAGCGCCTCGACCGTGCGCAGGAGCCAGCCGGCGACGGGCAGGCGAAAGAGCGTTGACTTAGCCAGGAAGGAGATGCGCCTCGGCAGCGCCACGAAGACGAGCCCGGGGTCTATCAATCCGTTCGGGTGGTTGAGGACGAAGATGAGCGCGCCCGACTCGGGGATGAGGTGCGCCCGGCTCGTCTCGATGCGCCGGAAGAAGAGGCGCAGCGCGACGCTGATGACGGCCTGGACGAGCCTCTGCGCGAGCGAACCCTTCCGGCGCAGAACCATGTCGCCCAGCCGCAGGACTCTCACACGCTCCGGCATCGCGACTCATCGTCGCAAATGCGCGCGACATACACAAACTGAAGCGGGGGCGCCGGCAGGTTATAACCGCCGACGCCCCCGCTCAAATTTTAAACCCTACCACTCTCGTCCGACTCAGGCCGTACGCGTCTGTGCCGCGACCCTGCGCCGCCGAGACTTCTTGCCCGTCGTCAGAAGGTTCCTGAGCTTCATGCGAGCCTTGTGGAGCTGCGACTTGCTTGTCCCGACCGAGCAGCCCAGGAGTCTCGCGACCTCTTCGTGCTCATGCCCCTCTACGTCGTGTAAGACGAAGACCGCGCGGTACCCCGGCGGCAGTTGCGACACTGCCTTGTCCAGCGCGATGCGGTCCACCACCGGCATCTGGCTGGGATTCTCCGTCCCCAGCACCACCTGCTGCGGCGACTCCCCGTCGTCCGTCACCTGTTCGACGCGCACGCCACGGCGGCGGAAGTGCATCAGCACTTGATTGACGGTGAGCCGGTGCAGCCAGGTCGTAAACGCCGACTCGCCTCGGAAACTGCCGGCCTTGCGGTAGAGTTGGATGAAGACCTCTTGCGCCAGGTCTTCGGCCTCGGCCGTGTTGGCCGTCATCCGCAGGCACAAACTGTAGACGCGGCGCGAATGGCGCGAGTACAGCTCCTCGAACGCCGCCATGT
>DASVGG010000152.1:0-1315 GCA_036379655.1 Pyrinomonadaceae bacterium
GAGGGTGTCAGATGAACTGTGTAAGCGAGTTTCCATCGAGCGTCGGCACGCGCCCTTCGTAGATGATTGAGAACGCCTGCATCGCTCGGCTCCAGTGCGGCACCGGCATCGTCCACTTCTTCGCCGCATTGCGCAAGGCCAGGTAGATGAGCTTGAAGGCCGCCTCGTCGTTCGGGAACGACGCTCTGGTCTTGATGACTTTGCGCAGGCTCATATTCAGCGACTCTATCACGTTGGTCGTGTAGACGGCCCGCCGGATGTCGTCGGGCAGGCCGAACATCGGGATGACCCGCGCCCAGTTCGCCCGCCACGACTTAGCTATCGAGGGGTAGCGCCCGTCCCAACGAGCGGCGAAGGCTGCGAGCTGCTGCTCGGCTGCGTCGGTGCCCGCGGCGCGGTAGACGGCCTTGAGGTCCGCCGCCACGCCCTTCCGGTCTTTGAACGAGACATAGCAGAGCGAGAAGCGCAGGAGGTGGACGAGACAGAGCTGCACCTGCGTCTGCGGGTAGATCGCTTCGATGGCCTCGGGGAAGCCCTTGAGCCCGTCCACGCAGGCGATGAAGATGTCCTTGACGCCGCGGTTCTTCAGTTCCGTGATGATCGAGAGCCAGAACTTCGCGCCCTCGTTCTCGGAAGCCCACAGACCGAGGACTTCCTTCAACCCCTGCATGTTCACCCCGATGGCGAGGTAAATCGCTTTGTTCGAGACCCGCCCCTGATCTTTGACTTTCACCTGAAGGGCGTCGAGGTAGAGGATGGGATAGATGGCGTCGAGCGGGCGTGACTGCCACGCGCGGACCTCGTCGAGAACGGCGTCGGTGACGGTGGAGATGAGGTCGGGCGAGACTTCGACCGAGTAAATCTCCCGCAAGTGCGCCTTGATCTCGCGGCAGGTCATCCCGCGGGCGTACATCGAGATGATCTTGTCGTCGAGGCCGTCGAAGCGGGTCTGCCCCTTCTTAATCAGTTGCGGCTCGAACTCCGCGTTGCGGTCGCGCGGCACGTCGATCTGGAGCTGGCCGCGCTTGCCCTTGATCGTTTTCGCGGACTTACCGTTGCGGGAGTTGCCGGAGTTTTTGCCGGCGGGATCGTGCTTCTCATAGCCGAGGTGGTGCGTGAGTTCGCCTTGCAGGGCGCGCTCGACGACGGCTTTCGTGAGTTGTTGCAGGAGGCCGTCGTCACCGAACATGTCGTCGGGCGACTTGTAATCTTTGAGCAGTTCGTCCAGGAGTTCCGGGGTAATCGGCATAATCCTTGCTCCTTTCGGGAGACGGTAGATGATTATCGCCGCTTACACAATCAGCCTGACACCCTC
>DASVGG010000153.1:0-92470 GCA_036379655.1 Pyrinomonadaceae bacterium
CTTCAAAGCCGTGCCTCCGTGTCTCTGTTCTTAATTCCCTCTCAAGCTGTTCAGCAGGCGGCGGGCGATGCGCGAGCGTGGGTTGGAGCGCAGCAGCGTTCGGAACTCGCGCTCGGCGTCGGCGAGCAGGCCCGCGCGCGCGTAGGCCGTGCCGCGAACGAGGTGCGATGAAGGGTGGCGCGCGAGCGTGGCTTCGAGTTGCCGCGCTTCACGCTCGCCGAGGACTTGAAAGCGCGCTTCGGACGCGGGCGGCGCGGGCGCCCGCGCGATGCGTTGACCGCCGTCGAAGGCCGCGACCTCCCACGAATAGACGCGGCCGCGCGCGAGCGCCTGCGGCGGCGTCCACGTGTTGGCCGTCAGGCGCGGGCTCGTCGCGACCTCTTCGTAACCAGCCTTGTAGATGGTGACGACATAAGAGTCCGCGCCTTCGATTGTCTTCCAACTGAAGGCGGGGCGCGCGTCGCGCACGACAACGCCGGCCGGCCCTTTAATTTCAAACGAGCGCGCGGCGGGCGTCTGCCCCATCAGCGAGCCGTCGCCGCGTGCGAGTTCGGCAAGGCCCGCAGGCAGTTCGACGCGACCCGTGGCGAGGGCGCGCGCGACGGCCCGCTCGTCCTCCGGCGCGAGCCTGCCGAGACCTTCCACGCCGCCGTTCGCGGCGAGCGTGACGACCTGCCCGCCGTCGTTAAGCGTGGACGGTTGTGGCGCGGGCGTCGGGCTCGGCAGCGGCGTCATGTCCGGCGTGGGCGAAGCGGCGGGGCCGGGCGAGGGCGTGGGTCGAGTCGTGATGCCTTCGGGCGCGTCGGGCGTGGGAAGGGTCTTGACGATGTTGGGCGCGGGGGCGCGGCCCGCGCGAAGGAAGAAGAGGGCGGCGAAGATGACGAGCACGACGAGCGCGGCGGCGAAGGCCGTGCGGCGCGCGAAGAGATTTTCGGGGCTGAAGAATGTTGAGAAGAATGTTGAGAGTGATGCGGTCAAGCCTCCGCGTTTGGCTTCTGTAACAACTGTACGCGGAGCGGGTCGCATCGAGACGGCGAGCGAACGCAGTTCGTTCGCTTCAAACTCGCAACGGGCGCAGAGGTTGAGATGGGCTTCGACGATCTCGCGGTCTATCTCGTTCAGCCCGTCGTCCGCGTAGGCGGCGAGTTGTTCATAGGCGAGATGGTCGGTCGGCTCGCGCGCGTTCAACGATTCGCGGAGTTGCGCGACGCGTGCGCCGAGTTGAGTCGGAGAGACGCCGAGACGGTCGCGGCAGTCGGCGCAGGCGGCGAGGTGGCCGCCGATTGAGAGCAGTTCGCCAGCAGGCAAACTGTGCGCGCGGAATCGCTCCAACTGTTCTTCCCGAAGGTGCTCGGTCATCGTTTTGTCGTTCTTCGCTTCGGCGGGGGGACGAAGGCGCTGTTTCCCTTCGACAGATGAAGACGGCGGAGCCCCTGCCTTATTACCATTCCTTTACCACTCGAATTTCAGAAGCCGCCCGCGCGCATCCTTCGCGCGAGCCGCTCGCGGGCGCACTTCCGAAGGTTGATGACCTGCTGCCGCGTCGCGCCGAGCAGTTCGGCGACGGCCTTGTCTTCGAGCGGCAGGCCGTTCCAGATGGACGCAAATTCGTCTGGTTCCATCCCGACCGCGACGGCGATATCGCGCGGCGAGGCGACGCCGGTGATGACGAACAGCTCGACGGCGCTCGCGCCCTGCGCGTCGCGGAGATTAAGGAGCAGCGCCGCGCGTTGCCTGACGGGCAGCTCAAGCAACTCCCGCCACAGCCGCGCGAGGTACATGCGTTGCGCAAGTTCGTCGGCCAAGTCAATCCGCGGCGCCGCGAGCAGTTCGACGGCCGCCGGGCCTGCTTCGCCGTCGCGCGAAGGCTCGGCCTGCTGTTGCTCCTTGACGTTCCAGACTTCGGCGAGCGCGGCGACGAGGTCGTCCAACTCGACGGGCTCGCCGACGTAATCGAAGAGCGCGGGCAGCAACGCTTCCAGCCCCGCCGCCTGCGGGTCGGCGCCGGGCAGCGCACGCTCGGCCGCGCGCCGCGCGTCTTCGCGCAGCTCTTGATAACGAGCCCCGCGCACCGCAGCCTCCGGGCCGCGCGGCAAGTCCTGCCAGCCGCGTCGGCCGCAGAGCCATTCGCCTTCGGCCGTCTCCCAGAGCGCGAGGCCGGTCTGGTGTGTCAGGAAGTAGCGGAGCTTGTTGCGGAGACTGTGGCGCTGCGGGTAGAGGGCGCGCAGGTAGTCGGCGCAGGCGCGGTAGGCCGCCGCCGCCGCGTAGCCGCCGAAGTTCTGTATGGGGCGCGCGTGCGGGTCGGCGCGCAACTCGGCGAGGCGCGTGAGGAGTTGAAGCATGACCTGGCCGCGCAGGTCTTCGGCGTCGTTCGCGTGCGGGCCGGGGCCGCGCAGCTTGCGACGCACGACGCGCGCGACGACCGGCTCGGCGTGATCCTCGAAGAGTCGCGCGAGCGCGGCGTCGGCGTCCGCCTCCGTCGGGGCCGCGGTGTACGCGGCCAGGAGTGCGTCGGCGTCGGTCGTCTGCTGCTGGCGGATGAAGGGCATCGGGCCTTAAGAGGTCGGGGCGGCGCGTCGGATTGTATGCGACGCGCCGCCGAGGGCAAAGCACGATGCGGAGACTTTTATAACCTCCGTTTGAAGTTGAGCCGGATGCAGGGCTCGGGGCGCAAAGAGATGAGACCGCGCGGGCGGATGGGCTCGTCGTCGGCCGGCTCGACGCGGCAGCGGCGCAGGAGGGCCGCGAGCAGTACGTGCAGGTGCTTGACGGCGACGTTGCTGGCCGGGCAGCGACGCGCGCCCGCGCCGAAGGGCAGGTATGCGAACGGCTCCGAGGGCCGCCCTTTAAGGAAACGTCCCGGCAGAAATTCTTCCGCGCGCTCCCAGAGAGTTGAGAGGCGGTGCATCGCGTAGGGCGAGACGGAGACGGATGAGCCGGCCGGAATCTCCGTCTCGCCGAGACGGTCGTCAACGACCGCCTCGCGCGTGAGAATCCATGCCGGCGGATAGAGCCTCAGAGACTCCATCAGCACCGCACGCAACAGACGCGGCGGGCCGGGCGCGTCGGAGCGGTCTAACTCGGCTTGGAGGGCCGCGAGCGTCGCGGGGTGTCGCGCGAGCAGGTAGAGCGTCCAGCAGAGCGTCGCGGCGGTGGCGTGATAGCCGTTGAGCAGCGTGCGCGAGACGGCGCCGCGCGTTTGCGGCGGCACGTTGCCGTCTGCGAGTCCCGCGCCCGCCTCGCGCGCAATCCACGCGGCGGCGGCGTCCTGTCGCGCCAGCGAGTCTCGGAAGCGTTGCTCCGAAGCGTCGGGTTCGGCGCTCGGCGTTTGGTAGAGCCCTTGAGCCCAGCACTCTTCGGCGAAGGAGACGGCGCTCACGAACTCGCCCGCGAGGTGTGAAGCGTCCACCCCGAAGAGCAGACGCGCGACGACGGCGAACATCAATTTTTTTGTTTCAACTTCGACGTTGACCGGGCCGTCCTCCGAAAGATCGCAGAAGGAGACGGCCGCGCGCTCGCCTGCCTCCGCAAGCATGCGCGCGGCCGTCTCGTGTGCCGCGAAGCCTTCCGCGCCCGCGCGCTCAAGCCGCATGAGCGAAGCGCCTTCGGACGTGTAGAGCCCCGCGAGTTCCCTGTAAGGATGCGCCGGGCTCACGTAGTTCGACCCGCGCTCTTCGAGGACGCGCGCGGCGTGCGCGGGCGAGTTGACGAGGAACGCGGGCCGCCCCGCGAGGCGGTACGCGACCACGTCGCCGCCCGTGCGGCTCAGGTTCAGGTAGAAGGCCGCCCAGTCGCGGCCCGTCTGCACAGGGGTCAACATCGAACTCAAACGTCGTGCGCCCGCGCGCGGGCTCAGTGGGTGACGGCCGAAGGCCAGATGTACGAAGGGGCCGGCGTCGGCAGTGCGCGCGGCACGACCTGCGCGGCGTGTGCCGCCGGCCACAGGTACGAAGGGGCTTCGGCGGGAATCACGTCGGCGGGCGAAGGCCAGATGTAGCCCGGCGTGCCCGCGCAGGTCTGCAACCCACCGGAAACCTCCTCACCGGCGAGCGTCGAGCCCTCCGGCAGTTCGCCTTCAACCCTGTAGGCTTCCAGAATCTCGCTCGGAATCCGGAAGAAATTTCCGTCCATGTCTCTAAACAGTGCCATCGGCTTCTCTCCTTCAGACGTGTTGATAACTGCTCGCAAGTGTGTAAGACGGACGGCGCGCACGCGTATTACCGGGTTGACGAAAATTTTTTCCGGAGACGAAATTCCGCGCTTCAACTGATCCGTCCCGCCCCTCCTTTACGCGTTAGTTTATAGGGACGCTCAAGTCCATGGGACACTCACAAACGGTCACACAGGAGGCTGCTATGAACCGAGAAGCGATGTATGCCATCATGCAGGGCGCGGGGACCACGGATTACGAGCTGTACCTCAACACCCCGGCGCTGCTCGCGTGCCAGAAGGATTATCAAGACTTGTGCAACCAGGATGAGCTTCAGTTCCAGATCGTCCACCAGGTTGAGGAACTGTGGATGAAGCTCATCGGCTACACGCTGCTCGACATCGACGAGTGCATCCAGACCGAGCGCACGAACCGCGTCATCACACTGTTCCGGCGCGTCCACCGCATACAGGAGTTGATGAACATGCAGTTCTCGCTGCTGGAGACGATGTCGCCGAAGGATTATCAGAACATCCGCGCGACGCTCGGCAACGGTAGCGGCCAGGAGTCGCCCGGGTTCCGCAGCCTGTTGAGGATGAGCCGGCAACTCTGGCAGTCGTTCCAGACGCACTACCTCGACGCGCACGGGCTGACAATCGAAAAAATCTACGACTCGGAATACTCACACTGCGACGCATACATGGTCGCGGAGGCGCTGGCCGAATACGACTCGCTGTTCCGACAGTTCCGCTTCCACCACATACAGCTCATCCGGCGTTCAATCGGCCTCGGCGCGCGCTCCCTCAAAGGGCGTCCGGTCGAGATGCTTGAGGCCGGCATCCGCTACCAGTTCTTCCCGGAGCTGTGGGCCATCAGGGACCAGATGACCGACAACTGGGGCGCGACCTACGGCGTCGTCCGCGACTCGCTCAGCCGGCAACACGGTCATGCAGCCGCATAAGCAAGACTTCTCGCTGCCCGACGGCACATACCTGCTCAGCCACTCCGTCGGCTGCCTGCCGCGTGTGGCGAGGGAGGCCGCCGACCGTTTCTTCGAGCTGTGGGCGACGCGGGGGGGCGATGCGTGGGACGGCTGGCTGGCTTCAATCGGTGACTTTCAACAATCACTGGCGACGTTGCTGAACGGCGAGGCCGTGGAGTTTTGTCCGCAGACCAACATCTCGTCCGCGCTCGCGAAAATCCTTGCGTCGCTCCCGCGACGCAAGGGTAAGACGAAGCTGCTGCTCTCCGAACTCGACTTCCCTTCGGCCGGCTTCGTGCTGGCGCAGGCGGAACGGGCAGGCTATACCGTCGAGTTCATCCCGGCGGACGGCGACACCAGTTCGCTTGAGTGCTGGCAGCGGCACTTAACGCCCGACACACAACTCGTGCTCATCACGCACGTCTTATACGGCAACTCACGTTTGAACCCGGTCGCCGAGATTATCCGCCGCGCGCAACGGCACGAAGTCTTGACGGTGGTCGATGTCGCGCAGTCGGCGGGCGTGGTGCCAATCGACCTGCGCGAGTGGAACGCGGACTTCGTGGTCGGGTCGGTGGTCAAGTGGCTGTGCGGCGGGCCGGGGGCAGGTTTTCTCTGGGCCAACCCTGCCGGCGTGGAGCGGTTCGAGCCGTCGGACGTGGGCTGGTTCTCGCACGAAGACCCGTTCGAGTTTCGTATCCAGGACTTTCGCTACGCCGCCGACGCGCGGCGCTTCTGGGGCGGGACGCCGTCGGTCATGCCATACGTCGTCGCGCGCGCGAGCATCGACTTCGTTAACGGCATCGGCGTGGAGAACGTGCGTCAGCACAACCAGGTGCTCACCGACCGTCTTGTGCGCGCGGCGCTCGAACGTGGTCTGACGGTTCGCACGCCGCACGACCCGGCGCGGCGCGGCGGGACGGTGTGCATCGCCTTCCCGGACCCGCAAAGGGTCTATCAACAACTGAAAGATGCGAAGGTCTTCGTGGACGTGCGGCCGGCGTACGGCGTGCGGTTCTCGCCGCACGTCTATAACGACATGGAAGACATCGACCATGCCATCGCCTCTTTCGAGACGACGGCGTGACGGGAGACGGGCAGCGACGGGAGCGCAATGATGAACGAGTTGCTCAACCCTGATGAGTTGCTCAACCCGGCGGCGGGTGCGTCGCCGACGCTGCTTCTCCGACGACTCATCGGCAGTTACCGCATCACGCACGCCATCAAGGCGGCGGCCGAGCTTGGTATCACGG
This sequence comes from Pyrinomonadaceae bacterium, assembly GCA_036379655.1. Classification (GTDB taxonomy): domain Bacteria; phylum Acidobacteriota; class Blastocatellia; order Pyrinomonadales; family Pyrinomonadaceae; genus QHXN01. The sequence goes on from DASVGG010000153.1 coordinate 6,386, forward strand.
ACCACCTGGGCGAGAGGCCGCAGAGTGTTGAAGAGCTTGCCGTCCAACTCCACGTGAATCCGCAGGCGCTCTATCGACTGCTGCGGACGCTTGTGAGCATCGGTCTTCTGGCCGACGCGGGCGACGGCCTGTTTACGCTGACGCCGGTCGGCGCGTGCCTGCGCGCGGACGCGCCCGACGGCATGCGCGCGTGGGCGCTGTGCGAAGGCGCCGAGTATTATCAGGGCGCGTGGATGAACCTTCGGCACGCGGTCGAGACCGGCGAGACCGCCTTCGAGCACACGCACGGCGAGACGTTCTATCAGCACCTCGCACATCACCCCGAGACCGGGCACGGCTTTTCGCGGGCGATGCTCGATTACGCGCGGTTGATTGCAAAGGCAGTGGTGGCCGGCTACGACTTCGAAGGCGTGCGCAAGGTCGTTGACATCGGGTGCAGCCACGGACGCTTACTGTCCACAATCTTAGAAGCGAATCCGACAGTCTCCGGCATCTTCTTCGACAGGCCGGAGATTATCGAACGGGCGGAGGAGCGCATTCGCGGGACCGAGCTCGCGTCTCGCGCGGAGCTGGTCGCGGGCGACTTCTTCGAGTCGCTTCCGGCGGGCGGCGACCTCTACATCCTTTCGCGCATCCTCATGGACTACGACGACGAGCGCGGCGTGCGCCTGCTGCAAAACTGCCGCCGCGCGATGCGGCCGGGCGGGCGCGTATTGATAGTTCAACTGTTGATGCCGGAACAGGGCGACGGCGGGGCGCGCGAGCAACTGTTCGAGGCCGCCGTCTCCGACCTCAACATGCTTGTGCTGACCGGCGGGCGCGAGCGCACCGAAGGCGAGTATCGGACGCTGCTCGGGCGCGCGGGTTTCAGGTTGACGAGGGTCGTCCCGTCGCGGGCGCTGGTCAGTCTCATCGAAGGCGAACGAATCGAGCCGTAGCACTCAGGAGGGAGAGCTTACGTCATGACGCATGTACTCACGCGGTTGGTAGACGAACTCAACGCAGGGCGTGTGCGCGTGGTTGACCTGACCCAAACGCTGGACGCGGAGACGCCGGTCATCGGCCTGCCGCCCATCTTCGCCGCCTCGCCGTGCTTTTCGATGGAGGTTATCTCGCGCTACGACGAGCGTGGGCCGGCATGGTACTGGAACACGCTGCACGTCGGCGAGCACACCGGCACGCACTTCGACGCGCCCGTCCACTGGGCGACCGGCAAGGACCTGCCTGACAACCGCTGCGACACAATTCCTGTACAACGCTTCGTCGGCCCCGCCTGCGTCATCGACGTGACCAAAGAGGTGGCGGCCGACAACGACTTTCTGCTCACCTCGGACCACGTTCTCGCGTGGGAGGCCGAGCACGGACGCATCCCGGCGGGCGCGTGGCTCCTGCTCAGGACCGATTGGAGCAAACGCACGGAGCGCGCGGCCTTCCTCAACGTCGCCGACGACGGGCCGCACAGTCCCGGCTTCGACCCGTCGGCCTCACGGCTGCTCGCATACGAGCGCGACGTGCTCGGCGTCGGCGTCGAGACCATCGGCACCGACGCGGGACAGGCGGCACGCTTCGACCCGCCCTTCCCCAACCACAACATCATGCACGGCGCGGGGAAGTTCGGACTGGCGAGCCTCTGCAACCTCGACCAGTTGCCCGCGACCGGCGCGGTGGTCATCGCGGCGCCGCTCAAGATCGTGGACGGCAGCGGCAGCCCCCTCCGGGTCGTCGCGCTCAGTCCGGCCTGATATCGCGTTTAGACGAAACGTTTCGACGGACGGCCTCACATGTGTATGAGGCCGTTTCCAGTTCGCAAACTTATTGACGGCCCGGGCGGGTGCGAGTATGATGCGCGGCATCTGAACCCGGGCAGGGCGCGGATTTAACCTCCGACTTTCACAACCGTGGGACCCGACCTCATGGCCGGCCGAAGCAAGCCCCGCAGCCTTTACTTTCCGCGCCTCGCAGCACGTCGGTAACAAGTCCTTGCAGCCCCCTCGCCGTCGAGCCTTTCCCGCACGGCGCCGTTTAATTCTTTCCCGCGCCTTCGAGCGGCGCCCCGCACCACCCCGGCCGCGTTCTTTTCAGGCGCATCGACCCTAGACCCCGAGGAGAGTGTCCCGTGCACAACGACCTACTCAAGCGAATCGTCCTGGTCGCCTTCGTCCTTGTGTCCGCGAGCATGGTCATGGCGCCGAGTTGTGAGAAGAAACCGCCGAGGCCGCGGCCGGGCAAGGTGCTCGACGAGGCGAAGCAGGTCGGGCGCCTGCCCTCCTCCTTCCGCGCCACGGGCGGCGACCACTCGGCCGAGGAGGACTACTTCCAGAAGGCGGACGGCGGCGTGGCGATGACGACCGAGGAGATTCGCGGGCGCAACACGTGGATCGTCTGGACGGGCGGCAACGACCGCTTCTGGGATACGATTACCATCAACAGCTTCGGCTCGGTCGATCTCCTCAAGACGCTCTCGTCCTTCCCTGGCACCATCAACCCGAAGGGCGAGCGGATGAAGTTCAGCCGCGACAACCGCTGGGACTACCTCGGCCTCATCAACGAACCCTGCTTCGAGAAGGCGACGGCGCCCGACCCCGCGCGCTTCGGCCTCTGGCTCGACAAACGCAAGCCCGACTGCCCGACCGACCCCTTCGAGAACGAGACGAAATACCCCGGCGTCCGCATCGGCGCGCGCGGCAAGAACATGCCGGTCGGCTCCTTCTACGGCTGGGCGTCCGGCATCGTCGGCCTCCGCATCTTCCCCAACCCGGCCTTCGACGAGAAGGCGGCGGCCAAGTGGGACTCAAAGCGTTACTACGAAGACCCGACCTACTACAACGACAAGGACCTGGTTCGACCCTACCGCATCGGGATGTCCTGCGCCTTCTGCCACATCGGACCCGACCCCTTGCGCCCGCCCGCCGACCCCGAGAACCCGAAGTGGGAGAACCTCTCTTCGACCGTCGGCGCGCAGTACTTCTGGGTTGACCGCATCCTCGACTGGAAGTCCGACCCGACGAGTTACATCTTCCAGATGTTCCACAGCTCGCGGCCGGGCGCGCTCGACACGTCGCTCGTCTCGACCGACAACATCGTCAACCCACGCACGATGAATGCAATCTATCTCGTCGGGCCACGGCTCGACCTCGCGGCGCGCTTCGGCAAGGAGACGCTGGGCGGCGGCGGGCTCGACAACAAGCAGTTGAACGACTACCTCGCGCCGAGCGACCCGCTCAACCGACTCTTCGTGCCGCCCACGACCTCCTACTCGCCGCGCGTGCTGAAGGACGGCGCGGACTCGGTCGGCGCCCTCGGCGCGCTCAACCGCGTCTACCTCAACATCGGCCTCTTCAGCGAGGAGTGGCTGCTGCACTTCAACGCGCTCGTCGGCGGCATGCCGACGACGCCGATTCCGATTGAAACGGCGCGCCGCAACTCCTCCTACTGGGGCGCCACCGAGGAGCAGACGCCCGACATGGCCCGCTTCCTCATCCGCGCGGGCACGCCGCACAAGCTCAAGGACGCGCCCGGCGGCGAGGCTTTTCTGTCGAAAGACCAGGCCGTGCTCGACCGTGGCGAGGTCGTCTTCGCGGAGAACTGCGCCCGCTGCCACTCAAGCAAACTGCCCACGCCCGACCGACCGGTCGGTATGTTCGAGAAGCAGGGCTGCTCCGGCCCGGACTACATGCAGTGCTGGAACGAGTACTGGGCGTGGACGAAGACGGACGAGTTCAAGTCGAAGATGCGCGCCATCGTCGCCGCGCCCGACTTCCTCGACGGCAACTACCTCTCGTCCGAGTTCCGCATCCCCGTCACGCTCCTCCAGACCAACGCGTGCAGCCCGCTCGGGACGAACGGCATCCGTGGCAACATCTGGGACAACTTCACCTCCGAGACTTACAAGCAACTGCCCTCGGTCGGCGACATCACCGTCTACAACCCGGAGACGGGCGAGCCCATCAAGTTCCCCGCCCCGGGCGGCGGGCGCGGCTTCACGCGCCCCGCGTCGCTCGTCAGTCTCTGGTCAACGTCGCCGTTCCTGCTCAACAACACGGTCGGCCGCTTCTTCGAGAGCCCTTCGGTCGAGACGCGCATGAAGTCTTTCGACATCGCCATCGAGCAGATGCTCTGGCCCGAGAAGCGGCGCAAAGACCCCGTGCTTGAGAAGGCGTTCGCCGAGCGCGGCATCAAGGACTTTCCCGGCGTCGTGGACCGCACCACCGTGCAGAGCTACGTCCGCATCGCCCCCGGCTACGTCCCCAAACAGTTGAGGCCGCTCGTCGGCCCCGGACAGGTTCTCTTCCCGAGCATCTTCCGCGACAAGGGCGTCGAGGTCGGCCCCATCCCGGCCGGCTTCCCCATCGGCCTGCTCTCCAACCTGAGCATTCTCAACGAGGAGATAAACTCTAAGGACCGCTTCGAACACGACAAGAAGCTGCTCGCGCTCGTCGTCAAACTCAAGAAGGCGCTCAAAGACCTCGGCCCGAACCCGACCGACGAGCGCGCCCGCGAGGTCTTCGCGGGACTGGTCAAGCCGCTGATGGACTTGAGCAAGTGCCCCGACTACGTCGTCAACCGAGGCCACTACTTCGGCGCGGGTTACGACGGCGAGCCCGCGCTCTCCGACTCCGACAAGCGCGCGCTCATCGAGTACCTGAAGACCTTCTGAACTTCCGACCATAAAGAGGACGCGACATGAGCACAGCCGAACATGACTACATCGTTGTGGGCGCGGGCGCGGGCGGCGGCCCGCTCGCGGCCAACCTCGCCAGGGCCGGGTTCCGCGTCCTGCTGTTGGAGGCGGGCGGCGACCCCTGCACGGAAGACCTTGAGCGGAAGCGTGGCGAGTACATGTACAAGGTGCCCATCTTCCACGGCCACTCCACCGAGTACCCCAAGTGCTCCTGGGACTTCTTCGTGCGCCACTACACGGACGACGCGCTCCAGGGGCTCGACTCTAAGCTGGTGAAGGACGAGCACCTCCCCGCCAGCCTGAAGGGCAAGAAGCGCATCTGGTATCCGCGCGCGGCGGCGCTCGGCGGCTGCACGACGCACAACGCGATGATCACGGTCGTCCCGCAGAACAGCGACTGGGACGACCTCGCCAACATCACCGGCGACAGCTCTTGGCGCGCCGAGAACATGCGCCTCTACTGGGCGCGGCTCGAACAGTGCAAGTACGTGCAGCGCCCGAACGATTTCAGCAAGGCGCTCAGCAAGGCGCTCGACGCGCTGAAGAGCGGCGGCCCGAAGTCAGACCCGGCGCACGGCCACGGCTTCGACGGCTGGCTCCCCACGAGCGGCACCGACCCCGCGCTCATCCCGCGCCTCCTGCGCGACAAGCAACTGAGCGGGGTGCTCCTCAACACCCTCCTCTCGGCCATGCGCGAGCACCTCGGCAACCCGCTGCTCAAACTCGAAACGCGCCTCGACCCCAACGACGACCGCAACAACACGGCGCAGGGGCTCGTCGTCACGCCGATGACCGTGGACAAGGGCCGCCGGGTCGGCCCGCGCGAGTACCTGCTCAAGGTCGAGGCGGAGCTGAAGCAGAAGACCGAGGAGTTCAAGAAGAAGCCGCAGGGCACGCCGCCCGGCTTCCTCAACATCAAGAAGCACGCGCTCGTCACGCGCGTCCTCTTCGACGATAAAAAGCGCGCCGTCGGCGTCGAGTACATCGACAAGTCGCACGTCTACCGCGCCGACCCCCAGGCCGCGCAGGCGACGCCCGACCCCTCCACGCTCCCGCGCGTGAAGGTTTTGGCGCGCCGCGAGATCATCCTCTGCGGCGGCGCCTTCAACACGCCGCAACTCCTCATGCTCTCGGGCATCGGCCCGCGCGACCAGTTGGAGAAGTTCGGCATCCCCGTCCTCGTCGAGTCGAAGGGCGTCGGCGCCAACCTGCAAGACCGTTACGAGGTCGGCGTCGTCTCGCAGTTCGAGAAGGACTTCAGCCTCGTCAAGGGCGGCAAGTTCGCCCCGCCCGTGGACGACGTGCCGGACGCGTTGCTCGCCGAGTGGGACAAGGGCGACCCGGGCGTCTACTCCACGAACGGCCTGCTCATCGGCGTCATCAAGAGTTCCGACAAGAACCTCAAGGCGCCCGACCTCTTCATCTTCGGACTGCCCGCCAACTTTCGCGGCTACAAGAAGGGATACGCGCAGCAGTTGCAGCAGCACGGCAACCTCTTCACCTGGGCCATCCTCAAGGCGCGGACCGAAAACACCGGCCGCGTCGAGCTACAGTCCGCCAACCCCTGGGACCCGCCGGTCATCAACTTCAAGCACTTCAACGACGGCCAGAACGCCGGCGACAACGACCGCGACATGAAGGCGCTCGTCGATGCGGTCGGCTTCGTCCGCCGCATGAACGCGCGGCTCAACTCGGACCAGGTCAAGAACACCGAGGTCTGGCCGGGGCCGGATAAGAAGGACGCCTCGCTCCGCGACTTCATCCGCAACGAGACGTGGGGCCACCACGCCTCCTGCACCTGCCGGATGGGGCGCGACGAGATGTCGCCACTCGACAGCCGCCTCCGCGTGCGCGGCGTCGAGCGGCTGCGGGTCGTGGACGCCTCGGTCTTCCCGAAGATACCCGGCTACTTCATCGTCACGGCCATCTACATGGTCAGCGAGAAGGCGTTCGACCTCATCAGGGACGACGCGAACTGAATTGATTGCGGATTGGAGACTTGATGACAACCTCGCTCTCTTGCTTCTTCAAATCCGCAATCCGCAATCCGACTTCCGCAATCGAGGAGGTCATCAATGGAGCTTCGACACGTCCGCGCACGGCGCATGCGTTTCGCGATTGCCTCCGCCCTCGCGCTCTGCTGCCTGCTCTGCCTCGCGGGCGCGGGCGCCGGCACGCAACTCGTCCGCCGCGACCCCTGCGCAGAGGCGCCGACGCGACCTCCCAACGACGACTTCGAGTTAGTCCCCCAACACTTCAGCACGGCCGCGCCGCAGTTCGACGTTAACAACCTCATGCTCAACCCGCAGTGGAGCTGGCAGGTGAGCCACCCCGTCGCGGCCGGAACGGCGCCGACGCGCGACAACTACCCGGACAGTCTCGACCCCGCGCGCTGCGCCAACGCTTGCTTCAAGGACTGCGCGGGGGCGCGGCCCGTGACGACGATGGACCGCCCCGAGGGCTGCTTCATGTGCAACCTCGCGCGCCGCCGCAAGAACCGCGAGGTGGGACACGTCAACTGGTTCGCGGCCACCTACACGGGGCGCGTCTGCTTCCACAATTGCAGCTACCCCGACATGGACTTCACCTTCAGCCTCGTGCCGAAGAACGGCGCCGGCCTCACACGCTGGAACCACCCGAGCAAGGCCGACGGCGAGAACAACCTCGTCCCCCTCGCCATGCACATCGAGTTCGACTCGCGCGAGACGGTCAACCGCTTCCGCTCGCCCATCTGGACGGAGTTCGGCGCGAAGGCCGCGCCCTGCGCCGCGAAGGACGTGGGCATCCCCGGCAAGAATTCCTGCGACATCGAGGGCGCCAAGAAGATGATCGAGCAGCGGCGCGCGGTCGTCGTCGGGCTCGTCGGGCTCGACTCCGCGCACAGCGTCTACAGCGAGTTGCACCCGGTCTACGCGATGGCCGTCGAGATGAACCCGGACCCCAACGACAACACTTGGATCGTCTTCGCGCGCAACACCGGCAACGAGGGCGCGTGCGCCGTCGAAGACCACCCGCTCACGTGCCCGCAAGGTGGCGACGACGTGCTCAAGCGTCTGCGGCTGCTCATCCCGCCGCCCGAGACCGCGACCGGCGTCCCCTCGGTCGTGCGCACCGCCGCGACACAGTTCTACAGGAACACGCCTTCGTGTCCCGAGTTGAGTTACTACGTCAATCCCGACGCGCGCTACACGCAGGACAACCAGGGCGTCCTCGTCTCCTTCGACCTCGGCGACTGCGAGGGCGAGGGCTGTCTGCCGCTGGTCGAGGGCGAGATACATCTCAAGTGGTCGGGCGTCCCCGCGCCGCCGCCGCGCCCGCCCGCGCCCTCGGTCAACAACCGCCACCTCGACGCCTGCATCGTCACCGAAGAAGCGGAGGAGAATGAGAACGACAAGTTCGACAAGCCGAGCGCGGCGCAGGCCGGGCGCCTGCTCGCGCTGCTCGCGCGGGAGCGCAACGAGTTCGCGTCGCGGATGGTCAAGTGCGCGTTCGAGGGCGAGGTTGCCGTCGCGCGGGCTCAACTCCCCGCCGCCGTCTGCATGCTCCCCGACCCGCTCGCGCCCCCGCCCGAGCGGCGCGATTCGCGCACGGGCTCAAGGAAGCGGGTCGCGGACCTCCGCGAGACGATTGAGAAGATTTTGAAGGCGAAGTCTAAGTAAGGAAGGAAAAGAGGCGGGACGGTTCAAGCCCACGGAAAGGAGACGGCCGTGCGAACCAATCTATTGTTCGGAGCAATTCTCCTCGCTTCGCTCGCCGCACTTCACGCCGACGCGCGGGCGCAGAGCGCGACGCCGACCCCGCAGTCGGAAGAGGCGCGCGAGGCCGAGGCCGAGTTCAAGGCCGACCTCGCGCTCGCGCAACACATCCGCGAGACCGTGCGCGGCTGTCTCGCCTACGCGAAGACGACCGAAGAGAAGCACCTCTTCATGAGCCCCGCCGTCTCCGCCCCCGGCGGCATGTCGGGCGAGGCGGCCGTCAATCCCGTCCTCTTTCGCGGCAACCTGCTGAAGATGAACCGCCCCTTCAACCAGATCGACCTCGGCATCAACATGGCGAAGGGCAGCGCCAACCGCGCCGACCCGAACTTCTTCAACATGGGCCTCAACTTCCGCAAGATCATCCCGCTCCAACGGAAGAGGGCGAACAGCCTGATTGACGCGAGCAAAAAAATTGAAGAGACGGTCGCGGCGGCGCGGCTCGACGGGAGGTTGAGCGACGAAGAGGCGCGGTCGCTGAACACGACGCTCACGTCGGCGCTCAAGGACATCGACGAGTTCAGGCAGAACTTCGTCCGCGCGCTCGTCATCACTCCACTCGGCCCGCGCGTCGAGATGAACCTGCGCGGCCTGCGCCCCGGCCCCGTCATCAACTTCGTCAACACCACCGACCTGCAACTGCGGACGGGGACGAGGCAGATGATGCAGCGGAACATGTACTGGAGCCTGAAGCTCACGCCGCTGGCGCTGGAGTCCGGCGTCACGCTGCGCCAGCAAGACCTGCCCGCGCTCAAGGGCCGAGGCATCCTGCGCCTCAACACGGCGGCCGAGGCGCGCATCGCCCTACAGTTCCCATGCATGACCGACCTGCTCGCCAACCGCATTCAGTTCGAGTTCAAGGCCGTCAACCGCCACCTCTTCCGCGAGGAGAGTAGCTTCGACCGCGTGCGCGAGCGTTACGACGCGCTCGTGCGCGGGAACCGCTACAGCCTACAGGTCGATGCCAAGTACGTCTTCGGCTTCGTCACGCCCATCCCGCGCTTCAAGCGCCGGCCGGCGCTCGTCGTGACCTACAAGAACGGTTTCTTCCCGCCCTCCTACATCTTCAACAACGCCGTCACCTTCCACTTCGCTTTGGAGTCGGCCGACAGCGACAACGTCGGCGACATCAGCGTCCGCTGACCGCCGCCTGCGTGCACGGTCCCAACGCTTCGCGCGCCCGCGCGAGGATGGCTTCGGTGTACTTGGCTTCGCCCCGCAGGTTCGGGTGGCCCGTGCCCGCCGCCTTGCAGACGAGGAGGCGGAAGGGGTCGGGCTCGTACGCGTCGCACTGCGACTGCCGCGCCTCGTACATCTGGTCGTCGGAGCGGAACCCGCCGCCGGGCGCGCTCCCCACAATCTTCCAGAGCGCGGTGTTCGGGGCGCCGTAGCTCTCGTCGGGCGCGAAGGGGATGTGCGCGAAGTACGCGCGCGGCTTGGCGCCCGCCGCCGCGCCGCGCCGCCGCGCGTCCGCCGCGTTGGCCTCGTCCACGGCGCGCTGAAGGTTCCTGTCGGACTCCGTGTACCAGAGCGTCGAGAGCGCGGCCTGCCGTTTTAAGAACGCGTCCGGCCCGCGCTTCGCCGTCATCTCGTCGGCCCGCTTCATCATCTTCGCCCCCTGGTCGAGGCCGAAGAAGGCCGCGATGAGGTCGCGCATCGTGTTCGGGTCGGTCTGCTCCGAGAGGATCGGGAAGTAGCCGGGGACGACGACGAACGCGTTGGGGAAGGTTTGTAGGATGGTGCCGAGCAGCTCGCGCATCGCCTCGCCGCAAAACTTCCGCGCGAGGCTGATGATCTTGTCGTCGGGCGTGAGGAAGTTGATGATGCGCGCGACGGTCACGTCGTTGATGCCGCCGTCCACGACGACGAGGCCGACCGAACTGAGCGGCACGCCCGCGCCCGTGTAGTCCTGCACGGCCAGCTCTACTTCGGCGTTGATGGTCGGCCTGCGCGCGGGCACTTCGCCGGGCGCGTCGGGGCAGAACTTGTGCTTGGGCATGATGGTCGCCTCCGAGTGCGCGAGCACGCGGAGATTGACCCCGCGGCACACGACCTCGCGCTCAAGCGCCGCCCTGACCTTGGTGTAGTGCTTCTCCTCCTCCCTCAAGCCCTGCCCCCACATGACCGAGTCGCCGAGGACGAGCATCTCGAAGGGGCGCTCCTGCGCGGAGGCCGAAGCGAAGGGATGGAGGCCGAGCAGGAGCGGCGCCGCCGCCACGGCCTTCGCCGAGCGGATGAAGAACGTTCTGCGGTCGATGTATCTCATGGCGTTAACACGTCAGCGCGGCGAGTCGAAGGTGTGTGTAACCAGTTCGTTCTCCATCTGCCTGCCTCGCAGGACGACCTCCAACGTCGCGCCGCCCGTGTCGTTGATGGTGACGAGTCCGAACTGACCTTTGTGCATGGCGAAGATGCCGTGACTGAAGGGCTTGCCCTTGACGCTGTTGGAGCGGTCGAGCGGCGAGGCGTGGAAGACCGGGAAGCCGCCCGCGCCGGTGACCCCACGGTTGTTCGAGCCGTCGTCGAGCGCGACCATGTGCGCGTCGGCGCACAGCATCAGGATATTGTTGATGCCGTTCTCCTCGACGAACGAGCCCATCTCAGCGCGCTCGGTTGAATAACTGAACCACGCGTCCGTGTCGTCGCCCTCCTCTTCGGGGTCGCCGATCCAGGGGACGGAACTGACCCAGACGACGAGCGGGAATCGGTCGCGGCCGGCGAGCAGTTCGTCCTTGAGCCACTGCTTCTGGCGCGCGCCGAGGATGGACTTCGACGCGTCGTCCGGCTCCGTGCGGCTCGTGCGCTCCGAGCGCGCGTCGGTCAGAAGGAACCGGACGCGGCCGACGGTGAAGGCTTGATAGATCGCGACGTTGCCGCTGCCTTCGACCAGCGGGTAGTGCGGCACGCACTGCTGGTAGGCCAGACGCGCCGCCTGCCGGCCCGAAGAGTCGCGGTCGCTCGCGTTGCCGCAGTAGTCGTGGTCGTCCCAGATATAAGCCAGCGGCACCTCGCGGTAGAGCCGCCCCTGCCGGTCGGTATCCAACACGCCACGGTAACCCTTCACGTGCCGTGAGACCTGCGTGCTGTCGATGTTGTCGTAGTGGATGTCGCCGAGGTGCAGGAAGAAGAGCGGGTCCTCTTCCCTTATCACGTCGTAGACGCGGTGGTTCGAGAAGCCGCTGAAAATCTCGCCGCCCTTGGCGTCGCCGGCACAGGCGAAGGTGAAGGACGCCGGGCTGTTCTCCGCCGGGAAGGTGCTGAAGCGGCCCTGCCGGTCGATGGTTGGCGGGTCGCCGCCCACCTTCAGCGCGTAGTGGAACTGCGTGCCCGGCGGCAGGCCCGTGGGCGTGAAGGCCACCACGCGCATCTGGGACGTGGCGGTGATGCCGCTCGGCGCGAGCCGCGCGGGGTCGCTCAGGGTCGCGCTCCGGCTGAGGATGAGTTCGGCCGTCGCGTTGCTGTCGATGGCGGCCTTGATGACGGCCGAAGTGGAAGTGACGCCTCCGACCCACGGGCCGAAGATAATCTCGTTTGCCATGCCTGCCTCCTCTACCCAGTTCCGAGTCGTTCAGTTACACGTCGGCCGATGACATGAGGACGAGCGCCCGCGAGCCTAAGAGATGTTGAACCTGTAGCCCGGGTCGAGGCGCTGGTGCCTGATGAGTATCTGGTGAATGTTGTAGGGGTGCGTGGGGTTGCCTGTGAAGTGGTTCCGCAACACCTGGAAGAGGTGGCCGAGCCCGCCCGCGTCGTCGATGTCGATGTCGGCCACGAAATCTTCGCCGCGCTTGAAGAAGGTGAGTTGCAGGTTCCCGTATGCCTCGCCGGTCTTGAAGCTTTTGGCGTGCTCGAACCCCACGAACTGCGGCGGGAGGCTGTGCAGGATCGAGTTGACTTCGTGGAACAATCCCGTGTTGACGTTGTGAATCGTCTCCTCGCGTAGTTGCCGGTCCACGAACGCGAAGAAGCGGTCGCCGCGCACCTCGCGGACCTCCCTGATGAGCGACAGCACGGACTGCGTGTCGTTGAGCCTCGTCGCCAGCGACTTGCGCGCGATGTTGAGGATGCCGGCGCGGCGGATGTCGTCGAACGATTGATAGAGCGCCTCGCCGACGAGGCCCCCGGCGCCGGGGATGTTCGGGCTGTTCGAGAGCAGCGTGCGCAATTCCTTCGTCAGGTTGGGGAAGGTCGGGCGGATGACGCTGACGACCTTGCCGCTGTCGATGGGGAAGATGATGGTCTCCTCGGACGGGTTGCTGCCCGACTTGATGTCCACGAACCCGCCGACGGGGTGGTACGAGGGCGGGTCGATGGTGAACTCATAGTGCCCGTGCGTGCCCGTGAACAGGTCGGTGATGTTGATGACCTTGGAGGCGTCGAGCCCCCGCAGCACGGGGGCGTGGGTCAGGTCGAGGTTGCGGAGCGAAACGTCTACCCGCTCCTGTAGGCGCTTGCCGAACACGTCCACAAGGTTCAGCCTGAGCCTGCCGTTCTGTGGCATCTCCGATTCTCCTTCGTTTGAAGTTAGACGCGTGCGTTGCGCGTTCCAAAGGTGGCCTGCTTACGGCGTGGGTGCCGTGGGGCTACGACGGCACGACGTTACTAGAGTCTGTCTCACACATATATGAGGCTGTACCCGGAAACGTTTCGGCGCGACGCGGGGCCTGGACACCGCGACCGGCGTTTTGAATTAGAAAGGAGGGTTCGCCGGGCGAGGTCCGCGGCAAACGTCAGACTTGAAATTCAAGAGGAACGGCAGTGCGCCTGCCGCCGAGTGTTTAGACTACCCGGTGACAGGCGCACTCTATGCTCGCGCCGCCGACGTGTCAAGAGTTATCCGGTCTCACTTACCGACGAGTATGACCGGACGACCGGATGCACGTCGCCTCAGAGGTGTCCGAAGAACCAGGCCATGAGCGCCCTGCCGGGGTCCACGCCCGGGTGTTGCTGCTCACATTGCGCGACATTCTTCCAGAACTCGGCCTCAACCCGGTTGCCGTCCGCCACCCCTTCAAACATCATGTCCTTTCCATAGTCGGCAACAATCAACCCGCCTACGAAAGCTCCGACAACTGCTTTCGCGGCGTTTGCCGGTGACATGCCGTCGAATCTTAGATCGTTGCTTGCTTTCGCTCCGGTAAGCAGTCCGCCGAGACCGATGGCGCCCCCCAGCAACGTCTTCCCGCCGGCCTTGAATTGACCGCCGATGCGAGACCAGTTGGCGCTCTTCACGCAGTCAATAAAACTCTTCGCCGCCGCGCGCTCGCGTGCGGCCTTCTGCTGCGGCGTCTCCTGCGGGACGTAGCCGCCGAACTCCGAGCCGAAGTTGAAGGCCGAGTTGAACCTGAAGGGGCCGTGGCCCTCCGGGTAGAAGCGGTAGTCGTGATCGTACTCGGCTTCGATGATGGTCCTTCGACCCGGGCGCGGGTCGCTGCCCCAACCGTTGCCCCCCATGTAGCCGCCGCCCCAGCCGCCGAAGCCGGACATGCCGCACTCGGCGCTGTAATTCCCGGCCACGCACGGCAGAAGCCCCGTCGGGTCCGTGAAATTCACAGGGTCGTCGTTGGTGTACGAGTAGCGGTTGAGACTCTGCGGGTCCGAGAGGTTATAACTCCCGTTATGCGGGTCGGGCTGCGAGAACCTCGCCCAACCGCTCTCGTAGCGTCGCAGCATCGCCTCGTCGCCGCCGTTGGCGTCGCGCTCGTAGGTGTTGAAGCGATACGGCTGCAACTGGCTGTTATTACTTCTGGCCGTCTCCGCGCCCCAAGGGTCGAGGTCAACCGTGCTGACGACGATGCCGCCCGCGTCGGTTAACCTCTGACTCTTCGTGACCGGGTCCTGGTGCACCCACGCGACCTCGCCGCCCTGCTGCACGGCCAACATCTGCCGCCCGAGCCGCACGTAGCCGCGCATCATCTGCCCCGAGTTCGGCGCGCTGCCGCCGATCTCCAGAACGACCTGACCGCCGAGCACGCTCGACCTCAAATAAAGGGTCGTGACCGCGTTCTCCGTCTTCTTCACACGCAGGGCGTCGCCGTCATAGACCTGCGTTAAGCCCGTGCCGCTGGCGGTCGCCTGCTGCCCCGTGGCGTCGTATGTGAAGCTCTGCTGCCCGTCGTTCAAGAGGTTCCCGCTGGCGTCGTAGCCCATCGCCGCGCCCGTCAGAGGGTTGATGGTCATCCTGTTGTTGACGAACTGCGGGTTGTAGTTGTACTGGGCGCCCGACGCGCCCCAACCGTTCCTCGCCGTCGTGTTGCCCCAACGGTCGTAACCGTAGCTCTCCGCGTAAGGGCCGTTCGGGGTTCCGGTGGGCATGGAGGTGTAGCCCGCGTGCCCGTTGGCATAGTTGCCGGTCTGCGCTTGCCCGAGCCGGCCGAGGTGGTCGTATTCGTAGGAACGGTCGAGCGTCCCGTCGTTCAAACTGTTGGCGAAGGCCACGCGCCCCGTCTTCTCAGGGTTCAACGGCGTCGAGTAAGCGTAACTCCAACCCATCACCCCGGCGACGTTCCACTGCGTCAGCCGCAGCCGCGTGTCGTAACTCAACGAGAGAGCACGCGCGTTGCCGTAGGTGAACTGCTTGGGCGCGCCGAACGCGCGATAGCTGACGTTGCTGACGTAGCTCGCGACGCCCGCGTAGTTGGCCCCGGTGACGCCGGTCGTCCTCCCCAACTGGTCGTAACTGTAGCCGACCTCGACGCCGCCGAACTGGCTCGGCCCGGTCAACTTCGTCAGCCCCCCGGCGCGGTTATATTCGTAAGCAAGCCTGTAGGTGCCGACGCCGGGGAAGTTCCGCTCCTCCCAGTCCATCCTCGACAGCGAGTCGTAGTGGTAAGTGCTGCCGCCGACGACCGTCCCGGCGCTGTTCTTCTCCGTCATCGAGGTGCGGTTGCCCGCCGCGTCGTAGACGTATGTGACGTTCGGCGTCGCGGCCACGC
Organism: Pyrinomonadaceae bacterium; assembly: GCA_036379655.1. Classification (GTDB taxonomy): domain Bacteria; phylum Acidobacteriota; class Blastocatellia; order Pyrinomonadales; family Pyrinomonadaceae; genus QHXN01. The sequence goes on from DASVGG010000153.1 coordinate 21,757, forward strand.
CCGCCGGCACGCCGTAGGTGACGGTCGTCGGCTGGTGCCTGTAGTTGTAGACGACGGTGGCGCTCGCCCCACGCGCGTCCGTCAACTTCTGCACGGTGTCGTCCTTGTTGTAGGCGTAAGTGGTCGTCCCCTGCTCCGGGGTGGTCTGCGAGACCAGGCGGCCGTGACCGTCGTAGTCGAACGTCCTGACCTGTCCCGCCTGGTTAATCTGCGTCAACTGGTCGAGCGCGTCGTACGCGTAAGAGGTCGTCGCGTAGACCGTGCCGTCGAAGTTGAACTCCTCGGTCTTGACGTGCCGCCCGAGCACGTCCCTGCTCAGACGCTTGCGCCGCCCGCGCTCGTCGGTCGTCGTCACCGACTCGCCGCCCGCGCAACCGCACCCGTTGTAAGAGACCGTCCTCGTCGTGTTGTCGGTGTTGGTCGTGACGAGCGGGCGGTTGTTCCAGTCGTAGGTCTGCGTCGTGTACTTCCACCCCGTCGCCGCGTCGTCGCCCGTCGCGGTCCAGCCGCCGCCGGTCATCTCCGTCGGGTTCGACCTCTTCCAGAGGCGGCCCATCACGTCGTAGATGAACATCTGACCGCTGTAAGTGTTGGTCGTGCCGGTCGAGGTGAAGGTGTGCTCCAACGAGGTCGCGCGCACGCGGCCGGCCCCGTCGAGAATCAGCGACGCGTAAGCCTCGGCCGTGCCGCTGACGGTCTGATACCGCTGGATGAGCGTGTTGCTCGTCGCGTAGACCCAGCGCGTGTACGCGCCGTTCTCAAGGTTCGTGACCCGCGTGAGCCTGCCCGCCGTGTCGTAGAGGAACGTCATCTCCTCGTCGTTCGCGGCGACGCCGCTCGGGCGAGTCCTCTTCGAGACGGCGCCCGTGTAGTAATGGTATTCGGAGGTGGAGGCGAAGTCGTCGGCCGTCGCCTGCTCGGCCACTGAGAGCGGGGGCGTGACCCTGGTCGGGTAGGCGAGCGTCGTGACGCCGACGGCCGTCGAGAACTTGTCCGTGTAGTCAATCGCGCTCTGGTGGCTGAGCGGGTCGCGCTCCAGCACGACGGAGCCGGCGTTGTTGTAGCCGATGTTTGATTCCACCAGTTTGGTCGCGTCGGTCGGGAACTCCGCGTTCCAGCGGCGGATGCTCGTCAGGTTGCCGCGCCCGCCGTAGCTCGTCGCCCCGTCGTAGGCCGGGTCGTGATTGGCAATGGCGCCCTTGTCCGCGAACCACGCGCCGCCCTCGTCGTACTGGTACTCGACCTTGGAGACGATGACCCCGGCCCCGTCGTAGACGATCTGCGAACTCGGGAGCCCGATGATGCGGTTGGTCTTGTAGACGGCCGCGAGGTTGTAGTTGGTGTGCGTGCGCCTGAGCAGCGTCGTCCCGTCGGCCGCGTACTCGTAAACGTCCGTGGGCAGGCTGAAGGAGGTCGGCGCGAGATACGTGTAAGTCATGCGGCGGAGGTTGTTCGCGTCGTCCTCGACGGTCATCTCCGAGGGGCGCGGGTTCTTCGCGTACGTGAGCGTCGTGTCGTCCTGCGTCCACGCGATGGCCGTGGACTTCAACACGGTGCTCCCGACCTTGACCTCCGTCCCCGTCGTCAGTCCCTTCTGCCAACCCGTGGTCGCGAACGTCTCCTTGTGGGTCGTCCCGTCGGGCGTGGTCACCTGGCTCCACGCGGGCTGTTCGCCCCCGGCGCTGTTCGGGTCAACGCTGTAGAGCGTGACGGCCTCCGCATCGTTGTTCCAGTACTCGGCCCAGTCGTGCTGCTCCGTGAAGCGCGGGCAGTCCGTTTGCAGCGCGTACGGCTCCCACTGCGAGCCGGGCAGGTTGTAGCCGATGTAAGAGAGCAGGTGGCCGTCCTGCGCGTGGTGACGAATCTTCCAGACCTGCCCCCAGGGCGTGTAGTCGAAGTTGTAGCGCGTGCCGTCGTCGAGCCCTATCTGCGTGAGCACGGGGATGCTGCCCGTGGGGCCGAAATAGGAGAGGCCCGAGAAGCCCGCGTTCATCGCGAGGTTGCCGTAGCCGAAGGTCGCCCACGTGTGCGTCTGCCCGTTCCAGCTCTGCGTGATGGAGCCGATCAGGTTATCGGCGTTGTAGTTGAAGTTGACGGTGCGCGCGAGCGTGTCAATCATGCTGCTGACGCGCCCGTTCGCGTAGTTGATGGTGATGTAGTTGCCGTTGCGGTCTTTGATCTGGGAGCAACTGATGCCCGGGGCTCCGGGGGCGAAGTTGAACCTGTACTGCGTGCCCTCCGAGGTGCGAACCGTGAAGTCAGCGCCGAACTGACTGGTGTCAACGGCGTGCATGTAACTGCTGTCGTGGGCTTCGTATGTGAAGGTCGTGCCGACGCGCATGAGTTGGACGCGGCGGCCGGACGGCATCACTATCAGGATGGAGCTGGCGAGTTCGTCCTCGTCGGTGTAGCCGTGGCCCTCAAGCGTGGGCAGGCCGAGCCGGAACCCGGGGGTCGGCGTGCCACGGTCGGCGTTGAACATGATGGAGTTGCCCTGCCGCGTCCAGACGAGGGAGTTATAAGTAATACCGATGTCGAGGTCCATCCCGGAGCGGCCCGATAGGTGTACGAGCGGCAGGCTCCAGTTGAAGTTGCGCGAGCCGAGGTCAACGCCCTGCTCGCCGGTCTCGTTCTGCGGCCGTGTGCGCGCGGTCGAGAAGTATGGGTCGGAGCCGGAGGCTGGCGGCGGCTCGCCACCGCCGGGGTCGCAGTCGAGACAGGCGGCGTCGGCGCGTATCGGCGACGGCGCCACAGGGTCAGACGGCTCCGCGCTCCGCGCGTCGTTCAGGTCGGGCAGGTTCGGGCCGGGCGCGCCCGGATTCGTCTCGCCGGAGGGCGGCCCGCCGCCGCCGTCGCCGGGCGGCTGCGGCTGCGGCCGTGGCGGCTCGCGTCTCGACTCCTGTGACGCCGCGAGCGCGCCCCACGCGCTGACGACCCCGCCCGAAGAGACTTTGCCCGTGAGCCCCTCAACGCGCCGCGCCCCTTCGACAATCGCGGCGCGGGTGGCGTCGGCACTGAGCCCGTGGTGTCTCGTCCTGACGAGCCCGGCCACGCCCGCGACGAGCGGCGTCGAGGCGGAAGTGCCGCTCGCGTTCGTGTAACCGCCTCCCACCTTGGTGGTGAGAATGTCCGTCCCAGGGGCCGCGACCGTGACGCGCGTCTGGCCGTAGTTGGACCACGGGGCGAGTTGGTCAAAGCTATCCGTCGCGGCCACCGAGATGACGTTGGACAGGCCGAAAGACGCGGGGTAGTGCGGCGCACTCTCGACATCCCGCCCGTCGTTACCCGCCGAAGAGACGACGACCGCGCCGCCAGCCCCCGCGCGCTGGATGGCCTCTTTCAGGGCGGCTGATTCCTGGTCGGTGCCCCACGAGCAGTTGATTACCCGCGCGCCGTGCTCGACGGCGTAGTCGATGGCCTCGACCGCGTCGGCCACGTCGCCCGCGCCCGCGTTATCGAGCACCCTCAGACTCATCAGCCCCGCGCGCCACATCACGCCCGTCGTGCCGACGCCGTTGTTGCCCTCGGCGGCGATGATTCCGGCCACGAGCGTGCCGTGGCCCTGCCCGTCGATGACGGCGCCGCTGTTTGTGACCCAGTCCCATCCGTGCAGGTCGTCCGTCAGGCCGTTGCCGTCGTCGTCCTTGCCGTTGTTGCGCTCCGCGTCGTTCGTCCACTGGTTGTTCTGGAGGTCCGGGTGTGAGAAGTCGATGCCGCTATCGACGACCGCGATGACGGTCTTTCGCGCGCCCTTCGTCAACTGCCAGGCCGGAACGGTCTGAACGTCCGCGCCCGTCAGGCCGCCCGTCGCGCCGTTGTTCTTCAAGGCCCACTGTTCGGGAAAGCGCGGGTCGTCGGGGACGACCTCGTCCCGGTTGATGAGGTAGTTCGGCTCCACGAACTCGACCAGAGAATTCTGGCGCAGTTCGGCCAGCAACGCGTCCACGTCCTGCCCGTGCCGCGCTTCCAGTTTCTCAACGCGGGAGCCCCCACGCAGGCGCTTGCCCCGCCCGGCACCCTTCGCTTCGACCACTCTTGACTTATCCTGTTCGGAGACGCCGTCGCGGAAGCGTATGAGCAGTTCGCCTTCACGCCGGCCGCCCTTCGGCGTGACCTCGGCGGACGCGGGAGGCGGCGCGCTCAACTTGCCGCCAGCGGCGGCTTCCGCCCTTCTCACTATGAAGGGTGTGCAGAGCGAGATGACGAGCAGGCAGGAGAGCGATAGACAGAAAACGCCGGTGACCGTGTGCGACGCGGAGCGGAAGTTTTGCAACATGCGAATGTAACCCCCTCAGGTTGCGGCTGTGACCGTGGCAAAGGGGGAACACGCGAGCAGGACAGTTGGAGGGAAAATTTGACTTGCCCTGTGTATGCTTGTCGAAATTTTGCCGGAGAATAGATGACGCGGGCCGTCGAAGTCTTTAACTGCTTCTTAAAATATTCTCAACGCTTTCCAAATCGGATGAATGTCGGAACAAGGAGCGGCGGCGCGGTCTCTAAATTGCTTTTGAACTGCCCGCGCGGAATTGCATAAAATGCGTGACAGCAACATTTCATCTGACGTTGCCGGGACTCTCAACGGCCCTCGGGTCGTGTCCTCATAGGTGCGGAACATATGGCGGTCTACGAATTCGGGCCTTTCCGGTTGGACGTAACCGAGCGCCTCTTACTGCGCGACGGCCAGTCCGTGCCGATCACCGCGAAGCTCTTCGACCTGCTGCTCCTGCTGATAGAACACAGCGGGCACCTCATCACGAAGGAAGAGTTGATGCGGAGGGTCTGGCCGGGCGTCTCCGTCGAGGACGGCAATCTGACCGTCAGCGTCTCCAAGCTCCGAAAGTTACTGGGCGAGAATCACAAGGACCGCGAGTACATCGAAACGATTCCGTGGCGCGGTTACCGTTTCGCGGCGAAGGTGAAGGAGGTTCGCGGGGACGGCGCCGCGACGGCGCGCGCGTCGAAGGAGATGGCGACGGCGGGAGAGCAGAAGGCGGCGGGCAGTTCGGTGGCGGTCCTGCCCTTAGTCAAAGTCGGCACCGGGTCGAGTCTGGACTTTCTCTCCGACGGCATCACCGAAAGCATCATCAACAGCCTGTCGCAACTTCCAGGGTTGCGCGTGATGGCGCGCGCCACCGTCTTTCGCTACAAGGGGCGAGAGGTGAGCGCCGAGGAGGCAGGGGAACAGTTGGGCGTCGAGACGGTCGTGGTCGGCAGGATGTTCCAGCTCAACGACGAACTGGTGGGAGTCAACATCGAACTCATCAAGGTCGCGGACGGTTCGCAAATCTGGGGCGAACAGTATTATCGAAAGCTCACCGACATCCTCACGATGCAGGAGGACATCGCCACGGAGATTTCGGACAGGCTGCGCCACAAGCTGACCGGCGAAGAGCGGAGCCGGCTCGCCCGGCGCTACACCAACGTGGCCGAAGCCTACGAGTGCTATCTGAAGGGACGCTACTTCTGGAATAAGTACACCAAGAACGGAATCGAAAAAGGCATCGCCTACTTTGAAAGGGCCATCGAACTGGACCCGGACTATGCCCTCGCGTATTCCGGGTTGGCCGACTGCTACTTCCGCCTCTCGAATCTATACCTGCCGCCGAAAGAGGCTCTGCCCAAGGCGAAGGCCGTGGCGCTCAAGGCGGTGGAACTCGACGACGCGCTCGCGGAAGCACACGCCTCGCTGGGTCTGGTCAAATTCTATTACGACCACGACTGGGCCGGGACCGAGCGGGAGTACAGACTGGCGATCAAGCTCAACCCCTACACCCCGATTCCTCACCAGCGGTACAGCGTCTACCTGGCGCACACGGGGCGGTTTGACGAAGCCATCGTGGAATGCAAAAAGGCGCTCAAGTTCGACCCGCTGTCGTTACAGGTCAACGTCTGGCTCGGGGCGTGCCTGTATCTCCTGCGCCGTTATAACGAGGCGACCGAGCAGCTCTCGAAGGTGTTCGAGATCGACCCCGACTTCTTTAACGCGCACATCCTGTTAGCAATGATAAAAGTGCAGGAGGGAAAACTCTCCGAGGCGGTTGCGCAGTTCAAAAGGACATGCCAGATAGAACCGACCTCCACCATGGCGCAGGCATATCTCGGCTACGCCTACGGTCTGGCCGGCCGGCGCGCGGAGGCGGAGCAGGTGCTGGAGAAACTCGACGAAGCGGCGGCGGGCCGATACGTCTCGCCCTTCGCCCGCGTCGTCGTTTACGTAGGGCTCGACGATAAAGAGAAGGCGCTCGAATGGCTCGAAGTGACCTTTCAGGACCATAACGATTACCTCACCTGGCTCAAGGTCGGGCCGGAACTCGACAGCCTGCGCGCGGAGCCGCGATTTCAATCCCTGTTGCGGCGCGTCGGGTTCGACGACGACTGACGTTTGTGCGCGTGGAGGCGGGGCGATGTAGACGCACGCACGCGCGACGGTTCCGTAGTTCAATAAATCCTTATGCCTTTCATAAAATCTTTTAGTTTTTATTATTGCACCGTCTCTCTATAAAATGCCGGCCGCAGCGTGACGAGCAGTCGCGCGATCCCTTTCTTTTCTTCAAAGGTTTCAAAATCCAGGCGTAAGGTTCGAGCCAGGGTGGCGGTTGATGCCGGTTTGTGTCGGGCTCTCTCGGGCTGCACGGCGGGGGAGCGGCGACGTTCGTGTACCCCCGTAGACGCACTTGGAGGAGGATCAATGATCAAACGCTTAGTCGCTCTCGCCGCCTGCGTTCTCGGCCTGAGCGCGGTGGTCTTCGCGCAGACCGTGACGGGCACGTTGCAGGGCACCGTCAAAGACCCGAACGGCGCGGTCGTGCCCGGCGCGACCGTCCTTATCCGCAACGTCCAGACCGGGCAGGAGCGGACGCTGACGACGAACGAGGAAGGCTTCTACGTCGCCACCTTCCTGCCCATCGGCCGTTACGACGTGGTCGGCTCGGGCCAGGGCTTCGGCTCGGCCCGGCGCGAAGGCGTCGAGGTGCTGCTCAACCAGACCGTCCTCGCCGACTTCACGCTGAGCCCCACGGTCGGCGAGACCGTCACGGTCACGACCGACGCGGAGCCCATCAACACCACCAACGCCGAGATCAAGGGGCGGCTGACCGAGCGGGAGATTCTCGACAAGCCGACCCTCAACCAGGGCAACTTCCTGACGCTGGCCGAGACCTTCACGGGCTTCCAGGAGAACCCGACCTCGGGGCAGAACAACCCGACCGCCTCCTCCGGCTCCTCCGTCAACTTCAACGGCACGGGCACGCGCGGCGCGACCTTCCAGATCAACGGCGTCAACAACGACGACTCCAGCGAGAACCAGAGCCGCCAGGGCGCCTCGCTCTCGACCATCAAGGAGTTCCAGGTCATCACCAACAACTTCACGGCCGAGTTCGGGCGCGGCTACGGCGCGGTCATCCTCGTCCAGACGAAGTCGGGCACGAACAGCCCGCACGGCGACGTGTACTGGTACCACAACGACAGCGCGCTCAACGCGACGAACAACGCCTTCAGCCCCGGCGTCAAGAAGGCCGTGGCGCGGCGCAACCAGTTCGGCTTCACCTCGGGTTTCCCCGTCATCAAGAACCGCCTCTTCGGCTTCGTCAGCCTCGACCACACCGAGAACACCGGCGCCAACAACATCGCGCGCGACGTGTTCACCGTCGCCGAGCGCAACCCCGCCAACTGGTTCCTCCAGGCGCCGGCCGCCAACAACACGGCGGCCAACCGCGCCTTCATCCAGTCGGTCATCGACCGCTTCGAGGGCATCGTGCCGAACGACCCGACCAGCGGCCCGCGCGTCTGGCGCGGCCAGCAGGCGTTCGACTTCCCCGCGCGCGACTACTCGGGCCGCTTCGACTGGAACCCGCGCGAGGCCGACAGCTTCTACGGGCGCTGGCAGTACACGCGCCAGCGTTTCGTCGCCGAGGACGTAATCGTCGGCGAGCGCGCCGACCAGAACCACAAGCAGCAGAACATCGGCCTGACGTGGACGCACCTCTTCTCGGCCGCGACCGTCGGCGAGTTCCGCTACGGATTGGGCCTGCGCACGACGCTCGTCAACATCGCCGCCGGCAACGACACCCCGGTCATCCGCTTCCTCAACCCGGCCATCGTCACCACGCAGACCATCATCGGCAACGCCGGCAACTTCCCCATCCAGCGTTACCAGACCGACAACCAGTACGTCTATAACATTTCGACCCTCTTCGGCGGCGACCATCACCTCAAGGCCGGCACCGACATCCGCCGCCAGCACCTCGACGACCTCGCCGACAACTTCTCCCGCGGCTTCTACAACTTCAACAGCGCCGTCTGCAACACCGTCACGTATCGCGACCCGAACCTTGTCAACACCGCGAACCCGACGGGCGTCCCCTCGGCCTTCTACGCGTTCCTGAACGGCTGCGTCAACAACTACCAGAAGGGCTACGGCCCGTTCTTCCTTGAGAACCGCATCAACGAGTCGAACTTCTACGTCGAGGATACTTGGAAGGTGCGCGAGAACTTCACGCTCAACCTCGGCTTCCGCTACGAGTACGTCTCGGCGCCGAAGGAGGCCGCGGGCCGCATCGCCTACGGCTACGAGGCCGACAAGGACAACTTCGAGCCGCGCGTCGGCTTCGCGTGGAGCCCGCGCTTCGAGGGCGGCTTCCTCGGCTCGCTCTTCGGCGCGCCCGGCGACTCGTCGCTCCGCGCCGGTTACGGCATCTACCACGGCCGCCTCTTCCAGTCGGTCTTCTCGCAGGGCGGCGCGACCGTGCGCTTCAACCCGCCCAACGCCTTCTTCTACAACCAGACCGCGCCCTCGACGGCGGTCTTCAACGCGACCAACTACGCCGACCCGACCAACGGCTTCGTCTTCACGCCCGGCCCGCAGACCACGCGCCACATCGAGACGCTGATCGACCCCGGCCTTGAGATGCCTTACACGCAGCAGTGGAACCTGACCTACGAGCGCGTGGCGCCGCTCCGCTCGAAGCTGCGCGTCAGCTACACCGGCAACCGTGGCATCGGGCTGCTGCGCTACTCGCTCGACAACCTGCCGCTCAGCGACCCGTCGGGCGTGCTCGTCGCCAACCACCCGAACAACGCGCCCGCCGTGCTCTACACGGCGGCGCAGCGGACGGCGGGCGACCCGCGCGGCGTAGACGTGCGCGGGCAGATGCTCCGCCCCGCCGCCGATGTCGTCTGCGCCGGCACGGGGCTGCCCGGCATCGCGACCTCCGCGACGTGCCCGGTCGCCGTCCCGCTCGGCCCTTTGGAGTACAGCCGGCTCGTCCCGCGCATCAACGAGCGCCGCCCGAACGGACTCTTCTCGACCAACAACGTGGTCAGCAACGGCGCGTGGAGCTACTACCACGGCCTCCAACTCGACTGGACGAAGAATCTGAGTCACAACTTCAACTTCCAGGCGGCCTACACCTTCAGCAAGGCCATCGACACGACCTCGGAGGCGACCGTCGTCGGCGCGGGCGACTCCAACCAGAACGGCAACAACGCGCGCGCGGGGCGTGGGCTCTCGCGCTTCCACACCCCGCACCGCTTCACCTTCTATGGGACCTACCGCACGCCCTGGTTCAAGACCGACCGTGGCATCCTCGGCCAGACCCTCGGCGGGTGGCAGTTCTCGACGGTCGTGAAGCTCTCCAAGGGCACGCCGTTCACCATCACCAGCCCCGCTCAGGACTTGGACTTCGACGGCTTCTCCGAGGCGCGGCCCGTCCTGCTCGACCCCTCCGTGCTCGGGAACCACATCAACCACCCGTCCAACTCGCAGGCGCTGTTGCCCGCCTCGGCCTTCCGCGCGCTGACCATCGCCGACGTAGGGAAGACGCTCTCGCTGGTCGGGCGCAACACGTTCTACCTCGACGGGGTGAAGAACGTTGACTTCGCGATTGCCAAGAACTTCCTGATGCCGTGGGAGAATCACAGGCTCCTGTTGAGGGCCGACTTCTTCAACGCCTTCAACCACGTGCAGTACGGCTTCCCCGCCAGCCTCGACGTAACGAACGTCAACTTCGGGCGCATCACGTCAACGGCCACGCTCTACACCCCGCGCAACATACAGGTCTCCTTGCGTTACCAGTTCTGACCGAGCGCGGATGGGACTGACGGGCGGGGGTTAAAAATTACTCCCGCCCTTTTTCTTTCTCGGTTGAAAAAAGATGATGGGGAAAGATGCGTTGACTCGGACTGTGTTCCGAACAGCGGCCGTCCTGTCGTTGGTGCTGACTTGCGTCGTCGTTTCACATTCGCGGACGCCTTCGCCGACGCCTACAACGACGCCCGCCAAACCGCCCGCCGACGAGGTGCGCGCGCTCTGGGTCGTGCGCACGACGCTCACCTCTAAAGAGAAGATTCGCGCGATGGTGGAGGCGGCGAAACGGAACGGCTTCAACAATCTCATCGTGCAGGTGCGCGGGCGCGGCGACGCCTACTACCGCCCGCGCTGGGAGCCGCGCGCCGCCGCGCTGAAAGACCAGAAGCCGGATTTCGACCCGCTCGCGCTGACCATCAGGGAGGCGCACCGCGAGGGGCTCAAGGTTCACGCGTGGATCAACACGAACCTGCTCGCGAACCTCGACGAGTTGCCGGCGGAGCCCGAGCACGTCTACAACGCGCGCCCCGAATGGCTCGCCGTGCCGCGCCCGGTCGCCGCCGAACTCTACTCGCTGTCTCCCTCCGACCCGCGCTACCGCGCACGCATCGTCGAATGGTCGAAGGCCAATCGCGGAGAGCTGGAAGGCGTCTACACCGCGCCCGCGCACCCGGCCGTGCGCGAACACGTCTACTCGATCTGGATGGACCTGCTGGAACGCTACGACCTCGACGGCCTGCACTTCGACTACGTCCGTTTCGCGAGCCCCGACTTCGACTACAGCCGCACCTCGCTCGAACGCTTCCGCGCGTGGCTTGAGCCGCGCCTCTCTCCGGCCGAGCGCCGCCTGCTCGACGTGGCGGTTAAGGCAGACCCGCTCGCCGCCGCCGACGCCTACCGCGAGCAGTTCGCGGACTTCCAACGCGAACAGGTCACGGCGCTCGTCGAGCGTATCTACTACGGCGTGAAGAAACGCCGCCCTTCCGTCCTCGTCTCCGCTTCGGTCTTCGCCAACGACGAGAACGCGCACACGCGCAGGTTTCAGGACTGGCGGCGTTGGCTCGCGATGGGCGTTCTCGACGTGGTCTGCCCGATGGCCTACACGCCCGACACGGAGATTTTCCGAAAGCAGATCGAGGTCGCGAAGGCGTCGGCCTCGGCCGCTGGCAGGCGCGTCTGGGCCGGCATCGGCGCGTACCGCATCCCGGCCGAGTCCGCCGTCGAAAAGATAAACGCGGCGCGCTCAATCGGGGCCGATGGAATCATCCTCTTCTCGTACGACTCAACCCTCAACAAAGGCGAACTCAACCCCACGGGCGACTATCTTGAGCGCGTGCGACGCGCCGCCTTCGATTCTCAACCGTAGTCGCGACTTCGATTGCTTCAGCCGCCACTGACTCCGCCCAAAATCTTTCCGCAACACCAACACCTGCCTCAATCTCGCGAGGGCCGCACGGCTCTCGCAAAAAAATTTGGTGGGCGGTAATAAGCCGAAGAGTTAAGCAACTTCCCTGTTTTGGCGGCCCAACAAAACGGGCCGCGCAAGGTATCGGAATCAGCCCCGCGCTTAGGCCACGGGGTTGAACTGCCGCCGCGCCGTGCAAGAGGCGTCCGCCGTTCGGCAGTCCGAAATTAATATGCCCGCGCGCGGACGCGGGCGCCTTTATAAGTTAAGGAGGAGTTTGTGCAATTACAAAGAGTCATCCGGGCCGTGACATGCGCGGCCCTCTGCGCGGTGTTGGTCGCCAGCGCGATGTTGTTCCCGGCGCAAACAGTGATCGGGCAGGAAACCAACTCCAACGCCTCTGGCAACGAGGCGGCGGTCGGGCAGTCGCAACAGAACGTTCAAGATCAGGGGTTGCGCGCGGCGCTCGAACAGGCGCGCTACAGCATCACGCGCGCGGCGAACACGCCGCTCGGGCGCTGGGCCTGGTACGCACCCAACCCGGCAGCGGGCTATGACGCATACATCACGGAAGAGGGCGTGACCATCGTGGTCAACGGTCAACCATGCGTCAGCCTCCGCTTGCGCGGGTTCGGTTACGGAACGGGGCTGCGGGCCATCGCGCCCGGTCAGGTGAGCGCGGACAAACAGACCATCAACCTCACGCGCGACGGGAGCGTGCAGGAATGGTTCGTCAACAGCCCGGACGGTTTGGAGCAGGGGTTCACGTTCGCCGAAGCGCCCGCCGGGCGTCGCCCGAACGTGCCGCTGCGGCTGGCCTTCAAGGTCGGCGAGGGTGAGCAGGCGACGGCGAGCGCGGACGGATGGAAGGTCATGCTGCGCGGCGCAAACGGCAGTCATGTGGTCGAATACGGCAAACTGGCCGCGCACGACCGGACGGGGCGCGACGTGCCGGCACGGCTGACGGCCGACGGAGACGAGGTCTTCATCGAAGTGGAAGACGGCGATGCCACGTACCCGCTGACGATAGACCCGGTCTTCACCTTGCAGGAGAAACTGCCGGCAGAGGACTCGACGCAGGGAGACGGCTTCGGCTCCGCGCTCGCGCTGAGCGGCGACACGGCGGTGATCGGCGCTTACATGGACGGCATCGGCTCGAACATCAACCAGGGGTCGGTCTACGTCTTCACACGCGCCCACGGAGTCTGGTCGCTCCAGCAGAAGCTCACCGCCTCCGACGGCAAGGTCCACGACCAGTTCGGCGGCGCGGTCGCGCTGAGCGGCGACACGCTGGTGGTCGGCGTGCAGAACGACCCGGTCAGCGCGGACTACAATCAGGGCTCGGCCTACGTCTTCACACGCAGCGACGGGGTCTGGACCGAGCAGCAGAAGCTCACGGCCCCCGACGGCCAGAGATACGACCTCTTCGGCTGTGCGGTCGCCGTCAGCGGCGACATGGTCGTGGTCGGGGCGCGAGGCGACACCGTCGGCTCGAACTATCAGCAAGGCTCCGCATACTTCTTCACACGCGCTGGAGGGGTGTGGACGTTCCAACAGAAGCTCACCGCGCCCAACGGCATCGGCGACGCTTATGACTCGTACGGCAACGCGGTCGCGATAAACGAAGGCACGCTGGCGGTCGGCTCGTATCTTACCGACGTTGGCATCCTCCCCAACCACGGGGCGGTCTACATCTACGCGCGCGGCCACACGGGCTGGGTGCAGGAGAAGAGGCTCGTCGCCGCCGACCGCGACTTCGGCGACGCCTTCGGCGTCTCGGTCGCGCTCAGCGGCGAGACGCTGGCCGTCGGCGCGCTGTGGGATGACATCGACGAGCACGGCGACCAGGGCTCGGTCTACGTCTTCACACGCGGCGGCGGGGCGTGGCCGCAGCAACAGAAACTGACCGCCGCCGACGGCGCCGCCGCCGACCAGTTCGGCAGCTCGCTTGCGCTCGACGGCGACACGCTGGTGGCCGGCGCTTCGAGGGACGACGTTGGCGAGAACCAGGACCAGGGTTCGGCCTACGTCTTCACACGCGGCGACGCTGTCTGGACCGAGCAGCAGCGACTCAACTCCGGCGACGGCGTGCCCTGGGGCTACTTCGGCGAGCGGGTCGCGGTCAGCGGCGGCACGGCGCTGTTGAGCGGGGCGAGCGCCGCGGTCGGCGGGGATTACTATCAGGGTTCGGTCTACTTCTTCCGCCTCCCGACCTGCCCGACCCTGATGTTCAAGCCGCTCGAACTGCCCAACGGGGTGAGCGGCGTCGTGTACGAGCAGGCGGTGACAATGAGCGGCGGCGCGGGGCCTTACGAGTTCATGCAACTCGCCGGCTCTTTGCCGCCCGGCGTTTCGCTGTCACCCTCCGGCGTGCTGTCGGGCACGCCCGCGACGGCGGGCACCTACCACTTCACGCTCCTCGCGACCGACACGGGCAGCGGCTGCGGCTCCGTCCGCGATTACACGCTCACGGTTGACTAGGGCGACAACAGCGGCCGGTAGGTCGTTCACTTCACACTGAAACATCGGCGCCCGGGTTGAGCCCCAACACTTGCAGGTGTTGGGGCTCAACCCTATGTTTCTTAGTAAAAATCTTTCGAGGCCGGCGGAACATCGTGTCGCGAAGATAGGTTCTAAGATACAATTCACCTCCCACGCTCTTCTCAGCTTCTCGCATCAGCTCGGCACACGGCGAACACTGTCAGGAAGATGACGGCACGAGACGCAAGCCCTTCAACTCGCTCCTTCGCGGACGGCGCGCGCGTCGTCGAGCGCAGCTACACGCCCCGCCGGAAGGAGGAGAGACATGCACACCCGCACACGAACGTCTCACTCGTCCTCGCCGGCTCGGTGGAGGAGACCGTCGGCGGGTCGCTCGAACGCGCCTACCCGCTCAGCGTCGTCGTCAAGCCCGGCGGCACGGAACACGCCAACCAGTACGGGACGAAGGGCGCGCGCATCTTCTCTGTGCTCTTCGAGCCGGAACTGGCCGCGTCGTTGGCGGACTGGGAAACGGGGCTCGGGCGTTGGCGTTGGGTGCACGGCGGCGCGGCGGCGCGTTGGATGCTGCGCCTGCTTCGGACACACCGGCGGTGCCAGACGCGCGGCGGCGTTGAGGTCGAGGATTGCGTCTACGAGGTCGTGGCCTCACTCCACGGCGGGAACTCTTCGGGCGGGACGGCCGCGCCGCCGCGTTGGCTGGAACTTGTCAGACAGGAGATTGACGACACGTTCGTCGACGGCCCGCGCGTGCGGGATTTGGCCGCGAGCGCGGGCGTGCATTCCGTCTACCTCGCGCGCCAGTTCCGTCGCCACATGGGCTGCTCCATCACGGACTACCGCGCGCTCCTCCGGGCGAGGGCGGCCGCCGAACTCCTCGCCTCGTCCGACGTGCCGCCGGCCACTGCGGCCGACCTCTGCGGGTTCGCGGACCAGAGTCACCTCTGCCGCGTCTTCAAAGGCGCGACCGGTCTGACCCCGCTCGCCTACCGCCGGCTCACGAAAGATTCCTGACACCACGTTGCCTGTAGTGCTCGTGTCATGAGCGCCGCCAGGTTGCAAACGTTCTATACTCCCGCGAGGGGCAAAGCTATCTTACCGGGGCTTTGCATTCACTCCACTCACATCTTTATGCAAAGCCGAATGGAGGTGTGATGTATACCCTGCTGCAAGACCTTCGATACGCCGTCCGGACGCTGTTGAAGAAACCGGGCTTCGCGCTGATCGTCATCGTCACGCTCGCGTTGGGCATCGGCGCGAACACGGCGGTCGTCAGCATCGTCAACGCCATGCTGTTTCGCCCTCGGCCGGTGGCGCAGCCCGAGCGGCTCGTCGAACTCTACGTCGGCGACGCAAACAACCCTTACCAGACCGGCGCTTACGAAGACTTTCTGATATTTCGCGACCAACCCGAAATCTTCAACGGCCTCGCCGCTTACAGCGTCGATCAGTTCAAACTCGGCGGCGCGGAGGATGTCGAACAGGTCTGGGGTGAGGCGGTCTCCGGCAACTACTTCGAGTTGTTGGGTGTGAACGCGTTCAAGGGCCGCACGTTCCTGCCGGAAGAGGACCAGACCCCAGGCACGCATCCGGTGGCCGTCATCAGCCACGGTCTGTGGCAGCGCCGTTTCGGCTCGAACCCGGAGGTGGTCGGTCAAACCATCACACTCAACCACCAGCCGCTCACCATCATCGGGGTCGCGCCGCCGCAGTACACGGGCATGATTCGGGGTCTGGCAATCGAGGTCTGGATACCTTTGATGATGGTGCCTCGGATGGGGCCGCAGTACGGCATCGCCCGTCTGAACAGTCGCGGGAACTCGTGGCTCTTCATGGTCGGCAGGCTCAGACCCGGGGCGACGCTCGAACAGGCGCGCGCGCGGTTCGACCTCCTCTCAAGGCAACTGCGTGAGGCTTACCCCGAGCACTGGCGCGAGAAGCGCGACGGGTCGAACGAGGTCAGCGAAAAGTTTGTCACCGTCCTCCCCGAGAGCGAAACACGGATACACCCGCAGGCACATTCCAGCGTCTACGCGGCGATAGCCCTCATCCTGGTGATGATTAATCTCGTCATGCTGATCGCGTGCATGAACCTCGCCGGGTTGTTGCTGGCGCGCGCCCTTGGACGACGGCGGGAGATTGCCGTCCGCCTGGCCCTCGGGGCGGGGCGCGTCCGCATCGTGCGACAACTGTTGACTGAAAGCGTGCTCCTCGCACTGGGCGCGGGCGTCGCCGGGACGCTGCTGGCGATGTGGCTGACAAATCTCCTGATGGCCTTCATCCCCGCGCTGCCCGAAGGAATTCGTCTGTCGATAGACCTGCGCCTCGACTGGCGCGTGCTGGCTTACACGTTCGGATTTTCATTCCTCGTCGGGGTCTTCTTCGGACTGGTTCCCGCACTGCAAACCTCCCGCCCGGACGTGATGGCGTCGCTGAAAGAGGGTTCGGAGGTCTTCACCGGCGGCTACGCCCAGTCGCGTTTGCGAAACGGATTGATAGTCGCGCAGGTCGCGTTGGCCGTCCTGCTGCTCACGTGCGTGGGACTGGCCGCGCGGAGCTTACGAAACATCAGTCCGACGCGGTTGGGTTTCGATTCGGCGAACCTGGTGGTGGCGCCGCTGACGCTGGAACGGCAATACGACCGCGCTCGCAGTCAGGAGTTTTACAGGCAACTGGCGGAACGGACGCTTGCCCTGCCCGGCGTGCGGACGGTCAGTTTTGTAGACGTGGTGCCGGGTGGTCTCCTGGGCCGACAGCGCAGCTCGATTGGCATCGAAGGTTACGGGCCGTCGGCCGGCGAGAGCATGGAGATAGATAACAACACCATCGGCCCGGGCTACTTCAAGACGATGAACCTCCCTGTGATGCAGGGCCGCGACTTCGACGAACGCGACCGCGACGGCGCGCCGTGCGTGGCCGTCGTTAACGAGTCCTTCGAGCGGCGATACTTCGCGGACGGGAGGGCGTTGGGCAAACACCTGACGAAGTTCGTGTCGTCGTCGGTCAGGCCGAGTTGCGAGATCGTCGGCGTGGTGCGCGACAACAGGCTCCAGTCGTTGCAAAAAGAGCCTCTGCCCTGGTTCGCTTTCCCGCTGCAACAGTCGCACGAGACGAGGATGGTGATGCTCGTCCAACCGACGGGCGCGCCCGAGAGCCTTGTGCCCTCGGTGCGCCGCGCGATTCAAACCCTCGACCGGAACATTCCCGTCTCCGACGTTCTGACCTTGAACGACACCTTCAAGCCGTTCCTCTTCATGTACCGCCTGTTCGGCATCGTCGTCGGCGCGTGCGGAGTGTTGGCCGTGCTGCTGGCCTCGATGGGAATCTACGGGACGGTCTCCTACGTCGTCGCACAGCGCACACGCGAGATCGGCATCCGTCTGGCCCTCGGCGCGAACAGGCAGAACATCCTGGGCTTGATGATAAGGCAGGGCATGATTCGCGTGCTCTACGGCCTGGGCGTGGGGTTGCTGCTGGCGCTGGCGCTGACGAGAGTGTTAGCCAGTTCGATGTTCGGCGTCGATATCTTATACGGCGTGAGCGCCAACGATCCGCTGACGTACGTGCTGGTCAGCGCCGCGTTGCTGCTGGTCACGCTGCTGGCGTGCTACATCCCCGCGCGCGCGGCGACGAAAGTCGATCCGCTGGTCGCACTGCGTTATGAGTAGTCGAGCAGCGACAACTCGAAGGCGCCTCCGCGTTCCCAAAGGCCGCTCAAACAGTGGTGAAATGAGCGTCCGAGGGAGCGTTGACTGTTGAATTGCGCGGGGGTTAATCTACCGGCCTGGTCAATTCGAGCGTTGTTCCCCGACGAGGAGAGTTCGTTATCCAGGGTAAGACCATGATTTCGAGACCCCGACGCTGGGGAGCCGAATCTCCGTCCGGTCGGTTACGGGTCGTGGCCCTCTGCGAACCGCGCTACTTCGACATCGGCAACACGATCAACGATTGGCACCGGCAGTATGAAGGCAAGCGCACGGTAGACCGTGCGAAGGCGTTGCGCCAGTTCGCCGATCTGGTCTCGCTGTTCGGTTCCCTCGGAATCGAGGTGATGTTCGTCGAACCCGACCCTTCTTGTCCCTATCAAGTCTTTACACGCGACACCTGCGTCGTCCTGAACTCTGGCGCGGTCATCACCGTGCCGAGCACCCCGGTGCGGCGGCCGGAAGCGCACGAGACGCGGCGACTCTTAACGCGACTCGGCATCCCTGTCGTCGGCGAGGTCGAGGGAGAGGCGGGAGATGTCGTGTTCGCGGATTCCCGCACGGCGGTGGTCGCACGCAGCCGCCGCACCCCGACGACGGCGCTGGCGGAGACGCTCGCAAGGAACTCGCGGGGCCTCCAGGTGCGTCAGGTGACGCATGAGAGCAGCACCCACCTCGATACCATTTTTGCCGTCATCGACTCGGACACGTGTGTTGTTACGTCGTACGGGATGACCGAATCGCTCCGACGGATGATCGAGGAGACGTTCACGACGGTCATAAGATTTGACGCACGGACACTCGGCACGCTGGCTAACAACTTCATCGTCGTCGGCCCACGGACGCTCGTCGCCTCTTCCGCGTCGCGCGAACAGAATCGTTTGTTAGCCTCGCACGGGATTACCGTCCACGAGGTCGATCTCTCCGAGTTCAACCTTTCGGGCGCGGGTCCCCGCTGCATGACCCTGGAGATACTTCGTGAAGCGGACGGCGATTGCGGCCGAAGCAATCACCCGGCCTCCGAAGTTGTCGAGGAGACTGCGGCAAGTCGTACATGAACGAACGTCATACAAGATGATGAAGCCCACAGGGATAACGCGTGGTTCGCAAGCGAGCACGGGCAGGCGTTCGTCCACGGCGGCGATGCAAGCCCTGTCGCGGCAGATGAGCGAGTTGCGAACTCTCGTCGCGAGGGCAAAGCTGTACTCGTCGGTCACGCCGAGCACCGTGTTGCGTTATCTTCCACGGGACAAGATAAGCGAGCGCCACGGCCTGGGGGACTTGCGGCGGATCGTGAGCCTGCGGACTCGCGGCTGTAGTTGGGCTCGACGCGGCCACGGCGGCTGTAGACATTGCGGATTGCCTTACTCGTCCTACTTCTCCGACCAGGTGTCGGAATCCCCGGTCGAACAGTTTCGCCGTCTGGTTCCTTTGGAGAGCGACGGCAGCGTCGCGACGCTCTGCATCTATTGCGGCGGGTCGTTCCTCTCTCTTCAGGAGCTGACCGAAGAGGAGCAGCGGGCCATCCTCGACGAGGTCGCGCGGCGGCCCTGGATTCGTCATTTGATAATCGAGGCGCGGCCGGAGTTTATCGAAGAGCGTCTGGTGTGGATGGTTCGCGAAATCCTCCCCGACATCGAAGTCGAGGTCGGTATCGGGCTCGATAGCTGGAGTCCGGAGGTGCGTAACCTCGTTCTCAACCGGGGCGGGAACGCCGTCGCTCTGCGTCGCGCGTTCGAGGTGTTGCGCGGCGCCGGGATGATTATCCAGGCTTACGCGCTCCTTAAGCCGCCGTTTCTGACGGAGCGCGAGGCAATCGAAGAGACGGTCCTGACGAGCACCACGGCATTTGACCTGGGCGCCGACGTGGTCTCGGTCGAAGCGATGGCGGTCGCGGAATACACCATCACGCATCTTCTTTACAACGCGGGCCTGTACCGCCCGCCGTGGCTGTGGAGCGTGGCGGAGGTCATCGACAGGCTGGACCGTTATAGAGATAAGCTCCGGGTTTCATACCAGTACGAACCCAAGCCGATTGCCTTCACCAGTAATTGTCCCGCGTGTACGCCTGACCACCATGCCTCCATCTACAGGCCGGCGCTGCCGACGGCGGATGAGCTTCAGGAACTCAGGTGCGACTGCAAAGCGACGTGGCTTCGGGAGATGGAGACGGACGACAAGTCAACAATCTTAGACCGGGTAGTTCGGACGCTCGACGATCCGAAATACGTCGGCGCCCGAGAGCAGCTTTACCGCTCACTCCGAGAGCTGTCCAAGTCCGACGCTCATTAAAGCAATCAGACAGTACACGCTCGGCCCGCGGAGGTCGTGGGGGCACGAGACCCGTCGGCACCTTGGCGGGTTGCGGGGCTCATCTCATCCCAGGAACATCTTCAACAGAGGCCATCACTCATGGATAAGTTAGGGGACGTTCTCGAATGCATCCGCCATTCGCTGTCCTGGCTGCAAGCCCATTTTAATGAATACGGATACTTCGAGAAGAACTACTATGACCCGGAGAGTTGCCCTAAGCCACCGGCGCGGGAGTACGCCATCAACAACGGGCGCGGCCTCTGGTGCACGGCGGAAGGCACTCTCGCGTTCCTGGAAACATTTTTAACGATTCGTAAATGCGAGCCCGTGCTCCGCAGCAGCGGGATCGACACCAATAATGATATCGAATGGGCGGCGCTGGAAAAATGGATTCGCACCACACTGCTGCCCCAGGTCGTAGACTTTTTCGGTCAGGCTATTCACACCGCCAACGGGCCGTCGGGTAATCACTTCGGGCTCCTCCCCAACATCCCGGAGCGCGGCACGGATGCTGATTACAGGGAAAACCTCGCTAAAGTTTTTGCGGTGGACGGGACGGCACGGGTGCTTCTGGCGCTCTGCTGCATTCGAGACTACTGGACGATAGAACCGACGCAGGTGCCGGAGCCGAATGACTCGCATCCCGCGTGGACCGAGGACCTGCAAGAACTAATCCGGCTATCGGCCGAAGCGATACAGAGGAGCCAATATACTCAGACCAAGGTCGGCGCGCCGATAGAAACAGACGAAGAAGGTGGTTGGCGCAGGTATATTTCCGATGCGCAGCCATGTCTAACAGACTCTACCTGCTTTGCAATCCTCGGGCTGTTCTCGGCGGACCCCAACCTATATCGCGAAGCAATAGCGGACGGTTGCGCGTGGCTTAAAGGGAGGGGACGAAATCAATCGGAGACGGATTCAAAGTCGGTCTCACCAAACGGGGCAAAGGGCCTCGGGTGGAGCTGGTGTCCGCAGCACTCTGATGAACTGGACCCGACCAGCACCGCCTTCGCGCTGATGGCGCTCTCCGAGGTTCTACCGGCCGACGAAGAGATAATTCGCGGCGGCATCTTATATATCCAGGAGACTCTCCATTTCAAAGATGAAGATGAAGATGGAGATAAGGAGCCCATCTACGACGACCTCGTGCTCCGAAACTATCTGGGGCAAAAGCAGCAATATTTCTCGGTGCTCCCGACGCTCCCCAGAACGCTTGCCGCCCTCTTAAAGTGTAATGCGGTATGCGACAGCAATTACTATAAGACCGGGCCTGACAAGCTCATAGCGGACTTAGCCGACGAGATTGTGGAGCGTCGCCGCGAAAACAGTGGATGGCTTGTTTGCTTAACCGGGGCGGATAACTCCCGACTACGTAAGGCCCGTGCCGATCAATGCCCGCCCGACCTTTGCAAGGACTTTCAGTACTCCTGCCACATCTGGTACACCTACACCGCGCTGCACGCGCTCTCGCTCTACGTCTTGTACGAGTGCGGCCAGGGCAATCTCTCCGGCTGGATGCCGTCTCACATGGCGGCGCGCCTCGGGTACGATTTGGTCAAGTTGCGCAAGCACTCCGAGCAATCCCTCACGAAGGCGGACATAGACGAGCTGGTCACACGGCTGGACGGGCTGGAGAACCAACTCACCCGGTACGCGGAGGTCAACGAGCAACTGGCCGAGATTCAAAACCTGCTCAAGAGAAGAACCCTGGGGTCCGTGTGGGACTCCACCGCGCCCATCAGGGATAAGGGGTTGAGGTGGTTGAAACGCGTACTCGCCGGCCTGGGCGTGCTGTCTCTCCTCCTCGTGGCTTATATAAGTGTCCTCCGTCTCTTCCCCAACGCGGGACTGCCACATCCGGACTGGCTTTTGTCCATGGGTAATGTGTTGGGGCCGATGTGGCTGCTGCTCGTGATATATGCGATGGCGTTCCACCTCGGTCTGGGTAACGCTTATCCTAATCTCAGGAAGCCGCCCCGTTGGCTGATTGCCTTCGGCGCCCTGTACGTGGCTTTCGTTTACGGCAGCTATTTCCTTGCTTTTTATTTCAACCAGCGCGCCGGCCACTAACCATTAGGGAAGAGAGACGGCGTAGAAAACGCGGGTTGCACAAGGACTAGTGCTCTTGTATTCTAGGGGCTCAATGCCTCAACTGAAGCGTGCGACGCCCGCATGACGCGGTTAGGCTTGCTCTCAACTGTGAGCAGGTCGCTCTGAGATTACCGGAAGGGACAGCTTCGTAGAACGCCGCTGCCGGGCGTCTACTTGAACACGCAATGTTTGACGATTACCGAATCCAATTAAAGGCGTCTGACCCCGAGGTCTTCTCCGCCATCGCCGCCGAGGAGAACCGCCAGCGCGAGGGCATCGAGCTTATCCCCTCCGAGAATTACACCTATCCGGAAGTGCTCGCGGCGCTGGGCTCGGTGTTGACGAACAAGTACTCGGAGGGGTATCCCGGCCGCCGTTACTACGGCGGACAGGAGAACACCGACACCATCGAGAACCTCGCGAGGGACCGCGCCTGCCGGCTCTTTCGCGGCGAACACGCCAACGTCCAACCGTTGTCTGGCTCGCCGATGAACCAGGCCGTCTACCTGGCATACCTGAAGCCCGGTGATACCATCCTCGGCATGGACCTGTCGCACGGCGGTCACCTCACGCACGGCGCGCCCGTATCGCACATGGGCAAGCTGTTCAACTTCGTGAGGTACAAGTCGCGGCCCGAGGATCGCGGGTCCATCGACTTCGACGCCTTGATGCAGGTCGCCAAAGAGACGCGGCCCAAAATCGTCCTTTGCGGTTACACGTCCTACCCGCGAGATTACGACTATCAATCGTTCCGGACGGTCGCCGACGAAGTGGGCGCGCTGGCGATGGCGGATGTCTCACACGTCGGCGGTCTCATCGCGGGCGAGGCCATGAGAAACCCCTTCGACTCCGGGTTCGACATAGTTACGACGACGACGCATAAGTCCTTACGCGGGCCGCGCGCCGGGCTGATTCTCTGTAAAAAGAGTGAGGCGAAGATTCTGGACTCGTCGGTCTTCCCGGGCTTGCAGGGCGGCCCACACATGAACGCGATAGCGGGCGCGGCCATCACGTTTCAAAAGGCGTTCAGCCAGGAGTTCAAAGATTACTGCGCGGGCACACTGCGGAACGCGAAGCAGTTGGCGGCGTCCCTGTTGGAGGAAGGCGTTGACCTGATAACCGGCGGCACGGACAACCACATGCTGGTTATCGACACGGTCAAGAGCTTTGAGATGGACGGCAAAGCCTCGGAGAAGCTGCTCGACCGGGTCGGCCTGACGACGAACAAGCAGATTATTCCGGACGACCCCAACCCTCCGCTGCGGCCTAGCGGCATACGCCTCGGCACGCCCGCGTGCACCACGAGGGGCATGAAGGAGTCCGACATGACCCTCATCGCCAACTGGATCGTCAAGGCGTTTCGGCACAAGGACAGCGAAGAGACCTTAGCCAAAATCGCCGACGAAGTGCGACAGCACGCAAGCACGTTTCCGGTCCCCGGCCTCGCCCCGCGAGATGCCAGCGCGGCCCGCTGAACTGTTTCCACCAATCACACGGCGGAGCCCGGCATGAACATCAGAACGATCACCATCTTCATGCCCGGCCCGCCGGTGACGGAACAGATAGACCGCGCGGGCCGGTTCCTGGCGACCGCCGCCGAACACTTCGAGTCGAAGGGCGTTTCAGTTCAAACTCGAAGAGTCGCCTTCTCGAAGCCTCCGCTCTCCGGTCACGACGCCACTTTATCTTCACGGAAATTAGAATTCTACAAGTCCCTTGAACTTGCCTGCGAGACGAATCACATAGATTTTTGCAGCCTCGGCGCGGTGCGACATCCTGACGACATTCGCGCCATCGCGGGGCTGATACTCGAAACGTCCCGCCTGTATGCTTTCGCGGAGGTGCTCCCTGTCGATGGCGAGGTGAACACTTCGACGATGTCGGCGGCGGCGGACGCCATCGTGCGTATCGGGCGCGAGTCCGACGCGGGTCTGGCGAATTTTCGTTTCGCGGCGGGCTTCTCGATAAAACCGGGCGGGCCGTTTTTCCCCTCGTCGTACCACGAGGGTGACGAGCCGTATTTTGCGGTCGGCACCCAGAATTCGGATGTTTTAATCGAGGCGTTCAGAGGGGCGGAATCGCTGACTGAGGCCGAGCAGAGGTTGGGCGTGCGACTGTCGGAGGCTTTCTCGCCGATTGAGACGGCCGCGAAGGAGATAGCCGAACACGGTCAGGTCGCTTTCCACGGAATCGACCCGTCCGTCGTGCCCATCCTTGAAGAGAGGTACAGCTTCGCGGAAGCGTTCAATCACCTGGGCGTCCGGATTGGGGAGCACGGGACGTTGGCCGTGTGCGCGCTTGTCACGCGAGCGATACGGTCCTTACCGCTTACCGCCGTGGGGTTTCGCGGCATCATGCTGCCCGCTCTTGAGGACTTCGGCCTGGCGGCGGCCATCGACGCCGGACGCCTCGACATGCATAAGCTGCTGACCTATTCAAGCGTCTGTGGAGTGGGTCTGGACATGGTCCCCCTTCCGGGGAATGTCACCAGTGATGAACTCGTGATGGTCATGACCGACATCGCCGCTTTGTCGCGCACCCTCTCAAAGCCACTCATGGCCCGGCTGCTCCCGATACCGAACGGGAAACGCGGCGACCTGACCGCCCTCGTCCACCCGTACCTGTGTAACACCAAAATCCTCTCCGCCCGCTAGTCCGTCTCTGTTCGTGATGTCAACAGCATTCGAACCTGTAATCGGCCGAAGCCAGATTGAAGACGCCGGGCGGCTCATCAGTCCGTACATACGCCGAACGCCGGTTATCGACATCGACGCCTCGGACTTCGGCCTCGACCCCGCCCGTTTAAGCTTCAAGCTGGAACTGCTTCAGCACTCCGGTTCGTTCAAGGTGCGCGGGGCGTTCGCGAATCTGCTCACACACGACATTCCACGGGCGGGCGTCGTCGCGGCCTCGGGCGGTAACCACGGCGCGGCCGTCGCTTATGCCGCGAAGCGTCTCTCCATCCCCGCGAAGATATTCGTCCCGTCGGTCTCGTCGCCGACAAAGTTGGAGCAGATACGTGTCCACGGCGCTGACCTCGTCGTGACGGGGGAACGCTACGCCGACGCTCTGGCCGCCAGCGAAGAGTGGATTCTCCGTTCGGGAGGATTGTCCGTGCACGCGTATGACCAGTTGGAGACACTTCTGGGCCAGGGGACGCTCGGGATGGAGCTTGAGGAACAGGCCGCCGGGCTCGACACGCTCATCGTCGCGGTCGGCGGCGGCGGTCTGATTGGCGGAATCGCCGCGTGGTACGCGGGCAGAGTCAAAGTCGTCGGCGTCGAGCCGGAGGCCGCGCCGACTCTTCACGAAGCACTCAAGGCCGGTCATCCGGTCAACGTCGAAGTGGGCGGCATCGCGGCGGAATCGCTCGGTGCCCGCCGCGCGGGCCGCCTGATGTTCCCGATAGCGCAACGTCACGTCGCGCGGGTCGTCCTGGTTACGGATGACGCGATTCGCGAAGCGCAACGGGCGCTATGGAAAGTCCTGCGGGTCGCCGCCGAGCCGGGGGGAGCTGCGGCGTTCGCGGCGCTCTCCTCGGGTCGTTATAGACCCGAAGCGGGCGAGCGCGTGGGCATTATCATCTGCGGCGGTAACACCACGGCGGTAGACTTCGGCAAGTGACCGGCGCTACCTCTTCTCGGGGGGCGGCAGGCTCGCGTGCCTGCTGACGACCTGCCAGGCCCCGTCGCGGCTGACCCACACGTCCGTGAAGAGGTAGTTGCCGCCCCAGTCTTCACCGCCGACGCTGGCGCTCTGTCGCAGGCGTCCGCTGACGATTGCCGTCCTGCCGTAAAGCCTCACCGTCAAATTCTCGAAGTCGTAGGAGGTAAGACTCAGGTCGCGCATGGCGTGCTGAAAGTACTTGTCCCTGTCGCCGGGGGCGACGACGAGACGCGGGGTGACGAGCGTGAAGTCTTCGGAGATGAGTTGACTGAGCGTGCTCGCGTCGCGGAGTTGCAGCGCGCCCATCCACTTGAGTTCGAGCGCGAGCAGAGCCTTCTCCGACGCCTCGCGTGTGGCTCGCGGCTGCGTGACGTTGGCGGGCGCTTCGGTCGCGTCCACGGTCTCGGCCTGCGGCGGGAGCGCCTGCCGCCAGGCATCGACGGTGCTGGCGGCGGGCTTCTGCGCCTCCTTGCCCTTATCCTGCGCGGCGGCCGAGACCGACACGCCAACGACGAGCGTCAGGGCCGCGATGCAATAGTTTAATAAGCGCGTTCTTACTTCCCTCATGTTCTTCCCCCTCTGGTTCATTTGCCGGCGGAGACGCGGAGTTGGTTCCTGATTGATTTCGGCTTGACGCCGCTCGCGAGTTCTTCGGCCTTCGCTTTGAGGGCGGCGCTCGCGACCGTGCCATTCAGGGTGACGACGCCGTCCTTGACTTCGATGACGAGGTTCGCGGCTCTCAACTCCGGGTCGGCGTTGACGGCCGCGCGCGCCTGCGTGAAGAGGAAGAAGTCGTTGCCGCCTGAACCTATCTGCGGCGTCGGCATCTTCGTGGGCGGGGCGCTGCCGGCGCCGCGTGCCGCGGAGGCGGGGGGCGTGGACGGCGACGGCGCGGAGCCGCCCGCCGTTGCCGTCGGTGCGGGCACGGTCCCTGCGGGCACCGTCGCGGCAACACTCGCGGGAGTGGGACTCGCCGCGTTCGCGGTCGGCGAGGCGCCCGCCGCCTTAACGTCGGTTGTCGCCTTGTCCACGGGGCCGCCGCACCCGGAAACGTTGAGCGCCGCGACGAGGATGAAAAGTTGCGCCAGCCTGTACCTGTTCATAAACACCTTCGAGTCCCCTTCATAATCTTTTTTGAATCCCCTTACCTTTCATTGATGCACGACCGTTCGGCCTTCGCGCATCCAGTTCCAGCCGAGGAGCCGTTGGTCCTCTTCGTTAAGCCCGAGTCCAGCGGCCCGCCGGTAGACGGCGCGGTAAGCCTTCGCCGTGCGTTCGAGGCTGAAATCATTGAGGCGGCGTGCGCCGAGATGCTTCAACTCGTTGCGCAAGCCTTCATCCGTCGTCATGCGCGCGAGCGCGTGGGCGATTGCTTCAACGTCGAACGGGTCGAAGAGCAGGGCCGCGCCCGACGCCTGTTCCGGCAGCGACGTGACCGACGAGCAGGCCACGGGCGCCCCGTGCTGCCACGCCTCGAACAGCGGCGCGCTCGCGGCCTCGAACAACGTCGGCACGAAGACGAACCGCGCCGCGCGATATAACGCGCTCAACTCCTCGCGCGCGACCATGCCCAAAAAATCGACCTGCCCCGCGAGCCCCAACTCACTCACGCGGCCTTCGACACGCGGCCAGAAGTCTGTCTTGTAGCCCGTGAAGACGAAGCGTAGTTCGAGCCCGTTACGGTCGCGCAGGCGGGCCAGTGCTTCAAGGAGCCGGAGGTGATTCTTGTGCTCCCAAGTCATCGCCGGGTAGAGCACGAACGGGCGGTCGCTCAGCCCGTACTTGCTCTTGAGCGTTGAGAAGTCAACGGCGTCCGAGGATGCGTGCAAGGGCGGCGGCGCCCAAGGGATGACCTGAACCTTGCGCGGCTCGATGTGGTAACGCTCGACCACGTCGCGCTTGACGAACTCGGAGGCGACGGCCACGGTGTGCGCCGCGCGGCAGGCCGCCGGGTAATGATTTTCACGCCATGAGATTTCCGACGGGGTGAAGAACTCGGGGTGATGTAGGTGCTGCAAGTCGTGCGGGTTGTAGACGGTCGGCAGGCCGCACGGCTCGTAGGACTGGAACGGGAAATGGATCACGTCGCAGCCGAGTCCCTCGTAAAAATTCTTCGGCGGCGGCGCCAGAGTTTTTAACGAAGAGAGCCGCGACGTGCCTGACTCGGCGGTCTGCACGGTCGCGCCGAGCATGCGCTTGATGCCGCGCGCGGCGGGGCGCAGCGGGCCGAGCGCCCTCTTGAAGGGTTCCAGCGGGTCGGGTCTCCACTCGACCGGCGAGGGGCCGCGCACGATGGTCTGGCCCGGCGGTAGTATCGAGCGGAGCCACTCCGCAGAGTCGTGCGGGCCGATGAAGACGTACTCCTCCGGGCCGTCTTCGAGACTTGCGAGCGCGGCCAGCGCGCGCAGCACGGTCACGACGCCGCCGGAGCCTCCGTCCGGCTTGAGTTGCGCGTTGATGGCGACCCTGAGTCTCTCTTTCAACTACACACTCTCCAATTCAACTACACACGCTTCCACGGCGGACGCGCGCGTCTCGGCGCTCATACGGCGGCACCACTGTTCCAGCACAAGCGCCTTGAACGACAGCGGGCTCGTCAGCCCCAAGGGGAAAGAGCCGCGCGCGAGCAGGTCGGCGCCCGGGGGGTTGAGGACGCCTGACTGAACAAGGTGTCCGCCGCGCAACGAATCGCCGTGCGCGGCGAACAGCGCCCGGTGCCATTCGCCCACGGGCGGCGCGAAGCCGCGCTTGGGGCGACTCAAAACCCATTCGGGGAGCAGCCCTTCGACCGCGCGCCTGAGCCAGGTCTTGGGAGGGAGGCGCACGTCCGTCCGCGCCTTGCGCAGGCCGACGACCGTCTCAACTAAGCGTCGGTCAAGGAGCGGCAGTCGCAACTCGACCGACGAGGCCATTGCGAGGCGGTCACCCTGCGCGACTCCGTTCGCGCGCAGGTACGTGTCGCTCACCAGACGCGTCAGCGCGACATCAACCCTCGGCCACGGCAGTGGCAGCGTGAAGAGCGAGGGCGCGGCGCTCGCGTTGAGTTGTTCGGTTAACGACTCGCCGTATATGACGCCGACGCCTTCGGCCGCCGCGCGAAAGTCCGGCGACAGGTCGTAGAAGACCAATCTCTCGGCGGGCGCGGCGCGGTGCTCGCGCATGCGGCGCCAGCCGGAGCGTGTGCCGCCGAGGTCGCGCGCCCACGCCGAAAGTCCAGCGCCCGACAGCGAGGCGGGCGCGGCGGGCCGCAGGTAGCGGAGCGGCGCGATCAGACCGCCGCCGTGCCGTAGCGTCTCCTTCTCTAAGGATTCGAGCGCGGCGCGGCGCAGTTGCGGATAGCCCCAGAACAACTCGTCGCCTCCCTGCCCTTGCAGCATGACGGGCACGCCCTCGGCGCGCGCCTTGCGCATGACGGCGAAGTAGGCGTGCCCCGAGTAGTCCGCGACGGGGTCGTCGCGCCAGTGGTTCAACTCGGGGAAGAACTCGACCACCTCATCCGTCTCCAACTCAACTTCATGGAATGGGAGGCCGAGGTGTCGCGCGAGTGCGCGTGCCTCGTCACGTTCATCCAACCCTTCGGGACGGCCGGGGTATCCGACGCTGAAGGCGTGCAGTTCGCCGGGGCGGTGACGCGCGGCCACGGCGGCGACGACGCTTGAGTCAAGCCCGCCGCTCAGGGCGACGCCGACGGGCACGTCCGCGCGCGTTATCAACTCGCCGACCGACTCCAACTGCTCACGGATGAGCGCGGGCGCGTCGCCTTCCAGCGGCGGCGCGTCCTCCATGCGCCAGTAACAACTCTCTTCGACACACCACGGCTCGACATCGACGACGAGGAGGCGCGCCGCGTCCAACTTGCGGACGCCACGGACGGCCGTCCTCGGCTCGGGCACGTACTGGTAGTGGAAGTAGAGGTCAACCGCCTCCGCGTCCAGCTCGAACGGGACTTCGCCCGAGCGAAGCAGCGCCTTCATCTCCGAGGCGAAGAGCAGCCGACCATCGCGCTCGTAAAGGTAGAGCGGCTTCTCGCCCAACGGGTCGCGCGCCAGCACGAGCCGCCGCCGCGCGCCGTCCCACAGCGCGAAGGCGAACATGCCCCGCAGGTGTTCGACGCAACGCGTCCCGTACTCGGCGTAGGCGTGGAGGACGGACTCGCAATCGCTCCCCGTCCTGAAGCGGTGGCCGCGTGCTTCGAGATGTTGACGCAACTCCGCGTGGTTGTAGATTTCGCCGTTGGCGACGAGCGCGAGCGTGCGGTCTTCGTTGTAGAGCGGCTGGCGCCCGCCGCCGAGGTCTATGATCGAAAGACGACGCGACGCGAGCGCCGCGTGCGGCGCGCTGAACACGCCGGAATCGTCCGGGCCACGGTGGACGAGCGCGCGGCTCATCGAAGCGACCCGCGCGAGGTCGTCCGCGTTGACGCCGTCCCTGCTGATGATGCCGCTAATCCCGCACATGCGTTTAGGACTTACTCCGAAACCTGTACGTGACGCCGATGGTCACGCCGAAGGGAAAGCCCGGCGTCGCGTGGATGCGCGACACAGGCTCGTCGCCGGGGCGCACGCGCGACTCGAAGAAGTTCTGCGTCTCGTAGTAACGCTTGTTGAAAAGGTTATCGACGGCGAGGTTGAAATCTAAATCACGCCGGAGGCGTTTGGTGACGCCGAGGTCAAACACGTCGAGCCCCGACGCGCGGACGGCGGCGTCGAGCGGGTCGAGCCGGTAGTTGCCCGTGTGCCTGTAGCGGAGCGAGCCGCTGAAGCCGTGGTAGTCGGAGAGAGTCAGGCCCGCGTTGGCGACAGTGTGCGGGGCGCTGTCCACGTACTCGCGCGGGCGCGTGCCACGGTAGAAGGCGTTCATCACGCGCGTCAGTCCGCCGTTGAAGGCGAGGCGGCGCGTGACGCGGATTGAGTTCTTCAACTCGAAGCCGTAGGCGCGGCTCGGGCCGGCGAACTCTATCGAGCCGTCGTCGGGGACGTAGACCTGCTGGTTCGAGTTGTCGATCAGGAAGAGGTCGGCGCTCGCAGAGACGCGCTTGTAGTTGTGCGACGTGCCGAGTTGGTAGAAGTCGGTCGTGGCGACCCGTGGGCTCTCGGGCCGGCGCGCGACGCCGCGCGCGTCCTGGCTGCTGATGCCGCGCCCGTAGTTGAAGTGGACGGTCGCGGGGAACGCGTGCGACGGCGTGTAGGCCAGCGACGCCTTCGGCTGCAAGCGCCCTTCGCCGCGCACGCCCGAGAAGGCCGGTCTGATTTTATCTTCGACGTTGAAGCGGAAGTAGTCGTAGCGCAACCCGCCCTCGACGTGCAGGTGCCCGCCGAAGAGGTCAACGGCCTGCTGCGCGTAAAGGCCCGTGTTCGTCACGCGCGCGCGGGCGCTGGTGAGCAGGAAGCAAGGGCTGTTGAATCTGTCGGGCGGGCCCGGTTGCGCGGGGTCGTCGTCGAAGGGACAGTCCGAGGGGTTGGCGCGCGTCACGTCTGCGCGGGACGGGTCGCGCCCGATGGAAGGGTAGAGGCCGACGTTGGTCTGGAACGCCTGAAGGTTTCCGCCGACGGTGAGAAGGGCGTGCGCGCCGAGGAGCTTGTGGGGCCGGACGTACTGCGCGTTCGCGCCTTGCTGGAGTCGCGAGTCGTGTTGCTGGATTTCGTCGCCGTGCTCGCGGTCGTTGAGATAGAAGGTGAAGTTAGACCACAGGTCGAAGAGAGCGCGCGTCAGGTATCCGTCAACTTTGAAGAGACCGCCGTCCTTAAACTCGCGGCGGTAGTAGACGCCGGCCGTCCCGCCTCGGACGCGCCCGCCGTTGTCCGGGTCGATGAGACCGAAGCGTTCGAGCCGCCCCGCCGCCACCTCGTCCAAAGGAATCTGTCCGGAAGAGAAGAAGTCGTTGCGGCCCGCGTTGAGCTTGAAGCCGAGCGCCGACTTGTCGTTCAAGTCACGCGTGTAGCTGGCCGTCACGTTGTCGCGGCGGTAGCGCAGCGGGCTGACGAACGGCCCGGAGGTGCGCGAGCCCTCGTAGGCGATAAAGCCGACGCCGTTTTTGAGCGCGGGGCTGTAGGCGAGGAACGTGCGGAAGGTGTCGAACGAGCCGCCCTGCACGCGCGCCGTCAGCACGTCGGGCAGCGATTCGCGCGTGCGGACGTGCGCCACCCCGAGGCCCGAGAAGTCGCCGTACTGCGCGCTGAAAGGGCCGTTGAGCACGTCCACCTGTTCGACCAGTTCGGGCGTCAGGCTCTTGAGCTGGCCGAGGTAACCTTGCCCGTGCCCCTGCGTGGCGAAGTTCTGCTGCACGTCGTCCACGAGCACCTTGAAGCCGCCGAAGAGCCCGCCGTGGTCCATGTTGAAGCCGAAGCGGCGGACCTCCAGAGACTTGCCGCCGCCCTCGTGCTGACCGGCGTTGATGCCGGCGGCGAGTGTGTCGAAGAGCTGATCGTCTCTGGAGAAGAGCGTGCCCCTGTAGACCTCTTCGTTGCGACGCTCGATGCCCGGGTCGAGCGTCGCATCCATGATGACGACGCTTTCGTGGATGGGCGGCACGGTGAACTCTATCAGAAGTCGTAAGTTCTCCGTTGCGTCGCCCGCCGCGACACGCCTCACCACGGTCTTCACGTTCTTCCCGGAGAGCCTGACCGTTATCGCCCCTTCGGGGACCGTCAGGCGGAAGCCGCCCTCGGCGTCGCTCACGACGCTGACTTCGCCCGTGGATGAGGTGACGTTGACGTTGACGCCCGCGACCACTTCGTCGCGCGCCGTCACGACCACGCCGGACAGGACGCGCCCCCCGCCCGTCTGGGCCGAGACGACCTGGGCCGCGATGAGAAGGCAGATAATCACTCCGCCGAACTTGCCGATGGTGAGGGTCATTTTTCGGAGAGTGATGCTAGTAGCCGGTCACAAACATAGGTCTGGTCGTCATCACTTAATCCCGCCCACGTGGGGAGGCTGACGCCGCGCCGGGCCAACGATTCGGCCACGGGAAACTCTTCGCCCCGCGCCGCCTCTTGGTAGGGCGGCAGACTGTGCACGGGATAGAAGACGGGCCGCGTCTCGACGCCCTCCGTTTGGAGTCGAGCCATCACGCGGTCGCGGTCGTCGGCCGCGCCATCGTTTAAGACGATGGTGAACATCCAGTAGGCGTGTTGCCCCCAGTCGCGTTCGGCCTGCCAACTCAGACCGGAGGTGTCGCCGAGCAAACGTTGATACTCGGCGGCGACCTCGCGGCGGCGGCCGACGTGCCACCCGACGCGCTCAAGCTGCGCGAGCCCGATGGCGGCGGGGATGTTCATCATGCGGTAGTTGTAGCCGACGACGGGGAACCAGTAGCGCCGCTCCGTGTCCATCCCCTGCCCGCGCAAAAGGCGCACGCGCGCGGCCAACGCGTCGTCGTCGGTCGTGACCATCCCGCCCTCGCCGGTGGCGATGATCTTGTTGCCGTAAAAACTGAAAGCGGCGATGTCGCCGAGCGAGCCCGCGCGCCGCCCCTTGTACAGAGCGCCGTGCGCCTCGGCCGCGTCTTCGAGCAGGAAGAGTCCGTGGCGGCTCGCCAGTGCCCGCAGCGCGTCCACGTCAACGGGGTTGCCGTAGAGGTGAACGGCGACGATGCCCTTCGTGCGCGGCGTAATCTTCGCCGCGACCTGCGCGGGGTCGAGGTTCCACGTCTCCGGCTCCGAGTCAACGAAGACGGGACGCGCGCCGCAGTAGGTCACGGCGTTGGCCGTCGCGACGAACGTGAGCGTCGGGACGATGACCTCGTCGCCGGGGCCGACGCCGAGCGCGAGCAGCGAGACGTGCAGAGCGGCCGTGCCGTTGCAGCAGGCGACGGCGTGCCTGACCCCGCAGAACTCCGCGAACGCCGCCTCGAAACGGTCAACGTATTCGCCGGCCGAAGAGACCCACCCGGACTCGACGCAGTCGAGAACGTACTCTCTCTCGTTACCGACGAACGAGGGCGACGACACGGGGATGTGCCGTCGCACGTCGCCCGCGATGTCGGCCGCCCTCGCGGCGCTCTGCGTAGCGGTGAAATTTGCAGCCATACACGATCCCGTTCGGGTGCTCACGTGCCCGCCGGGTTCTCTCCTCAGTGAAACTCGGAATGGGGCTTGGGACGCGGCGTAAAGGTCTTGAGCCTGCGGCTCGCGGCCCTGTAGGCGTACATGACGTAGGGCGCGCAGTCGTGCTTCAACAGCGACGCTCTCAAACGCCAGTACCCCGGCCGCGTCCGCGGCCCCCAGTAGCGCGGCGCAAGGCTCCTCAAGTCGCGTTGGTAGCCGACGTAGTCGTCGCTCGTCTTCGCGTCGGCGTGGCGCGTGGCGCAGGAGAGTTCGCGGTCGATGTTCCTGAACTCGAAGTGCCGCGCGATTCTCACCCAGTAGTCGAAGTCGAGGATGTAATACTGCTCCTCGTCGAGATAGCCGACCCGCTCGAACACTTCGCGGCGCCAGAAGATGGAGGGCTGATGCATGTGATAGCCCTTCCAGAATTGGAGGAGCCTTTGCAGTCCCTCGAACCCGCCGACGCTTCGGTGAGACGGCCTGCCATCCGCGTACACGACCTTGCAATGTCCCGCGACAGCGAAAGCGCCCGTCCCCGCCGCGAGTGCTTCGGCGACGACCTGTAACGTGCCCGGCAGATAATAGTCATCGCTGTTGAGCCAGCACAGAATCTCGCCCGTGCTCTGGCGCAAGCCCTTATTGATCGCGTGCCCCTGCCCCCGGTCAGGGCGGCTGTCCCAGTTCGCGAGATGCGGGGCGTACTTCTGTATGACCGCGAGGCTGCCGTCCCTGCTGCCCCCGTCCATGACCATGTATTCAAGGTTCGGATAACCTTGCAGCAGCACCGACCTGATCGTCTGCTCCAGAAATTCATCCTGGTTGAGCGAAGGCGTGATGACAGTTATGCGCGGCCACTCTCGGTGCGCGGCGGGCGGCGGCGTCGCTTCGGTCCAGGGCCACCCGGTTTTACCTTCAGGGGGTTTCGGTAAAGCTGTCGTTGTGATGGCTGGCATATTTTTCCAGGAGCCGCGCGCCGCGCGCCGGCTCCGCATCACTCACGCGGCGCGACCTTCGAGCGTGCGCCGCGCCGCGTCGGCCTGTCTCACGTCGAACTGCGGGTTGATGGCGAGCGCCTGCCGCAGGTATCTCGCGCCGCCGTCGCGGTCGCCGAGCGCGTAGGCGATCATGCCCGCGTGAAAGAGCAGTTTGGGGTCGCGCGTGCCGAGGCGCAGCGCCTCGTCGGCCGCAGCCTTCGCCTCTGCGTGCAGCCCCTTCTTGTAGAGCGCCCACGCAAGCGTGTCGCAGGTGTAGATGTCTTTGCGACGCGCCCTCTCCTTGCGCGCGAGCGCGAGCGCCTCGTCGAGGTTCTTGTCGTGGTCGGTCCAGTATGCCACGAGGTGGTGCATGTCGTTCTCGGCGGCGGCGTTCTCTGGCTCAAGCGTCTCGAAGGAGGCGTAATGCCGGTTCGCTTCATCCGCGCGACCGAGCTTCGCGTAGAGGTCGCCGAGCGCGAGCGCCGTGTCGGCCGAAGGCCCGGCCTCGTACTCGCGGCGGTAGATGTCGAGCGCGCCTTCGAAGTCGCCGGCCGCCGCGCGCGCGCGGGCCTTCGCGCCGAGCGCCGCGCCGTAGCCGGGGAAGACGTAGAGGGCGCGGTCGAACTCGCGCTCGGCCTCCTCACGCTTGCCCGTGTGCAGCAACGCGTCGCCGAGTTGGACGTGACACCAGGCCACGCGCTCCGGGTCTTGCGGGTTGGCCGATTGCGCGGCGACGCGCATCGCCTCGACGGCGCCCTGGTCGTCGCCGTGCAGCCATCGTAGGTAAGAGACGCGTGAGTATGAGGAAGTATCGGGGCGGAGGTCAACCATCCGCTGCGCGACCTCGACGGCCGCCGCGTATTCACCGAGTTCGACGAGGGCGTCGGTCATCGCGCCGTAGTTGTCGTGGTCATCCGGGTTGATGCTCTGTGCGTGTCGCGCGACCGCGAGCCCCTCCTCGAAACGGTGGAAGGTGAGCAGGAGCTTGGCGCGCAGCTTCAGCGCGTCGTAGTTGTCCGGCGCGATTCGGAGCGAGCGGTCGAGCGCCTCCATCGCCTTCTCGTTGACCTTGAAGTCACCGGCCTCGCGCGCCTTCTGCATGTAAGCGGCGGCGAGCAGGTTGTAGCCCTTCGGGTCCGACGCGCGGCCCCGCACGAGCGAGCGCGCCGCGCTCAGTTGACGGTCAACCGGGCTCCGCGCTTCCGACTCGCCCGCGAGCGGCATCAGCAGCGCGTCCAGATCATTCTCGGGCGCGGGGCGCGCGCAGGACGCGGTCAGCGCGCAGAGTGCGGCGGCGACGAGTAAGTATCTTCTGCTCATAATCCCCTGGCTCATCGTGTCACGACGGGGGCGCGCCGAAAACTCGCGCGCCCCCGTCCGGTTGTCTGCTTTCGTTCGGCGTAGACCGCGACTCGCTACGGCCTCGGCGACGGGCTGGGCGACGGGCACGGCGCGTCCGGCGTGCTGGAACACTCGCGCCCGTGGAACGGGTTCTCGTAGCCGCTCCAGGGCGTCGCGAGGTACGGGAACGAGGTGCGGAACGGCTTGTCGTTCTGCGTCACGCCGTCGCCGAGTTGATTGTTCGGCGCCTGGTTGCAGTTCGCCGTGCCGCCCGCGCACGCGTTGCCCGGCAGCAGGACGCCCGCGGCCACGCGCAGCGTGATGTCAACCACGTCGTCGCCCACGCGACGCCCGTTCGGGTAGCCGGCCAAGTCGCCGCCGATGACGCCGAGACGGTTAACGCTGCCCGGCGCGGTCGCGGGCACGGCGACGTTAAGACGCATCAGCTCGGACGGCACGGCGCCCGGCCCCGCCGACGGGTCGGCCGGGTCGTTCTGCACGGGCGGCCGGGTCGCGCCGGGCACGCCGGTCAGGAAGACGCGGACGAGGTCGTTGCGTCCCGAGGTCGGCGCGTCGAGCACGGGCGGATAGAGCAGGTTGATGAGCCGGACGGGCTCGACGCCGCGCGACGCGGTGCCACGGACGTAGTCGATGCGGTTCACGTCGGTCGCGGGGAGTTGCGCGTTGTAGAGGTCCTTGTCGTTCTCGGAGACGGTCGGCGAAGTGCCAATCGGGATAAGCAACTCGTTGAAGAGCGGGTTGGCGAGGCGCGAGACCTGAACGCACGTGGGGTCGGCGGTCGGGATGCCCTGCCCGTTGGCGCAGTTGCCGGTCTGCGTCTGCGTGCCGTTCGTGTTGAGCACGCGCGTCGAGGGGCGGCTCGCCGTCGAGTAGACGCCGATGATGGCGTTCGGGTCGGTCGGCCCCGTCGGGAGCGCGCCCGTCGCCGTCAGCAGTTGCGTCGGAATCTGAATGGCGATGGTGTGAACGTTGTAACCGGCCGTCGCGTCCACGCCGTTCGAGGTCGGCAGCGGCGCGAGGTGCGCCGGGTTGAAGGGGCGCAGGCCCAACAGGTCGAAGGCCGAGCCGAGGTCAACGTAGAAGCCCTCGTCGCGCTGGCCGGCGAAGAGCTTGATGTCGCCCGCGCCGGTGGGCACGGTGCTGATGGAAGGCACCGCGAGGTTCGTCTCGTAGTTGGGCGTCGAGCGCGGGCCGATGTTGACGGGCGGCGTCGGCAGGTTCGTCCCGAGGTTGAAGGTCGTGAACGTCGGGTTGTTCGGGTCGCCCTGCCGGATGCGCGCCGTCACGTCCATGAACTGCTTGACGTTCCAGTCGGGGTCGGAGAGGTTGTCGATGGTGTTCGTGTTGTAGAGGAACGTGTCGCCGTTGCCGACGACGGTGCGGAAGCGAAACTCGATGGCGAGGTCGAGCCGCGCGTCGCCGTTGTTATCGAAGCGAATCTGGTAGAGCACGTTGTCGTCGAACTTGAAGAAGTTCGGGCCGCTCGCGGGCTCTTCGAGCGGGATGAAATTCGCGAGAACGGTGACGGTGTTGGCGCGGTCGGGGCTGACGAAGGCGTAGAGGTCAGTGTTGTCGGCCAAGGGGTCGGCCGAGATGAGCGGGGCCTCGCGGTGGCTCGACGCGCGAGCGGCGGGCAGCAGACCCGGGACGGCGCCGAGGGCCGTGGCCAGAAGCCCCAGCGCGACGACGAATGACAGTGTTCTTCTGAATCTTCGCATGACTTTCCTTCTCTCCCTGTGATGTCCCGGTTGACCCACCGCGCACGCATTGGCCGGGAGCCTTGAGTTCCACTCTGCGCGGTAATC
Organism: Pyrinomonadaceae bacterium; assembly: GCA_036379655.1. Classification (GTDB taxonomy): domain Bacteria; phylum Acidobacteriota; class Blastocatellia; order Pyrinomonadales; family Pyrinomonadaceae; genus QHXN01. The sequence continues at coordinate 59,708 of DASVGG010000153.1, forward strand.
CTTGTTCGAGGCGCGAAGCGCGCACTCATTCCGAAGGGGCACGCGGCCGGCGCTTGCCGCCGGACGGCAAAACCACCGCGTATTTTTCTGTGGTTGGGTGAGGTACGGATGCCGCCGCGAACTCGGATTGCCCGCCGGCTGAACCCCTTGCCCCCCCAGGTTGGCGTGTGCGTCCGCAGGCCGACGTGGATGCCCCTCGCCGATGCTTACGCGGACGAAAATTCGCGGGGGGAAGAGCGAATGTAGTTTGGGAACTAAGTCATTCTAATGCCGCCGCATGGCTTTCCCTTGTAAGCAAAGTCGGTAGGCGTGTCGGGAAAATCCCGACACTCTATGTGTGACTTAGCACAGAAGGATGAACCCTTCGCGCGGTGACGGCGTCGGAATTTTTATGTGCGTTCAGACGCGGAGGGGCGTCACTCTTCCTGAAGCAGACCTTGTTGTAGGGCGTAGCGGACGATGTCCGTGCGGCTGCGGAGGTTGAGTTTCTCCATCAGTCGGAGCTTGTAGGTGTCAACGGTCTTGGAGCTGATGTTGAGCTTCCAGCCGATCTCCTTGTTGCTGTAGCCCCACGCGATGAGGCGCAGGACTTGGGATTCGCGCTCGCTCAACTCGCCGGCCGGCGCGCGCCCGTCGGTCGTGTCCTGGTTGAAGTAGCTGCTGACGAGGCTGCCGGCCAGCGTCGGGTCAACGTAGGAGCCGCCCGCCGCCACCGTGCGGATGGCGCGCACAAGTTCATCAGTCACCGCGCGCTTGAGGACGTAGCCCGAGGCGCCCGCGTCCAACATCTGGCGCAGGTAGCTCTTGTCCTCGTAGACGGTGAGCGCGAGCACCCTGACCTGCGGGCACTCGCGCCGCAAACGCTCGGTCGCCTCCGCGCCGCTCATGTCGGGCATGGACACGTCCATCACCACCACGTCGGGGCCGAGCTCGCGCACCGCGCGCCACGCCGCGTCGCCGTTCTCCGCCTCGCCGACGACGTGCATGTCGGGCTGCGCGTTGACGAGGGACTTCAAACCCTCGCGGACGACCATGTGGTCGTCGGCCAGGAAGACGCGAAGCTTATCCACGCCGCCCCCTTCTCTCTTCAACGCACGCGTCGAAGGGTATGCGCACAAAGAGGGTCGTGCCGGCGCCGGGCGCCGACTCGACGTTGATGGTCCCGCCGAGCAGCGCCGCGCGCTCGCGCATCCCGAGCAGCCCGAGCCTGCGTCCCTTGCTCGCGGGCGGCAGCGCCGCCTCCACGTCGAACCCGCCGCCGTTGTCCTCGATGACGGCGAGGACGTGGTCGCCGCGCCGCTCAAGGATGAAGCTCACGCGGTCGGCGCCGGAATGTTTGGCGACGTTCGTCAGCGCCTCCTGCGCGATGCGGTAGACGGCCGTCTCGTGCGTGAGCGGGAGGCGGCCGCCCCCGAAGCCCGCGCTGTGGAAGTCCACCGGCACGCGCGCGCGCTCCGCCCACTCCTCGACGTAGTTGCAGAGCGCCGCCTCCAACCCGAGGTCGTCGAGCGCGGGCGGGCGCAAGCCCCACGCGAGTGTATGCACCTCGCGCGAAAGTTCGTCGGTCATCGCCTCCAACTGCCGCAGCGTGTCGAGCGCCGAGCGGCGCCCGTAGGATTCGACGCCAAGCGTCTTGAGCCCCATCAACAGCGCGGCGAGCTGCTGCCCCATCTGGTCGTGCAGTTCGCGCGAGATGCGGCGGCGCTCCTCCTCCTGCGCCGTCACGAGGCGCCCCAGCAGGTCGCGGCGCGCCTCCTCGACGCGCTGGCGCTCGGCCACTTCGGCCGTCAGCGTTTCGTTGGCGTGCGCGAGTTGCGCTGTGCGCTCCTCGACGCGCGACTCAAGCTCGTCGTAAGCCTCGCGCAACGCCTCCTCGGCCCGCTTGCGCTCGCTGATGTCGCGGATGATGGAGTGCAACGACCCGTCGTGCACCATCCTTCCGCTGATTTCGACGGGGAGCAACGTCCCGTCTTTACGCAGCAGCCGCCGCTCGGTGAGCATCGTCTCGCCGGCCCGCAACCTGTCGAAACGGATGGGGGCGGAGGCGAGTTCTTCGGCGGGGACGAGGTCCGTGACGTTGAGCCGCAACAACTCCTCGCGGTCGTAGCCGAGCATCTCGCAGAGACGCGAGTTCACCTCGATAATCTTCCCGCGCGTGTCGTACGTGTGGATGCCGTCGGAGGCGTGCTCCAACAGCAGCCGGTATCTGCTCTCGCTCTGCCGGAGCGCCTCCTCCGCCTGCATGCGCCCTGTGATGTTGGCGTGCGTGACGACCGCGCGGGCCTCGCCTTCACTCTCGAACCGCTTCGCGCGGGCGATGAACCAACGCCGTTCGTTGGGAGAGTGGCAGTGATATTCGAGCGCGAACTCTTCCGACTCGCCTTCGATGACGGCGCGCAGCCCCTCGGCGAACTGTGCGGCGTACTCCGCGCCGTCGCCGGTCGCGCCCGCGCACGCGGCGAAGTAGTTCGCCCCTTCGCACAGCCCCACGGGGGTCAACGAGTTCGCGCCCGCGAACTCGCGCCACGCGCGGTTGACGGCGAGGATATTGCCCCGCGCGTCGAGCACCGCCACGTGTTGGGAGAGCGCGTCGAGCGCCGCGTAGGCGAAGCTCTCGGCGGCGCTTCGCACGCCTTCCGCCGCCCCGCGTTCGGCCGTCTGTTCAATCACGAAAAGTCTCCCGGCGGTTCGTCTTGTAAACCCATCCGCCGCTCATACCCGCGCGATAAAATGGTCATGAATTGGAAGAATAGTGTTATAAGTGGCCCGAAAAGTAAAATCTCAGAATCAACATGCGAGCAACGGACACGAACACTTCGGCGGGCCACGCCGACTTTACCATCCGGGAACTTAGGGCCGGAGACGCCAGGGCGGTCTCCGGTCTTCTGCGTGCGCAGCCGCCCGCGTACGCGCGGTTCTTCTACGCCTTCGGCTCCGACGAAGAGGAGATTGCGCGCATCCTCGCCGCGCGCGATAAGGACGTTTACTCCGGCATCTTCTGGCGTGGCGAACTCGCCGCCGTCTTCATGCTGCGCGGGTGGGACGCGGGCTACGAAGTGCCCTCGTTCGGCGTGCTGGTGGACGTGAAGCACCGTGGGCGTTCGTTCATGCGAATCGCGCTCGACGTGTCGAAGCTCATCTGCCGCCTGTCGGGCGCGACGCGCCTGATGGCCAAGATTCATCCCGACAACGTCTCGCCACGCGGCGCGCGCCGCCTCGGTCTCGTGCAGACCGGCGTCGAAGCCGAGACGGGGAACGTCGTCTATCACATGGAGCTTTGAACCGCGACCCGACGCTATGAGACTTCTGAAGATCGGGGTCTACTACACGACTTACCTCGAACAGTTCTACGCGCGGCGCCCCGGCCTCGCGGCGGAGACTTACGCCGCGCAGCACGAGGCGCTCATCGACGACTGCTTCGGCTCGTCGGATTTTTGGACGCGGGAGTTGTCGCGCCTCGGCTACGAGACGCGCGACCTCATCATCAACGCAGAGCATTTGCAGAGGGCCTGGGCCGTCGAGCATGGCTTGGCGTTCGACGAAAAAAATTGGCTCTTCGGCATCACTGAGGCTCAAGTCAGGGACTTCCGTCCCGACGTGCTCGTCGTCGCGGACTACTCGACCGTGACCGCCGCGTTCCTCCGCCGCCTCCGGGACGTGTGCCCTTCCCTCCGGCTCGTGCTGGGCTGGTGCGGCGCGCCGTACTTCGACGGCTCTGTCTTCGCGGAGTGGGACGTGGTGCTCTCGTGCGTGCCCGAGCTGGTCGCGCGGTTCCGCGCGGACGGCCATCGCTGCCGGCACGTCAACCACGCGTTCGAGCCCCGCGTGCTCGACAAACTCGGCGAGCGCGCGGACGCAACGGCCGCCGACTTCGTCTTCGTCGGCTCGCTCGTCAAGTCCGAACGCTTTCACCTCGGGCGCGAGAAGTTGCTCGCGCGCCTCGTCGCGGAGACCGACCTGCAAATCTGGTCGGAGGTCGGGCCGCCGCCGCCTTCGCGCTTGCAACGCGCGGCGCGGCTCCTGCGCGGCGGCGCGACGACGACGCAGGCGCGGCCCTCCGTTGACGCCTCCGTTGCGCGGCGCGCGCGTCCCCCGCTCTTCGGCCTCGACATGTTCAGACAACTCCGCGCGGGCCGCGTCGCGCTGAACACGCACATCGACATCTCGACGCACAGCGCATCGAACATGCGGCTCTTCGAGGCGACCGGCGTCGGCGCCTGTCTGCTGACTGATTCAAAGGAGAACCTCCGCGAACTCTTCGAGCCGGACGCGGAGGTCGTCGCCTACCGCGACGCCGACGAGTGCGTCGAGAAGGTCAACTATCTACTCGAACACGAGTCGCGGCGCCGCGACATCGCCGCCGCAGGACAGCGCCGCACCCTGCGCGAACACACCTTCGCGTCGCGCGCGGCGCTCGTTGACGACATCATTCGCGAAGAGCTATCTAATGACTAACGCTTCAGTCCGCGCCCGTCCGCCGTGTCAATGAAACCTATCATCCGAGTCGAGGGCGTCAGCAAGCAGTATCGCCTCGGCGCGCGTGGCGCGGGGCCGACGACGCTGCGCGAGACCATCGCGGGCACGGTGCGCTCGCCCTTCGCGTCTCTCAAACGCAGGGCCGGGCGCGACGCCGCCACGCTGTGGGCCTTGCGCGACGTGAGCTTCGAGGTCAGGCCGGGCGAGGTCGTCGGCGTCATCGGCCGCAACGGGGCCGGCAAGTCCACGCTCTTAAAAATCCTCTCGCGCATCACGGAGCCGACGGCGGGGCGGGCCGAGCTATACGGTCGCGCGAGCAGCCTGCTCGAAGTCGGCACGGGCTTCCACCCGGAGCTTTCGGGGCGCGAGAACGTCTACCTCAACGGCGCCGTCCTCGGCATGCCGCGCGGCGAGATCGCGCGACGGTTCGACGAGATAGTCGCCTTCGCGGAGGTCGAGCGGTTCCTCGACACGCCCGTCAAGCACTATTCTTCCGGCATGTATACGCGCCTCGCCTTCGCCGTCGCGGCGCACCTCGAACCCGACATTCTGATCGTGGACGAGGTGCTCGCCGTGGGCGACGCGCAGTTTCAGAAGAAGTGTCTCGGCAAGATGGGCAGCGCGGCGCGAGAGGGGCGCACGGTCCTCTTCGTCAGCCACAACATGGCCGCTGTCACAAACCTCTGCCGGCGCGGAATCGTGCTGGAGCAGGGGCGCGTCGTCTACGCCGGCACGCAGACGGAGGCCGTCGCGCGATACCTGACGAGCAGCCGCGCGAGCGTTCGCACGCTGCGCGACAGGCACGACCGCGCGGGCAGCGGCGAGGTGCGCGTCGTCTCAGTGGAGGTGCGAGATACCGTGGGCAGGCCGCTCGACGTGGTCGCTTCGGGGCAGGACGTGGACATCTGCCTCCGCTACGAAGCGTCGCCCGGTTTTCATTCGCCGAACGTCATCGCGGGGCTCAGCGTCAGGACGCAGTTCGACGTGCCGGTCTTCCTCCAACACAACCGGCTCACGCGCGACGAGTGGCCGTCGCTCCCGCCGCGCGGGACTTTCGTCTGCCGCGTCCCGCGCCTCCCGCTGCCGCCCGCGTCCTACCGCATCACGTACAGCCTGATGCTCAATGGCGACTACCTCGACGCGATGGAGGACGCATACGAGTTGACGGTCACCGGCGGCGACTTCTTCGGCTCCGGCGAAGTCCCGCCCGCGACGCACGGCTGCTGCCTCGTGGACGCCAGTTGGAGGCTCGAAGAGGAAGAGTCAACGGACGAAGTTTTACAGGTTGACGTGCCCGAAACAGAGTTGCTGACAGGGGAGAGTCGTTCGTGAGAGACCGCGCCGCTTCAGTCCTACGACGACTGCGCCGCAACCTCGGCGCGTCGCGCGGCGCGGCCCGACCCGCCGAGTTTCTAGAGGTCGAGCGCGCCGAGCGAATCTTCTATCTCGAAACCCTGCGCGAAGGGATGACGGTCTTCGACGTGGGAGCGAACGTCGGCGAGTTGACGCTGCTCTTCTCGCGCTTCGTCGGCGCGGCGGGCGTCGTCCACGCCTTCGAGCCGTGCGTTGATGCGTTCGGGAGACTTGAGTCACTATGTCACGCGGCGTCGCTGCGTAACGTGCGCCTCAACCGACTGGCCCTCGCCGAAGACGAAAGCCGCGTGAGCCTGCACGTCTACGACGAAGACCACATGAGCTGGAACACGCGCGCCGCGCGCCCGCTTGAGGATTACGGCATCGACGTGAAGCCGCTGACGACCGAGGAAGTGCCGGCCACGACCCTCGACCTTTACTGCGAGCGGAACGGCGTCGCGTCGATAGACCTTTTGAAGATAGACGTGGAGGGCGCGGAGTTTCAGGTGTTAATCGGAGCGGGGCGCATGCTGCGTGAGCGGCGCGTCCGCCGCGTGACCTTCGAGTTCGGCCAGACGACCTTCGACATGGGTAACAGCCCCGACCGCATTGAGTCTTACCTGCGTGACGCGGGTTACGAGTTGCGCAACCTCGTCGCGGGCGACCCGCTCTTCCCCGGCGGCGCGAGCGCGCGGACGGCCCGCTACTCGATGCACGTCGCCACACTCGCGGGCGCGAAACTCTTATGAGGTCCGAGGGGCTGCACCCGTCCACGGACGCCGACCACGAGTGCCCGCACTGCCGCGCGCGCCTGCGCGTCCGTGGCTGGCACATGCCCGGCATGCGCAACCTCGCGGACCTGCTCTGCGAACGTTGCGGGCGCGAGTTCTACGGCGACCTCGCGGCGGGGCAGGCGCTCTACACGCCGATGCTGTTGGAGAAGGCGACGGGCGCGGTGCACGACGCGCACGGCGTCGAATGGTTCGCTGGCTGGCTACGCGACTCGTACGCACAACGCACAGACGAGCCCCTCCCCTTCGACGTGCATGAGAGGCGCGAGGTCACGCGCCCCGTCGTGCTCCTCAACTGTCTCGACACGCTCTACGGCCACTCGCTTCTCAAACTGCTCAACGCGCAATACTATCTCGACCGCGCGGACGTTGACCTTGTGTTGATGGTCCCTTCGCTCCTCGCATGGATGGTGCCGGACGGCGTCGCACAGGTGTGGAGCGTCGGGCTGCCTTTGCGACGCGGGATGGAGTGGAACGAGTGGCTCGCACGCGAAATCCGCCGACGCGTCGAGGCGTTCGAACGCGTCAGCCTCGGCCACGCGCTCTCACACCCGAGGCCCGACGAGTTCGACATCGAACGCTTCACGCGCGTCAAACCCTTCCCCCTCGACGAATGGGACGCGCGCCCCGCGCGGCCGACCGTGACGTTCATCTGGCGCGACGACCGCCCGTGGCGCGCATCGGCCGACGAAGCGACTTCAACAGGGCGCGAACGACTCAGACGACTAATAACCACTGAGTCCAAACCGAGAGAACAGTCTGAGTTGGTCTCTGAACTCGCGGAGGCGCTCAGGCGTGACCTGCCCGCGCTCGACTTCGCGGTCGCGGGGCTGGCGGCGGGAGGGCGTGGGGCGTTGCCCGAGTGGGTCGGAGACTTGCGGCGCCTGTCACTCGATGGCGACGCCGAACGCGGGTGGTGCGAACGCTACGCGGCGAGCCACGTCGTCGTCGGCGTCCACGGCTCTAACATGCTGTTGCCCTCGGCCCACGCAGGGGGCGTCGTCGAACTCATCGGGCCGGAGCGTTGGGGCAATTTCACGCAGGACATTCTCTTCCGCGATGCCGGCGACTGTCGCGAGACGCTCTTCCGTTACCGCTTCGTCGAAGAGTTGACGCCGCCGCGCACGCTCGCGCGCCTCGTCAACATGGTCCTGACGGGGCGCGCGAGTTTCCGACGCCTGATGAACGTCTCATAGGGTCGCGCCCTCACCCTCCGGTTTGAGAAAACGTTGAACCAAACACGGAAACCATGGGGCATTAACTAGCCGGCAGGATCAGCCTGTCGAGCAAGAGTGTGTTCGTGTCCAGATTCGGGTTGGTCTGGTTGCAGTCTATCGTGCCCCCGCAGCAGTTCTCGGCGTACTGCCACAGCAGCACGTCGAACGGCAGCGCGACGCTCGGCATGACGACGGAATCGTTCCAGTCGTGCATGTCGCAACCGCTGTAGTAGTACCTCGCCACCCACGCCCCGTTGCAGGTCGCCCCCTGCCCGTTCGCGCTCACCAGCACGTCCCACGTCTCGTTGTCGCCCTGCCGCGCGTAGACGCAGGGCAGGATGGTAACGGCGCCGCCCGTCTGACTCTGGCTGTAACTGACGAGGGTCCGCGCCCAACCCAAGTAGTAATCGAGCGACAACGAAGGACTCCCCGTCGAAGGGCTCCCCTCCACGTCTAAGAAGAGTAGGAACTGCCCGCCTTGCGAGACAAGATAGTCCTGACTGAACGTGTCGAGGAAGTCCTGGACGTTCTGTTGCGCGTCCGAGGTGCCCTGCTGTTGGCTGCCGCCGACGTGCCCGGTCTGCCGCGCGACCGGAAGCAGACGGATGTTGTGCTGCGCGAGGACGGGGCTCTCCGTGCCGTGGTGATACTCGACGGTGCCCGTGGCGGTCGGGCTCGTGAAGTAGCGTCCCCAGAACAAGGGAGCCTGTCCGAACTGTTGGGTTGCGGTGTTGATGAGTTCGGCGGTGACGGGCTGCGAGCTGTCAGCCCCGGGGTTACCTTTAGCCATTCTTCTCCTCCTTTACCCCGGTCGCGTCGGGCGGCGACAGGGGGATGCTCTGCGCGAAGTGGAACACGTTCTCCGGGTCGTAGGCGCGCTTAACCTCGACCAGTCGGGCCAAGTTGTCGCCGTAATACGCGTGCAGCCAGTCCGTCAGCGACCGGTCGGGGATGTTGACGTAGGCGCCGCCTCTGACGTACGGGCGCATCGCCTCGTAGATGTTCTCGCACCAGTCGATGTTGGTCTGGTCGTCTTCGGCGTGGTCCCAGTTCGTCTGGTAGGCGATGAGGAAGCGCGCGTCGCGGTGGACGAAGGCGGTCTCGTCGGGGCGCACGCGGCTGATGGCGCCGCCCATCGCGTAGACGGTCGGGGCCGCGCCGCCGGGGGCCTGCGCCATCCATTCTTTGAACGTGCGGATGGCCTCGGGGCCGAGCGGGTCTGAGACGAAACTGGTCTTCCCCTTGACCCTCGTCGTGGTCGCCGTCGCCTGCGGTCCCTCAAGCGTCGCCACCTGATTGACCGCGTCGATGTAAGACGTGTACTCGTAGCTCTTCAACGTCGCCTGACCGACCTTAGAGATGGGTTCGATTAGCGGCGTCAACTCGTCCTCCGTGCCCCTGAACTCGCCGAGGACGGTGACGACGCCGACGGACTCGGGCAGCGGGACGAAGAGCATGCTGATGCGCTCGTCGGCCACGGAAGCCCAACGCTCCCACGCGCCGAACGCCTCCTCGAAGTCGTCCCAGGGCCACTCGACGGTGAAGACCGTGGCGACCTCGACGGGGACCATCTTGAAAGTGAACGAGGTCGCGATGCCGAAGTTGCCGCCCCCGCCGCCGCGACAGGCCCAGAAGAGGTCCGGGTGATTGTCCTTGTCAACGGTGAGCACGCGCCCGCGCGCGTCCACCATCTCGACCGACAAGAGGCTGTCGATCAACATCCCCTCCGCGCGGACGAGCATCCCCAGTCCCCCGCCGAGCGTGAGGCCGGAGATGCCGACCGGCGGGCAGGTGCCGCCCGGGATGGCGACGCCCTCCGCCGAGAGCGCCGAGTAGATGTCCCCAAGGCGGCCTCCGGCGCCGATGACCGCAGTCTTCCGGTCGTCGCTCACGGTAACTTGATTCATGTCGCTCACGTCGATGACGACGCCGTCATCGAGCGTCGAGTAGCCCTCGTAGGAGTGCCCGCCGCAACGCACGCGGAACGGCTTACCGTTGTCGAGCGCGCGGCCGAGCGCCGCCGACACGTCCGCCGCCTGCTGGCAGTAGACGATCTCCGCCGGGCTGGCGGCATAGATGGAATTCCAGACCTTGCACGCCTGTTCATAATCGGAGTCGTTGGGGGTGACTACACGGCTTGAGGCTTCCGAATCGTTCGTCATGTCTTTTCTCCTTCAACAGCGGCGTGAGAGTCAGGAATCGCGAAGCAGACGCGCAGGCACGATATGGCGGCGAGGGCGTCAGTGTCAATAATTTGTGAAGGAGGCCGGGCGGAGTGTGGTACGCATTCTGCCCTGTCTCTCTCCTCAAGCGTCTTTCGTACCGAAACAACGCAAAAGGGCTCACATCCCTTCGAGTCCGTGTGTACCGCGACCGTTCAGAGACGATTGAGGGTTAGCAAGACTTGATATAAGGAGAACTGAAATTATGAGCAGACGACCGGGCGGCGAGTTGGCTTCGAGGCCGCTCCACTTCATCTGGATCGCGGACAGCTCCGGCTCGATGGAGCAGGACGGGAAGATTCAGGCGCTCAACACGGCCATCCGCGAGGCCATCCCGCACATGCGGAAAGTCGCCGAGGACAACCCGAACGCGCAGGTCCTGGTCCGCGCCGTCAAGTTCTCGAACGGCGCGCAGTGGCACATCTCGCAGCCGACGCCCGTCGCTGACTTCGCGTGGGCGGACCTCGCGGCCGAGGGCGAGACCGACATGGGCAAGGCGCTCCAACTCGTCGCCGAACAGTTGAAGATGCCGCCGATGAGCGAGCGCGCGCTGCCGCCCGTCCTCGTGCTCGTCTCCGACGGCCAGCCCACCGACGACTTCGAGACCGGACTCAAGGCTTTGATGGACGAGCCCTGGGGCAAGAAGGCCGTCCGCATCGCCATCTCCATCGGCCGCGACGCGGACCCGGAGGTCTTGCAACGCTTCATCGGCAACACGGAACTGAAGCCGCTCGCGGCCAACAGCCCCGAGGCGCTCGTCCGGCACATCAAGTGGGCCTCGACCGCCGTCCTCAAGTCCGCCTCCTCGCCCGCCGCCGGCGCGGACAAGCCCGCCGGCGTTGACGCGCCCACGACGCCGGTGCCCATCCCGACCGCCGCCCCCGCTCCCGGCGCGCAGGCCGCCGCCGCGACGGGCGGGAGTCAGACGTCGGTTGACGACGAGGCCGCCAACAACCAGCAGACCATCGACGACGTTTGGTAAGGAGCCGACTAAGTGGCCGCACAAAGGAGCCCGGCCGAATGGCGGGTGATGGGCGAGACCGTGCCCGGCGCGTCGCACCTGCGGGCGGGCATCCCGAACCAGGACGCCATCCTGCAAATGCGCGAGTCGGGCCGAGGGCTGCCCGTCGTCGTCTCCGTCTCTGACGGGCACGGGAGCGACAAGTGCTTCCGCAGCGACCGTGGCTCGCGCTTCGCCGTGAAGGAGGCCGCGCAACTCGTCGTCGAATTTCTCGACGAGTCGCGCGGCCACGCCACGGACCACGCGGCAATCGAGAGCAGGGTGCGCGACTATCTGCCGCGCGAGTTCGTAAGGCGCTGGCGCGAGGCGGTCGAAGCTGACCTCAAGGCGCGGCCGTTCACCGAGGCGGAACTCGAAACCGTCGAGAAGAAGGACGGCCCGCACGCGCTCAAACTGGTCGCGGGCAATCCCCTGCTCGCCTACGGCGCGACCTCTTTGACCGTCGCGGTTGAAGAGTCTTTCATCATCTACCTCCAACTCGGCGACGGCGAAATCCTCAACGTCGCGGCGAAGGGCGAAGTCACGCGCGCGCTGCCGGAAGACGAACGCCTCTTCGCCAACGAGACGACCTCGCTCTGCACGCGCGACGCGGAGGAGAACTTCCGCGTCCGGCTCCAAACGCTCGCGGGCGAGGCCCCGGCGCTCATCATTATTTCGACCGACGGCTATGTAAACTCCTTCTCCGACTCGGCCGGGTTCTTCAAAGTCGGGAGCGACCTCCTCGACATGCTGCGCACCGACGGCTTCGACCCCATCAACGCGAGCCTCAAGGGCTGGCTCGAAGAGGCCACGCGCTCCGGCAGCGGCGACGACTGCACGCTCGGCCTCGTCTGCCGCATGGACGCACTGGTTAAGGCCGACGAGAAACAGCGGGCGGAAACGGACGACACGACAGACACGTCGGCGACATACGCGGGCGTCGTACCGGAGTCGGCCGCGCAGTCGCCGACGGCGCAGCCCGACGATGAACAGAACGCATGAACGACCAGCCGAGACAGATGTTGCGCGAGATCGTCGCGCGCCACGGGCAGTCGGTCGTCCATCACGCGCGCCGCTGCGAAGGACTGCTGAAGGACTACTCCGCGCAGTACCGCCGCGAAGTCTCCGTCCTAATGTCGGCGCTCGAAGAGCACGTCCCACAAGACCTGCTTGTCGCTCCCACCGGCACGCCGCGCCGTGTCCTGCTGGCGCGTCTGGCGCGCCGTCTCTCGGAACACAGCGCCCTCTCAGAACCGGCCGCCGCGTGGGCCGTCAACACGTGGGCGCTCGCCCTCGGTTCGATCTCCGACGACGAATTGAAAGCCGTCGAAGAAGCAGCAACGCTCACGACGGCGGTGGTGACCGGCGATGCGAAGGACGTTAGCGACGTAAGCAAGAATGATGACAACGAGGCGCGGACGGCCTCGAACAAATCAACCGCCAGAGTCCCCGTGGACGCAGCCTCCGTGGTCGCTTCCGCTGCGGGGGACGGCGATTACATGAGCATCATGGAGGCGCTCGCCAACGTCGCGGCCGGCGGGCGCGTCCTCGTCCGGCCGGGTGTATACGAGGAGGCCATCATCCTCGACAAACGAGTTAACATCGTCGGCGACGGCCCGCGCGATGAAGTCATCGTCAGGGTAGCGGGCGCGAGTTGTCTGAAGTCGAGCGCGGAGGCCGCGAGGGTCGCCGGTTTGACGCTGCGCGGCGCGGCGGGCGGCGCCGACTCATTCACCGTGGACGTGCCGCGCGGCGAGTTGGTGCTCGAAGACTGCGACGTGTCTTCGGAGACGCTCTCCTGCGTCGCGGTCCACGGCCCCAGCGCGGCGCCTTTGATAAAGCGTTGCCGGATTCACGACGGCGCGGACTCCGGGCTCTACTTCTTCGACGGCGCGACGGGCGAGGTCGAAGACTGCGAAATCTACGGCCACGCGAACGTCGGCGTGGCGGTCACGGGCGGCGCGCGCCCCACGCTCAGGCGCAGCAAGGTCTACGGCGGCGCGAACGCCGGGCTCGTCGCGTGGCAGGGCGGTGAGACGCTGCTGGAAGGATGCGAGTTCTACGGCAACCGTCTTGCGAACCTCGGCGTCAGCGAAGGCTCGAAGGTGACGGCGCGCTCGTGCCAAATACACGAGGGTGAGAACTCGGGCGTCTTCGTCCACCTTGAGGCCGAAGCCGTTCTTGAAGGCTGCGAACTCTACGGCCATCGCGCGGCCGAGGCGGCGGTGACGACTCGCGGCCGACTGTTTCTGAACGGCTGCCGCGTCCACGGCGGTCAGGACTCGGGCGTCCTCGTCCGCGAGGGCGGTCAGGCGCTTCTGCAACGGTGCGAGGTCGGCGACAACTCGGGCTCGGGCGTGTCGGTCGGCTCGGGCTCCGTGCTCGCCGTCATCGAGTCCACCATCTACGACAACGCGCGCTTCGGCATAGAGGTCGCCTCCGGCGCGACGGCCCGCGTGGAGGACTCGGAGTTAACCGGCAACGGGCTCGGCCCCTGGGACGTTGAATACGGCGCGCAGGTCGAGTCCGAGCGCAACCATGATTGAAACGATGAAGTAGGAACGATGAACGATGAACTGTAAGATCGTCGTCTTCAGTTCATCGTTCATCGTTCCTACTTCATCGTTCAGGAGATGTGCGGATGGATCAGATTCTCAGGCCGGGGCAGGCCGTGCGTTGCGAGCCTTCGGGGATGGAGTGCGTGGCCGGCGAGCTGCTCGGCGCGGGCGGGCAGGGCGAGGTCTACAGGGCCACGCTCGGCGGCGAGGCGGTGGCGATCAAGTGGTTCTTCCCGCACATGTCCACGCCGGAGCAGCGCGCCGCCATCGAACTGCTCGTGCGCAAGGGGCCGCCGAGCGAGCACTTCCTCTGGCCGCTTGAGGTGACGACCGCGCCCGGCGTCGCGGGCTTCGGCTACGTGATGCCGCTTCGGCCCGCGCGCTTCAAGAACATCGTGGACCTGATGAAGCGACGCATCGAGCCGACCTTCCGCGCGCTCGCGACCGCAGGTCTGAACCTCTCGCACAACTACCTGCTGCTCCACTCGCAGGGCTTGTGCTATCGCGACATCTCGTTCGGCAACGCCTTCTTCGACCCGGACAACGGCGACGTGCTCATCGCCGACAACGACAACGTCTCGGTTGACGGCGCGGGCGTCCTCGGCGTCCTGGGCACGCCGCGCTTCATGGCGCCCGAGGTCGTGCGCGGCGAGGCGGTGCCTTCGACGCAGACCGACCTCTTCTCGCTCTCCGTGCTCATCTTCTACATGCTGACGGTCGCGCATCCGCTCGAAGGCCGGAAGGAGACCGAGATCAAGTGCCTCGACCTGCCGGCGATGACGAAGCTCTACGGCACGGAACCGCTCTTCATCTTCGACCCGCGCGACGACTCGAACGCGCCCGTGCCCGGCATCCACGACAACGCCCTCGCCTTCTGGCGCATCTACCCGCAGTTCCTCCGCGACCTCTTCACGCGCGCCTTCACCGACGGCATACGCGACCCGCTTCACGGCCGCGTCCGCGAGAGCGAGTGGCGCGGCGCGATGGTCTCTTTGCGCGACGCGATCTTCTACTGCCCGCACTGCTCGCTCGAAAACTTCTACGACGGCCGGGCGCTCAAGTCGCGCGGCGGCGACCCCGGCCTCTGCTGGTCGTGCGCCGCCGCGCTGCGGCTCCCGCCGCGCATACGCATCGGCAAGTCGGTCGTCATGCTCAACTTCGACACGCGGCTCTTCCCTCATCACGTCAACGAGCAGAGGCTCTACGACTTCAACGCGCCAATCGCCGCCGTCGCCGAGCATCCGACGAGCCCCGGCGTCTGGGGGTTGAAAAATCTGTCGCGGACGAAGTGGGTCGTCAGCACCCCGGGCGGCGCCGTGAAGGACGTGGAGCCGGGGCGCAGCCTCACCCTCGCGGTGGGCACAAAGGTGCAGTTCGGCGAGACGGTCGGGGAGATCAGGTTATGAGTCGCCGCCCGAGTCAGACAAGTAGCGCGAGTGGCGATAACTGCCAGCCCTGGGACATCGGGACGGGCGTGACGGGCTACGTCTGGCACGCCCTGAACCCCAGGGCGGTGCTGCTGCTCCAGCACGGCTACGGCGAATACGCGCGGCGTTTCGTCACGCAGTACAACCGGCTCATCCCGCACCTGCTGAACGCGGGCGTCAGCGTCTACGCCTTCGACATGTGGGGCAGCGGCCATTCGCCCGGCAGGCGCGGCCTCACCGATGTCGGTCGTGCGGTCGAAGACCATCGCGCCGCCCGGCGCAAACTCAGTGAACAGCCGTTGCCGCTCTTCCTGCTCGGCCACTCGCTCGGAGGCTTGGTGACCGCCACCAGCGTGATGCGCGACCAGGGCGGCGTGCGCGGCGTGGTGCTGACGAGCGCCGCCCTTCAGTTCGATGCGTCGCGCGGACTGCTCGCCTTCGCGAGGGCGGCGGCCTTCTTCGCGCCGACCGTCCGCGCCCCGCATAAGGCGGCGGGCATCGAATTCCTCTACCACGGCGCCGAGCGTGACGAACTGTTAGCCGGCGACCCGCTCTTCTATCGCGGGAGGGTGCCGATGCTGGTCGCGGCCACCGGCGGGAACATCGCACACGACAACTGGAACCTCTACCCCGCCTGGAAAGTGCCCGTGCTGTTGATGCACGGCACGGCCGACACCTGGACCGACCCACGCGGGAGTCAAAGGTTGTTCGACGCCGTCGCCTCTGAAGACAAGACCATCCACCTCGTCGAAGGCGGGTATCACGAACTGCTCAATGACACCGAGCGCGACGAAACCCTCAACGTGCTGCTGTCGTGGCTGGAGCGTCACCTTCCCCGGACATAGGTATTTTAGCTATTTGGCTCGGAGCCTTTATAATCATCACACAGGCAAGTTCTGCTATTCTAAAGTTCCTGTGCCCATCATGATTTTCGCGCGGAACGATTAATCAAAACACTGGTGTAACTATGGCTAAGTCAAAGTCGTGGATAGAGCAAACAGCCGACAAGGTTGAGGAGCACGCGCGACAGCACAAGGGTGAGTCCTCTCGGATTATCTGCGCTTCAGGAATCAGTCCGTCCGGGCCGATTCACCTCGGCAATCTCAGAGAAATCATCACCGTCCACCTCGTCACGGAAGAGCTCCGCAGGCGCGGGCGAGACGCAGAACACGTTCACTCCTGGGACGATTTTGATCGCCTACGTAAAGTCCCCTTCGGAATGCCGGAAGGCTTCGAGCAGTTCATCGGGATGTCCATCAGCGCCATCCCGGACCCGTTCGGCGAATACGAATCCTACGCGCTGCGCTACGAAGAGGAATTCGAGCAGAGCATCAGCAGTCTGGGAATCCGTCCGCGCTACGTGCGGCAGTCCGTCGCTTACCCACGCGGCGACTACCGCGCGCAGATCAAGTCCGCCATGGAGAAGCGATTCCTCATCTTCGACATCCTGGCGAAGTATCAAACGCCCGGCCGGCACGAGAAGCCTTTAGAGCAGCGCCGGTCGGAGTACTACCCGTTCAAGGTCTACTGCGAGGTCTGCGGCAAGGACATAACCGAGATCACCCATTACGAACAGTCCTCGGCGACGATTTCTTACACCTGCCTGAACGACGGTCACACGGGCACGTTCAGTCTCGACGAGAAGGTCGCGGGCAAACTTGTCTGGAAGGTCGATTGGCCGATGCGTTGGAACTATGAGGCGGTAGACTTCGAGCCCGGCGGCGAAGACCATTCGGCCCCGGGCAGCAGTTACACCGTCGGCAAGCAGATCGTACGGGACATCTACGGCGGGGTGCCGCCCTACTTCGTCGGGTACGCCTTCGTCGGCCTGACGGGCCGCTCGAAAATTTCGAGTTCGGCCGGCACGAGCGCCACCCCCCGGGCCGCCCTCGACATCCTGGAGCCGTGCATCATCCGCTGGCTCTACATACGGCGCAACGTCGGGCAGAAGTTTGATATTAACTTCGGCCAGGAGGTCGTGCGTCTCTACGACGAGTGGGACTCCTTCACATCACGCGTCAACAGCGGTAAGGCCGACGAGGCCGACCAACTCACATACCTTCGTTGCACACAGACGACGCAGGGCGACATCGCGAAATCCAAACTGCCCGTGCCTTTCAGGATTTTGAGTTCGGCCGCCGACATCACGCAGGGCAACATCGAGCAGATTATCCGCATCGTCTCGGACCATCTCGACAATCCGCCGCCCGCCGAGCAACTGCGTGAACTGATTGAGCCGCGCCTGACCTGTGCCATCAACTGGGCCACGAGTTACCTGCCCGAAGACGAACGCACACAGATCAAGCCGACGCATGACGCGGAGACGTACGACTCCCTTAGTGACATACACAAGCAGGGCATCGTCACCCTGCTCGAAAAGTTGAACGAAGACTGGAGCTTGAAGGGGTTGACGACGCTCATTTACGGCGTGCCGAAACTCCTGCTCGGCCTCCCCATCGACGCCCCGCCGAACGAGGAGATAAAAGTAGTACAGAGGGGATTTTTCATCTCTCTGTATCACTTACTGTGCGGCAGCGACACCGGGCCTCGGCTGCCCACGTTGTTCCTCTCTTTGGGTCAGGAGCGCGTCCGCTCCCTTTTAACGCCCCGCGACGAACCGTAGTCGCGCGGCCTTAAAAGGTCTTCCAAAGACGCGCCACTTCCGCGCAGGTTTTGTGCGAACCGCCCGCACGTAGTTCGGCCATTCGTCTCGCTTCATTGAGGCGTTATAAATCGCTTGACAATTTCAATCCTCCATCTAAATATATGGACCGTTAAAGAAAGTAACGGAAGCAGTTCACACACTCTTTTGACTACCGAGGCACTTTTATAATTCTCGTAGCCGCGTACAACTTCACCAAGCATTTGACAGAGCCGTCCTTATACGGCACCTGCTTAAATCCTCAGTTGAGATCATTAACCTTAAAGCCCTCGCGTGAGCTGACAAGCCGCAAGTATCCAGAAAAGTGTAGCTCAAACCATCCAGTCAGGAGCGATTAGCGATGCCCAGCCTCACCCCCGTCAGGGTCTTATTCGACGAGTATCACAGCGAGTCGTGGACCATCTCTTTGGCCCGGGCCAGGGAGATGAATCCCGACGAATCGAATAACTCGTCGTACAGCCAGGCGGCCGCCCTGCTCGATAAGGGCGAGTTCGTCCTCAACCGCAACGTGTCGGCGCCGCTGAGCGCGGAATCATTGAAGGATGCCGACATCCTCGTCCTCATTCACCCCTGTGATACGCGTTGGGAACTCACGACCTCGTCGAACTCACCGATGTTAGACGAAGCCGAGATCAATTCTATCGTCGATTTCGTCAGGGGCGGCGGAGGGCTGCTGGTCATCTCCGAATACGAGAATGACAAATACGGTAACAACTTAAACGCCCTGCTCAGACACTTCGGACTGGGCATACAGAATACGACTCTGACGGATAAAGAGAACGCCGTGGATTCGAACCGAACGTGGGTGGCCCTGTCGCCCGAGACGGATGCGGACCAGCCGGCGGTCACCGAGTACGTCCGGAAGATATGTTATTTCAGAGGCGGCTCGTGCGACATTCTGGAAGCCGCCGAGGCCAGACCGGCCCCTCTGCTCCGCTCAAGCTCCACCGCGAGACCTAAGAGTGGTGTCGCGGCGGCCTACTCTCAAATGGGGCAGGGGCGGGTCGTTCTGGTCGCGGACTCAGACCTCTTCGGCGACGACTACATAGCGGACGCGCGGTTCGACCATAGTCAGTTGTGGCTGAACATTTTCTACTGGCTGGGCGAGCGCGTTTTCACCACACCCTCAACGGCCGAAGCCGCCGTCGCCGATACGCAGGACGGCTTCTCACAACTCGCCGCGTCCATCAACCGGCTGCGCGAATTGCAGGAGCCTTCCGGCGCGAAGTCGGCCTCGTCGAGCGCCGCCGACGTTGACGGAGCGTTCTCCGACGTTATCGCGGCGGTCGAGCGCCTACGGGGAGAGTTCACACACCAGTCGGATTACTTCAGCGCCATGGTCGAAGACCTGAACCGCTGGCGCGACGGCGGTTACGACAAACCTGATTTCGAGCACTCGCTGTCCCGGCTCAACATCGAGAGGATAGACGACAAGGACTACGTCGTCGTCTTCCCGATGTATTTGCAGAATGCCTCCAACGAAATCAAGTTCGACTCTATTTTGATGAGGATAGTCTGGCCGCCGTGGCTGGCCGAGTACGAGCGGACCAATTGGCCCAACCCGGCTTTTATCACCGCCGACATCAAGCGTTACTCGGACGGTTATGATAGCGAGTGCGCGGTATTTTTCCCCGAGATGGTCGCCGGCTTCAAGAAGATTCCCACCAAGTTCGGCGTTATCTTCCGGAACAGGGAGGCCGCGCGATTCCAAAAGACTTCCCTCAAGGCCGCGAAGACGCTCCGACTCAAGGCCACCCCTCAGATGTGGTGCTTCCTGAACAACCTCGGCCTCATCGAAAACGCTTTCTCCTTCTGGGATTTGATTCATGACACGACCCACCAGAGGGGTCCCCTGCCGCGCGTGTTGTTCAAGGAAAAGGGACGAAGGCCGTACTGGATGCACGCCCTCGAAGAGCTTCGCGTTGACCTCGGCAGTTGGGTCGGGGCGTATGACCTTTACAAGAGTAAGGGCGTCGCCATGGGCATCTACGTCTGCTGGTGCGTCCTGTTTGATCGCATTTTTCGCTTCCCGATTACGGGAGGGCGGGTGAAGAATTACGACTCGTTGGCCGGACAAATTCTTACCAACGCGCTGCTCGACAACCAGGCGATGATTTGGGAGAACGGAGTTCTCTCGTTCGACTGGAACGCGGCGGACGCGGCCGTGCGTAAACTGCGGGGCGAGATAAACGACTTCGAGCGCCAGGCGTTGAGGTCTCAGAAAGAGCAGAACTGGACGCGCGCTTATGACCTCATCGCCGGGTACGTGCCCCCGAGCATCTCCTCGACGTTCAAGAGCAACCCCATCAGCGCCTGCGTTTATGATAAAAAGAAAGACAACTACGCGACGGTCCTGGACGACGAATTCCCCCTCTCCGATTTCCACACCATGCTCAAACAGCAGATCAGTAAGTGAAACCGGCCGGGCGACTCTTCACGCCCGTCGCGAAGCGGGTTGAGGCTGCGGAGCGGGCAGACGCCTCACGTCGAGGGGGTCGTCTCGTCCCCTAACCTCGGAACCGTGTGCATGAGGACTTCGGGGACACCGGGCAGCAGCTCGAAGTTAACCCGGATGCTGCTGAACTCTTTTATGTTGTTCAGGTGAGTCCCGCCGCAGGGGATGTTCGCGGCCCCGTCGGGCAGGTCACAGTGCCACATCCGGCGCGCGTCGAGGCCGGGGTGCGGCGTCTCTATCCAGATCGAAGACTCGGTTTTCAGCCAGTCCTCCAATTGTCGATTCATACATTCCTCGACGCTTCCAATCTGCTCCAGGAACGCCGCGCTATCGAGCCCCTGCTTGCGCACCGACTTGCCGAAGCGGTAATGGTCGAGACTTTCGGACGTTTTTATCTTCGACACCTGCATCGCGAGCTGGTCTAAATTCGGGTGGCCGAGCGAGTCCTTCAACGCGTCCTTACGCCACAGATGCGCCGTGCATTTATTCAGCGCCAGGGCGGCGATGTGACAGGCGGAATGCGCCGCGCTCAACAGCCTGCGGTGAGTGGGATCGACTGCGAAAGAGGCGGTCTGTCCGACCAGACTCTCCGGGGCGGCGTCGGCGGCGTCGATGATGTGCGCGACGACAAAATGCCAACCGTCGGCGCCTTTCTTGACGGGAATGTCCTTGTCCAGTTTCAACTCTTCCGAGCCGTCCTGTATCGCCCCCGTTACTACGTCAGACACTCCTAACGCCGTGCCGTCAACGGTCAACGTCCCCACATCCGCCGGCTGGTCGGGCCAGGTGTGATCGACCGGGTGAAACGGCGTCTCTTCGGTCACTATTATCAACCTGGACGGGTCGCCGCCGTGTGGCTTTGCCAGGAGGACGGTGGAGAGCCCGCTCGTTGCGCCCTGAGGATACGTGACTCGTGTGCTGGAAGAAATGTTAGCCATCGACGGCCTCCGTTGGTGAGAACCCGTTCAAGAAGAAGTAGAACTTGAGTCGTTATTTACGATAGATTCTTCCACCAGTCAAGGTTATCAAACAAACACGACGGCCGTGACCTCCCACGCAACAGGGGTGCGCGGCGATGCTCACCCGCAGCCGCGCACGGGGTCGCGAGCCGTTGCGTTCGGCCGAGATGTCGTTGGCTGAGATGTCGGCGGACTAAACCTGCACGTCGCGTTACCGCCTACTATTTCTTCTCCGGCCCCGGCACGAAGAGGGCGTTGAGGACTCCGGCGAGGCGGTAGCCGGCGAGTGCGAGGCGCTTGCGCGCGAGCTTCTGCGCGGCGTCGGTGTAAGCCTTCGAGGGCTCGCCGCCCTCCGTGATGTTCTTGTAGACAACCTCGCGCGCGAGCGTGTTGCTCTCGACGACCCACGTGTGCGGGTCGAGGTCCTTCCACTCGGGCACCGACTCGGCCGGATACTCCTTCATCGCCGCCTCGGCGGACGCGAGGATGCGGGCCTTGCCGGCCTCGTCGAGCGGGCGCTTCGGGCTCGCGAAGCCGTACTGCCCGGCGGCCGAATCCCAGAACGAGTGCAGGTTCGAGACGCGCGTCTCGGCCGGCATCTGAATCTTGAAGCCGTTGCCGCCCGCGTCGCCGTTCGGGTTCGAGGCCGAGTAGCGCGTCGCCGCGTGCAATGGCTGGTGCACGTCGCCGACGAGGTGGTAGAGGAAGCCGAGCGTCTCGGCGTCCGTCTTGTTCGAGCCCGTCCCATTCCGCAGGACGTTGGTCGCCCAGTAGATGCGCGAGAGCACGTTCTCGGGCTCGGCGCCGACGTTGGTGCGCTCGGGGATGCCGTCCCAGATGGGCCTGAAGTTGATGTAGTGCCAGGTGTCGTAAGTGGAGTTGATCGAGTCGCCACGGAAGTC
Organism: Pyrinomonadaceae bacterium; assembly: GCA_036379655.1. GTDB lineage: Bacteria > Acidobacteriota > Blastocatellia > Pyrinomonadales > Pyrinomonadaceae > QHXN01. The sequence goes on from DASVGG010000153.1 coordinate 81,730, forward strand.
GTCCATCCAGACGGCGATCTGGACGGGGTCGTAGGTCTTCTCGCACGTGTCGGCCATGTAGTAGCCGGCGCAGAGGTGTATGAGCGGCCGGCGGTTCGGCGGCCCGATGAACAGGCTGTCAACGCGCGCCTTTGCCGCTGGCGTCAGGCGCAGGTAGGCGACCTGCGCGACGATCATGTGGCCCTGGTCGTGCCACGCGAAGGCGCGGGCCTGCGCCGCGAAGAGCAGGGCCGAGGCGATGAAGAGTCTGCTGACTAGACGCATGTTTATTCTCCTGAGTAGTAGGGCAGTCTTGCTGTTTGAACGTCTACTTGTAGAGCAGTGCGCGGGCGCGGGCGCGGCGGAACTCGGCGAGCGGCGTCTGCCACGCGCGCTCGATTGACTCGGGCTCGTCGGCGCGGCGGACGCGCTCAAGGGTCTCTCCGTTGACGAGGAGGCGTTTGTAATCTTCGACCTTCCAGTCCGTGGGGTAGAGCCTGCGCAGCGCGACGGCCATCTCAAGCCCCGTGCGGACGGGACGGAAGCGCGCGCGGTCGGTGATGATGAGGTTGACGCCGCCGCACTCCTGCTCCTTGAAGACCGACGCGCGCGGCGTAAAGCGGACGGGCACGAAGCGCACGCCCACCAGTCCGCGACCGTTCATGTACTCCGCGAGCTTGCGGCCGTCGAGCCACGGCGCGCCGACAATCTCGAACGGCGTGTCGGTCCCACGCCCGACGGAGACGTTCGTCGTCTCAAGCAGGCCGACGCCGGGGTACAGAGTAGCCTCGGTCAGGCTCCGCATGTTGGGCGAGGGGTTGACCCACGTCTGTCCCGTCGCGTCGAGCCACATCCCGCGACGCCAGTTCTCCATCCTGACGACGCGCAGGTCGCAGCCGAGCTTGCGCTGCTCGTTGAAGAGCCGCGCCAGCTCGCCGACGGTCATCCCGTGGCGCACGGGAATCTGATGGTAGGCCGTGAACGAGAGCTTGTCGGCGTCGGCCACCGGGCCTTCCACGTCAACCCCGCCGATGGGGTTCGGGCGGTCGAGGACGAAGACGGGGACGCGCGCCTTCGCCGCCTCCTCCATCGCGAAGCCGAGCGTGGACATGTACGTGTAGAAGCGCGCGCCGATGTCCTGTATGTCGAAGACGAGCGCGTCCAGTTCCTTCAGGTGCTCGGCCTTCGGCCGCCGCGTCTCGCCGTAGAGCGAATAGATTGGGAGCCCGGTCTTCTCGTCCTTCGAGTCGGAGACCTTGTCGTCCAACTGCCCCCGGATGCCGTGCTCGGGCGAGAAGAGCGTGGTGAGTTTGACGCCCGGGGCGTCGCGCAGCACGTCGATGGTCTGGCGCCCCGCGAGGTCGCGCCCCGTGTGGTTCGTGATGAGGCCGACGCGCATGCCCTGCAACTCCTTGAAGCCGCCGCGCGCGAGCACGTCGATGCCGTTGAGCACTTCAGCCTGTTGAGGCGCGAGCGCGCCGCCCTCCTCGGCCCTGCGCGCCTCGGCCACGTCAGAGGTGAAACGCGTGAGCCCCGAGAGCATCGCGCGCACGTACTCGGACTGCTCCGCCCGCGCGCGCGCGACCGTGGCCGCGTCGGTGACGGCGCCCGCGACGACGTTCGCCACGCGACCGCGCAGAGGCCCCACGTCGCCCTTGCCGTCCGGATGGACGCGGTTCGAGAGGAAGACAACGAACGTCTCGCTCGCGGGGTCGATCCAGACGGAGGTGCCGGTGAAACCCGTGTGGCCGAACGAGCCCGGCGGGAAGAGGTCGCCACGGTTGGTCGAGAAGGTCGTGTTCACGTCCCAGCCCAGGCCACGCGCGCCGCCCTCGTCGGTCACCTGCCTCGGCCGCGTCATCTCGGCGACGCCGAGCGGCGAGAGTATGCGCGCGCCGTTATACTCGCCGCCGTTCAGAATCATCTGGCAGAAGACGGCGAGGTCGTCGGCCGTCGAGAAGAGCCCCGCGTGGCCCGCGACGCCGCCCATGCGGTTCGACGTGGGGTCGTGCACCTGCCCGCGCAGCATCGTCTCGCCCAAAGCGCCCGCGTCGCCCGTGCCGCCGAGATAACTCTTCATCCCCTTGACCGACTCGGTCGGCGCGATGCGATTGACGGCGACTCCGGACGTGTTGCCGATGCGACGAAACCCCGTGTCCTTCATGCCGAGCGGCTCGAAGATGTTTTTGCGCGCGAAGGCGTCGAGCGGCTCGCCCGAGACGCGTTGGATGACTTCGGCCATCACGATCATGCCGATGTCGCTGTAGACGAAGCGCGCGCCGGGGGCGTTGCGCAGCGGCTCGACGTAGAGCCGCTTCAGCATCTCGTCGCGCCCCTCCCAACGGTCGCCGAGGTCGAAGTCGGGCGCGTAACCCGAGCGATGCGTGAGCAGGTGCTCGACGGTGATGCGTTCCCTGCCCTCGCCCTTCAACTCGGGGATGTAGCGCGAGACGGGGTCGGCCAGACGTAGCCTGCCGCGCTCGACGAGTATCAACGCGCTCGTCGTGGTCGCGACGACCTTCGTCAAACTCGCCACGTCGAAGACGGTATCAACCGTCATCTCCTCGCGCGCGGGGACGAGCGCGCGCGCGCCGTAAGCCTTGCGCCACACGACGCCGCCGCGACGCGCGACGAGCACGACGGCGCCCGGCAGTTCCTTCCTCTGAATGGAGTCCGCCACCGCGCCGTCGATGTAGGCCAGACGGTCGGCCGCCATCGAGACCTTCGCCGGCATGACGTTCGGCAACGACGCGGCGAAAGCGTTCGCGACGAAGGCCAACATCAACACAAAGGACACAAAGGTATGCACGAAGGTCACGAAGGACTTCTGTTGCTCCGGGACTATGCTCTTCATCTGCTTGATGTCGTCGCGGGCGGCGCTGCTTTTAACTGGATGCCCGTGCCGCGCGGGTAGAGGCCGGGGAGCGAGATGGGCAGCCGGCCGCCGAAGTCGGCGCGACCGGCGAGGGCTTTGGCGGCGGCGCGTTGCAGGCTCGGCATGTCGCCGTAGGCGACGACGTAGGTGCCGAGCCCCTTGAAGCTTTGCAGCAGGTACGGGTTGCCGAAGCTGACGCCGACGACCGGCACCTTCTTCTCGATCAACGCGTTCAGCACGCGCGCGCCCTGCTCGGGGAGCCCGACGCTGTTCGTCGCGCCCGAACGCACGCGCCCGTACATCGAAGCGATTACCACGTCCGCCTTCCGCGCGCGCTCAAGTGCATCCGCGACCTCCGCCTCGGTCGAGCGCGAGTCGAGCACGACCGTCTCGGGCCTGACACCGAGCCGCGCCAACTGCGACGCGAACGGGTTCGCGATCCAGAGGCGGTCTTCGCCGTTCGTGACGGCGAGGTTGAAGATGCGCGCGCCCGGCTTCAGTCCGACGCCGTCGGCGCGTTGGACGAGCTTCGCGTCGTCGCGCACCAGCGTGACCGCGCGCGCGGCCACCTCGTCGGCGAACTTCATGGCGTCGGGGCCGGCGACGATTGTGTCTATCCGTTCGAGCGGGGCGATGCGGTCGCGCGCGAGGCCGAGGTCGTACTTGGCGGCGAGAATCCTGCGCGCGGACTCTTCGACGCGCTTCTCGGTGAGACGGCCGCTCTTCACCGCCCCGACCAGCCCGCGCAGGATGGCGTCCGGGTCGGCGGGCTTCAAAAGCATGTCCGCGCCCGCGAGCACGGCGCGCACGCCCGCCTCGTCCTGCTTGAAGTAGATGGTCAGGCCGCTCATGTCCATCGCGTCGGTGACGACGATGCCGTCGAAGCCGAGGTCTTCACGCAGCAGCTTTGTCGTGATGACGGGCGAGAGCGTGCCGGGCAGCACGGCGTTCTCCGCGAAGACCTCCTGCTCGGCGTAGGACGGGCGCACGATGGAGTCGCGCGGGAGCGGCTTGACCTCGGTCGGGTCAACCTGCGGGAGCCCGATGTGCGCCGTCATCACAGAGCCGACGCCCGCCTTGATGGCCGCGCGGAACGGGACGAGTTCTATCGCGTCGAGCCGCGCGCGCGCCACGTCGATGACGGGCAAGCCGCGATGCGAATCGACGGCCGTGTCGCCGTGGCCGGGGAAGTGCTTGGCGGTGGCGATGACGCCCGCGCCCTGCGCGCCCTCGACGAAGGCGGCGACGTAGCGCGCGACCTCCGCCGGGTCTTCGCCGAAGCTGCGGACGTTGATGACGGGGTTGCCGGCGTTGTTGTTCACGTCGGCGACGGGCGCGAAGATGTGTTGGACGCCGAGGGCGCGGGCCTCGCGCGCGGTCAGTTCGCCCTGCCGTCGCGCGAAGGCGGGGTCGCCGGTGGCGCCGACGGCCATGTTCCACGGCAGGTTCGACGTGTCCTCGAAGCGCATGCCGCTGCCGGCTTCAAGGTCGGCCGAGATGAGCAGGGGCAACTTCGCGAGCCGCTGCATACGGTTGACGAGGTGGACCGACTCGTAGACGGGGCCACGGAAGAGGATGATGCCGCCGACGTGGTTCTGCTCGACCTGCCGGCGCAACTCCTTGAACTCGTCGCTCTCCTGGTTGAAGAAGCGCGCGTTGACGCCGACCGAGATAAGCTGGCCCGCCTTCTCTTCGAGCGTCATCGTCTTCAACTGCTCGTCGGCCCACTTGAGCGCGTCCTTCGACGGCTGGCGCTTGTAAGGCGTCGTGACCGACGCCTTGAGGAAGACGTTCACTAAACCGCAGTCATAATTACAGGCGCCTTTTCGGGCTCGTGAATTCTGTGCGTGGGCCGGCGCGAGCGTCAGCGCGAAAAGCGTCGCCGCGAGCAACGTACTCAGTAATCCGGATGCTTTCACACGTCCCATCGGAGAATCAGTCCTTTGTCGAAGTCAGTCGGCCGCGCCGGGCGCCAGTTCGTCCTGCCGCTCGACGGGCGCGGGCGGGAACGCGAAACTCGCGAGCCACGCGACGAGGAGCGTGACGCCGCTCCCCAAGAGCACGTACCACGTCCACGCCAGCGGCGTGTAGAAGCGCACGTAGAGCATGACGACGATGCTCGCCACCATCCCGACGAGCGCGGGCGGCTCGCTCACGCGCCGCAGGAACGTGCCGACGAGGAAGACGCCGAGCACCGGCCCGTTGATGAGCGACGCAATCGACAGCGCCTTGTCGAGCGCCGAACTCGGGTACGACATCGCCACGACCGCGACGCATATCTGCACCGCGCCCCACACGAGCGTCAGCACGTGCGACACGCGCAGGTAGTGCTTGTCTTCACGCTTCGGCCGGAAGGGTTTATATAAATCGTTGACGGCGGTCGCCGCGATGGAGTTGAGCGAGGACGAGAGCGCGGCGGCGAAGATGGCCGCGACGACGAGACCCGCGAGCCCCGTCGGCATGTGCTTCGTGATGAAGTCGGGGAAGACGCGGTCGCCGCCCGCGAATGGAAAAGTCGCGCTCGCCGCTTTTGCAAACGCGGGGTCGGAGAGGCAGCGGCCGGCGGCCTCGGTCGGGTTCACCTGCGCGCAGGCGGCGGCGAAGTCGTTGTAGACGGGCGAGGCGTGCGGGCCGTAGAAGGCGAAGAGCAGCACGCCGATGAAGAGGAAGCCGATGAACTGCGCGAAGACGACCGCGCCCGAAGAGAGCAGCGCCGCCGCCGCGCGTCGCGGCCGGTCGGTGCAGAGGTAACGCTGCACGAGGTACTGGTCGGTCCCATGCGTGCTCATCGTCAGGAAGCAGCCGCCGACAAGCCCCGCCCAGAACGTGTAGCTCTTCGTCAAATCAATCGGGAGCGAGAACGTGTAGGTCGCCGAAGTGAACGGGAACGAGAGCGTGTACGGCGTCTGTCGCCACGCGAAGTCAATCACGTCGAACTTGGCGAACTGGCTCCCGAGTTCCATCGCGCCGCCGAAGCCGCCCTTGACGGCCGACGCGATGACGACGGCCGCGGCGAGCGCGCCCGCGAGGTAGATGCCGAGCTGCACGACCTCGACCCAGATGACCGCCTCCATCCCGCCGTAGTAGGTGAAGACGATCATCACCAGCCCGAGCAGGATGATGGAGGCAATCGTCACCGTCGTCACGTTCGCCTGCGGCTGGAAGGCCGTGTAGACGGCCGCGAGCACGATGGCCGTCAACAACAGACGGATGCCGTCCGCGATGTTGCGCATGACGACGAAGAGCGCCGCCGCGAGCATCTTGATGCGCCCGCCGAAGCGTCGCTCCAACAGTTGGTAGACCGTCAGCAGCTCGCCGCGAAAGTATGACGGGATGAAGAGGAGCGAGATGACGATGCGCCCGAGCATGTAGCCGACGACCAGTTGCAGGAACTGGAAGTTGCCGCCGCGCGAGAAGGCGACGCCGGGGACGCTGATGAAGGTGATGGTCGATGTCTCGGTGGCGACGATGGACGCGGCGATGGCCCACCACGGCACGCTGCGGTCGCCGACGAAGTAGTCCTCGGTCGTCTCCTGCTTGCCCGCGAACCAGATGCCGAACAGCGTGATGCCGACGAGGTAGCCGAAGACGATGATCAGGTCGAGCAGTCCCATTTAAGGTTGGCGGCCGGGCTCAGGCTTTAACGAGCGGGAGTGTGCGTGCAGATTCTATTTTCAAACCTCACGCGGAAGCAAATCGCCCAGGCGCCGGATGCGCGGGCAGACCGCCTCGGGGTGCAGGTCTAAGGGGTCGAGCAGCACGGCCGCGAGCCCGGCGGACATCGCCGCGAGCGCGTCGTGCGCGTAGGAGTCGCCGACGAAGACTGCCTCGCGCGGCTCCACTTTGAGAAGTTCGAGCGCGTGGCGGAAGATGGCCGGGTCGGGCTTACTCAAGCCGACGTGGTGCGAGTCGATGATTACGTCGAAGCGTTCGGCGAGCCCGGCGGCTTCTAAAGATTCGCGCGCGCGCCCGTCCTCCGTGTTCGAGATGACGGCGACGAGGAGCCCGCGACGTTTTAGCTCGTCGATGACGCGCGGCGCGTCGGGGTCGCAGCCGCACCACATGTGCCGCTCGGCGTGCGCCGCGTCGATGCGCCCGACGAGACTTTCGCACGCCGCCTCGTCGAGCCCGAGCCCGCCGTACATTGCCCTAAAGGTCCAGTGGCGCCCGCTCTGTTTGACGACGCGCCCGCCCGGCGTCGGCTCGTTCACGCACTTCAGCATCTCGCCGAAGGCACGTCGCAGCTCGTCGGCGCCGAACCTGCGCCCGGCCGCCTCTTCGGCCACCGCCGACAGCCTCTCCCAGTCTGGATGGACGAGCGTCCCGCCCGCGTCGAAGACGCACGCGCGCGCGCCGTCGAGAACAGGGTGGAGAGAAGTTGTAGTCATTGATGTCGGATTATACCCGGAGACGTACGCCGATGCCCGCGCTCTCGTCTACATCAAATCCCGCGACAACGTCAAGGCGCCGCCCCTCCGCAGTGACGGCCGTCACCTTGACACGCCTCCGCACGCCCGTATAATCCCGTTTGCTCAAGGCGGGACACTCATGGGTCTCCCACTTCATCACACTTCAACCCGACTCCCCCAACGACACGCTTAACAAGGAATTTAAGATGCCCCGCTCCGTACGTCACGTTCTGATCACACTCTTCGCGGTCTCACTCGGCCTGCTCGTCACGACCTCGGACTCCGCCGGGTTGCTTCAGCCGGCGGCGCACGCGGCGGCGGCCTTCAACGTCAACTCGCTCGGCGACGGCGCCGACAGCGACGTGACCGACGGCGTCTGCAACGACGGCACGGGCCAGTGCACGCTCCGCGCGGCCGTCCAGCAGGCCAACCAGCTCGCGGGCGCCGACACCGTCAACATCACGGTCAACGGCACGATCAACCTGACGAGCGAGTTGCCGAGGCTCTCAAGCATGACGATCACGGGGCCCGGCTCCGCGCGGTTGACCGTGCGCAGAGACCCCGACGCCTCGACAAGCTTTCGCATCTTCAGGACCGACCTCGCCTCGACGGTCAGCATCAACGGCCTGACCGTCACGGGCGGGCGGGTGCCCGACGACCACGGCGGCGGCATCTATAACAGTCAGGGCGCGGGCCTCAGCCTCACGGACGTGAAGGTGAGCGATAACGAGGCTCTACCCAACTTTTTCGTCAACGGCGGTCGCGGCGGCGGCATCTTCCACGACGGCACCTCGCTGACGCTGACGAACTGCACGGTCAGCAACAACTCGGCCGCGGACGGTCTCTCCGGCGGCCCGGCGAGCGGTCGCGACGGGGGCGGCCTCTACCTCAACCGTGGCACCGTCACCATCACGAACAGCACCGTGAACGGCAACAGTGCCGGCGACGCCGTCTTCAACGGCTCGGCCGGCAAAGGCGGCGGCATCTTCGTCTCGTTCAGCGCGTCGTTGACGCTCGTCAACAGCACGGTGAGCGGCAACCGCACCGGCGGCGGCGGCGGCATCCCGCAGGGCGGCGGTATCTTCAACCAGACCACGCAGCTCTTCTCGCTGAACAGTTGCACGGTGGTCAACAACACGGCCGGCCCGAGCGGTCTCGGCATGGGCGGTGGGGTGCATAACAACGGCTCCGGCGCGAACTCGGGCCTCATCCGCAACACCATCGTCGCCAACAACACCGCCCCGAATGGCCCCGACCTCTCCGGCACCTTCATCTCGCAGGACTACAACCTCATCCGCAACACCACGGGCGCAACCATCAACGGCACCACCACGCACAACGTCACCGGCGTTGACCCCTTGCTCAGCCCGCTCCAGAACAACGAGGGGCCGACGCGCGCGCACCTGCCCGTCGCGGGCAGCCCCGCCATCGACGCGGGCGACAGCGGCGGACTGACGACCGACCAGCGCGGGTTCGCGCGACCCGCAGACATCGCGTCGGCGCCCAACGCGGCGGACGGCGCCGACATCGGCGCATACGAAGTGCAGGCGCCCAACGGCGCGGGCCAGTTGCAGTTCGGCGCCACCATTTACTCGGCCGTCGAGGGCGCGGGCACGGCTGTCGTCACCGTGACGAGGACGGGCGGCAGCACCGGCGCCGTCTCGGCCACCTTCGGCACTTCGGACGCGACGGCGAAGGCGGACGAAGACTATACGGCGATCCCGTCGCAGGTCGTGACGTTCGCCGACGGCGACGCAGAGCCCAAGACCATCATCGTGACCGTCGTTGACGACGCCTTGAACGAGCCCGACGAGAGTTTGAGGCTCGACCTCTCGCACCCGACGGGCGGCGCGACCTTCGGCTCGCCGGCCACGGCGACGCTCATCATCTCGGACAACAACGACCCGCTGCCCGCGCTGACCATCGACGACCTCACCGTGCCCGAGGGCGACGAGGGCTTCCGGACGTTCTACGCCACCGTCAGGCTCTCGGCCCCGAGCGGCTACACCGTGACGACCAGTTACAGCACCGCCGACGGCACGGCCACGGGCGGCGACTACTTCCCCACCTTCACCAACACCGTCAGCTTCGCCCCCGGCCAGACGACGCAGAGGCTCTTAATCGAAATCCGCCCCGACCGAACCATCGAGTCGGACGAGACGTTCTACGTCGTGCTCTCGAACCCGACGCGCGCCGTCATCTTCGACTCGCAGGCCGCCGTGACCATCGAGGACGACGACGGCGACCCGCCGGGCGTCAAGTTCGTCGAGACGGGATACGCGCTCGGCGAGGGCGTGGGCGTGCATTACGTGGGGGTGACGCGCACCGGCCTCATCTCGGAGCCGGCCTCGGTCGAATACGCGACCTCGGACGTGACGGCCAGCGAGCGCAGCGACTACACGACGGCCCTCGGCACGGTCCGCTTCGCGGCCAACGAGCACACGAAGTACGTCCCCGTGCTCATCAACGACGACCGTTTCGTCGAGCCGTCCGAGTCGTTCCAACTGACGTTGTCGAACCCGACCGGCGCGACCGTCGGCCCGAACTCGACCACGACGATCACGATCTTCGACAGCGACTTCGTGGACGGGCCGAGCCCCGTCACGTGGGGGCCGAACTTCTCGCCCTCCTTCTTCGTCTGGCAGCACTACGCGGACTTCCTCAATCGCCCGCCCGACGACGCGGGGCTCCAGTTCTGGATTAACGAGATCGAGAAGTGCGCCGACGACCAGGTCTGCCGCGAGGCGAGACGCGTCAACGTCAGCGCGGCCTTCTTCGTCTCTATCGAATTTCAGGAGACGGGCTACCTCGCCTACCGCGCGCGCAAGGCCGCGTTCGGCAACCTCGCGGGCAAGCCCGTGCCGGTCACGCGCGCGGAGTTGCTCCGCGACATGCGGGTCGTCGGCGAAGACCTCGTCGTCGGCTCCACGGGCTGGCAGCAGAAGCTTGAGCTGAACAAGCAGGCGTACTTCACGCAACTGGCCGCGTCGTCGGCCTTCGTCGCGCTCTACCCGCAGACGCTCACGCCCGAGCAGTTCGTGGACGCGCTCAACGTGAACGCCGGGGGCGCGCTCTCGCAGTCGGAACGCGACGCGTTGGTGGGCGACTTGAAGAGCGGCGTGAAGACGCGCGCGCAGGCGTTGCGGGCCGTCGCCGAGGACGCGGACCTCGCGACGGCCGAGTTCAACAAGGCGTTCGTGCTGATGCAGTACTTCGGCTATCTCCGCAGAGACCCCGACGCCGCGCCCGACGCGGACTTCGCGGGCTTCAACTTCTGGCTCTCGAAGCTCAACGAGTTCAACGGCAACTACATCGAGGCCGAGATGGTCAAAGCCTTCATCGACTCCATCGAGTATCGCAACCGGTTCGGCCTCTAACGATAGCGTCGCCGGGAGCGCGGGCATCCCTGCCCGCCATGAGCGCGTCAGCGCGAATACGACGAAGCGCCACACCTCAACGTTGAGGTGTGGCGCTTCGT
>DASVGG010000154.1:0-78404 GCA_036379655.1 Pyrinomonadaceae bacterium
ATGAGCGCGTCAGCGCGAATACGACGAAGCGCCATCCCTCAACCTTGAGGGATGGCGCTTCACGGTTAAGCGTGCTGGCGCACGCTTTGGCGGGCAGGGATGCCCGCGCTCCCGGCGCGGCGCGAACTTATTCCCTAAAAAAGTTCTTGTGTCCATCCGCGCGCGGATGCTAAGTTCGATATGGCTCTCGCCGGGCGGGTCATCCCGACCAGCCCGCTTCTAAGTCAGAAAGGCCGCCCGGCCGCTTACCCTTTGCTCTTCACGCCGCACCGGCCACGCCGAGCAAGTGTCCCCTTAGAACAAGCTGGAAAGACTGTCCATCCTCTTCCCAAGGAGGTTGCCCCGATGCAGCCCCAGCTCCTTTCGATTCTGGAGAGTATCGAGCACGACCCGACGCGCGAGTTCGTCCGTGGCGTCTTTGAAGACCTCAGGCGTCTCCTCGGCTACCTCGACGCCGTGAGGGAGTCGGTCCGACCCTGCGGCCGGGCCGACGACGCGCTCTTCATCTTCGAGGCCGTGCGTTGCGAGGCGCTGGCGACGGCCGGCGGCCTCGACTACTTCTGCGCCTGCCTCGAAGCGCCCGACGAACTCTCGGAGGAGTTGGAGCGGACGAGCTTCGCCGTGCGCCACGAGTTGCGCGCGGTCTTTGAGCGCCTGCTGCCCTCCGCGCAGGCCGCCGCCGACACCGCCGAGTCGCGCGCGCTCCTCTCCGAAGCGCACGACCTCCTGCGCAACTGCTTCGAGCAGTCAACGGTCTCGCTCGCGCGCACGTTCCGCGCCGGTGTTGACGCCGCCGATCTCTTCGAGGACATCCGCGCCAAGCGCGACAACTCGCTGCGCCTCTACGAAGACCTCGACGCGCTCCTGCGCAGCGCGCGCTACGCCGAGTGGCACGAAGGCGCGGAGGCGCTCGTCAACTTCTCCGAGCGGCTCGAACTCTTCCGCGCCGGCAGCATGCGCCACCTCATGCAGAATGACGTGGAGACCTGCGAGAGCTTCATCGACGGCCTCACGCTGCCCCTGCTCACCAACCGCCGCTCGTTCCGGCTCTACCTCCACCGCTTCACCTGCTACCTGGAAATTCTCCTCAAACACGTCTCCATGCGCTCCGTTCTCGCCGAGACCGCTCTGAGCGTCGCCGCCTGACTGACTGTCGAGAGCCTAACAGTGGCAGTCCACGGCCACTACCACGCAGTCCGCGTAACGCCGCAACAGCACCCTGACCTCCGCCGCCCACGCGGCCGCGCCCTTCTTCTCACAATCCAGCCACGCGCCTTCAGGCGTCACGACCGCGTACGGGACTAGCCCCTCCGGCACCTCCGACGCCGGGCGTATGTTGTCCCCGTTCCTGACAACATCTAATCCATATCTCTTCTGAAACTCGGTCGGCGTCAGGTTGTACTCAGGCACCGCGCCGAACAACTGCCCGTCGTAACGCCCGCCCACCACGTAACCGTCGCACTTCGCCCTCGGTTCGCCGGACGAGTACACGCCGTCGGGCGCGAAGTACGGCCTCATCAGCTCGCTCGCCCTCCCGGCCGCGTCCGCTTCACCGCCGCCGACCAGAACGAAAGTTAAAAAGTGACTCAAGGTGTATCCCCGTCTACGCGGCAACGCCGCCCCTGGTAAGGGAGAGCTAAAGGATTTCGTAATTCATGTCTCGGAGCTGGCGTTTGGGTCTGGAAGATAGAAGAGAGCTTCTGACGAATAACGTATCGGGGAAAACATCTAACATGGGCAGAAGGTCTTCGGGCACCAATCTCTTGGTTAAACTCAGCCGTTGAATATTATCCTGGTCATGCGTTTGGTATAAGCGATCCGTCTCGTAGCAATTCAGAACCTTAACCATCGCTTCGGTATGGTGTAGCGCGATCGTCCTTTCAAATTCTCTGAAGAACGGGTCGTACGGGAGTTGCGTTAGCTCACCCGTACTGGCCAAATCCGGCTCGACATAATTGCTGAACAGAGACAACAGAGCCAGTTCCAGCCAGATCGTAGTTTTGAAATCCGGTTTCTCTATAAACAGTCTGCTCAAAAGTGACCTGACGAACACCTGCGAAAGCCTTTGCTGCTTGAATCTGCTGAGCACCAGCTCGGCAAAATAGATGCTGGGGCTTGATGAAATCGCGACCGCTATCGCGAGCTCGTTCGGAAGTTTGGTTAACCCGTCATGGTCTTTCGGAATGCTTGGAAGTTTTACCAGAAACTCCGCCGTTAAGAATTCTTGTAATGACTTATGCGCGAATTCAAACTGCTCGTACCCGGACTGAATCAACAGGCCGTTGTGCGTCTCGATTTCGTTAACTACGTGGCGGCTTTCACTCTCCTTCAGACCGTACTCCTCGTAAATCTTCCGGTACACGGAGATAAGGTCGCTAGTGGAGAAGACGGTCGTTCCTTTGACCACCGTCAGCACGTAAGCCAGATGGCACAGGAATTCATACTTTCTATCAATCTCAAAGTGAGCGTATTTCGACTTTCTCTTCACGGCCCTTTGCTGGTCCCATTCCTCTAACAAGAGATTGACAATCTTCTTGTAAACCGTCTTCGGCTTTTCAGGGATGTCCCCGATGCGTTCATAAATCGCGCAGAGATGCGCCAACGTCAGCGGTCTGATGGCCGCGTCCGCGAACGGAGTCCTGTAAACTTTAGTAAGAAAATCAGCCGCCTTCTCTTCGTCCTTGAGCCATTTCAAAGCGAACGTCGAGGTCTGCTCTTTATTCAGCGAACATATCTCATATTGATTTGTGTTCTCTAAGTAGTACTTGAAGTCTCCGGTCCTGGAGGTGATGATTATCGCGGAATGCTCAAGGTGCACCGCGAGCCTCGTTATCTCTTTGATCGATCTTTCCCGGTGAGAATCTTTTCCTAACTCGTCGAACCCGTCCAAGATCAACAACACTTTCAGCTCTTCCAGGAAGTTAACGACCAGTTTTTCTATCAGCGTGTTTTTTTGCTTGACGACCTGCGGGTTGTCTCCCTGTAGCTCTTCGGGGAACTTAATGTCAAGACCCAGAATCCTGACAATCTGGTCCAGAATAATTGTGGAGTCGGGCGCAAACGTCTCGTTATTCAATTCCCGGAATTTGATAAGAATCGGGAACGAGAACCGCTCACTTTGAAAATCCTCTTCGTGTAGTAACAGTTGACATAAATACTTCATCGAAGTTGTTTTGCCGGCGCCGGGCTGACCCAGAAGGACAAAATGGTTGACCGGGGCGTCAAAGATTTTTTGCAGCGGAATACTTTCAACTTGTTCGTTCGGGTCGATGCGTAATCGTTTGGGCGACACGTACAGGTCCAGCTCTATGAAGACATCCGTCGTGCGTTTAGCTTTCTTGAGGTCGTTGAAAGAGACCTCGGCCGACCAATTCTTTACGGCGCGCAAATGAAGGTCGAGTGAAGCTTCGATGTCCTCTTTAGTCGTAAGGAGCTTGGCTCTTTGCTCCCGCAGTATCTTCTTCCCCAACTCGCTGGCCACCGAGAATGAGATGTCCAGGCCCTTCTTCATCAAATATTCTTTAATCATGTGGCTCCTTAGTTTCCATTCATCGGTTTCAGTAACAATCACACCGGGACCCAATTAATAAACGGGAGGCATAGAAGCCTCCCGTTTATTTAAAGATTTAATTAATGAGCCGAGCAGGACTCGAACCTGCGACCCGCTGGTTAAAAGCCAGCTGCTCTACCAACTGAGCTATCGGCCCGCGCGTGGGTGATTATAGAGACCGAGTTTCGATTATTCAAACTCAGCCGGCCGGGGCGTCGGGCGGCTGCTCGCGGTGGTGGCGCATGAGGGCGCGGAGGGTGGCGGCGTCCCGGTCGTCGAGGTCGGAGAACTCGACGCCGAAGCCCACGTCGCGGAGGTAGTAGAGGACTTCGCCGCGCACCTCCCACCACTCGCGCTCGGGCAGGGGGATGCGGATGTGGATGATCTTGCCGAAGAGCGGCTGGATGGCTTCGGTCTGGAGGAGGCAGCCGCCTCGGCTCAGGGAAGTGATCTTGCCGTGGTGCTCGTAGCGCGGCGTGAGCCCCCACTCGACGGGGAGTTCCGTCGCCACGCGGACGACTTTTCTGCGCCCTTCTTTCAACTTGGACGCATCCTCACTTTCAAGGTTCGAGCCAGCGCGCGAGCGCCGAGTCGCGCACCAGTATCGTCTGGCTGCGCTCCGGGCCGGTCGAGACTAAGCCCACGGGGACGCCTATCTGCGCGGAGATGAACTCGACGTAGTCGCGCGCGGCAGCGGGCAGTTGCTCCAACTCCGTCATGCCCTCGGTCGAGGTGCGCCAGCCGGGCAGCGTCTCGTAGACGGGCTCGACTTCGCGCAACTCCTGCGAGACGGCGGGGAACGACTCGCAGGACTGCCCGTTGCGCTTGTAACCGACGCAGACCTTTATCTCGTCGAGCGCGTCGAGGATGTCGAGCTTGGTTAAAGCGACCGTGTCGAAGCCGTTAATCTCGGCGGCGTAGCGCGTGGCGAAGGCGTCGAACCAGCCGCAGCGTCTTGGCCTTCCGGTCGAGACGCCGTACTCGTGTCCGCGCTCGCGGATGAGTTGGCCGATCTCTTCTTCACCTTTGAGCATCTCGGTGGGGAAGGGGCCTTCGCCGACGCGCGTCGAGTAGGTGCGGACGATGCCGAGCACGCCGCCTATCTTCTGCGGCGCAAGGCCGAGCCCCGCGCAGACGCCGCCCGAGGTCGTGGAGGAAGATGTGACGAACGGATAGGTACCGTGGTCAACGTCGAGGAGCGTGGCCTGCGCGCCTTCGACGAGGACGCTCTGGCCCTCGCGGACGGCGCGGTTGATGAAGTGGGTCGTGTCCGTGACGAACGCCTGCATGCGCTCGGCGAGCGGGGCGATCTCTTTGAAGACTTCGTCGGGTTTGAGTTCCGTGCCTCGGTACTCGCGGATGATGAGGTTGGCGTCCGCGATGTTGCGCTCGATGCGCGAGCGCAGGACCTCGGGGTTCATCGCGTCGGCGACGCGGATGCCGCGCCGGCCGGCCTTGTCCTCGTAGGCGGGGCCGATGCCGCGCAGGGTCGTGCCGACCTTCTCGTTCCCCAGACGCTCCTCGGACGTGTGGTCGAGGGCGCGGTGGTAGGGGAGGATCAGGTGTGCGCGCGTGCTGACCTTGACGCGGTCGGGCGTGACCTGTAGGCCCTGCGCCGTGAGGCGGTCGGCCTCCGCGAAGAAGGCGATGGGGTCGATGACCATGCCGTTGCCGAGCACGCAGGTCTTGCCCGGGTGGATGATGCCCGAAGGGATGAGGTGCAGCGCGTAAGACTTGTCGCCGACCTTGACGGAGTGGCCGGCGTTGTGGCCGCCCTGGTAGCGCGCGACCACGTCGAAGCGTTCGGCCAGCAGATCGACAATCTTGCCCTTGCCCTCGTCGCCCCACTGCGCGCCAATGACTACGATGACTTTGCTCATAAGTGATAAGTGATGAGTGATAAGTGATAAGAGGTGATAAGTTGCAAGCCCTTTCTTATCACTTACCACTCATCACTTATCACTTAGCTAGCTCTTTCCAGCTTGATCGGCTTCTCGATGAAGTAGAAGCTGCACGTGCCGCGCACCTCCGCGAGGTCGCGTTGGTCAATGGGGAAGAGGCGGCACTGCGAGGGGCGGTCTTCGTAGATGCCGCAGGTCGTCGTGCCGTCGCCGTGCTTCTTGAGGAAGGGGCACTTGAAGAGTATCTCGCAGCAGGCGCCGCAGCGGTTGCAGTCGCCGCGCCGCAGCGCGAGCGCCTCGACGACCTCGTCCTTCTTGAAGCGGATGCGGACGAAGCGGCGGAGCTTGCCGTGCGCCTGCCGCGCGCGGAACTTGGCATCCGCGACGGCCTCGGCGCGCTTCGCGGCGAGCCGCTCCTCGAACGAGCGGCGCTGCCGTGCGGCGCGACTGGCGGTGGTTTGTCTCATCACTCGCGGCTGATACCGGCGAACGCGCGGGCGGCGCGCGCGTCCCTCCCGGAAGGGTGGTACGCCCGCGCCGCTCCACAAGTTCAGGCGCTGGCCGCGCCGCTCTGGACGTGCTTGTCGATCATGCGCGAGATGGCCTCCTTCGAGGTCGCGCCGACCACGCGCTCTTCTTCCTTGCCGTTCTTGAAGAGGATGAGCGTCGGGATGCCCTTGATGCCGTAGCGCTGCGAGACCGCCGGGTTGTCGTCCACGTTGAGCTTGACGACCGAGGCGGTGTTCTGGAAGTTCTGCGCGACGGCCTCGACGGTCGGCGCGAGCATCCGGCAGGGCGCGCACCATGGCGCCCAGAAGTCCACGAGCACGGGCTTGTCCGACTGGAGCACGGCCGACTCGAAGTTGCTGTCGTTCACGTCGTTGACGAAGTCACTCATGATTTCAAATCTCCTTCGACTGCTTTAACCGCGGTTAACTAAACCTTCGTGTCCTACAGGTCGAACAGCGCGTGGTAGAGCCTGACGTACTTGCGCGCCGCCGCGCCCCACGAGTTGTCCACCCGCATCCCGTTCAACTGTATCCGCCGCCACGTGTCGGGCCGCGCGTACCAGTAGAGCGCCTCGCGCACCTTTGCGAGGAGCGCGTGCGCGTTGTAGGGGCCGAACTTGAATCCCGTGCCCGCGCCCGTCTCGGGGTCGAACTCATCGACCGTGTCGTCCAGGCCGCCGGTCGCGCGCACCACCGGCACCGTGCCGTAGCGCATCGAGTACATCTGGTTCAGGCCGCACGGCTCGTAGAGCGAAGGCATCAGGAAGATGTCGGCGCCGGCCTCGATCTGGTGCGCCAGCGGCTCGTTGAAGCCGCGATAGATGCCGACGCGTCCCGGCGCGCTGTCCTTGAGCCACTGGAAGAAACTCTCGTACTCGTGCTCGCCCGAGCCGAGCGAGACGAAGAAGGCGCCCGCCTCAAGCATCTGCCACGCGACCTGCTTGATTAAATCAAAACCCTTCTGCGCGACCAGTCGCGAGATGGAGGCGACGACGGGCCTGTCCAACTCCGCCGGCAGCCCGAAGCGTTCGAGCAAGTCACGCTTGCACTCCTGCTTCCCCGAAAGGTCTTCGGCCGAGAAATGCGCCGGCAGGTGCGGGTCGGTCGCCGGGTCCCACACGTCGTAATCGACGCCGTTCGTGATGCCGAGGAGGCGGTCGCGCCGTTGCCGCATCAGCCAGTCGAGCCCGTAACCCTGCTCCGGCCCCTGTATCTCGAAGGAGTAACGCGGGCTCACCGTCGAGACGGCATCGCACGTCATCAGCCCCGCCTTCAACGAAGAGGCCACGCCGTTCGACATGAAGACGTTCGACTCTTCGCCGTTGCGGAAGCCGACCCGGTACAGGTCGCCCGGGTCGAAGAGACCCTGGTAGGCGAGGTTGTGAATCGACATCAACGTCCGCGTCTGCCCGAGAAACCCGCCCCACTGCCGCCCGGCCCAGAGCCACGTCGCGGCGAAGCCGCAGGGCCAGTCGTTCCCGTGCACCACGTCGGGCGCCTGCCCCAGACGGCCGAGCAGCGCGAGCGCCGCGCGGCTGAAGAAGGCGAAGCGGTAGTGGTCGTCGCGGAAGCCGTAGACCTTGCCGCGCGCGAAGTATTCGGGCGCGTCGATGAGGAAGGCCGGGGCGCCCGCCGCGTAAGAGAGGTAGACCGAGACCGCGCGGCGCCCGCCGAGCCACTCAACTTCAAGGTTGTCAAAGACCTTCTCGCGCAGCAGACTGCGGTCGGTCGTGTCGTAGAGCGGGTGGATGAGGCACGCGTCAACGCCCTCGCCCACGAGCGCCTTCGGGAGCGCGCCGGCCACGTCCCCAAGTCCGCCAGTCTTGGCGAAAGGCACGGCCTCCGACGAGAGAAACGCGACGCGCACTTGTCCCTTTAACCACACCGCGCCCGCGAAAGGCGCGAGTCCTTTGTAGACAGACTTAACTGCTAAATCAGGGGATAATATCGCGAAGCCGCGTCGGGTTTGTCAAGAAAGCGGCTGGTAAATAGTAAATGGTAAATGGTGAATGGGAAGCCCCACATCACCATTTACCATTTACCATCCACCATTCATTAGGTCTGCATCGAGGCGAGGAACTCGGCGTTGTTCTTGGTCTTGCCGAGGCGCTCCAGGACGACCTCCATCTGCTCGACGGGCGAGAGAGGGTTGAGGACGCGGCGCATGACCCAGATGCGGTTGAGGTCTTCTTTCGAGATGAGCAGCTCTTCCTTACGCGTGCCGGACCGCTGGAGGTCGATGGCGGGGAAGAGGCGCTTGTCGGAGAGGCGGCGGTCGAGGTGAATCTCGCTGTTGCCCGTGCCCTTGAACTCTTCGAAGATCACGTCGTCCATGCGCGAGCCGGTGTCGATGAGCGCGGTCGCGATGATGGTAAGACTGCCGCCCTCCTCGATGTTGCGCGCGGCGCCGAAGAAGCGCTTCGGGCGCTGCAAGGCGTTGGCGTCGATACCGCCGGAGAGAATCTTGCCCGACGGCGGGACGACGGCATTGTGCGCGCGCGCGAGGCGCGTGAGCGAGTCGAGCAGGATGACCACGTCGCGCTTGTGCTCGACGAGGCGCTTGGCCTTCTCGATGACCATGTCCGCGACCTGCACGTGG
Source organism: Pyrinomonadaceae bacterium (assembly GCA_036379655.1). Taxonomy (GTDB): domain Bacteria; phylum Acidobacteriota; class Blastocatellia; order Pyrinomonadales; family Pyrinomonadaceae; genus QHXN01. The sequence goes on from DASVGG010000154.1 coordinate 8,560, forward strand.
CGGGTCGGCGGCTCGTCGAAGGTCGAGGAGATGACCTCGCCCTGCACCGAGCGCTGCATGTCGGTGACCTCCTCGGGGCGCTCGTCGATGAGCAGCACGATGAGGGTGACTTCGGGGTGGTTACTTGAGATCGAGTTGGCGATGGCCTGAAGCATCATCGTCTTGCCGGTGCGCGGCGGGGCGACGATGAGGCCGCGCTGCCCCTTGCCGAGCGGCGTGACGAGGTCGATGACGCGGCCGACGATGTGCTCGCCGTTGGTCTCCATCCGCAACTGCTCGTCCGGGTAGAGCGGCGTCAGGTTGTCGAAGAAAACCTTGTCGCGCGTCTCGCCGGGCGCCTCGAAGTTGATGGCCTCGACCTTGATGAGCGCGAAGTATCGCTCGCCCTCCTTGGGCGGGCGGATCTGGCCCGAGACGGTGTCGCCGGTGCGCAGGTCGAACTTGCGAATCTGCGACGGCGAGACGTAGATGTCGTCGGGGCCGGGCAGGTAGTTGTACTCGGGCGCGCGCAGGAAGCCGAAGCCGTCGGGCAGGGTTTCGAGCACGCCCTCGGAGAAGATGAGGCCGCTCTTCTCGGTCTGCGCCGCGAGGACTTTGAAGATGAGTTCCTGCTTGCGCATGCCGGTGGCGCCGGGCACGTCGAGGTCTTTGGCGATCTGCGTCAGCTTGGAGATGGACATCTCCTTGAGCGTGGCGAGGTTGAAGGTGCCGCCCTCGCCGCTGAAGCTGATGGCCTCTTCGGCGTCACCGTCCACCTCGGGCAGGTCGATGTCGGGCATCGGCTCGACGGCGGCGGCGGTCTTGTTGCCGGTATCCCTGTCGGACGACGCGCCGTTGGCGCTGACCCTGCTGCTTGTGCGTGTGCGTGTTGTGCGTTCTCGTGACATCTCGGTTTGTTCTCTTCGTCGCGCCCGCCCCGCCGCGGGGGCTTATGCGCTCTCATGCGCCGCGCGCGCCCGCACTGCAAATAAAGCGGGCCGGCGACGTTTCCTTTAGAATCTGGTCAAAATTATTGCCGATTGTATGTCGGGAATGATGCCTATCGGTGCCCCCCAACGGGGGCGCGCTTGAGGTGCGCGGCCTCTGCCTTCCAATTGGGTTAGCGGGATTTCCGTGCGCCGTTTAGATGCCCGGCCGCCCCGCGCTGGTTGCGCCAAACCTTACCGTCGGGTTCAACACTCAAGAGGGGGATTGTTGTGAGGCGGCCAATGCCTCTTCGATGGCGCGCCAGACGCGTTCGCGCCCGTGCCCGGTGGTGGAGGAGTACGCGACCAACTCCCCGCCTGCGCCCCGTCCCACGGCGTCCAGCACTTTGCGGGCGCGCGCGAGGTTTTTTTGCGACTCGTTGTGCGAGAGCTTATCGGATTTGGTAGCCACCGTCAGGAACGGCTTCCCGTTCGCGAGTAGCCATTCGCGGAGCTGCAAATCCAATGTCGTGGGTTCGTGGCGCGAGTCTACGATATGAATTGATAGCACAAGCGAGTCGCGCTTGGCAAGGTAATCGGAGACCAACTGCCCCCACGACTCGCGCACCTCGCGCGGGACGCGCGCGAAACCGTACCCCGGCAAATCCACGAAGTAGAAACGCTCATTTATCAGGAAGTAGTTGAGCGACTGCGTTCGCCCCGGCGTCGAGGAGGTGCGCGCCAAACCTTTGACCCCGAGCATCGAGTTAATCATGCTTGACTTGCCCACGTTCGAGCGCCCCATGAAGGCCACCTCCGGCCTCCGGTCGCGCGGCCAATGCGACTCCTCGAACGCGCTCTTGACGAACCTCGTGCTCGTAACCTTCATCTTCGTCAATCGTCAATCGTGAATCGTAAATCGGTTTTTGACTGTTCACGATTTACGATTCACGACTCACGGCTCTTACGCGTTCGCGGCGTCGGCCTCCGACTGCTCGGCGGCGGCGGCGGCGCGCGCCTGCGCTATCGCCTTCGACATGGCGCGTGCGCGCGCGACGCGCTCCTCCGCGTTGGGCATCGCCAGGACGGCCTGTTCCAGGTTGCGGAAGGCGTTCGGGTTCCCGTTATTCGCGCGTATCTCTTCGAGGAAGGGTTGAATCTTGGCGAAGACGAAGACCTGCTCGCCGTTCGCGTCGTTGAACATCGCGGGGTCGATGGCGCCGTGGTTGACGAAGGAGCAGGCCATGTCCCAGTAGGTCGTCACCATCCGCAGGTAGGCGCTGTGCTCGCTCATCACCGCGCGCTGGATGTCCTCGAAGCTCTCGGGGTTGAACGTGAAGAACCAGTTGCGCGCCTCGCGCATGACCGCCTCGCGGCGCAGGTCGTAGAGCTTCAGGATGAGCTCGGCGCTCTTGGCTTTGTCCGTCATCGGTTTGTCTCCTCGGGGAAGAGTCGGAAAGTAAAGCGAAAGCTGGTGGCGAGTCTTAAGCGCGGAGCGGCAAGAGACGAGGGCTGCTCCGCCCTCTGTGCTGCCTTCGGTGCTGCCTGCTGATTTGAGACGCCGGGAAGCCGAAATGTACAGGCGGGGGGCGGGGCGTGTCAACCGCTTGCGGGCGAAGTTCGCGTGGTGTGTTGGTTAAATGAATTAACGACAGAGACAGAGGGACACAGCTTAAATGTTTTGAGCTGTGTCCCTCTGTCTCTGTCGTTAGCTTTCACTGATGCGCTCAGTCGGCGAGCGTCTGCGCGCCGCCGGCCGAGGGCTGCTCGGTCGTCCAGACGGGGGGCGCGGTGTCGGTCGCCCCTGCGTCGGTCGGGCACGCGTCTTCGAGCGCGAGCGAGAGGACCTCGTCGATGGTCTCGACGAGTTGAATCGTCATGTCGGCGCGCACCTCTTCGGGCACCTCCTCAAGGTCCTTCTCGTTGTCCTTGGGGATGAGCACCGTCGAGACGCCGACGCGGTGCGCCGCGAGCAGCTTCTCCTTGACGCCGCCGACGGGCAGCACCTTGCCGCGCAGCGTAATCTCGCCCGTCATCGCCACGTCGCGGCGGACGGGCGCGCGCGTGAGCGCCGACGCCATCGCCGTCGCTAAGGTGACGCCCGCCGAAGGGCCGTCCTTCGGGATGGCGCCCTCGGGGATGTGGATGTGCAGGTCGCGCTTGCGGATGAATTCGAGGTTCATCCCCAGGCGCTCCGCGCGCGACTTGATGCAGGTCAAAGCGGCCTGCGCCGACTCCTGCATCACCTCGCCGAGCTTACCCGTGAGCGTCACGCCGCCGCGCCCGTTCGTGAGCGTCGCCTCGATCTGTAGGACTTCGCCGCCGACCTCCGTCCACGCCAAACCCAGCGCCAGCCCGACCTCCGACGAGGCGGCCATGTCGGCCTGCCGGAAGCGGATGGGGCCGAGCATCTCGCGGACAGACTCGGGCGTGATGGTCATCTTGAACTCTTCGCCCTTCGACTCGGCGACGAGCTTGCGCGCGACCTTGCGGCAGCACGAGCCGATCTCGCGTTCGAGGTTGCGGACGCCCGCCTCGCGCGTGTAGTGGCGAATGATTTCGAGGATGCCTTCGTCCGTGAACTCGACCTGATTGGTGTTGAGCCCCGCGCCCTCGGCCTGTTTGCGGGTGAGGTGACGCTTGGCGATCTCAAGCTTCTCGCGCTCGGTGTAGCCTGAGAGACGTAGAATCTCAAGACGGTCCTGAAGCGGCGGCGGGATGGTGTGCAGCACGTTCGCCGTCGCGATGAAGAAGACCTTCGAGAGGTCGTACTCGACATCTAGATAATGGTCCTGGAAGGTCGAGTTCTGCTCCGGGTCGAGCACTTCGAGCAGCGCCGCCGACGGGTCGCCACGGAAGTCGGCGCCGAGCTTGTCCACCTCGTCGAGGAGGATGCAGGGGTTGACCGTCCCTGCCTTCTTCATCATCTGGATGATCTGGCCGGGCAGCGCCCCGATGTACGTGCGGCGGTGGCCGCGAATCTCGGCCTCGTCGCGCACGCCGCCCAAGCTAAGCCGGACGAACTTGCGACCCGTGGCGCGCGCGATGGACTTGCCCAACGAAGTCTTGCCGACGCCCGGCGGGCCGACGAAGCAGAGGATGGAGCCCTTCGGACTCTTGACCAGTTGCCGGACGGCGAGGTGTTCGAGGATGCGGTCCTTGATCTTCTCAAGCCCGTAGTGGTCGTCGTTCAAGACCTCCTCGGCCTTCGTGATGTCGCGAATCTCCTTCGACTTCTGCTTCCAGGGCACGCTCAGCAGCCAGTCGATGTAGGTGCGCGAGACGGTGCCTTCGGCCGACATCGGCGGCATGGCTTCGAGGCGGTGCAGCTCTTGCAGAGCCTTCTCCTTCGCCTCCTCGGTCATGCCGGCCTCTTCGATGCGTTTGCGCAGCTCCTCCATCTCGGCCTTCTCGTCCTTGCGGCCGAGCTCCTTGTGGATGGCCTTGATCTGCTCGTTGAGGTAGTACTCCTTCTGCGCCTTCTCCATCTGCCGCTTGACGCGCGCCTGGATGGTGCGGTCGAGCTGTCGCTTGTCTACTTCAACCTCAAGCAGTTCGACCAACCGCTGCAAACGCCCGTGCGTGGAGAAGATTTCGAGCAAGCCCTGCTTGTCCTCGACCGAAATCTTCAACTGCGAGGCGAGCGCGTCGGCGAGGTGCGAAGCGTCCGTGTTGCGCAGCGCCGTCTGCAACGCGTCGGTCTGCATCTCGGGCGCGAGGCGGACGTGCTGCTCGACGAGTTGGCCGACGCGCTGCATGAGCGCGTCGATGCGCGGCCCCGTCTCGGTCGCGCCCGGCGCGCGCCGCACGGTGGCGGTGAACGCGCCGTTGTCGTTATCGACGCGGATGGTCGTAGCGCGCTCGCGCCCCTCGACGACGACCTTGGTCTGGCCGTTCTCCTGCCGCTGCGCCTGAAGGATGCGGGCGACGGTGCCGACCGTGTAAATCTGGTCGGGGCTCGGTTCGTCGATGGAGGCGTCGTGCTGGGTTGCGAGGAAGATCGTGCGGTCGGTGGCGAGCGCGTCTTCGAGCGCGCGCACCGAGCCGGGCCGGCCGATCTTGAAGGCGACCTTGGTGAAAGGGAAGATCACGACATCGCGGATGGGCACCATCGGCAGCCGCACGATGTCGACAGGTGTGCGATCAGAATATTCTTCCATAAATCAAAAAAGCTTCAGCCGAACCTTAGAGGGCACAAAGGGCGAGCCGCTCGGAAGCTCCGCTCGCCCCGCTGCTGTTGGCTCTTAATTCTAAATCATTTCGCGCGGCCTTGCCACCGGCACTGAGAAAAAGGGTAAAGGGGAAGGGAGAAAGGAGAAAGTTTTTCGTCCCTTTCCCCTCAAATCTAGCGCACAAGCTGAAAGTCGAGCCACTGCGTCGCCGTGCGGCGGTCCTCCCTGGCGAGCAGGTCCGTGACGACGACTTGCAGCGTGTAGTCGCCGGGCGTGGCGGCGCGGTTGAGCTTGACGGCGCCGCCCGCGACGAGGCGCTTGAGGTCGTCGCTTTGCGCCGTCTCGAAGGGCGCGGGCTTGCCCTCGTAGGCGAGCTGCCCTTCGCGGAAGAGGCGCACCTGCGTCTGCAAGCGCGGCCGTCCCGTCGAAGGGTCGAGCTGCGCGTTGTAGATGTGGAAGTCGTAGCGCAACTCCATCCCCGCGCGCAGGCGGCGCACGGCGGGGTCGGCCGCAAGCTCGATGTCCGACGCGGGGAGGTCGCCGCCCGCCGTCGGCGCGGCGATGGTCGCGACATCCTTCGAACGACCGCTGACGACGAGGCCGGAGAGCGCGAGCCGGTTGTTGCCGATGTCTGGCACCTCGATCAACTCGTTGGCGGAGCCTACGGCATTGCTCGCCTCGTCAAGCACGGCCACTCTCAGTTGATATGCGCCCGGCGACTTGATGGGAACCTTGAGCGTGTAGCGCAGTCCGTTGGTCAACAGTCTCTCGTAGTCGGCGGGCGCGACGCGGATGGTCTCGACGCCGTCGGCCTGGTCGAGCGGCTTGCCGCTCTCGCCGAGCGTGACGGCCAGCACCTCGACCGATGCCTTGCGCACGCCTCCCGTCTCCTCCGTGAACTTGAGCGCGCGCGCGTCCACGTGGATGAGCGCGCGGACGAACGAGCCGGTCTGCGCGTCGTTGCCGAAGAGCGGCGTCAAGGAGAGGGGTATCGAGCCGGAGGAGAGCGGCGAGGTGAGCGCGCGCAGCAGACGCCCCTCGCGCGTCGTCGGCGCGGCCGTCGCCACGTCCGCGTCGCGCGCGGCGTAGAAGCCCGTGCGGTGGCGCACGCGCAGGCCCGGACGCTTCACGCGCACCTGCACGTCGTGAAACTTCTGCCCGGCCTTCTGCGGGTCGAAGCTCTTCTCGTCGGGGCGATAGCCGATGAGGTAGTAGCCGCGCAGGTCTTCGAGCACGCGCTCGATGCGGAAGACGCGCGCGCCGCCCGTCTGCGTCGCGAGGTAGCGCAGCGCCGACTGCGTCTCGTAGAGCGAGCGGTTGCCGGTCAACTCTTTGCTCGTGAGCAACTGCTCGGCGAGGCTCATGTTCGTGGGCGACTGGTTCCCGCCGACCGAGGCGGTCGCGGGCGTGCGCCCGCCGATGCCCGCCGACGCGGGCGCCTGCTGCACAGACTGCACGATGCCGAGTTGACTGCTCGTCTTCTCCGGCGTCAGGTCGGAGGCGTTAAGTTGGTAGACGCTCGCCGACGCGCGGTTGGCGAGGTCGGCCATGCGTTGCAGGTACTCGCGCACGTCGGCGTCGCGGCCGTTGAGTTTGAAGAGGCGCGTCGATTCGGTGATGAGGACGACCGACTTGCGCCCCGGCATCTCGGCCGCGCCGCGCAGCACGTAGTTGAGCGCGCCGAGCGTGCCCACCGTGAAGAGCGCGTCGCGGTCGGGCGCCGCGCCTTCCCCCTTCTCCTTCTCGGAATCGTCCTTGCCGTCCTTCACCTTAAGCTTCTCGTCAGACGCGGCGAAAGCGCCGGTCGGTGCGCGGAAACCGGGCTGGAAGTGCACGCGCTCGATGGCCCTGTTGATGAGACGCGGGTCGTTGGTGAACTGCTGAAGCGCGCCGACGCCCGCGCTCGTGCGGATGACGGCGACAAGGTCGCCCGGTCGCATCTGGTCCTTGACGAAGTCCTTGAGGAAGTTGCGCACGTAGGCCGTGCCCCCGAAAGAGAGCCCGAGGTCGTCCACGATGAAGGCGACGACACGCCGCCCGCCGCCCTGCTTCAACGGCGAGGGTGGTGCGGCGACCGTGCCCTTCGCCGCTTCGTCGGTCGCCGGAGTCGCGGACGGCTTCGCGCCCGGCGCGTTGTCCACGTAGGCGAGGTTGGTGATGGCCTGCGGCCGTCCGTCCTCGGTCAGCTCGAAGTCTTCGGCGGTGAGACCCGTGACCTGCCGACCCTCGGAGTCGAGCACGACGGCGTCGATCTGTATGAGGTTCGAGGTGATGCGCACGACCTCTTCATCTTCCTGCGCGGGCGTCGGCTGTTGAGAGAAAACCTGCGTGAGCAGCGCGAGCGTGAGTGCGAGCGCCGAAGCAGTCCTTTTGAAACCTCGTCCGTGAGCGTTGAACCTCATGAATGTTTCCTCAACCTTGCGGGCGTTTCGTTCGGGGCTGTGGGCGGTCGCGCCCGTCTCCCTGCCTGATACGCCGGGGGCGGGGGATTGATGCAAAAACTTTTCGCGCTGTGCGTGAGTCGTCGGGAAAACTTAAAGCCGCAGCCTTTCTTAGAGAGAAGGCTGCGGCTTCGGGTTGTCTTCGGAGTGGGACGCGTCTCTTACGCGGCCTCGTCCACGCCTGTGAGAATCTCGCCGGGGACGGCGCGGCGGCGCTCGACCATCTCGCGCGTAATGGCGAACTCCTTGACGCGCTTCTGCGACGGCAAGGTGTACATCGCGTCGAGCAGCAACTCCTCCATGATCATCATCAGGCCGCGCGCGCCGACCTTGCGCTCGACCGCCTGGTGCGCGATGGCCTTGAGCGCGTCGTCGGTGAAGCGGAGCTTGACGTTGTCGTACTCGAACTTCTTCTGGTACTGCTTGATGAGCGCGTTCTTCGGCTCGGTCAGGATGCGGATGAGCGCCGTCTCGTCCAGTTCGTGCAGCGCGCCGGTGACGGGCAGGCGGCCGACGAACTCGGGGATGAGCCCGTACTTGACGAGGTCTTCGGGCTGCACCGACGAGAGCGCCTCGGAGTAGCGGTTGGTCGCCGACTTGACCTGCGCCTGGAAGCCGAGCGACTTGTTGCGCATCCGGCGCTCGACGACCTTCTCAAGGCCGACGAAGGCGCCGCCGCAGATGAAGAGGATGTTGGTCGTATCGACCGGGAAGAACTCCTGGTGCGGGTGCTTGCGCCCGCCCTGCGGCGGGACGTTGGCGATCGTGCCCTCCAGAATCTTCAGAAGCGCCTGCTGGACGCCCTCGCCCGACACGTCGCGCGTGATGGAGGGGTTCTCGTCCTTGCGGCAAATCTTATCGACCTCGTCGATGTAGATGATGCCCTGCTGCGCGCGCTCCACGTCGCCGTTGGCGGCCTGCAACAGTTTGAGGATGATGTTCTCAACGTCCTCGCCGACGTAGCCCGCCTCGGTCAGCGTCGTCGCGTCCACGATGGTGAAGGGAACACTAAGCATCCGCGCGAGCGTCTGCGCCAGAAGCGTCTTGCCCGTGCCCGTCGGGCCGATGAGCAGGATGTTCGACTTCTGTATCTCAACGTCCGAGCGACGACGCGCCAGTTCTATCCGCTTGTAGTGCTGATAGACGGCGACGGCCAGGCGCTTCTTCGTCTCCTCCTGCCCGATGACGTACTCGTCGAGGAAGGACTTGATCTCGTGCGGCTTCGGGAGGGGAGGTCTGGACGCGACGGCCTCGGCCTGCTGGTCGTCGGTGATGATCTCGTTGCAGATGTCGATGCACTCGTTACAGATGTACACCGTGGGGCCGGCGATCAACTTCTTGACTTCGTTCTGCGACTTGCCGCAGAAGGAGCAGCGCAACGTGTCGTCAGTTCGGCGTACCATAAAAGTTTCGAGGGCGAACTACTTTTCCTGTGTGAAACCTGAGGGGTTCAAGGCTCGGTCGCTGGTGCGACGTGCCGCAAGTCTTCTAGACGATTACGAGGGGGTTGTCAACGCCCGGCGCGGCTGACCTGCCGGCCGGACTCCACAATCGTTAATGTATCACAGAACTGGCGCGGGCGCGCACCTAAGAACGTTGAGGCCGAGGGGCGGCGGCGAGCGCGCGCGGACGCCGTGTCCGTGTGACGGAGGCGCGGCGGGCGGGAGACGGCGAGAGTCTCCCGCCCGGCCTGTTCATTCAAGGGTCCGCGCGGCACATCGCGCGCGGAGTTCAAAGCACGTTACTGGCGGTGCGTGATGACCTCGTCGATGAGGCCGTACTCCTTGGCCTGTATCGCAGACATGATGCGGTCGCGCTCCACGTCGCGCTCGACCTGCTCGAAGGGTTGGCCCGTGTGCTTGGCGATGATGTTGGAGGTCAGCTCGCGCATGCGGATGATCTCTTCGGCCTGAATCTTGATGTCGCTGGCCTGTCCGCCGATGCCGCCCGCGATGGAGGGCTGGTGGATGAGAATGCGCGAGTTGGGCAGCGCGAACCGCTTGCCCTTCGCGCCCGAGGTCAAGAGCAGCGCGCCCATCGACGCGCATTGGCCGAGGCAGATCGTCACCACGTCCGGGCGGATGAACTGCATCGTGTCGTAGATCGCCATGCCCGCCGTGATGGAGCCGCCGGGGCTGTTGATGTAAAGGTTGATGTCCTTCTCCGGGTCTTCGGCCTCAAGGAAGAGCAACTGCGCGATGATGAGGTTCGCGACCGTGTCGTCAATCGGCGTGCCGAGGAAGACGATGTTGTCGCGCAGGAGGCGCGAGTAAACGTCCGAGTAGCGCTCGCCGCGCGGCGTCTGCTCGAAGACCGTCGGGTTGGGAATGTACTGACTCATCTTTGAACTCCCGTACTGCTTTTCTCTCAAAATAGAACCGGAGACTTGAAACTCCAAACTCGCATTTGAAATTTCAAATCTCCTGGTTGTGAACTTACGCTCCGGCGGAACATGAAAGCCTTAACTGCCTTCCGCCCCGGCCGCCTGCTCTTCGCCCGCCTCGGCCTCTTCGGGCTCACTTCCCGCGGGCTCTTCGCGCCACTCCTCTTCGCGCACCCGCGCGTGTTGGACGAGGAAGTCGAGCGCCTTGCGGTTACGCAATCTGTCGTGGATGCTACGTTCGCCCCCCTCCTTTGTCAAGGCGGCTCGCACCTGCTCGACCGACTGCCTTGAGCCCTCGGCGAGCGACTCGATTTCGGCGTCGATCTCCTCCTGCGTGACCTCGATATTCTCGGCCTCGGCGACGCGTTCGAGCAGCATCGAGCCGCGCACGTCGTCGCCCGCGCGCTCGCGGACGAGGTCGCGCATGGCCTCCCAGTTGATGTCCTGCGTGCGCGGGTCGGCGCCGCGCGAGATCATGTCGCGGATCATCGACTGGAGGATTTGATTAGCCTGATAGGAGACGATGGTCTCGGGCACCTCGAAGCGGTGGCGCTCGATGAGTTGACCGAGGACCTCGTCGCGGAGGCGGTGCTCCGACTCGTGCTCGGCGTTCTTCGTCAGGTTCTCGCGGACGCGCGCGCGCAGCGCCTCGACGGTCTCGACCTCCTCCTCGCCGAGACTCTTGACCCAGTCGTCGTCGAGCGCGGGCACCTCCTTGCGGCGGACGGCCGTGACGGTGGCGGTGTACTCGACGGTCTTGCCGGCGAGCCCCTTGCGCTCCTCGCCCTCGCGCGGGGCCGGGCCGAAGTCTTCGGGGTACGTGACCGAAAAGGTCTTGACCTCGTCGGGCTGGACGCCGGTCAAATTCTCGTTGAACTCGGCGAGCACGCCCTCGCCGCCGAGGACCACGTCCACGTCCGAGACGTTGATGTCCTCTTCCTCCGCCGGCTCGACGTAGCGGCCCTGGATGTCGGCGGTGACGGTGTCGCCGTCCCGCGCGGGGCGGTCTTCGACGGGTTGGAGCGCGGCCGAGGCTTCGCGCAGGTTCTCGATGACGCGCTCGATCTCCTCGTCGTTGACGGGGCGCGTGCGGCGCGCGGCCTCGATGCCTTTGTACTCGCCCAACGCTAACTCGGGCATGACCTCGACGTGCGCGTGGAGCGTGATGGACTCCTGACCGAGCTTGTCGAGGTTCTCGTTGTCGAGGTGCACGTCGGGCTGGCCGATGACCTGAAGGCCGCTCTCCTCGATGGCCTGCTCGACGGCCTCGGGCACGAGCCGCTTGAGCACGTCGCCCTGGATGTCCTTCTTATAACGCGTGCGCACGACCGCGACGGGCGCGTGCCCCTTGCGGAAGCCGGGCACCGTCACGGCGCGCGCGTACTCTTGCGACACGCGCTCGAACTCCGCCCGCACGTCCGCCGCCTCGATCTCGATCTTGATCTCCTTGCGCGTCTGGGAGACTTCGCTGATTTCAGTCTTCATAAACACCAATCCCGCCGACTCTCTTCGGCTGCAAAGGCACCTGAGAGCGCGGGCGTCCTTCCTTAATTGATCTCACTTTTAATGAATCCCAATGCGAAAGGGGGGACTCGAACCCCCACGCCTTGCGGCGCCAGATCCTAAGTCTGGTGCGTCTGCCAATTCCGCCACTTTCGCGCGCGTCTGACGAACGATTGAGATTAAAAGATGAGGGTTGAAAAGTCTAGCGGGTTAAAGGTTCGGGCTGCGCGGGAACTTGAGGAACGGGAGGCGTGTGCCGCGGACGATGATTTGGTCGGCGCGGATGGCGGCGGGCGGCTCGAAGCCGTTGGCGCCGGCCGCCGCGATGAGGTCGTCCTGGTCCACGCCGTCGCCGCTGATGCCGATGGCGCCGACCAACTCGCCGTTCTTGTAGAGCGGCACGCTGCCGGGGAAGATTTGGATGCCGTTCGGGATGTTGGGTATCGAGGAGCAGCGCACGTCGGCGTTGCCGATGGCCGCGAGCAGGTTCGTGCTGATGAGGTCGAGTTGAAGGCCGTCGTTGAAGACGCTCCACTCGTTTATCTCGCGGCTGAAGGGGCCGGCCGGGTTCGGGTTCAGGCCGTCCGGGTAGAAGGGTCGCGAGATCGCCCCCTGCGCGCGGTCGGAGAAGGCGATTGCGCCGTCGAGCCTGATGCCGTCGGCCGCCGCGCGGTCAACGTAACCGCCGAAGCCCGCCGTGCGCAAGAGCGACGCCGCGTTGCGGTTCGAGAAGAAGGCCGCGGTGCGCGCCTTCTGCACCGACACGTCGAAGCCGAAGACCGGCGCGTCGGTCGTGCGGAAGATGCCGAGGACGGTCCCGTCAACATCGACGACGGCGATTGAGACGCGCGCGGCGCTTCCAAGCGGCTGACGTATCGCGGCGCGCGTGATGTCTGCCTGCTGCGCCGCCTGGTTGATGATGCGCTGCACGTCCGAACTCGTCAGCGCGTTCGAAGACCCAGACGTGCTGCCGACGAAGGGGAAGAAGCGCGTGTCGGCCGCGCCGCTCACGCCGCCCGTCGTCGCCGGAACGAACTCGGAGGGTTGCGCGGCGTTGATGGGCGAGAGGAGCGTCCCCGAAAGAGAGTCGAAGGGCGTCGTCGCGGGGCGCGGCGCGTCCGCGTCGGTCACGTTCAGATATGCGAGGCGGACGCCGCCCGCGATGATGTTGTCGCCTCGGATGAGGTCGGGCGGTTGAAAGCCGCGCTGCGCCGCGACGGCGATCAGTTCCTCGAAAGGCTTGTCGAAGTCGGTCGGGTCTTTGTCCAAGGTGTAGAGGCCGTCGCCTTCAATCCCGACGCCGCCGACCGAGACGCCGTTCTTGTAGAGCGGCGCGCTGCCGGGGTCGGCCGACAGGCCGAGCGGGAGCGCGGGCTTCTTGATGTCGCTGCAAGGCAGTTGCGAGAACTGCACGCCGAAGAGCGGCCCCGACGGTTGGAACTGTGTGGCGGGCGGGAAGTGCTCCTGAATGATGAAGCTCGCCGTGCGCGTCGTGAAGGCGTTGCCCTGCGTGCTGAAGACGCTGGCCGTGCCCGCCTTCGACACGGCGGCAAGGTTTGAAGGCACGTCGAGCCCTTCCAAGCCCTGACCGCTGCGACCTCCGCCGCTGATGCGCGTCGTCGTCGGCGCGCCCGTCATGCGGAAGGCGCCGAGCACGTTCCCCTCGCGGTCGGTGACGGCGACGGTCACGGGGCGGTTCAGCGACGCGGCCGCCGAGACGGCCTGCGCGATGACGGTCTGCACCTCCGCGCTCGTGATGTTGCCGGCGGTGACGGGGTTGTTGTTGGGCGTCGGGGTCGGCGCGGGGACGGCGGGCGTCGGCACCGAGCCGGGGTCGTCGGGCGGGCCGCCGCCGACGTGGCCGAGCCCGACGCGCACGCGGTTGCTCGCGGCGCCTCGGTAGTTGATGCGCACGAGCACGTCGCCCGTGTCCGCCGCGAGATTGTCGTTGAGACGGACGACGACCGCCGTCATCCATTCCTGACCGGGCACGGGGCCGACGTGCTCGACCGCGAGCGCGTAGGTCTGACGCGCGGCCGTCTCGGCGTCGGCCGTCAGGACGGAAGCGTCTTCGCCCGGCGCGAGGTGCAGGTTCATCGCGAAGAGTACGAGACGCGTGCGCTCGTCGTCGCCGAAGCGGACGGGCGCGGTTGGCGCGAAGGGCTCGGGCACGCGCGTCACCGCTTCGAGCGCGACGGCGCGCGTCGAGCCGGCCTGACTGACGAGCACGGGGCTCAACGCCTGCGCCGCGCCGCGCCGCGCGGGCGCCGAGAGCGCCGCGACGCAGACGAGTGCGACGCAGGCAATCAGCAACGCACGTTTCGCGCTTGAAGTGTTGGAAACTTTCATCGTCCGGAGTTGAAGGCACGCGCCTGACAGCCGCGTGGCCGACAATGTATCACCTCGCGTCTCCGAGTCAAGATACTTTTGCTTCAGGACGCGCGTCGCGAGGCCAGTCGGATAAATTCTATTGTCGCCCGCGCGCGGCCGTGCTAAAAGAAAGCCGCCCCTCGTTTCTTTCGATACAGACGCAAAGATGACTCCCTTCTTCCCCCGAATTCTGTTGACCGCGTGCGCCGCCGTGCTGCTCTGCGCGCCCACGGCCTTCGCGCGGGAGCGCGGGCGCCTGACGGGCCGCGTCCTCGACTCGCCCGGCACGATGCCGAAGGGCGTCGAGGGCGTCACGGTCGTCGCCGTCAATCAGGTCAGTGCGCGCCCCTACCGCGCGCGGACGAAGGCGGGCGGGACTTACTCGCTGCAACTCCCGGCGGGCGCCTACCGCGTGCGCGTCGAGGCGCCGTTCAAAGCAATCTTCGACAGCAAGGTCAAGTACGGCCCCTTCGCCATCGCGCGCGGCGACGCGGTCGAGAACATAGGCGTCGAGCCCGGCCGCGACACGACGCTCGACATCGTCCTCGCATCGAAGGAGGGCACGCCCGCGCCGACGGTGCCGCCCACGGGCAAGGGCGACGACGGCGACCCGACCGGCTACGCGGGTCCGTCCGGCGTCGAGACCGAAGCAACGACCGCGCCCGACCGCGTGTCCGTCCGCGACCGCTGGCGCATAGACTTCCCGGAGTACGAGCGTTACGGCAACGTCTCGCGCGGGCGCGACATCCCCTTCCGCCGTGGCGGCGCGCTCAACCCTTACGACCAGTCCATCTTCAAAGGCGACTACCCGATCTTCGGGCAGCACGTCTTCATGGTTCTTTCGGGGACGAGCTTCACGGCCGTGCAGCAGCAACGCACGCCCATCCCCTCGAACCCGTCGAGCGCGCGGCCGGGCTCAGCCGAGCCCTTCGGCAAACCCGAGGTGCTCGCCTTCAACCAGGTCGTTCAGTTCTCGTTCGAGATGTTCAGCGGCGACACGACCTTCAAGCCGCGACAATGGGCGCTCAAGTTCTCGCCCACCTTCAGCGTCCCGAACTACGTCCGCGCGCGCGAGCAGGGCGTCTTGAACATCGACCCCCGGCGCGGCACGACCCGCACCGACTGGCACTTCTCGTTCGAGGAAGCCTTCGCCGAGGTGAAGCTCGAAGACGTGAACGCGAACTACGACGCGGTCTCGGTGCGCGTCGGCATCCAGCCGTTCGTCTCGGACTTTCGCGGCTTCATCTACACCGACAACAACCTCGGCGCGCGCGTCTTCGGCGCCTTCAAGAACAACAAGTACCAGTTCAACCTCGCCTACTTCGCGCAGTTGGAGAAGGACACCAACAGCGGTCTCAATCGCTTCGACCGGCGGCGGCAGAACGTCTACGTCGCCAACCTCTTCAAGCAGGACTTTCTCGCCAAGGGCTACACGGCGCAGGCGAGTTTTCATTTCAACGACGACCGCGCGGGCATCGAGTACGACCGCAACGGCTTCAAGGTCCGCCCGGCGGTCGTCGGCGACGCGCGGCCGCACGCGGTGAGGGTCGGCTACTTCGGTCTTTCGGGCGACGGGCACGTCGGGCGCATCAACCTTTCAAACTCATACTACTTCGCGCTCGGCACCGATTCGCGCAACCCCATCGCGGGGAAGAAGACGCGCGTCAAGGCGCACATGGCCGCGGCCGAGGCGTCGATTGATTACGACTACCAGCGTTTCCGCGCGTCGGTCTTCTTCGCCTCGGGCGACAAGAACCCGACCGACGATAAGGCGAACGGCTTCGACGCGATACTTGATGACCCGAACTTCGTCGGCGGGCAGTTCTCTTTCTGGAACCGCGTCGGCATCCCGCTCGTCGGGACGGCCGTCGGGCTGGTGCAGCCTTTGAGCCTTTTGCCGTCGCTGCGCAGCAGCAAGTCGCAGGGGCAGGCGAACCACGTCAACCCGGGCATCCTCATCGGCAACCTCGGGTACGACATCGAGCTGACGCAGCGCATCAAGGCCATCTTCAACTTCAATCACCTGCGCTTCCATCGCACCGAGCCGCTCGAATACCTGCTCTTCCAGAACCGCATCCGCCACGACATCGGGCAGGACTTCAGCGTCGGCGTCGCGTACCGGCCGAGGCTCATCAACAACGTCACGCTCAACTTCGGCGCGTCGATGCTCAAGCCCGGCCGTGGCTTCCGCGACATCTACACCGACGAGTCGCGCAACTGCCCGCCCAACGTCGGCAGCTTCTGCACGCCCGACGACACGGTCATCAACCCGTCGAAGCCGCTCTACGCGCTCTTCGGCACGCTCCGCTTCAACTTCTGAAGACGAGGGACAACGAGGAACGCATGCGCCGACTCAGCTCGGTCGAAAGGTTCAAGGTCATTCTCGTGCTCGCGACCCTCGTCGCGCTCGGCCTCATCACGTCGGGCGGCGTGCGCTCGTCCGCGAGAGTTGGGACGCAGACTCCCGCGCAGGCGACTCCGACTCCCGCGCCAACTCCAAGTCAGGCCCAAGCGCCAAAGGTCGAGGGCTGCCTCAGTTGTCACGCGGGCAGCGAGCCGATGCACAACACGCGCAGCGGCAAGCTCAACGACGACGGCACCGACCGGATGAGCCTGACCTGCACCGCCTGCCACGGCGGCAACCCGTTTCCGAAACTGGATGATGCTTCGCGCAAACGCGGCGACGCCGAGTTCGATAAGGCGATGCGCGCCGCGCACGTCGCGCCGCGTTACCCGGAGCGTTGGGCGGGGAAGGATGGCAGGTATTCGAGCGCCAACCCGGAGCGCACCAACGCACTGCTCGCGGCGGAGAGCCGCGAGTTCGTCCGCTTCGTCAACCCCGGCGACTTCCGCGTCGCGGAGTTGACCTGCTCTTCGACGGGCTGCCACTCGGCACAGGTCGCGGCCGCGCGCAATAGCATGATGCGACACGGCGCGATGCTCTGGGGCGCGGCGCTCTACAACAACGGCGGCTATCCTCTGAAAGACACGCGCTTCGGCGAGAGCTACAGCCCCGAGGCGGGCGCGCCCGAGCGCATGATTCAACTCCCGCAGCCTTCGCCCGCGACGCGCACGTGGATGGGCGCGCTCTCTTACCTCGACCCTCTACCGCGTTGGGAGATTTCGCAGCCGGGCAACATCCTCCGCGTCTTCGAGCGCGGCGGGCGCGGGCGCTCCGAAGTCGGACTCCCCGAGCGCGAGAGCGACCCCGGCCGACCCGACAAGGGATTGAGCCCGCGCGGTCTCGGCACGCTCAACCGCACCGACCCCGTCTACCTCGGTTTGCAGAAGACGCGTCTCTTAGACCCGACGCTCAACTTCCTCGGCACGAACGACCACCCCGGCGACTACCGCTCGTCGGGCTGCACGGCCTGCCACGTCGTCTACGCCAACGACCGCTCGCTCGTCCATTCGAGCCCCGACTGGGCGAAGTATGGGAATCGCGGCACGACCGCGACCGAAGACGAGCAGTTGAAGGACAGGAAGGACGAGCCCGGCCACCCCGTCAAGCACCAGTTCACCAACCGCATCCCGACCTCGCAGTGCATGACCTGCCACATGCACCCCGGCAACAACATGGTCGCGACCTATCTCGGCGTGCTCTGGTGGGACAACGAGACGGACGCGCGCGCCGCCGGCATGTACCCGTCCAAGCAGCGTTCAATGTCGGCGGAAGAGGAGTACAAGAAGTTAGACCGCAACCCCGAAGGCTCCTCTGTGCGCGGCAACTGGTCCGACCCCGAGTTCTTACAGAAGACCGGCACGGACGAGGTCAACTCGCGCATGGCGCGCACGCAGTTCGCGGACTTCCACGGGCACGGCTGGCTCTTCCGCGCCGTCTTCAAGCGCGACCGCGAAGGGCACATGCTCGACTCGAACGACGAGCGCGTGAAGGACGTGACGCCCTCGAAGCTCAAACAAGCGGTCTCTTATCGCGACGACTCAAGCGACAAGACCACGCCGCCGCCCGCTGGCGTGCCGGTCCACCTGAAAGACATACATCTTGAGAAGGGGATGCACTGCGTCGATTGCCACTTCCGGCAGGACGCGCACGGCAACGGCGTCCTCTACAACGAGCCGCGCGCGGCCGTCGAGATCGACTGCATCGACTGCCACGGCACCGTCAAGGAGCCCGCCAAGCTCACCGCCTCCGGCCCCGCCGCCGGCTTCAACCTGACGGACCCGGCTGAAGGCCAGAGCACGAAGGACGGCAACTATGTGAAGGGTCAGGGTCGCAACTTCCTGCGCGACATCAAGACGCCCTTTACGCGCACGAGCGGCGGACGGCAAGTCGCCATCCCCGTCTTCGAGCGCATCAGCAGCGACCGCGACCGCCCCGACTCGACGGGCAAACCCGTCCGTCTCCACGCGGGCGACATCGTGCAGAACTCGATGGTCGAGCAGGGGCGCTGGTGGCGCGTCAAGCAGACGGCCTACACCGTGACGCAGACGAAGGGGCACGAGGCCGACTACAACTGGCGCTCGGCCTACGCCAAGACCGTCCGCATCGACGAGAACAAACAGGAGGTCTGGGGCGACGTGCCCGCCGACGAGTCGAAGCTCGCGCACAAGAACGCGCAGATGTCGTGTTACACCTGCCACTCTTCGTGGATGACGAGCTGCTTTGGCTGTCACCTCTCGATGCGCGCGAACGCCAAGATGCCCAACCGCCACTTCGAGGGCGAGACCTCGCGCAACTACACGACCTACAACTTTCAAGTCTTAAGAGACGACGTGTTCATGCTCGGCCGCGACGGCACGGTGACGGGCAACCGCGTCGCGCCCGCCGCCTCGCGCTCGGCCATCCTCGTCAGCTCGCAGAACCAGAACCGCGAGTGGATTTACTCGCAGCAGCAGACCATCTCGGCCGAAGGTTTTTCCGGCCAGTCGTTCGCCACGCACGTCCCGCACACCGTCCGCACCAACGAGACGAAGACCTGCGCCGACTGCCACGTCTCGAAGCGCGGCGACAACAACGCGTGGATGGCGCAACTGCTGATGCAGGGGACGAACTTCGTCAACTTCATGGGGCGCTACGTCTACGTCGCCGCCGAGCACTCGCTCGAAGTCGTCGCCGTCACGGAGCGCGACGAGCCGCAGGCCGTCTACGGCAGCACTTTGCACGAGGCCGCGTACCCCGACGACTTCAAGAAGTTCGTTGGCGACGGCCGAGAGTTGAAGACCTTCTATGAGCACAAGGGCAACCCCGAAGTGCTCGGCGTCCAGTTGCGCGGCGAGTACGCCTACGTCGCGGCGGGCGAGGGGGGCTTGCGCGTCTACGACGTGGCGCAGATCGACCACAAGGGTTTCTCCGAGCGCATCACGACCGCGCCCGTCTCGCGCTTCGGACAGAAGTTCTGGGTCGATACGAAGTACGCGACGGCCGTCGCCTCGCCGACGACCCTGGGCGTTGACCCCGCGCGCTGGCGCCTGACGGCCGACGGCCGCACGGTCTCACCGGCGGAGGCGAAGACGATGTGGGACGCGTGGCAGAAGCTTCCTCCGAAGGAGCGCGAAGGGAAGCCCGCGCCGCTCGTCAACGAGGAGCAGCCGATTCACCCTCTGTACGCGTACTTGTATGTCGTTGACCGCGAGGAGGGTTTGATACTCGTCAACGCCGCGACGCTCTTGGACGGCGACCCGCTCAACAACTATCTGAAGCGCGCGACGCTCACGGTTGAAGGACGGCAGGAAGACCACTTCAACCCCGGCGGCGTGCTGACGGACGCGAACAACATCACCATCGCGGGCACGTTCGCCTACGTGACGACCGCGAGCGGCCTCGTCATCATCGACATCGACAACCCCCTGGAGCCGCGCGTCGTCAAGGCCATCGGCGCGCCGTTGCTCCGGCAGCCACACGCCATCTCGGTCCAGTTCCGCTACGGCTTCGTCGTGGACGACGAGGGTCTGAAGGTCATCGACCTGACGCTCGTTCCGCCCGACCCTTGTCGCGGCCCCGTCGCCGCGCCCTGCAAGTCGCTCCCGCGCGCGGAGGTCGTCGGCGGCGCGCTCGTCCCGCTCAAACACGCGCACGACGTGTACGTCGCGCGCACGTATGCATACGTCGCGGACGGCCCCGAAGGCGTCGCCATCGTGGACGTGACGCGCCCAGAGGCGCCGCGTCTCCACATGAAGTTCGACGCGGAAGGCCAACTGAACGACGTGCATCAGGTGAAGGTGGCGATGACGAACGCGAGCCTCTTCGCATACGTCGCCGACGGCAAGAACGGACTGCGCGTGCTGCAACTGACCTCGCCCGAGACGATGCCGACCTACGGCGGCTTCAGCCCCGCGCCCGAGCCGCGCCTCGTCGCGACCTTCAAGACGAAGGGGCCGGCCGTCGCCGTCTCCAAGGGGCTCGACCGCGACCGCGCCGCCGACGAGAGCGGCAACCAACTCGCTGTCTTCGGCCGACGCGGCGCGCGCCCCTTCAACCTCGAAGAGACGCAGCGCCTCTACCTCCTCGACGGCCGCCTCCGCACCGTCCTCGACATCGACGAAATGAAGTCACCGCCGCCTCGCACACGCGACCCGCTGAAATAGAACGATGAAATAGGAACGCTGAACGATGAACTGTAAAGCCAAGGTCTTCAGTTCATCGTTCAGCGTTCCTGCTTCATCGTTCTTAGTTAGCCGACGGGCTCCGAAGCTCCGGCGGGCTCGAAGACGTGGTCGCGTGTGTCCTGTTCGACGCGGAGCAGGGGCCAGATGTCCACCTTGAGCTCTTCGGCGTAGTGGAGGAGCGGGGCGGTCGGCGGCGTGTTGAGGCCGAGGGCTTCGAGCATGGTGGAGTCGAAGTCGCCGACCTCGGCCGCGCGCAGGGGCCAGGGCGCGTGGTGGATGCGACAGCGGTAGAGCTGCTCGTCGTCAACGGAGTAGAGGCAGTAGCGCTCCGTGAGGAAGAATTCGAGCGAGTCCGGCTCGGACGTTGCGAGCCTCTCGCCCACCGTCCACGCGGCGCGGAACGAGGCCGGCGGCGCGTTCTTCTGAATGCGGGAAGAGGCGTAGTCGATGGTGCCGCCCTGCTGGCTCTGGCTCATCTCGGCCTGGTGGTAGGGGAGGTAGAAGAAGCGGCGCGCGCCCCACGTCGCGACGGCGCTGTCGATGTCGAGCGAGTGGAACCAGACGCCGGGCACGCCCCGGTGATGGACGTAGGTACGCACGTTCAGTTCAAGGAAATCGTTGAGGCCCGGCACCGGCGGCGCGAACGACGCGCGCACGCCCCACATGCGAAAAGGGACGACGCCGATCCACGCCTGTCCGTCGTATGTGTCGATGGAGAGCTGTGGCGGGACGAGCGGCCGCAGCGCGCTCACCGGCACCGGCCAGTGCATGAAGAGGAGCTTGCCCCACCACTGCCGCATCAGCGGCAGACCCGGCGGGCGGCTTCGGATGGAGAGTCGGTCGAGGGTTCTCGCGGTCATGCGCGGTCGAGGCCCGAAGGGGTGTTGTTTGACAACGTGTCCGGCCGAGTCGAATAATGCCCGGGCGCCGAAGGCGGCCGTACGTCGCGGTGACATTGGCGCCTTAACTCGAACGCTTTTTTATCATCAAATCACGCCCGTGAACAGCGCCCGTTAGTCCTGAATCCCGATGAGACTCCTCGCTCCACTCGCACTGCTCGTCGCACTCGTTCTCGGCGTCGCCGCGGCGCAGGTCAGGAAGGGTAGTAAAAGGACTCCCGCGCCCGCTAGACCTGCGTCGAAGGTCTCGAAGGCGGCCGAGCCCCCTCGGGCGGACGGCCAAGAGTCGGGCCGCACCATCGTCTGCATCGACCCGGGCCACCCGTCCGAGGTCGCCAGCGGCCGGAACGTGCAGAACGGGACGAACGAGACGCACGCCAACTGGGTCGTCGCCACGAAGCTGCGCGCGGCTTTGGAGGCGCGCGGCTACGCGGTCGTCATGACGAAGTCTTCGGAGGAGGAACTGGTCAGGAACAGGGACCGCGCGCTCGTCGCCAACCGCGCCCGCGCCGCCCTGATGATTCGCCTCCACTGCGACGCGAGCGCCGAGCGCGGCTTCGCCGTCTACTACCCCGACCGCCCCGGCAAAGCCAAGGACGGAACGACCGGACCGGGCCGCGACGTTATAGAGGAGAGCCGCCGCGCCGCCGAGGCCATCCACGCGGGACTGGCCGAGGGGCTGCGCGGCGCGCTCGAAGACAACGGCGTCCGCACCGACTACCAGACGAAGGTCGGGCGCGACCAGGGCGGCGCGTTGACCGGTTCCATCTACTCGGAGGTGCCGGTCGTGACGATTGAGATGGTCGTGCTCTCGGACCCGGCCGACGCCGAGTTCATCAAGGCAGAGGACGGGCAGCGGCGGCTGGCCGAGTCGATTGCCGACGGCGTCGCGCGCTTCGTCGCCCCCGTCAAAGATGTTTCGTCCGAAAAGAAGAAGTAAAGAAGAACTGACGCCAGTCAAACAACCCGACAGGACGCACACAAGGAGCGTTCCCCCATATGATGAAACTCCCGGATAAACTAAGACGGATGGCGGCCGCGCTGGCCTTCGTCCTGCTCCTGGCGGCCGTCTGCCCGGCGCAGGACGACGCCTTCAAGAAGCTCGAAGCCTTCGACTACGCGAAGCAGAAGATGACGCGCGAGCAGTTGAAGGACATAGACCTCTGGAGCCTGAAACTCCTGCGCGGCGTCGTCTTCGGGCGCCACGGTCGCATTTTCAAGGACCGCGACATACAGGGCTATCTGAAGGAGCAGGCGTGGTACAAGCCGAACCCCAACTTCAGCAACTCGATGCTCAACGAGAACGAGCGCGAGAACCTCGACCTGATCCGCGAGCTTGAGGCCGCGCAGCACGACCAGATCGAGCCCGGCGACCTGCGCTGGTGGCAGACGAAGGAGATGACCGACGAGAAGCTCGGCCTGCACTCCGCCGCCGAGTGGCAGGTCCTCCGCGCCGAGGTCGAGGCCGTTCGCGGCAAACGTTTCGAGGACGACCCGTGGCTCCAGAACTACTTCGAGGAGCGGTACTGGTACAAGGCCGACCCGTCCTACGACGCGCGCCAGCTCACGGCCGTCGAGCGCAAGAACCTCGCCGCCATCGACGAGGCGCAGCGCAAGCAGCGCAAGGCCGCCATCTCGCCCGGCGACATGGAGCACTTCGAGAAACGCCTCGTCACCGCCGAGATGCTCAAGGGCCTGAGCCTCCACGAGCTGCGCCTGCTCCGCAACGAAGTCTACGCGCGGCGCGGCCGTCAGTTCAAAACCGAGTGGCTCTCGCAGTACTTCTGGAGCCAGCCGTGGTACGAGGCGCGCGAGGATAACAAGGAGCCGGAGCTTTCCGAGACCGAGCAGAAGAACATCCAGACCATCGTCGCCTACGAGAACAAGCTCAAGGAGAGCCTGAGCACGACGCGGGTCACGGAATCACTCTTCGAAGGCATGTTCCTCGAAGACGCGCGCAAACTCCGCAACGAGATTTACGCGCGCCACGGCAAGGTCTTCAAGGACAAGTGGCTCCAGGGCTACTTCAAGAGTTTCCCCTGGTACAAGCCCAACCCGAAGTACTCGGACGCGGCGCTCACCGAAGTCGAGCGCCAGAACGCGGCCGCCATCGCGGCCTACGAGAAGAAGGCGACGAGCGTGCTCGACGCCGTCGAAGGTTGATAAGGCTTACTTGAGTCCCGCGTGACGGGACAAGAAAACGCAGAAGTATGAACGCTGAACGATGAACTGAAGGCATCGGTCTTACAGTTCATCGTTCAGCGTTCCGAGTTCATAGTTCCGATGACCTGTCCGAACTGTCAACAGCCTTTGCGCGAGGGGGCGCAGTTCTGCACGAACTGCGGGGCGCGCACCGTCGCCATGGGGGGCGAGGGGACGCCCGCGTCCCTGTCCACGGTCGAGACGGGCGGGGGCGCGCCGAGGGCGGAGACCTTCGAGACGGGCGACTCGCTGGTGGGGCGCGTGCTCGACGCCAAGTACGAAATCGTCTCGCCGCTCGGCTCGGGCGGGATGGGCGCGGTCTACCGCGCGCGCCGCATCCACATCGGCGACGAGGTCGCCATCAAGGTTCTGCATCAGCGCCTCACCAACGACGAGAAACTGGTCGAGCGTTTCCGCCGCGAGGCGCGCGCCGCCGCGCAGCTTCACCACCCGAACGTCGTCACCATCCACGACTACGGCGAGGCGCGCGGCCCCGGCGGCTTCGCCTACATCGTTATGGAGTTGGTGCGCGGCGAGTCGCTCCGCGACATCCTCCGGCGCGACGGCCGTCTCGAACCGGCGCGCGCCGTCTCGCTGATGCGCGACGTGTGCGCGGGCGTCGGCGCGGCGCACAGGCGCGGCATCGTCCACCGCGACATCAAGCCCGACAACATCATCGTCACGCCGGCCGACGAAGACCGACCCGCCGAGAGCGTCAAGGTCGTCGATTTCGGCATCGCCAAGCTGCGCGACCTCGCGGCCGAAGGCTCGACGCTCACCGAGGCCGGCATGATGGTCGGCACGCTCTTCTACATGTCGCCCGAGCAGTGCAAGGGCGAGCCGCTCGACTCGCGCGCCGACGTTTATTCACTCGGCGCGATGCTCCACGAGATGCTGGCGGGCGCGCCGCCCTTCACCGCGTCGAACATCACGAGCCTCATCTTCAAGCACGTCGGCGAGCCGCCGCCGCCGCTGCCGGCGGAGCTGCCCGTCCCCTCGGCGCTGCGCGCGGCCGTCCTGCGCGCGCTCTCGAAAGACCCGAACGAGCGGCAGCGCGACGCCTCCGAGTTCGCGCGCGAGATACAGTCGGCGCTCACGGCGCCTCCGCCCGAGACGGCCGCGACGGCCGCCACGAAGCCTTCGGCCGAGCCCTTCTTTCCCGCGACGACGAACCCCGTTCCCGTCACGCCGTCGAACCAGCCGCGGACGAGCCCGCGCTCGTCAACGACGACGCACGACTCCGCGCACGATGAAGTGACGGTCGTCCACGACCCCGCCCGCACCTCTCGGCCGCTGCCCGCGCAGCCGACTCAACATCCGCCGCGACCGCACGCCGCCCCTCCGCCGAGACCTTCGCGCAAAGGTTACGTGGTCGGCCTGCTCGTCGTGCTGCTCGTTGGTATGGCCGGGCTCGGTGCGTTGGGCGTCTTCCTCTACATGCAGCGCGAAAGGGGCACGGCGAACGTCAACGCGCGGCCGACGCCGACGCCCGCGCGCGCCAACGCGAACGCCAACGTGAGCCCGACGCCGACGCCTCTGCCGGAGTCCGTGCAGGTCATGGAAGTGAAGATTATCGGCGGCTCTCTGCTCTCGCCCGCCGACCTCTCGGGCGTGCCGGCCGCTTACCTGGGCCGGCTGCGCAACACGGTCTACGCGCGTCACGGCCGTACCTTCACGGACAACGACCTCCGTCTCTACTTTCAGTCGCGCTCGTGGTACAAGCCGGACGCTAAGTACAACGAAGACCAGCTCACGACGAACGACCGCGCCAACGTTGACCTGCTCAAGGCGTTCGAGGACAACAACGGCGCGACGCCCCGCGCCGACGCCGGGCGCGTGAAGAAGGAGGTCGAAGACGCGATCAACGACTGGGCCGAGTCCACGCGCGCGCGCAAGCTCGACGACCACATGCGGTACTACGCCGACATGCTGGAGACTTACTACCGGCGGCAGAACGTCGGCGCCTCACAGGTGCGCAACGACCGCAACAACGCCTTCACGCGCTACGACAAGATGGACGTGATCATCGACAACGTCGAGGTCACGCCCGACGCGACGGGCCTGCGCGCCACGGCCGCCTTCGACAAGACGTGGGACTTTGACTCGCCCGACAAGAACTCCACCGGCTCCGTCCGCCAGCAACTCACCCTCATCCGCGCCGGCGGTCGCTGGCTCATCAACGGCGAGAAGGACTTGCAGGTCTACTACTCGAACAGTCAGGACTACGTGGACCAGTAGTCGTGCGACTCATCGTCACAGAGAAGCCTTCGATGGGGCGGGACGTGGCGGCGGCTTTGGGGGCCGCGCGGCGGGGCGAGGGCTTCATCTCGGGCGAGTCAGACATCGTGACCTGGTGCGTCGGGCATCTCGTCGAGCTAGACGACCCGCAGGCGTACGACCGGCGATATGAGCGTTGGCGCGTCGAAGACCTGCCCATCCTGCCCGACGAGTTCAAGTATCACCCCTCCGAACGAACGCACGACCAGTTCAACGTCATCCGCGCGCTACTCGGGCGCGAGGACGTGACGACCATCGTCAACGCGGCCGACGCGGGGCGCGAGGGCGAGTTGATTTTCGACCTCGTCTACAAACTCGCGGGCTGCCGCAAGCCGGTCGAACGTTTGTGGATTTCGTCGCTCACGCGCGAGGCGATTCAGGAGGGCTTCCGCAACCTGAAGCCGGCCGAGCAGTACAAGGGCCTCCGCGATTCGGCGCACGCGCGGCAGCGCGCCGACTGGCTCGTCGGCATCAACGCCACGCGCGCGCAGACCGTTCGCGCGCGCCGCGCGGGGCACGACGGCGTCTTCTCGCTCGGGCGCGTCCAGACGCCGACGCTCGCCTTGATTGTTGAGCGAGACAAAGAGATCGCGGAGTTCGTCCCAACCGACTACTTCGAGGTCGTCGCGGATTTCCGCGCGCCCGGCGGCGAGTATCGCGGGCGCTGGTTCGGCAAGGACGGCAGCCGTTTTGATAAAAGGGAAGACGCCGAAGCGGTCGTCGCTAAAGTTAAAGGGAAGCACGGCGCGGTCCAGTCCGTCGAGAAGAAGGCCGCGCGCGAGAAGCCGCCGCTGCTGCACGACCTGACTTCGCTACAACGCGCGGCCAACGTCCGCTACGCTTTCACGGCGGCGAAGACGTTGGAAATCGCGCAGAGTTTGTACGAGAAGAAGTTCCTCACTTATCCGCGCACCTCCTCGCGCCATCTCTCGAAGGCCGTGGCCGAAGAGATAGAGGCGCACGTGCGCGCCGCGTCGGTCGGCCCTTACGTCCCCTTCATCGAGAAGATTCTCGCGGGCGGGAGGCCGAAACTGACGAGCCGCCACGTTGACGACAAGAAGGTCACGGACCACCACGCCGTCATCCCCACCAAGCAGCAGATAAAGCCCGACGCCCTCTCGCCCGACGAGAAGCGCATCTATGATTTGGTCGCGCGCCGCTTCCTCGCGGCCTTCTTCCCGGACGCGGAGATTGAGCGCACGACGGTCGTCACGGAGGCCGAGGGCGAACGTTTCATCACGCGCGGCACGGTCGTCCTGAAGGCCGGCTGGCGCGAGGTCGAGCCGCCCGGTCGCGGCGGCGCGAAGGCTTCGGAGGAGGGCTCGAAGAAGTCCGGCGAGGATGATGAAGAGGAGTCGGCGGAGCTTCCGCCGCTCAAGGCGAAAGACCCGGCCGAGGTCTTGAACGCGGAGGCGCAGGCGAAGCAGACGAAGGCGCCGCCGCGCTACTCCGAGTCGAGCCTGCTGGGCGCGATGGAGACGGCGGGGAAGAAGGTCGAAGACGACGAACTGCGCCTGGCGATGAAGGAGGCGGGGCTCGGGACTCCCGCCACGCGCGCCTCCATCATCGAGACGTTGTTGAAGCGCGAGTACGTCACGCGCGAGAAGAAGTCGCTGGTCGCGACGGCGAAGGGCGCGGCCCTCATCAAGATGCTGCCGTCGCCGTTGCTGAAGTCGGCGGAACTGACGGGACGTTGGGAGCAGAAGCTCTCGCGCATGGCGCGGCGCGAGTATGAGTTGGACTCCTTCATGGTCGAGGTGCGCGCGATGGTCTCGGAACTGGTCGCGCAGATCGCGGGCTCGGAGGTCGAGCGTCCCGCCGTGGGCTCGGCTAACGTGCGACAGTTCCCGCGTCCCGAAGGCGCGCCCGACTGCCCGAAGTGTAAGAAGGAGTCGCGCGAAGGTTTCCTGATAGAGCGCGAGGGCGCTTCGGGGAAGTTCCTCGCGTGCTCCACGGGGCGCGAGGCGTGCGGCTACCTGAGCGACGCGCCGAAGAACGCGAAGCAGCGCAAGGCCCTGCTCCAGACCTCCTGCCAGACCTGCGGCGGCGCGATGCGCCTGCGCCTGCCGAAGGAGAAGGGCAAGCGCGCCTTCCTCTCCTGTCTGCGCTTCCCGGACTGCCGTGGCGCGCGCTGGTTCGACGAGAAGGGCGCGCTCGAAGAGCCCCGCCCCGAGCCCGAAGCCGGTCCGCCCTGCCTCGTCTGCAAAACGCCCATGCTCAAGCGCGGCCCCACCTCCGCCGGCAGCTACTTCTGGTCCTGCCCGCGCTGGCGCAGCGACGGCTCGGGCTGCAACGCCAAACCTGTCTGGATCAACGAGCGCGCCGGCTGAGCCGCGCGACAAAATAACTGTTGATTAAGCGTCGCCCAATCCGCTAAGGTGGAAGTGCGGGCCGCCTTCCGACGCGGCCCCCTGGTTATCAATTCCAACCCTCACGCCCCGTTCAACCGAAACCGGCCCGCCGGCCCCGGAAGGAGTCTTAACCCAAGTCATGATCGAACCCGGCACCCTGCTTCAGAACCGCTACCGCGTGACCCGACAACTCGGGCGCGGCGGCATGGGCGCGGTCTACGTCGCGACGGACGGGCGCTTCAACAGCACGGTCGCCATCAAGCAGACCTTCTTCTTTGACGACCCCGCGTTGCGCCGCGCCTTCGAGCGCGAGGCCATCCTGCTCAACCACCTCCGCCACGCGGCGCTGCCGCGCGTCAGCGACCACTTTGTCGAAGAGGAGGGGCAGTTCCTCGTCATGGAGTACATCGAGGGCTCGGACCTTGGTGAGCTTCTGAAGTCGCGCGGCGGATGGTTCCCCGTGGCGGACGTTTTGACCTGGGCCGACGAACTGCTCGACGCGCTCGAATACCTGCACACGCAGGAGCCGCCGGTCGTCCACCGCGACATCAAGCCGCAGAACATCAAGCGCACGGAGCGCGGACGGATGGTCCTGCTCGACTTCGGTCTGGCGAAGGGGAACCCTTCGACCGCGAGCGCGACCGCGACGGGCAGCGTCCTCGGCTACTCGCCGACCTACGCGCCGCTGGAACAGGTGCAGGGGAACGGGACCGACGCCCGCAGCGACATCTACTCGCTCGGCGCGACGCTCTATCACCTGCTGACGGGCGAGCCCCCGCAGGACGCTTTGACGCGCGCAGCGGCCGTCGTCAACAACGAGGCAGACCCCTTGCGCCCCGCGCACGTCGTACGACCGCACGTCCCCGTCGCGGTCAGTCGCGTCGTCCGGCGCGCGATGTCGCAGAAGGCCACGCTCCGCCCGCAGTCGGCAGCGGAGATGCGCGAGATGCTGCGCCAGGCCGCGAGCGCCGTCGCGCAGACGGCCTCCGCGCAAGGCATCGACACGGAGGCGACCATCGTCGAATCGGCGACGTGGGCGAAAGGCTCGGGCCTTTCGTACCACTTCGGCGAGACGACGCTCGACGCCGCGCGCATCGGCGCGCGCCCCTATGCCACTAACCACGCCACGGCGCACTTCGACGCGGAGCCCGAGCGGAGTTCGTTCGGCGCGACGGCGAAGCTGCTCGTTGCCGCCGCCGTCGTCGCCATCTGCGCCGCGGTCGCGTACCCTCTGTTGAGCACGAAAGAGACGGTCAACACGCCCGCCCCCGCCGCCTCGACGCAGTCAGCCGAGTCGCCCGAGGACGCGGAGCAGTCTGACGGCGAAGACGAGAGTTCGACCAGCCCCGCGCCCGCGCCGACCCTCGCCCCGTCGAAGACGACAGAGAGTTCCGAATCACAGACTAACTCGGGCGCGAGCAACGCCGCCGCGACCGCGAGCCCGACGCCCGCCCCGCAGACCGAGAGCAAGAGCCCCATCGTCATCGTCGTCAACCCGACCCCGACCCCCGAAGACCCGGACGAGGAGGCGCGCCGCGCCGAAGAGGAGAGACGCAGGCAACAACCGGCGCCTCCGCCCTACGGCGGGCATCCACCGCCGCCTTACGGCGGCCCGCCGCCGCCCCCGCCCGGCGCGCGCCCGATGCCGCCGCCACCGCGTCGCCCGCCGTATTAAAAAAGGAACGATGAAGTAGGAACGCGGAACGATGAACTGAAAGCCTCGTGCCTTCAGTTCATCGTTCCGCGTTCCTACTTCACCGTTCAAATCTGGTTGACCACGGCGTGGAGCGAGCGGTAGCGAGCGGGTCGGCGTTACGCATTGCGCGCCGTTGTCGGGGCACGCACTCGCTCGCTACCGCTCGCGGTTCCGTTTTACCCGCCAGAGTTCAAAGCATTCGTTGTCGAAGCCCTTGAGCGCGGCTTCGGAGGGCTCGGCCGCGAGGCCGCTCGCGGGGTCCGCGAGCAGTTCCAGGAC
This sequence comes from Pyrinomonadaceae bacterium, assembly GCA_036379655.1. Taxonomy (GTDB): domain Bacteria; phylum Acidobacteriota; class Blastocatellia; order Pyrinomonadales; family Pyrinomonadaceae; genus QHXN01. Next base: position 38,605 of record DASVGG010000154.1, read on the forward strand.
TTCGGGGTCGCGGCGCACGTCGGCGGTGATGACGCAGTCCTCGCCGGTCGAGAGCGGTTCGAGTCGGGCGGCGATGTTGACGTTGGAGCCGAAGTAGTCGAGCCGCTCGTTGAGCGTGACGGCGATGCAGGCGCCCGCGTGCAGCCCGGCCTTGACCGTGAGCGGGCGCACGCCTTCGGGCGGCGAGGCGAGCGCCGCCTGCGCGTTGGTGATGGCGCGCAGCGCGGGCGCCGGGCGAGGGAAGACAGCCATGATGGCGTCGCCGATGGTCTTCACGACGGAGCCGCCTTCGCGCGCGATCTCTTCGCGCAGCACGTCGAAGTGGCTCATCACGGCGCCGAAGGCGACGGCGTCGCCGATCTCGCGGTAGAGGCGCGTCGAGTTGCGCAGGTCCGTGAAGAGGATGGTCATCTGCCCGACGTTGATGCGGTCGCCGGGGCGCAGCGCCTCCGTCGCGAAGAGGTCGCGGAAGAGTTGGAGCGCCGTGACCTCGGCGGCCGTCGCCGCCTGCCCGCCCCACGCCTCGCGCTCGATGCGGAAGAGACGTTCGTCTTTGGTGTCGTTCCGGAGACGGATGACGGGGCGCGTCGAGACTGTGAGTTCTTCTTCAACATCAACGTCATCGGCTTTGAGCGTCAGTTCTTCAGAACCAGAGGCCGAGACGAGGAGCGTGCGCGCTTCGTCCTTCGCGCCGATGCGGAGGCGGTGGCGCCCCTCTTCGAGCAGCGGCGTGACGGTGCGCGTCTCGCCCGAGGGGACGAGTTGCTGGATGACGACGTGCGGCGTGACCTGCGGGCCGCCGACGCAGAAGTCGTGCGACTCGACGCGGCGGACCGAAGGGTTCGGGCGGAAGACGACCTCGACCGAGCGGTCGAAGGCGACGGCGAAGTCTATCTGGCAGGAGTCGCAGTGCTGTTCGGCGCGCACGTCGCGGAGCGTCTCGGCCGACTGCCGCGCGCCACGGCAGACGGGGCAGAGCAGTTCCCAACGCAAATCGAGCAGCCCCGCGCGCGTCGCCCTCAGACAGAGTTCCAACACCTCGCGGCGCGGCACGCCCCACGCGTCGGCGAGCGCGTACGGGCGCAGCCGCGCGAGCGTCAACTCGTCCGAGGTCGCGACCGTCTCGCAGAGCCGCGCGGCCAGTCGCGAGTCCTCGCCGTCGAGTCTTGCGCGCAGCGAGTCAAGCAGTGTGCGTTCGCCCGCGCCGAGTCGGTTCGCGCTCTTCGGTTCGACGGTTTGAGACTGTTCGTCGAGGGCGAGCCGGTCGTAGCGCCGGAAGACCTCCGCGAACCTGCGCGCGGTGACGCGGCCGACCTGATAGGGAATGACGGCGCGGCCGAGCGCGCCGTGGGGTCGGACGCGCACGTCGTAGACGAGGTGCGTCCCGCCGCCGTCGCGCTCTGAGAGTTCGGCGGCGACGCGCATCTCCGCGACGGGTCCCGTGCGGTAACGCCGCGCCACGCCGAAGCGGAACGGGCGCACCCACTCGAACGGCTCCTCCTCCCACTCGACGCCGACGCCGAGCCTCTTCAACTTGAGCCGTCGTCGGCCGACGCCGCCGTTAACATCCGTCGTGCTTTGCGTTGAAACGTCGGGCAGTCCGGCGTCGCGGTTGAAGCGGTTCGTGTCGGAGACGAACGGCCAGAGCGCCTGCGGGCTCGCGCGCAGGTCGTACTCCCAGCGGTAGTGAAACTCTCTCTCGCTCACGACGCTCCGCTTGAAGAAGGGAAGGTGTCGCGCCGCGCCGTCGGAGTGAAGGCTGGCGCCCGTCGGGTCCACATTCTTGACGCCGTCGCGCGGCGCGTCAACAAGTTTCTCGACCACGCGTTAGATTACGCGGCCGCGCGCGCACGCGGATTTTAATGTTGAGCGCGAGATAAAAGTTGATGACAGCGGCGACGCCATTTGTTACAAGAGGACAAGGCTGTACTAAAGATCAAGCGAAGAAGGAGAAAGGGTCTATGGCTTCCAAGAAGTCCTCAAAGAAGTCGTCAAAGAAGGACGACAAGGAGCCCTCGAAGAAGGGCGGCGCCAAGGGCGGCGCGAAGAAGTCCGCCGGTAAGAAGGCGAGCGGCGGCGCGAAGAAGGGCGGCGCCAAGAAGTCCGCGTCGAAGGGCGGCGCGAAGAAGGGCGCGGCCAAGGGCTCGGCCAAGAAGGGCGGCGCCAAGAAAGGCGGCGCGAAGGGCGGAGCGTCCAAAGGCGGCGCCAAGAAGGGCGCGGCGAAGAAGGGCGGCGCCAAGAAGGGCGTCGGCGCTAAGAAGGGTGGAGCCAAGAAGGGCGGCTCGAAGAAGGGCGGCGGGCGCTCGATTCTCAGCCAGGTCAGGGAAGCCGCGGGCGACATTCTCGTCGGCGCGGGCGTCGGCGCGCTGATCGGCGCGGTCAAGGGCGGCGTCGAACAGATTGACGAGAAGGCCGAGGCCGCCGAGAACGAACTCAAGGGAACCGACCCCAAGGGCGGCGGCAAGAAGTAAGGCAAGTAGCCCGACCGTGAGGGAGGGCGCAGCGAAGTAGGAAGTAGGAACGCGGAACGATGAACTGTAGGCGACTGTCTTTCAGTTCATCGTTCCGCGTTCCTACTTCCGCGTTCATCGTTCCGCGTTCCTCAGTCCTTCCGGCGTTTGAAGAAGAGGGCGGTGGGGGCGTTGGGGCCGGGGCGGGCGGATGCGGCCGGCGTTGCTTCGTACTGGCCTTCGCCGATCATCTCCCATCCCTCCTCGCCGAGCTTGGCGATGGCCTTCGCCTGAGAGAGGCCGTTAACGCCCGCTTCGACCGGCTCCCTCTTCGCCCCGTCACCCCTGAAGTAGTCAATCCAGTAGATGGAGCGGAGGGAAGGGGTCTGTGACTTTACGACCGCGCAGTACTCCCACTGCGAATCGCGCCTCGGCTCGGCGGCCGCGCGCGCCGTGAGCGGGGCGGCGCGCGAGCCGTAGAGCACGTGGCCCGCGAGCACGGCCGCGAGCGAGAGGGCGACGGTCAAAAGGTAGTGCCTTCTGTTCATACTCACTCTCCTGAAAAAGGTGCGGGTTGAGTCTCGAAGTCGGATGCGGGCGCGCGGGGCGGGAAGGGAACCGAAGACGTTCACGCTCGGAGTACACGCTCAGAGGCGCGTGGTGTTCCCCTTGTCGCGCGCGAGCAGCTTGGTGATGAGGTTGCGCAGGCGGTCGAAGTCGATGGGTTTGGTCAGGTAGCCGTTGAAGCCCGCGTCGAAGGCCGCCTGCCGAAAGCCGTCGGTGTCGAAGGCCGTGAGCGCGACGACGGGGACGGTCTGTAACTCTGCCTCCTCGCGGATGCGGCGCGTGGCGGCGAGCCCGTCCTGCTGCGGCATGGCGATGTCCATCAGGATGAGGTCGGGGCGCGCGAGCTTCGCCACGCTGAGCGCGTCGGCGCCGTTCGTCGCCGTGACGACGCGGTAGCCCATGTCCTGGAGCGAGAGGCTGATGAGGATGAGGTTGTCGCTCATGTCATCCACGACCAGAACGGTCTGGCCGGTCTCGTTCGTCTGAGGCAGTTCAGCGGTCATGCGCGGCATTATCCCCCACTCAAGCGAAAACGGAAACCTTAAACGGCGGTAGAAATAAGCTGAGGCCCGGCTGCGCTCTCCCCTTCACAGCCGGGCCTCGACTTTTTGGTTGCCGGCGCAACGGCACCGTAACCAGTCTCGTTGGCGAGACGCTATTAAGCTAAACAACCCGCGTGCCACGTCGTCGCCGGGCGAATCTGGAAGAAGTTTGACGTGTTTCCAGACTTTTTCCTTCGGTCGGAAAGAGTCGTTCCGGCTCGGCGTCGGAGGCGGGTGACGAAATGGTTGACGGCCTTAACCATATCGGCAATGAGCCGGGAGCGCGGGCATCCTGCCCGCCAAAGCGTGCTTCAGCACGCTTGGCCGTGATGCGTTATCTCTCAACGTCGAGGTTTAAGTATCACTCTATTCGCGCTGACGCGCTCATGGCGGGCAGGATGCCCGCGCTCCCGGGGAAGGGTTGAGGGTCAGAGCATGTAGGTCCAGCTCTGCTCGCCGTTCATCATGACGACGATGCGGACGCCGGCGGCCTTGAGCGCGCCGCGCAGGCGGCCGTTGCCGAGGAGTTGGTTGCCCGCCTCGCGCGTCAGTGTCGCGCCCGTCAGCGAGAGCGTCGAAGAGCGCGAGTCGCCGCTGACGGCCGCGTGAACCCTGTGCCCGCGCGAAGCGAGGTCGCGCGTCACGTCGGAGACGGCGTCGGCGCGCGAAGGCGCGGGGGCGCTCGCGGGTTGCGGCGTGGGCTGTGCGTTCGGCTGCGGCGTGGCGGCGGCGGGCGCGGGCGCGCCGGCCGGGGGCTGAGCGGGATTGTCGGCCGTCGGCGGCGCGGGCTGCCAACTCGTCGCGGAGTTCCCGGTGGGCGCGGCCCCGGCCGCTGGCTGATTCGGCTGCGCGGAGAAGTTCCCGATGAGCGCCGCGCGCGCCTGATTCGCGGGGCTGGCCTGCGACTGCTCCGGGAGGTGCGTCTCGGGCGTCTGCTTCTCCGAAGGGGGGGACGAAGGAAGGAGCGCCCTGGGCTGTGCGGGTTCGGAGGCAGACGCCCGCGCCTGTTCGGGCACGCCCTCGGGGCTCAGCGCGGCCCTGTAGGCTTCGTACGTGATGCCGCCGACCATCCAGAGGCAGAGGAAGGTTGCGACCCCTGCCAGCGCCCAGACGGTCGAGACGTGCAGGCGTCCGACCACGGGGATGTCATAAAAGACACGCACGGCGCGTCTGTGCCCCTGGCCGCGCGCCTGCCTGCGGTCGGCGACGTAGATAAAGGTCAGGACGCCGAGAATGCCGAGAGGGCCGCAGACGACGCCGAGCAGGAGCCCCGGGAGGAAGCTCCGCCCGCGCTCCCTGAGCATCCAGCCCGTTATCAGGCCGGGCACCACCGCCCAGAAGAAGATCAGCAGAGCCGTTATAATCATATCTGCCCCGGAAAAGGACTAACAGCCCTTTTTTATCACAAACTGACGCCAATTTTTGAGCCGATTTGACGCCCGTACGTTCGCCCGCCCGGCCCGAAACCCGAAACTCCGCCCCCCGAACAGGAACTTTCCGTCTCTGGACGGGAAAATTCCGCCTCGAAGAGGGACGATTTCTCCTTTTTACCCCGACGTTCCGGTTCCAAACCGAAACATTCCTATTTTGAACCGGAACGTTCCGGTTCCAAACCCCAACATTCCGGTTTGAAACCGAAATATTCCGGTTCCAAACCCCAACGTTCCGGTTCCAGACCGGAACATTTCGGTTTCAAACCGGAAATTTCCGGTCTGGAACCCCAACATTCCGGTTCTGAACCGGAACGTTCCGGTTCTGAGAGGGAATATTTCGGTTCAGAACCGGAATGTTGGGTCTCGGAGGCCCAACGGCGGGGTTCAAAGACCCTTTTTGACTTCTCCCGGGGACAATTCGGGGAACCAGCGGGCGGCGAAAGCGTCTAGTTTATCAGGAAAAACGGCCAAAGCGCGCCGGAGGCTGGAATATATGTGTAAATTATGCTATTTCTTCGGTTAGGGCTTCGGAAATGGCGCCGCGCGAACGAACCGGCGCGCTGTCTGCTGCATCTCAGGGGCGTGTCCGTGTTTGAACCTCCCTTTAAGCTTTCGCCGTGGGCGGCGGCCGAGAGTACAACTGGAAAAGAGTGTCAAACATCTAATGTCCCTCGCATCAATGATTTAGTTGTGTGCGAGGTGGGGCGGCCGACGGCGTAGGGTTGGAAACATATTTCTCCGAAGCCACGTATGAGACGCTTTCCGCGGCTAAGGCGTCTGAACGGGGGGCGACGATTTGAGCGAGAAGATGAAGAAGCAGGGGTTGGATCTGTTGGAAACGGGCGGCGAAAAATTCTACGAGGGCTACGGCGAGGTCGTTTCGGGCGACCCGGTCTCGGAGCGTGACATCGACGACGTGCTCCAGAAACTCGAAGCGGCCACCATCGGCGCCGTCGAGTCGGACGAGGAGCTCATCTCCGAGGTCGCCTCGCTCGCGACCGACGTGGAAGAGGAAGGCACGCTCGACGAGGTTGACGACCTCGACCTCTCGGCCGGAGAGGACGAGAAGTCGGCCGACCCTGTCCGCGTCTACCTGCGCCAGATGGGCACCGTGCCGCTTTTGACGCGCGAGCAGGAGGTCTCCATCTCGCAGCGCATCGAGCGCGGCCAGATTAAAACGCACAAGGCCATCTCGCGCTCGCCCATCGCGGTCAAGGAACTCATCCGCGTCGGCGACGAGTTGCAGTCCGGACACCTGTCCATCCGCGACATCGTCAACTTCTCCGACCAGGCCGACGTGTCCGAGGCCGAGGATAAGGCCGACGAGTATTTGCAGTGGACGCTCGAAGGCGTCGAGAACATCCGCAAGCACTTCAAGGAAGGCTTGAAGGAGTGGGAGAAGCTCGCCGCCGAGCAGAAGCTCACGCGCGGCAAGGCGACCAAGAAGCTCCTGCGCCTCAAGCGCAAGGTCGCGCGCACGCGCCTCGAAATCTCGCAGGAGATTAAGAACCTTAACCTGAAGGAGTCGGCCCGCCTGCGCCTCATCGACGCCATCGCCGTCGCGCATAAGGAAGTGCGCTCGGCCGAGCGCGAAATCAAGAAGCTGACCGACAAGCTTGAGAACAAGCGCATCAAGCCCGACGCCGAGAAGGAGTACAGGCGCCAACTCCTCGCGGCCAAGCGCCGCCTGAAGAAGCTCGAAGAGGAGCACAGCATCTCGGTCGTCGAAATCAAGCGCACGCACCAGTCCATCGTCGCCGGCGAGGCCGAGACGCAGGAGGCCAAGCGCGAGCTGACCGAAGCGAACCTGCGCCTCGTCGTCTCCATCGCGAAGAAGTACACGAATCGTGGGTTGCAGTTCCTCGACCTGATTCAGGAAGGCAACATCGGCCTGATGAAGGCCGTCGATAAATTCGAGTGGCGCCGAGGCTACAAGTTCTCGACCTACGCGACGTGGTGGATTCGGCAGGCCGTGACGCGCGCCATCGCGGACCAGGCGCGCACCATCCGCATCCCGGTCCACATGATCGAGACCATCAACAAACTCATCCGCACGTCTCGTGCTTTGGTGCAGGAGTTGGGGCGCGAGCCGACGACCGAGGAGATCGCGGCGAAGGTGGACATGCCGGTGCCGAAGGTGCGCAGCGTCTTCAAACTGGCGCAGCAGCCCATCTCGCTTGAGACGCCCATCGGCGAGGAAGAAGACTCGCACCTCGGCGACTTCATCGAGGACAAGTCGCGCGTGAGCCCGGCCGACTCGGTCGTCACGACCAACCTGCGGCAGGTGACGGACGCCGTGCTGGCAACACTGAGCCCGCGCGAAGAGGTCGTCATCAAGCTCCGCTACGGCCTCGGACCCGCGGGCGAAGAACACACGCTCGAAGAGGTCGGCAAGAACTTCGACGTGACGCGCGAGCGCATCAGGCAAATTGAAGCGAAGGCGCTCCGCAAGCTCCGCCACCCGTCGCGCGCGCGCCTGCTCAAGGCGTTCACCGACAGCTTGCAGTAAGCGGCGGAATTAAACGACAGACAGAGGCTTGCTCACTCCCTCTACTTGAGAGGGAACCGGGGCAAGCCTCTTAACCTTTTGCGGGCGGGCTTGACGGGGAAGGGATAAACGTACATCCTTCCCCGGTCGTCTCCAATCAATAAAGGTCAACTCGGCAGAATGGAAGAACGGATAGACTCCATGTCGGCGTTCGAGCGCGTGAAGCTGGCGCGCCACCTCGACCGCCCCTACACGCTCGATTTCATCGAGCGCCTCTTCGAGGATTTCGTCGAGGTCAAGGGCGACCGGCGCTACGCCGAAGACCCGGCCATCGTCTGCGGCTTCGCGCGCTATCGCGGCGTGCCCGTCGCCGTCGTCGGGCAGCAAAAGGGTCGCGACGCCAAGCAGCGTCGCTATCGCAACTTCGGGATGACCAAGCCCGAGGGCTACCGCAAGGCTCTGCGGCTGATGCAGCTCGCCGACAAGTTCGGCCGCCCGGTCGTCACCTTCATCGACACGCAGGGCGCCTACCCCGGTATCGACGCCGAGGAGCGCGGGCAGGCCGAGGCCATCGCCCGCAACCTCTTCGAGATGTCGAGGTTGAAGGTGCCGGTCGTCGGCGTCGTCATCGGCGAGGGCGGCTCGGGCGGCGCGCTCGCCATCGGCGTCGCCGACCATGTCTTGATGTTGGAGAACGCCGTCTACTCCGTCATCACGCCCGAAGGCTGCGCCGCGATTCTCTTTAAGGACAGCGCGCAGGCGCCGCGCGCGGCCGAGTTTCTGCGCCTGACCGCGCCGGAACTCTACAAGGCCGGCATCGTCGATGTGGTCATCCCGGAGCCCGTGGGCGGCGCGCAGAACGACCACGACGAGGCGGCGCGGCTGCTCGACGCGGCGCTCTGGGAGAGCCTGCGGCAGACCTCCGCGCTCGCGCCGGCCGAGCGGCTCGCGCGCCGCTACCGGAAGCTCCGCGCGCTCGGGCGTTGGGACACGCTCACGCAGTAACGCACACACTCGCAGCACCGCCGTTTTCCATTTGCGAAAAATTGGTGGATAATCGAAGAAATTTATAAAAGGAAAGAATAAAGAAGTGACTGTAGCCGAGGTAGACAGACCGCAGGAGTCCGATTTTGAGCTGGCGAAGAAGGCGGCGGGCGGCGACGGCCGCGCGTTCGAGGAGCTGTACCGCCGGCACTACCGGCGCGTCTACGCGCTCACCCTGCGCATGATGGGGAACCCGACCGAGGCCGAGGACATGACGCAGGACGTTTTTCTACAGCTCTATAACAAGATAGGAATGTTTCGCGGCGAGTCGGCCTTCACCACCTGGCTCCACCGCATGACGGTCAACCAGGTCCTGATGCACTTCCGCAAGAAGAGCACGCGCTCCGAGCTTCTCACCGAGGAGGGCGAGACCCCGATCCAGATCGTCAAGGGGACCGAGAACCCGGGCACGATGCCCGTCATCGACCGCATCTCCCTGGAGAAGGCTTTGCAGCAACTCCCGCCCGGCTACCGCACCGTCTTCGTCCTCCACGACGTTGAGGGCTACGAGCACTACGAGATTTCCAACATGCTCGGAATCGCCGAGGGCACCTCGAAATCGCAATTACACAAGGCGAGGCTCAAGCTGAGGCAATTAATCCGGGAGCAAGCAGCATCTAAATAATCTTCCGGGGGCCACCCGGGAGGCCGGACAGTACTCCACCACCCCAAAGGAACGGCCTGACAATGGACTGCGCCAGAAGTATCGAACTGCTCAGCGACTACGACGCCGGCCTGCTCGGCGATGACGACAAGCTCCTGGTGATTACTCACCTGAGCACCTGCGTTGACTGCGACGGTGTCTTCAAGGACTTGCAGCTCATCGTCCAGACCGCCTACGCCATGCGGAGCGAGAATGGCATCTCCTACCCGGACGAGGAAATTCTCTGGCAGCGCGTGAGCGTCGGCCGCATCGTCCACTGAGACGGCCGACCTTTCAACTCAGCCGGGCGCCGAAGGGTTCAACCCCCGGCGCCCGCCGCGAGCCTTTCCCGCGCTTCGGCCAGCGTCTTCCGCTCGCCCTTAAAAGCCAGCATCCCTTCGGCCTCTTCTATCGCGAACCAGCGCGCCTCGTTCACCTCGTCGTCGTGCCCGGACACGTCGCCCGAGACGTAACGCATCAGGTAGAAGTGTACGAACTTGTGGAAGCGCACGCGCCGCGCCCCGCCCTTCGAGAAGTACCAGTATTCGACCCGCTCAAGCTCCGCAACCGTCTCGCACGTGAGCCCCGTCTCCTCCGAGACCTCGCGCCGCGCCGCCTCCTCGGGCGACTCGCCGCGCCCGACCAATCCCTTCGGCAACTGCCAACGCGCCGGCTCGCCGACCGAGATTAAAGCGATCTCTGTCCGCCCGCCGCGCCCGCGATAGACGACGCCGCCCGCGGAGACCTGCTCCTTCGTCTCGAATGTGCTCATGATTGATGAAGAGCTTAAGGCAGAAACACGAAAGCGCGAAGGAGTTCGGGGACTTTACCTCCCGACGCTTCGCGCTTCGTGGCTTGAGGGGTGAGGGTTGTTTGGCTGCGTCAGGCAGCCTTGCGACGCGGGACGCGCGTCGCGGCGGGCTTGAGGCCCAGACGTTCGCGGAGCCCCTGGCAGGCGTCCAACTCCGCCACGGGGATGCAGCGGACGCAGACCCACTTGCCGTCCGAGTTGCGCATGTGCAGTGTCTCGGACGCCGCGCGGCAGGCTTCGCACTTGAAAGACTTGCTGCTCATCTACTCCACGCCTCCCGAAAAATTTTTTACGCGACGCGCGACATCTGGCGTCGCGGGTCGTACTCGTACTTGAGGTACTGCCGCGCGATGAACTTCAAGACGGCCGCGACGTGCTTGCACTCGTAGCCGGGCTCTGCGTTGCCGCGAAAGATGAAGTCGGCGCAGGTGCAGGCGAGCGCGCGCGTGTCGGGGTCGCGGAAGAGGTGGTAGCCGCGCTCGACGCCCGACTCCGACTGCGCGATCCAGCCGTAGGGCTCGGCCTCGAAGACCTTGACCCGCGCGGCGCGCGCCGAACGCTGCTCGGCCGGCGTGAACTGCTCGACCCTGGCGCCGCGCTTTTTCTCCGTCGTTTTCATGGGAATGAGTGTAGCACAAAATCGGCGCGAATGAAACACTGTTTCGTGTGTGAAACAAAAATATTTCCGCCGGTCGGGCGGTCCCGTTTAGCGCGCGGCCGGCTTGACCATTGTCGGAGCGGTTCTCTAGGATGAGTGGAATATGAGTAAGGAGCCGAGTGGAGCAGGGGTGGCCGAGCCGCCCACGGAGGCGGAGGGCGGTCGCGCGGGCCGGCGCCACGGCGACGACGGCGCGGGCGGCGTGCCGGCCGAGGAGCAGAAGGAGCAGCGGAGGCCGGGGCCGCCGCACGGCGTTCTGCGCGAGTACTTCGAGTCGCTGGTGGTGACGGCCGTGATGGCGCTCTTCGGCATGACCTTCGTCGTGCAGGCGGTGAAGGTGCCGACGGGGTCGATGCAGAACACGATCCTCATCGGCGACCACCTGCTCGTCAACAAGTTCATCTTCGCGCCGGGGCCGCCGCTCCCCTTCCTGCCGCAGCGCGAGATACAGCGCGGCGACATCATCGTCTTCAAGTACCCGGGCAAGTACCAGGGCGAGGATCGCTTCCGCGACAGCGTTGAGGTGGACGACACGGCGGAGAACAACATCCCTTACAAGATTAACTACGTGAAGCGCGTCATCGGCCTGCCCGGGGACAAGATCGAGATGCGCGGCACGGCCGTCTTCGTCAACGGGCAGCCGGTGCCCGAGCACCTGGTGGCGGCCGTCAACCCGCCGAACCAGGACGACCCCGCGACGAACGGCGACGAGCGCGGCGCCCCGCTCACGGACGAGCAGGGCACTCCGCTCGTGGGCGCGAACATGCCCGCCCCCGGGCCGGAGAACGACTACAACGTCTACTGGCGGGCGGACAAACTGAGGAACGCGCGCCGCGCGCCCGAGGAGGGCGAGACCTTCTACGTGCCAGAGAATCACTACTTCGCGATGGGCGATAACCGCGACAACAGCCTCGACAGTCGCTTCTGGGGCTACGTCCCGCGCAACGCCATCATCGGCCGCGCGATGTTCGTCTACTGGTCCTTCGACGAGAGCGCCCCGCGCAGCAACTTCCTCATCGACTTCTTCACCAACACGCGCTGGAGCCGCACGGGCACCTTCGTCAAGTAGGCTCGCGGGATTAAAAACCGAAGGCCGTTCGGAGGCGAGTATCGTGTCGCCCCCGAACGGCCTTCGGTTTTAATGCGGTCATCGAGCCGCCGTCCGCGTTACGGAGAGACGCGGATGTCGCCGGCCGTGTTGTCCGCGTCCACGAAGTCGTAGGTGGCGGCGGGGAAGGTCTGCCCGTGGAGGGTCTCGTCGCGCGGCATCTCGTAGCCCACGTCGTCGCGGCGCTCGGCGTCGGTCGCCCACCAGCGGAGCCCGACGCCCGGGTCATCCTTCAGTTCGGCGTCCGAGGGCACCCAGTCCCTCTTGATCTCCCTGTAGAGGCCCCACGTCACACTGTCGGGCACGCGCGTGTTGTCGCCGTTATCCACGACCGTGAAGACCACGCGCTGGCCGAGGAGCGACGTGTCGCTGGCGTCGCGGATGACGCCGCTCAGGACCGCCGTGTTCTTGGTCACGACCAGTCCGTCCACGTCGGCCTTGAAGCTGTAGCCGACGAGCCGGCCCTTCTCGCCGGTGCCGTCCACGTCCAGAATAGTGATGACGGCCTCGTCGGTCATGGAGATGTAGCCGGACGCGCTGCCGTCTTCCTTCCCCGTCACGTCGAACTCGACGTGCTTCAGGTCCTTGTCGCCCGTCATCGTGAACTGGTAGTTGCCGGCGGCCGCGGATGCGCGGGTCGTCTGGGCCGCCGCGAAGACCATCAACAATAGCGCCAGCAGCGAGGTGAAACGTAAAGTTCTCATCGAAAAAACTCCTTCTTCCGTCAAACCAGAAATTTCGAGGGGGGAAGGCCGTCCGGGCCTCCCTTTTTCCTAACACCCTTCCTCGACCCCGGCGTGCACTCTACAGGGGCGGCACGCCTCAGTCATGAGGGTTTAGTAAAGGTTTGGTAAGGGGGCTGCCAAAGGGGCCTGGGCGAAGGCGCCGCGCCCCGGCCGGGAGGGGAGCCCGGCCGCGCACACTGAACTCCGCGGGCGGCGACGCAAAGGGAAAATTCCTCACGGGAAAAAAACTCCTTCTGAAGCGAAGGGTGGAGAGGTGGGGGCAAAGCGCCGCGTACTTTACCCCTAAATCCGCCCGGCGTCCAGTCGCGCCGCGCGGCCGCCGCCGACGCCCGCGCAAGATACCCCGCGCGGCTCCTGAAATCTTTAGGCTTTCATGAATTTATCCTGAAAGAGTTCTGAAGGCGCGGGCATGCCCGTGGACAACTCTTGAACAAATCGTGACGGTTTCGCCTTCGCGCGCGCGGTACAACTGCGGCAACAGTTTTGTCGATGGAAGGAGTTTGAAGGCATGTTCAAGTCATTGAGCCTCGCCGGCCTGAGCTGGAAGGAGTTGGGGAAGCGCGTCTACGCGGAGGTGATGGACGACGACGTGCTCGGGCGCTCGGCGCAGCTCTCCTACTACTTTCTGCTGGCGCTCTTCCCGGCGCTGCTCTTCCTCACGTCGCTGCTGGGCTACCTCGCGGGCGAGAACGGCCAACTCCGGCAGGGTCTCTTCAACTACCTCGCCACGGTGCTGCCGGGCGAGGCGTCCAAGCTTGTGTCCGAGACCGTGACCGACGTGACGCAGTCGAGCGGCGGCGGCAAGCTCTCGTTCGGCATCCTCGCGACGCTCTGGGCGGCGTCGAACGGGATGGGCGCCATCAGCGAGTCGCTGAACGCGGCGTACGATTTGAAGGAGTCGCGGCCGTGGTGGAAGGTGCGGCTGACGGCCGTCGGGCTGACGCTGGCGCTGACGCTGCTCATCGTGTCGGCGCTGGTGCTCCTGCTCTACGGCGGCGACATCGCCGAGATCGTCTCGGGCAAACTCGGGCTGGGGAACGCATTCGAGACCGCCTGGAAGGTCTTGCAGTGGCCGCTCGTGCTCATCTTCGTGCTGCTGGCCTTCGCGCTTATCTATTACTTCGGACCCGACGCGCACCACCAGGGGTGGAAGTGGATCACGCCGGGCGCGGTCATCGGCGTCGCGCTCTGGCTGCTCATCTCGTTCGCCTTCAAGGCGTATCTCAGTTACTTCAACTCCTACAGCGCGACCTACGGCTCGCTCGGCGCGGTCATCATCCTGATGCTCTGGTTCTACTTCACCGGCACGGCCATCCTCGTCGGCGGCGAGATAAACTCCGAGATCGAAAACGAGATGGCGAAGCAGGGCGCGCCCGACGCGAAGGAGAAGGGCGAGAAGGCGCCCAACCAGAAGGAGCGCGGCGGCGCACCCGCGCGCGTGACCGAAGGCCCGCGCGGCGAGGCTCGAACCTCTGAACGAAGGACCGCGTCAACTTCATCATCGCTCGAAGAACGTCCCCGCGTCCGCCCCGCGCACGGCCGCGTCACGCGCGTCCCGGCGGAGGACGAAGGCTTCAGCCTCGGCAAGGTCGCGGTCGTCGCCGCCGCCTGGGCGCTGGCGAAGGTCGGCATCCGCACGACCGACAAGCGCATTCGTTAACGATTGCGGGATAAAAGAAAGTGGACGAGAGTCGGCGTGACTCTCGTCCACTTTCTGTTTTCAGTACCCTCAGACTCCGGCCGTCGCGGCGAGGAGGAGGATGATTTTCTGGATGCCTTTGTAGAGCGGCTCGATTTCGCAGTTCTCCGTGAGCGCGTGCGAGTTGCCGCAAGGGCCGGCGCCGGTCGAGATGGCGGGGATGCCCGCGAGCAGCGCGACGTTCCCGTTGTTCGAGCCCGAGGTCGTGATGGAAGGCTTGAAGCCCATCGCGTAGTGCACGGCCTCGGCCGTCTTCACGAGGAAAGAGTCGCGGTGGCCCCGTATCTGCGCCGCTGGCGTCGAAGAGATCAGCTCCGTCCGCACGGTCATCCGCTCGCGCTCGGCCTCCTCCTTCACGATGGCCGCGATCTTCTTCTCAAGGTCACTGATGACCTCGTTGCTCGTCGAGCGCAGGTCCACGGTGAACCACGCGTCGGCGGCCTTCGCGTTGACCACGTCGGCGCCGCCGAGCATGCCGATGTTGAGGTTGGCGGGGACGCCCTGCGGGAGTTGTAGCTGGTAGATGCGCTCGATGGCGCGCGCCATCGGGAGCGTCGCCGAGTAGGGCGGCGTGGACGAGCGCGTGTGACCGCCGGGGCCGACGAAGTGGTGCTTGTACCAGTTGATGCCGATGCCGCCGTAGGTGAAGCCGTCGTAGCCGCCGTCGAGCGCGATGTACTGGTCGATGCGCCCCTTGTTCGCCTTAACGAACTCATCGACGCCGCGAAAGCTCGTCTCCTCCTCGACGGTGAAGAGGAAGATGATGTCGCCCTTCGTCTTCAAATTCGCCGCGTCCATCGCGCGCACGGCCGCGAGCATCGCCTCGACGTTGCGCGTGTCGTCGCCGACGCCGGGCGCGTAGACTCGCCCGGCGCGCACCTCGGCCTTGATCTTCAAGCCCTCCTGAAAGACCGTGTCCATGTGCGCGTCGATGACGACGGTGGGGCCGCCGCCCGTCCCCTTGCGCGTGGCGACGACGTTGCCGGTCGCGTCGCGGCTCACCTCAAGCGACCTGTAGGTGCGCAGTAGTCTCTCGATGAAAGCGGCGCGCTCGGCCTCTTTGCCTGAAGGCGCGTTGATCTCCGTGATGGCAATCCACTCTTTGAGGATGGCGTCGCGGCTGCTCTCGACGTGCGCGAAGGCCGTGCGCACGTCCGTGCGCGCGAGCAGTGCGCGGGCGCGGTCGTCGTAGGGCTGTCCCGCGCCGTTCTGCGCCAGCGCCGCAGCGGCCGGGCAGAGGAGGAGGCAGAGCGCGAGCAGGGAAGAGTTGAGCGAGTTTCTCATCTTCGTGAATCTTAACCGCATCAATTTGAACCGCGTCGGAGCTGCTTGATCCTGGGGCCGAGCATGTTGAAGGGAATGTACTCGGCCTGCCGGCCGGTGCGGCGCAGCAGCTCGACCATGCGGAGCGCGCCGCCGGCGTTGCGCGTGTGGACGACGATGGTCGCGGCGGCGAGCCGCGCCGGCGTCTCGGCGAGCCAGCGCGCGACGGCGTAGCCGCTCCGCTCGTCGTCGAACTCTTCGGCGTAGTAGTGCTCGGGCAGCAGGTCGTGGTCGAGGAAGATGAGGTCGTAGTGGTTCGCCGACAGCAGCTCGATGGCGCGCGCCGGGTCTTCGGCCACGTCGAGCCGCTCGCCCTTGAACTGCTTCGCGAACCATTCGTGGCGCAGCCGGTCGTCGTCGAGGAGGAAGACGCGTATGGGGCGGCGGTCGTACGCGGCCCCGAGCCCCATCTTGTTCAAAAGCCCCTGGAGAATACTCATACCCGACGGAAATATATCATACGCCCCGCGCCCGGACTTGAACGCGGGGGCCGTGTCGTGGCATTTTGGACGCTACCGGACGTTAACGCGCTTAATGTCAAAATGTCCCTACTGCGCAAGGCCCCTCCGGATGGGCGGCCTCAAGTGTCACGCCTGTCGCCGCTTCGTGCTGCGGCGCTGGCACGTTGTTTTCCTCATACTAGTCGCGGTAGTAGCCGTCGTGGGTCTGCTCGAACTGATCGGCTATCTGACGCCGCCCCCCTTAAAAAAATAGCCCCGCGCGGCCGCGCGGGACGGAAAGGCTCCTGAAAGATGAAGGCGAGAATTCGACTGCCTTTCTTTGTCCTCGCGCTCCTCGTCTGCACGCTCCTCGTCTGCGCGCGCGCGCCCGTCGGAGCGCGGCAGAACTCCACCACGAAGGCCGGCGCCGGCACGGTCGTCTTCGCCGTCTCGAAGTACGAGGCGAACGTGACGACCGAGCCGGTCGTCATCTATCGCGGCGGCGCATACGTCAAGCCGCCCGACGACGAGCCTGGGACGCAGTCGTTCGTGCGCGAGTACTTCCGCGCGGGGCGGCGCCTGCGCATCATCTCGGGCGGCGGCGAGGCGGGCACGCTGACGGTGGTCAAGTATCAGGAACCGGGCTGCGTCGGCCTCGTCGCGGAGGCGAAGGCAGAGACGCAGACGCGGCTCGGCGGGCGCGTGAAGGCGCTCGCGACCGACTCGCAGACGCTCGGCCGTGGCGCCTCCTCGCGCCGCGCGCCGACCGAGCCGGAGCGCGCGCGCGCCGTCGAACTCGCCCGCGCCGCCTACGCGAAGAACGCGGTCGGCGCCGCGCTCGCGGCGAAGATGGAGGTCGTGAACCTGACGGCGACCGACCTCGACCGCGACGGCAAGTTCGAGCTAATCGGCAGCTTCCACGTCAAGAAGGAGGGCGCGGCGCCCAACTCTTACACGCTCTTTCTCATCATGGAGCCGGCGGGCGACTCGCTCAAGACCGCCTGGGAGTGGTTCCACAAGGGCTACGAGGGCGAGTACGCCGACCGCCACTTCGTCGATCAGTTGGACTTCGACGGCGACGGCGTGGGCGAGATCGTGGCCGAAGGGACGTATTACGAGAGCAACGACTACGTCATCTACAAGCGGCAGCAGGGGCGCTGGCGGCCCGTCTATCAGGGCGGCGGCGGGGGCTGTTGAGGTCGCGCGGCGGGGCGCCCGAGGCCGCGAACGGATTTCCACACTGTGGAAATTCTCGAACGCACTAAAGCGTCTTGCAAACAAAAGGTAGAGTGCTATAATCCGCTCGCCTTCGGCCGCCGTGTGGCGCAAAATGTTTTTGTCCCGAAGAGTTTTGCGCGACAGCGAAAGCGCTTGCTTACCCCCCGCGCGGCCACGACAAAAGTGAGAGACGAATAGTTCTACCGGATGCCCTCGGACAACCGCAAAAAGATTCCGCCGCTCTTCGCCGTCCCCGAGAGGGACGAGGCAGTCGAAGACTCTCCGGCGCGGGAGGAATCGAAGCCGGCGCGCGGGAAGAGGGCCGAGTCCCCCGCGGTCTGTCAGAAATGCTTCGGCACCGGGTTTGAAGTCAGCGGCCGTGGCGCGCGCCGCTGCGAGTGCCGCACGCAGGACACGCGCTCGAAGCTGCTGGAGCAGGCGCGCATCCCGCGCCGCTACCGCGAGCCCGCGCCGCCGCGCCGCGAAGCCTGCACGCTCCAGAACTACTATCCCGCGCCCAACAACGGCTCGCAGCTCAAAGCCTTCAACTACGCCTTCCGCCTCGTGCGCGAGTACCCGGCGGTCGAACGCGGCCTGCTGTTGATGGGGCCGGTCGGGGTGGGCAAGACGCACCTCGCCGTCGCCATCATCCACGGGCTGTTGGAGAAGGGCGTGCCGTGCCTCTTCTACGAGTTCGGCGCGCTCCTGAAAGAGATTCAGGACTCGTACAACAAGGTCTCGAACACGTCGGAGATGAGCGTGCTCGCGCCGGTCTATCAGGCGGAGGTGCTGGTGCTGGACGAGCTGGGCGCGTCGAAGCCGACCGACTGGGTGCGCGACACGATGATGAACATCATCGGCAAGCGCTACAACGACAAGCGTCTCACGATCTTCACCACCAACTACATGGACGCGCGCCGTGGCGCGGAAGAGACGCTCGAAGACCGCGTCGGCGTCCGCCTCCGCTCCCGCCTCTACGAGATGTGCCGCACCGTCGAGTTGGACGGCGACGACTACCGCAGGCAACTCGACTCCGGCAAAGTCTAAACCCTTGACGCGCGTCCCGCGCTCTCACGTCAGTCTTCATACGATTCTACGCCGACGGCTTCACGCGTCCATCTTCTTGAGAGAGGAAAACCCCCTTGGATAAAGATCATTCGGAAGGCGCTCTCGATTTTTCGGAGATGTCCGATGACGAGCTATCCGAGATCGTCGGCGCGATGCACGGTCGCTATTCGCGGGAGGTAATCGACGGCGCGAAGAGTGAGTTGGAGAACCGCGCACACGACGTTGCCCGCGCGGAGAGTGACCGCCATGACGATGCGCGTGTGGAGAGTGACAGTCAGGTTCTGATGGTCGAGTCGCCGCCGTCCTTCCTGCCCACGCAGCTTTCCGACGGCAAACTTTTTTCCACCGGGCAGATTACCCTTGCGACCTTTCTCGGCGCGCCGTTGGCCGGTTTCCTGCTCCTCGCGCGAAACTATCAGGTGTTGGGGAAGGGCGCCACCGCGTGGCAACCGTTGTTGGTCGGGGTCGTGACGACGGCTCTGCTCGTCATCCTCGGCCTGCTCCTGCCGGAGAACGTCCCGGGCACGGGCCTGTCCATGGGCAGTTGCATCGGCATGTACTACTACGTGAAGCAGTGGCAGGGCGGCGCCATCGACGCACACCTGAAGGCCGGCGCCCGGCAGGGTTCGTGGGCGGCGGTGGTCGTCCTCGGGCTCGGCTGCTCGGTCGTCCTCATCGGTCTGCTCATCGCCTTCGCCCTGACGTTCGACGTGGGGGCGCCGCCGGAGGGCGAGGTCCGAGACATGCCCGTCGCACGCGTCCGGGTGTCGCAGGCCGGGCGGATCGAGATGAACGGAGTCAATCTCACCCCCGAGCAGTTGCGCTCCGCCCTCGCAAAACTCAAGGCCCAGGGCGGCGGCGTGATGTACTACCGCGAGAGGTGGAACGAACCCCCCTCCGCGGAGGCCGCCCGCGCGTTCGAGGTCATCACGCAGGCCGGGCTGCCGATACAGATGTCGAGCAAGCCCGACTTCTCCGACTACATCGGCCCCGACGGCGTGCCCGTCCCCATACGGTAAAACCTTCCCAACACATCCGCTGTTTCGCTATCCTTCTCAGGCCGCACGCCTCAAGAGGAGAAGCATGCCCGACGACTTCAAATACGACGTTTTCATCAGCCACAGCCCCAAAGACAACCTCGTTGTCCGCGCCCTCGCTCAACGTCTCCGCGACGACGGCCTCCGCGTCTGGCTCGACGACTGGGAACTCAAACCCGGCGACAACATCCCCCACAAGATTGAAGAAGGACTCGAAAACTCCCGCGCCCTCCTCCTCTGCCTCTCCGCCCACGCCCTCGCCTCCGACTGGGCACAACTCGAATCCCAAACCCTCCGCTTCCGCGACCCCCTCAACCACCACCGCCGCTTCATCCCCCTCCGCCTCGACGCCACCGAACCCCAAGGCCCCCTCGCGCAATTCTCCTACATCAACTGGCTCCCCCGCGCCCGCAAACACACATACCCCAAGCTCCTCGAAGCCTGCCGCCCAACGAGAAAGCCGCAAGTAAGAGAATCTGAGGCCACACGTAAACAAGGTACAGAGAAGTCTATTAAACTCAAAAATCAAACGAATTTCTTTTCCATAGCATTAAGCCCTGACAGGAAGATCGTCCTCACCGGCGCACAAGATAAGACAGTGCGGCTGTGGGACGTGGAGACGGGGGACTGCCTGCGCGTGCTCGAAGGCCACACAGAGGTAGTTTGGGGCGTGGCGTGGCGTGCTGATCAACGCCGCGTCCTCACCGGCGCACAAGATAAGACAGTGCGGCTGTGGGACGTGGAGACGGGTCGCTGCCTGCGCGTGCTCGAAGGCCACACAGATAGTATTCGTGGTGTGGCGTGGAGTACCCATCCGAGCTACGCCCTGTCCAGCTCTGGTAGCAAAGAGAATACAGTGCGACTGTGGAATGTAGATACCGGACACTGCTTAGGTGAACTTAGAGGCCATGGAAGTTCTATCTGGAGCGCAGCGTGGCATGCCGATCAGCAACTTATATTGTCTGGCTCAGAGGATAGAACCGTTCGGCTGTGGAATGCGGAGACGAGAGATTGTCTGCTACTACTCAAAGGGCATACGGGAATCGTGCGGAGCGTTGCGTTGAGAGCGGACGGACGCCGCATCCTCTCTGGCTCTTCTGATAAGACAGTGCGGCTGTGGGACGCGGAGACGGGGGACTGCCTGCGCGTGCTCGAAGGCCACACACAAGAAATCAGAGCAATCGCATGGAGCGCCGATGGCCACACCGCCCTCACCGGCGCACAAGATAAGACAGTGCGGCTGTGGGACGTGGAGACGGGTCGCTGCCTGCGCGTGCTCGAAGGCCACGTGGGGCACATTTACCATGTGGCATGGAGTTCCAATGGACTCCGCGCATTCTCCAGCGATGGGTTCGGCTACATACGAATGTGGGATTTGTCAGAATTTGTCTGTGAGCGGGCGCCAATTATCTCCGTGTTAGAGGCAGCGCCACCCGATCAGGTTGAATATACGAACGCTAAAGTTCTGCTTGTGGGGGAGAGTGGGGCGGGGAAGACGGGGTTGTCGAAGCGGTTGGCTGAGGATAGTTGGGAGCCGAGTGATTCGACGGTGGGGGCGTGGGCGACGCAGTGGAAGTTGGATGTGGATACAGAGGATGGGGTGGAGCGGGAGATTTGGTTGTGGGATTTCGGGGGGCAGGCCGACCAGCGTTTGATTCATCAGTTGTACATGGACGAGACGGCGCTGGCGGTGTTGGTGTTCGACGGGCAGAGGGAGGATTTGTTCGAGACGCTGGGGCAGTGGGACAGGGACTTGACGCGTGCGTCGAGTAAGGAGTTCGCGAAGCTTTTGGTGGCGGGGCGGGTGGACGCGGGGGGCTTGCGCGTCAGTCGGGGCAAGGTTGAAGAGTTTGCGAGGGAGCGCGGCTATAAGGAATTTCTCGAAACCAGCGCGAAGAAGAAGGTCGGGTGCGAGGAGTTGAAAGAAGCAATCCTGAAGGGCATCCGTTGGGAGAACATCCCGTGGCGTTCGTCGCCGCTCATCTTCAAGCGTTTGAAGGAGGAGATCGTGCGGCTCAAGGACGAGGGGCGCGTGCTGTTGCGCTTCAACGAGCTGCGCGAGACCTTGCAACTGCGGATGTCGGGCGACGCGACGCGCTTCACGGACGAGGAGTTGAAGGCAGTCGTCGGGCTGCTGGCCGGGCCGGGCGTGGTGTGGGAGTTGAAGTTCGGCAGTTGGGTTTTGCTTCAGCCCGAGCGCGTCAACGCGTACGCGCAGGCCGTCATTCAGACGATACGCGAAGACAGGTATGAGCGCGGCTGCATCCCCGAAGCGCGCGTGCTGGACGGCAAGCTGACCTATCAATCTTCGGTGGAGCGGCTCGAAGCGGACGAGGAGCGTTTCGTCCTGCTCGCGATGCACCAGACGCTCGTCAAGCGCGGACTCTGCCTGCGCGAGGACGCGGACGAGGGGCCGCTGCTCATCTTCCCGAGCTACTACCGACGCGAGCGGCCCGAACTGACGGGGCACCCGGCGGTGCTCGTCAGCTACCGCTTCAACGGCTTCCTCGACGACATCTACGCGACGTTGGTCGTGCGCCTGCACCACACCAGGTCGTTCGAGGCCGACGAGCTGTGGCGCTACGCCGCCGACTTCAAGTCGCTCGCGCAGGGGCGACGGCTCGGCGTCAAGCTCACGCGCCGTGGCGAGGGCGCGGGCGAGTTGGAAGTCTACTTCGACCCCGAGATCGACGTGGCCGAGAAGATGATCTTCAGCCGCTACGTTCACGAACATTTGCTGAAGAAGGGGACCGAAGTGGTGCGCCTGCGCCACTACGTCTGCCCGCACTGCGGGACTCCCGTGCGCGACCGCGAGACGGCGATGAGGCGGTTGGAGGAGAAGGGGAAGCAGTCGAACATCCTCTGCGTCAACTGCGAGAAGCGCGTGCCGCTGTGGGACGAACTGGAACAACGCTTCGCCGCGCCGGAGGTGCACCAGCGCGTGCTGGAGTTGGACGCGCAGTCGCAGTTCGTGCTCGACAACGCGGACAAGGAGCGCACGCTGGTGGGAGAGGTCATCTCGACCGTCTCGCTCGCCGGCCAAATCTCCCGCGAGCTGACCGTGGGCGACAATGGCATCGACATGGAGATCGAGTTCAAGAACGACGAGGGCGAGGCCACGGCGCGCAAGCTCTACCTGCAACTGAAGTCGGGCGACTCTTACCTCACGAGGCGGAAGCGCGACGGCGCGGAGGTCTTCTCCATCAAGAACGAGCGCCACGCGCGCTACTGGATGGAGCAGGCGTTCCCGGTGCTGCTCGTCGTCCGTGGCGCGGAGGGCGAGGTGCGCTGGATGGAGGTGCGCGACCTGCTGCGGCGCGAGAGCGACGGCGGCCGGAAGGCCGTGCGACAAATCGTCTTCGAGGGCGAACGCCTCGACGTGATGAGCGTGCGCCGCTGGCGGGACAGGATGTTGACCGACGGCGGGAACTAAACAGCGCGGCGTCCGTCGCGGTGAGAAGTGAAGACGAAGGCGCGCGCGTCCTCTTGATTTATCCATCGTTCGGGAGTACACCGAAGGGGTCGCGCGGCGCGCGGACAGGAGGTCGGGCATGGCGGAAGCGGTGTTGGAGCAGAAGCAGCCTCAACAGCAGAGTCCGACGATTCAGGGACAGACCCACAAGTCGTCACTGACGCCGCGCGAACGTGCCACGCTCCGTTTGCGGCCCGCGCCGCCGGTCGTCAGCGAAGCCTTGAGCTCGCCGGGCCGGCCGCTCGAACAGTCCACGCGCTCCTTCATGGAGGGGCGCTTCGGCCACGACTTCGGCCGCGTGAGGGTGCACACGGACGAACAGGCCGCCGCGTCGGCGCGCGCGTTGGGCGCGACGGCTTACACGGTCGGCCCGCACATAGTCTTTCGGCGGGGCGGGTACAGCCCCGAGACGACGGCCGGGCGGCGACTGCTGGCGCACGAACTGGCGCACGTCGTGCAGCAGGGCGCGGCGTCGAACGCGGAGACTTCAACGGGCGGCGTCGTGCAGCGGCAGCAAGCCCCCGACGCGGCCCCGCCGCCACAAGCTGCGGACGGTGGGACGGGGACGCCGGTCGCGACCGGCACGAATCCGCCCCCGCAGCCGTCGGCGGGCGGCGCGGCGGTAACGCCGGCCGCTACCGGCACAGCCACTCCGCCCAGCACTTGGACGCCCGACGTGCCTTACATCTGGTTCGACCTGCATGACTCCTACAAGGCACTGGCTGAACCCTCCGGCCCTTACCTCTACTCCGCGTACGTCTACAAGAATCGAGTCGTCAACCCCAACTTCAGCAACGACCTCAACCCCGCCCCGGTCCGCGACACGACGACGGTGAAGCCCAGCGGGTGGTACGCACAGCCGAACGAATTGCGGTGGTTCTTCTACACCAAGTTCTTCGTGGACTCGGCGGCCTCGCCCCTCCCCCCCGCCTACAGCCGTTTCGAGACGAGCGCCAACATCGTCTTCACCCCGTCGGGGGGCGGAGTGGGCTTCACAGCCCCCTTTGCGGACAACAGCCCGCAGTACGTCCCACGCGGCAGCGGCTCCAGCCCGTTCTACCTTTCAACCACCCCCAACGCCTTCGCCGCGTGGCACCCCATCACGGTGCCCGGCGTCTTGCAGTGGGACGCGCTGCTGCGCATATCGCGTGGGGACGCGGCCGCCGAACCCCCCACCCGGGTCGAGTACACGGCCCCGCCTCAATTCCCGAACCAGGCCGCCTTCATCGCCGAACTCATGCGGCGTGGCGTCCGTTGGCGCGACGCCGCGCCGGGCGAGCGCGCACTCACCTTCCGCGTAACGATTACTGCCGACGGGGCGCGCACGTCCAAAATCAATGTCGAGCGTATTGCCGCAGACGGAACGTCGGAGGGCACGCGAACGGTAGACAAGTATCCGAATGCAGGTGTCTTCGATTCCGCTGCGCTCGTCTTGAGCCTCATGATTAGCCCGACTCACACTGATGACAAGTTCGGCTCTTCGAGCGACCAGCACGTCGAGGTCAGGGGCTCGCAGCGCGTCCGGTTCGAGCGCCCGACTCAGCAGCCCTGAGACCACTTCCCACGGCGCAACTGTCGCACACGACCGAGAGACATGGGCAGTCCGACGAAACCCTCCGGGCATTTCTCAAAACTTCTGTTCGCGCTGACGTGGTGCGTCGTCCTTCTCTTCACGCACGCGCCGGCCGGCGTGCGCGCGCAGGCGGCGCCGCCGCCGAACCTGAAGATCGCCTTCATCGGCGACCAGGGGTTGGGGCCGAACGCGGTCGCCGTGCTGAACCTCGTCAAGCTCGAAGGCGCGCAGGCCGTCATGCACGCGGGCGACCTCGACTACGCGGATAACCCCGCCGCGTGGGAGGCGCAGGTCAACGGCGTGCTCGGGGCGGACTTCCCCTACTTCGTCTCCATCGGGAATCACGACGAGTTGAAGTGGGCGGGCGCGGGCGGATACCAGCAGTACCTGGAGAGCAGGTTCGCGCGCCTCGGCATCGGCTGGACGGGGAGGCTCGGGGTGCGCTCGACCTTTCATTACAAAGGGGTCTTCTTCGTGTTCACCGCGCCCGGCATCGGGGGCGGCTTCGACGAGGGCGGCAGCGACCTCTACATCAGGGACCAACTCGCCGCCGACAACTCCGTCTGGAGCGTCTGTAGCTGGCACAAGAATCAACGCCTGATGCAGGTCGGCGGCAAGACCGACGAGACGGGCTGGAGCGTCTACGAGGAGGCGCGCAAGGGCGGCGCCATCATCGCCACCGCGCACGAACACTCCTACAGCCGCACGCACCTTCTGAGCAGCATGTCGGCCCAGACCATCGCGAGCACGTCGAACACTTTAAGCCTGACGAAGGGGCAGAGCTTCGCCTTCGTCTCGGGCCTCGGCGGGCACAGCGTCCGCGCGCAGTCGCTCGGCGGCGACTGGTGGGCGAGCGTCTACGCCTCGACCTGTCTCGCGGGCGACGCGGTCTGCCAACCCGACGCCGCGCCCGGCGCGCTCTTCGGCGTCTTCAACGTGGACGGACGGCCGAACAAGGCGCTCTTCTACTTCAAAGACATCGAAGGCAGAATCGTGGACAGCTTCGTCGTCTACAGCAACGTCGAGCCGCCGCAGGTCGAGCCGGGGTCGCCGCGCCTGCTCGCGGAGGAGGTCACGGGTCGCGCCGCCGCCCTCAACTCCGTGACCCGCGTGGGCGAGCCCTTCGCCGTCACGACGCCTTACAACTTCAGCCCCGACACGCGCACACGCGTCATGCTCTTCGCCGCCGACGTGGACCCGACGGCCACGGGTAACACCTCCGCCGTCACCGCGCAGGCCGAAGACGCGCATAACATAACCTACCCGCTCGCCGTGGAGTTCGTCGGCAAGGTGCCCGGTCACGACTGGCTGACGCAAATCGTCGTCATCCTCCCCGCCGAACTCGCCGGCGCCGGCGAGGTGCGCGTCCGCATCGACGTGCTCGGGAAGAGCAGCAACAAGTTGCCCCTCGACATCAACTGACCCTCACGCGTCGAAACTGACACCCGCGTAAATTTCGCCCACGGGGAGTTCGCAGTCGAGTGAAGTCAACGTCAAGGTCGATTCCAGGTCGTTAACGTCTGTGTGAATCCACAAGCCGTCTTCCTGTTTGAACAGGCGCGTGACGTGCGGCCGATGCTGCGCGACGAGCAGGTACTCGCGCAGCGTCGGGATGGATTTGTAGTGGATGAACTTGTCGCCACGGTCGTAGGCTTCGGTCGAGGGTGAGAGCACTTCCACAATCAATTGCGGATTGACGAGCGCCTCAACGCCGCCAATCTCTTCAAACTGCGCCTCTCCGCACAGAGCCGAAACGTCGGCGTAGCGGTAAGGCGGCGCACTGGGCACTTTAATTCTGATATTTGAGGTGAAGGCTTCGCAGCCGCGCGATCCGATTCGGTTAGTAAGATGAACCAGCATGCTTCGGATGATGCGCTCGTGCGCGGAACTCCCTCCACTCATGCAGAAGACTTCACCGTCCCAGAACTCGAAGCGTTCTTCGGAAGTGCGCTCCAACTCGAAGTACTCTTCCAGCGTGTAGCGCCGTTCGGGGTTCGCCGCCATGTGTGTGTTCCTTTCCACGGCGCCCTTAAGGTACGCCGAGTGCGCGCGGTTTTCAAACGTGTCGGCGGGCGTGTCGGCGCGCGTCCGGCGGGTTCGTGGCGGTTGGCGGGGCGTGTATAATGCCACGAATTCACGCGGTCAGGAAGGAGCTTTCGCCGGAGTCGCGAAGCCCATCAGTCAATGCCCAGACGCACAGACATCAGCAAAATCTTAATCATCGGCTCCGGCCCCATCGTCATCGGGCAGGCGTGCGAGTTCGACTATTCGGGGACGCAGGCGTGCAAGGCTCTGCGCGCCGAGGGCTTCGAGGTCGTGCTCGTCAACTCGAACCCGGCCACCATCATGACCGACCCCGAGTTCGCCGACCGCACCTACGTCGAGCCGCTCACGGTCGAGTCGGTCACCTCCATCATCCGCCGCGAACGTCCCGACGCACTGCTCCCGACGGTCGGCGGCCAGACCGCGCTCAACCTCGCGATGGCGCTCGACGAGGCGGGGGTCTTGCGGGAGTTCGGCGTCGAGATGATCGGCGCCAAGCGCGAGGCCATCCGCGTCGCCGAAGACCGCGAGCTGTTCAAACAGGCGATGGAGGAGGAGGGGCTGCCGATGCCCCGTGGCGGCTTCGCGCACACGTGGGCCGAGGCCGAGCAGATTGTCGAGATGACGGGCTACCCCGCCATCATCCGCCCGTCGTTTACGCTCGGCGGCACGGGCGGCGGCACCGCATACAACCCGGAAGAGTTCGAGGAGATCGTGCGCGGCGGTCTGGCCGCATCGCCCGTCAGCCAGGTGTTGATTGAAGAATCAATCCTCGGCTGGAAGGAGTTCGAGCTTGAGGTGATGCGCGACCTCGCCGACAACGTCGTCATCATCTGCTCAATCGAGAACTTCGACCCGATGGGCGTCCACACCGGCGACTCCATCACGGTCGCGCCCGCGCAGACGTTGACCGATGTCGAGTACCAACGGCTGCGCGACATGTCCATCCGCATCATCCGCAAGGTCGGCGTCGAGACCGGCGGCTCGAACATACAGTTCGCCGTCAGCCCCGAGAACGGCGACGTGCGCGTCATCGAGATGAACCCGCGCGTCTCGCGCTCGTCGGCGCTCGCGTCCAAAGCGACGGGCTTTCCCATCGCGAAGATCGCGGCCAAGCTCGCCGTCGGCTACACGCTCGACGAAATCAACAACGACATCACGAAGAAGACGCCCGCCTCGTTCGAGCCGACGATTGATTACGTCGTCGCCAAGATTCCGAAGTGGAACTTCGAGAAGTTCAAAGACACGGAGGACGTGCTCGGCACGCAGATGAAGTCGGTCGGCGAGGTCATGGCCATCGGCCGCACGTTCAAGGAGGCGCTCTTCAAGGGCCTGCGCTCGCTCGAAGCCGTCAAGCCCCTGCGCCTGCGCGACGTGCCGCCCGACGAGTTGCAGCGCAAGCTCGCGCGCCCCAACTCGCAACGCTTCTCCTACGTCACCTACGCGCTCCGGCAGGGCGTGCCGATCCAGGAGATTTACCGCCTCTCGCGCATCGACCCCTGGTTCCTCGAACAGCTCAAACAGGTGATGGAGATTCAGAGGAGCGTCGAGGGTCTCAAGCTCGAAGAGATTCCGTTGGAGACTCTGCGCGAGTTCAAGGAGGCCGCGCTCTCCGACCGCCGTTTGGCATACATCACCGGCCGCACCGAGCTTGAGGTCAGAGAGCATCGCAAGCAACTCGGCCTCACGCCCGTCTACAAACGCGTGGACACCTGCGGCGCGGAGTTCGAGTCGTTCACGCCCTACCTCTATTCGACGTACGAAGAGGAGGACGAGTCCGCGCCCACCGACCGCCGCAAGATAATGATTCTCGGTTCGGGGCCGAACCGCATCGGGCAGGGCATCGAGTTCGACTACTGCTGCTGCCACGCCTCTTTCGCGCTGCGCGACGCGGGGTTCGAGACCATCATGGTCAACTGCAACCCCGAGACGGTCTCGACCGACTACGACACTTCCGACCGCCTCTACTTCGAGCCCTTAACGTTCGAGGACGTGATGAACATCGTGGACGTTGAGAAGCCCGAGGGCATCATCGTCCAGTTCGGCGGCCAGACACCGCTCAACCTCGCCGTGCGCCTCTCGCAGGCGGGCGCCCCCATCATCGGCACCTCGCCCGATTCCATCGACCTCGCCGAAGACCGCAAGCGCTTCGGCGCGCTCCTCCACCAACTCGGCATCCCGATGCCCGAGAACGGCACGGCCACTTCGTTTGAAGAGGCGAAGGAGGTCGCGGAGCGCATCGGCTATCCCGTCATGGTGCGCCCGTCGTTCGTCCTCGGCGGCCGCGCGATGGCGATTGTGTACGACGAGCGGAGCCTCGACGAGTACATGCGCACGGCCGTCGATGCCTCGCCCGAGAAGCCCGTGCTGATTGATAAGTTCCTTGAGCGCGCCGCCGAGTTCGACGTTGACGCGCTGGCCGACGATGAGACCTGCGTCGTCGCGGGGATGCAGGAGCACATCGAGGAGGCGGGCATCCACTCGGGCGACTCGTCGTCGGTGCTCCCGCCGTTCAAGATCGCGCAGGAGCATCTCGACACGATGCGCCACTACACGCGCACGCTCGCGCGCGAGTTGAAGGTGCGCGGTCTCATCAACATCCAGTTCGCCATCAAGGACGACCGCGTCTACGTGCTCGAAGTGAACCCGCGCGCGTCGCGCACCGTGCCGTTCGTGGCGAAGGCGACGGGCGTCCCCCTTGCGCGCATCGCGGCGCTCGTGATGGCGGGGAGGCCGCTCGCGGAGTTCGGCTTGCCGGATGATTTGACGAGGAAGCTCGACCGCTTCTACATCAAGTCGCCGGTCTTCCCGTTCAAGAAGTTCCCGGGCGTTGACCCGGTCTTAAGCCCCGAGATGCATTCGACGGGCGAGGTGATGGGCGTCGGCCGCACGTTCGGCGAGGCGTACGCGAAGGCGATGATCAGCTCGGGGCTCGAACTCCCGACCGAAGGGATGGCCTTCATCAGCGTCAACGACCCGGACAAGGGTCTGGCCGTCGTGCTCGCGCGCAGGCTCGCGCGCCTCGGCTTCAAGCTGATGGCGACCGTCGGGACGGGCAGGCGCCTGAGCGAGGTGGGGCTCGAAATCGAGACGGTCTTCAAGGTCAACGAGGGGCGCCCGAACATCGCCGACAAGATACGTCTGGGCGAGATCGCGCTCGTCATCAACACGCCCTTGGGTCGCGCCTCGCACTTCGACGAGCAGGCCATCCGCCGCGCCGCGCTCCAGTTCAACGTCCCCTGCGTCACGACCATGACCGGCGCGCAGGCCATCGTCGAAGCCATCACCGCGCGCAAGGAGAACGAAGTCTTCCAGGTCTACTCGCTCCAAGAACTCCACGCGCAGGCGCTCACCGCCGGCTGAGATTAACCACAGAGACACGGAGGCACGGCCTGTTGAGTTTAACTCTCAACAGGCCGTGCCTTTGTGTCTCTGTGATTAAACTTTACGCTCGCACGCTCTCGCACGTCGGCACGGGGGTGGGCGAAGTCTCGCGGGCGGGCCGTGGGGTGAGGCCGAGCGTGTGGGCGAGCACGCGGAGGGAGACGCGCGGGTGGAAGAGCGAGGGGGGCGTCCGGAGCATGTGAATGTTTTCGAGCAGGACGCGGCGCACCGACTCGTCGCGCGTCGAGAGGCCGACGACCGCGTCCATGTAGCGGTGCATCAGTCGCGTCATAACATTCGGCGTGCCGCCCTCGACATTGCGATAGCGGAAGTCTTCGCCCGTCGCCAGCAGCCACGGCGCCGCGTTGGCCTTCGCCAGTCGCTTCTGGAAGCGGCGCGCGAGTCCGTCCAACTCGCCGCAGGGGTGCTGGCGCCTCTGCTCGCCGAGCGTCTCGTCGAGCGCGAGCGCGCCGAGCGCGGCCGCTGTCATGCCCTGACCGTAGACGGGGTTGAAGGCGCAGGCCGCGTCGCCGGTCACGATGAAGTTGTCGGGCTGCCGTTGGAGACGTTCGTAGTGGCGGCGGCGGTTCTCGGTCGCGCGGTGGCCGCGAACGGGCGTGAGCGGCTCGGCCGACTTGATGGCGTCGTGGATGACGGGGCTCGGGAGGCTGCGCGCGAACTCCATGAAGCCCTCGTCGTCCGTGGGCGGGTAGTCGCGGTCGCCGCCGATGAGCGTCGCGAGCCAGCGGCCGCCCTCGACGGGGAGCATGATGGCGCCGCGCGTGCCACGGGGCGGCGCGACCTGCACGTATGCGCCCTTCCAGTTCTCCGCGAACCCGCCGGGCACGCGGAAGAGGCGGCTCGCGTAGCCGAGGTGCGCGTTGACGACCGTCTCTTCGGGCGCTTCGTAGCCAAGCTCCCTGAGCCAGCGCGGGGCGCGCGAGCCACGGCCCGTGGCGTCCACGACGAGGTCCGCGCGTAGCTCCTCATCTGTACTGCCCGAGCGACGTGTGCGGCCCAGGACTCCGCACACGCCGCCGCCACCCCTGGCTGCGGGCAGAAGTCGTAAAGTCTCAAACCCTTCGAGCACGCGCACGCGCGGGTCGTACCAGAGGCGGCGCCGCACGTGCAGGTCGAGGAGCGGGCGCGTGAAGCCGATGACGTTCAGGTCTGAAGCGAAGCGCGCGCCCCAACCAGCGGGCGTCAGCCACGCCACCTCGCCCGCCATGTCCACGCGGTGCGCGCCGTCCTCGATGAGTTCGTTGAGCAGGCCGGGGAAGAGGCTTTCGATGACGCGCTGACCGCGCCGCATCAACGCGTGGACGTGGCTCGCCTGCGGCACGCCCTTGCGGACGGAGGTGTCGGAGGGGAAGGTGTCGCGCTCGACGACGGTGACGCGCTCGAAGTGTTCGGCGAGCACGCGCGCCGCGAGCAGGCCGGCGAGGCTCCCGCCGAGGACGAGGGCGTGGCCGCCGGTCTTACTTGAACTGCTCTGTGTGCCCGCGCCCGTGGCTACTTGAAAACCCATCAGCAATCCCTCAACCTTTTTGTTGCCCCGTGCGCGCGGACTTCGGTTAGAATGGCGGCCGAACTTTCCGCCCCGAGCCCCTTTGCCCCTTGCGACAGCGCGAAGAGTAGCCCAGACTCGCGCGCACGGTCTTTAGGGGCTTCTGAGATTTTTCTGAAAGAGTTGTGAAAGCGACCGGAGCGCAAGACTGATGTCTACGAACACGGGCGGGCGGACGTACGCCTTCGGCCCCTTCGTGTTGGACACGCGCGAGGGGACATTGCTGCGCGAGGGGCGGCCCGTGCAGCTTACGCCGAAGGCGTTCGAGACGCTCGTCGCGCTCGTCGAGCGCAGCGGTCACTGTCTGGCCAAGGAGGAGCTGATGCGGCGCGTCTGGCCCGACAGCTTCGTCGAAGAGAACAACCTCTCGCAGAACATCTCGCAACTGCGCCGCGCCTTACACGAAGAGGGCGCGCGGTACATCGAAACGGTCCCGCGCCGTGGTTACCGCTTCAACGCGAGCGTCGTGTTGGAAGAGGCCGACGCCGCGTCGAAGGATGATGAAGATGGTAGGGCCGGGACCGTTCTGCCTTCGGGCCGCGTCGAAGTCTTCGCGCGCGCGGCGGAGTTGAAGGAGGAGGGCGCGGACGAGTTCCCGCCGGAGTTGATGCGCGTGCCGGAGACGCGCTACGCGTTGAACGGCGACGTGAACATCGCGTATCAGGTGATAGGCGACGCGCCGCTCGACCTCGTCTTCGTGATGGGTTGGGTCTCGCACCTCGAATACTTCTGGCGCGAGCCCTCGTTCGCGCGTTTCCTCCGCAGGCTCGCAACCTTCTCGCGCCTCATCCTCTTCGACAAGCGCGGGACGGGACTCTCCGACCGCGTCCCCTTAGACCAACTGCCCACGCTCGAACAGCGCATGGACGACGTGCGCGCCGTGCTCGAAGCCGTCGGAAGTGAGCGCGCCGCCATCATCGGCATCTCGGAGGGCGGGCCGCTCTCGGCGCTCTTCGCCGCGACCTACCCGGAGCGCACGAGCGCGCTCGTCATGATCGGCACCTACGCCAAGCGCGTGCGCGACGAAGACTACCCTTGGGCGCCGACGTGGGAGGAGCGCGGCGACTTCCTGCGCGAGATGCGCGAGAAGTGGGGCGGCCCCGTCGGCATCGAGGAGCGCGCGCCGTCGCGCGCCAACGACCCGGCCTTCCGCGAGTGGTGGGCCGAGTACCTGCGCATGGGCGCGAGCCCCGGCGCGGCCGTCGCGCTGACGAAGATGAACGCCGAGGTGGACGTGCGCCACGTGCTCCCGACCGTGCGCGTCCCCACCCTCGTCATACACAATCGCGGCGACCTCTGCCTGAAGGTCGAGGAGGGGCGCTACGTCGCCTCGCGCATCCCCGGCGCGCGCTTCGTCGAACTGCCCGGCCGCGACCACCTCCCGTTCTTCGAGGACCAGGAGACGGTGCTCAACGAGATCGAAGAGTTCCTCACCGGCGCGCGCCACGTGCGCGAGCCCGACCGCGTGCTTGCCACGCTGCTCTTCGCGGGCATCGTGGACCGCGACGCGCGCGGCGGCGACGCACACTGGCGCGACCTCATCACGCGCTTCCGCGCGCACGTCTCCAAAGAGATAAAGTGGTTTCGGGGCCGCGAGATCGACGTGGAGGGCGCCGGCCCGCTCGCGGCCTTCGACGGCCCGGCGCGCGCTATCCGCTGCGCCTGCGCCGTCAGCGAGTATGCCGCGCGTCTCAACATCGAAGTCCGCGCGGGGCTCCACACCGGCGAGTGCGACTTGTTGGAGGGCGGGCGCGTGGGCGGCCTCGCCGTCGAGATCGGGCGCGCGGTGCGCGAGCGCGCCGAGGCGGGCGAGGTGCTCGTCTCGCACACGGTCAAAGACCTCGTCGCCGGCTCCGGCATCGTCTTCGAGGAGCGCGGCGCGCATGCGTTCGACGGCCTGCCCGGCGAGTGGCGCCTCTTCCGCGTCGAGCGCGGCGCGTGCTTATGAGTTAAGGAGGAAGTGAACGGATGGCGTTGGCGGTCGAGATTCGCGCGGCGGTGTTGACGGTGAGCGACCGTAGCGCGCGCGGCGAGCGCGAGGACGAGTCGGGGCCGTTGCTGGCCGAACTGCTGCGCGAGGCGGGCGCGACCGTCGTCGCGCGGGAGGTCGTGTCGGACGAACTCGGGCCGTTGACGCAGCGACTGCGCGCGCTCGCGGACCGCGTGGACGTTAACCTCGTCGTGACGACCGGCGGGACGGGACTCGGCCCGCGCGACAACACGCCCGAGGCCACGCGCGCCGTCATCGAGAGGGAAGTGCCCGGCCTCCCCGAAGCGATGCGCGCCGTCACGCTCAACCAGACGCCGACCGCCATGCTCTCACGCGCCGTCTGCGGCACGCGCTCGGGCGCGCTCGTCGTCAACCTGCCGGGGTCGCCCAGGGGCGTGCGAGAGTGCTTCGCCGTCGTCCGCCCCGTGCTCGCGCACGCCGTCGCGGTGCTCGCGGGCGGACAGCACGAGACCACGGACGCGCGCCCGCCGGAATAATTTTGACCGCGCGACTCCGCCTCACCTACAATTCCCGGCGTTCGCAACGCGCCGCCGCACGCATGCGGCGTCCTTATCATCTGTCCCTCGACCGCGCACAAGGAGAACCCTCATGCTCAAAGTCTCACGTCGCGTCCTACATCACGCGCTCGCCGCCTTCACCTTCGCGCTGCTGCTCTCTGCTTTCCCCTCGCACGCGCGCGCGCAGTCGCCGCACCCGCAGCAGGCGAAGCTCACAGAGTTGTTGAAGGCCGCGACCGACCGTCTCCGGGCGGGCGAGTTCGACGAGGTGGTGCGGCTCTGCTCGGAGGCCGTCGCCATCGAGCCGCGTTTCTCGCAGGCCGTCTTCGTGAGGGGGCTCGCCTACCTTCAGAAGAAGGATTTCGAGAAGGCCGTCGGCGACTTCACGGAGGCCATCCGCCTCGCGCCCGACATTCAGGACATCCACACGCTGCGCGGGCTCGCCTACTTCTGGCTCGGCAAACTCGACGAGTCGCTCATCGACCTCGAAGAGGCGTCGCGCCGCAACCCGAAAGACTTCCGCCCCTTCAACACGCGGGGCTTCGTGCGCCTGCGCAAGGGCGAGTGCGACCGCGCGTTGGAGGAGTTCGCCGCAGGCATTCGCGTCAAGCCCGAAGAGCCCTCGGGCTACGTCGGCCGGAGCGAGGCGCACTTCTGCAAGGGCGACTACGAGCACGCCGCCGCCGACGCGGACGAGGCCATCCGGCGCGGCGCCAAGTCGGCCAAAATCTACCTCTACAGGGGCGTGTCGCTGCTCCACAGGGGCGAGGCGGCGCGCGCCGTCGCCGACCTCGAAGAGGTCGTGCGGCTTGAGCCGACAGCCGTCCACTACCGCGCGCGCGCCGAGGCTTACCGCAAGGCCGGCAAGCCCGAACTCGCGGCGGCCGACGAGCGCGAGGCCGCCGCGCGCGGGGGCGCCGCCCCGCTGCCGCCCGCCGACGTGCCCATCCGCGTCGCCGCCGAGCGCATCGGCAAGTTGACGCAGAGCGCCATCGACCACCTCCGCAAGGGCGAGTTGGACGAGTCCATCCGCGACTTCAACGAGGTCACGCGTCTCAACCCAGAGTTCACGCCCGCCTACGTCGGACGTGGCCGCGCTTATCATGCGAAGGGCGAGTTCGACCGCGCGCTCGCGGAGTACGCGGAGGCCATCCGCCTTGAGCCGAAGCGCGGCTACTCGCACGCGCTCAGGGGCGAGGCGTGCCTGTCGAAGGGCGACGACGACTGTGCGCTCGCCGCCAGCGAAGAGGCGCTGCGCCTCGAACCCGGGTTGACGCTGGGCCGCCTCGTTCGCGGCAAGGTCTACGCCGCGCGGGAGAAGTTCGACCTCGCCTTCAAGGACTTCGACGAACTCCTCCGGCGCGAGCCGCAGCACGCCGAGGCGCTCTTCCGTCGCGGGTTTGTCGCGCTCAGGCGCAACGACCCCGACCAGTCGCTTCTGGACCTCACCGCCTACCTGCGCCTCGTGCCGAACGACCACGAGGCTTACTTCGTGCGCAGCGCGGCCCAGCAGCAGGTCGGGCAACTGAGCAGGGCCATCGCCGACGCCACCGAGGCCATCCGCCTGAACCCGAAATACCCTTACTCCTACGCCGTGCGCGGCGCCTACCTGTTGGAGAGCGGCGAATACGAGAAGAGCGTCGCCGACTACACGGAGGCGCTGCGGCTCAACCCCGACCAGACCTCCGTCTACAAGGGTCGGGCCGCCGCGCTCCGCAAACTCGGGAGGCTGAAGGAGGCCGAGGAGGACGAGCGCCGCGCCGACGCGGCGGAGCGCAAACCCTGAGCCCGCGCGGAAAGCTTTTGACAACGCCGGAGTGCGGCGCCTAGAATCCGCCTAGCTCTTCACTTCGACGTGCGCGCCGGACCCAGGCGGTTTCAAACAGACATGCTGAGCACGTTTCTCCTGCAAGCGAACGTAGCGACCGACGCAGCCGCGCCGGGCGGGCCTTTGACGGCCTACTGGCCCGTGATGATCTTCCTCGCGGTGGCGGCGGTCTTCCCAGTGCTGCCGGTGGTGCTCGGCCGCTTCGTGCGGCCGAACATCTACGGCAAGGCGAAGATGCGTCCCTACGAGTGCGGCATCGACCCCGTGACCGAGGCGCACGACCGCTTCACCGTGCGTTACTACATCGTGGCGATGCTCTTCCTCGTCTTCGACGTGGAGACCATCTTCCTGCTGCCCTGGGCCATCATCTTCATGGGCGACGAATTCTCCTTCACCAAGTTCGCGCTCGTCGAGATGTTCGTCTTCATCGGCATCCTCGTCGTCGGCTACTACTACGCCTGGCGCAAGGGCGCGCTGGAGTGGGCTTAACATGGCGGAACACCAGGAAGGCATCGTACTGACCACGGTCGATTCGATCTTCAACGCGCTGCGGCGGAACGTGGCCGCGCCGGTGATGGGAGCGAAGCCCGTGCGGGGTCTGGTCAACTGGGGGCGCAAGTCGGCGCTGTGGCCGATGACGTTCGGACTCGCGTGCTGCGCCATCGAGATGATCGCGGCCGGCTCGTCGCGCTTCGACATCGACCGCTTCGGCGCGGGCGTCTTCCGACCCTCGCCCCGCCAGAGCGACCTCATCATCGTCGCCGGCACCGTGACCTTGAAGATGGGGCCGGTCGTCAGGAGAGTTTACGACCAGATGCCCGAGCCGAAGTGGGCCATCGCGATGGGCGCGTGCGCCTCGACCGGCGGGCCGTTCGACTCCTACTCGACGATGCAAGGCGTTGACCGCGTCATCCCCGTGGATGTCTACATTCCCGGTTGCCCGCCGCGCCCAGAGGCGCTGCTCTACGGCCTCATGTGCCTGCAAGAGATCATCATGCGCGAGTCGCCAAACGCCTACATCTTCGAGTCCGACGGCTCGGTCCACCGCCGCCGCGAACTCCCCGAGGACGACGAAGAGACCCTCGCCGACCTCGCCCCCCTCGACGCCGAAGCCGCCGAAGCCATCGCCGAAATCAGGGGCTAGGCGGGCGGCGGCGGACAATTTACGCGGCGCGGGCGCCGGCCTCCAACGATGTGGCCGGTGCCCTTTTTCGTGCGCGGCCGCGCGCGGGGCGCCTCACCCCGCGCGCGGCCGGTAAACTTTTCTATTGACACCCGCCCGACGCAGTCATATCTTGCACGGATTCCAAGGGGCAGTCTTCCTGCCGGCATCAGAAGTTTTCTTGTCGGCCTCACTCAACCTTTAGACCCAACGGCGGTCCTCGCGCCGCCCCGCTGCGAAACCTAATGGCCTACCCAATCGAGCGGTAGAAGTGTCGGGCCTCACGCCCGAGTGCGCCCGCGTCGTCAGGGCGTGGCGCGGGCCTGCCCGCGGCAGAAATTTTTGCCGGAAGGAAAATTATGAGAGTACTCAACAGAGGTGGCAGGAATTCGATCCGGCTACAGGCGCTCCCCCTCCTTCTCGTCCTCGCACAGGCCGTCGCCGCGCAGGCGCCGCCGAGGGCCGGCAGCGAAGCGGACTGGACGGAGACTATCCGTAAGACGATGCCCGGCGTCGTCAGCATCGTCCTGTACAACGCCGAGGGAAAACCCGAGAGCGGTGGCAGCGGCTTCTTAGTGATGTCGGACGGCGTCGTGGTGACGAACTACCACGTCATTCAGGGCGGCAGCGCCGCCAAGGTCTTCACCAAGCAGGGCGAAGAGTTCGAGGTGAAGGGCGTGGTCGCTTTCGACAGGGCGAAGGACTTCGCCATCCTGAAGATTCCGGGCTTCGACCTCCCGGTGGTTCCCCTCGGCAACTCGAACAACACGGAGATCGGCGAGGGCGTCCTGGCGATAGGCGACCCCAGAGGGCTCACGGGGTCTGTCTCCTCGGGCATCTTGAGCGCGAAGGGGCGCGAAGAGAGGGGCAGCACCTGGATACAGACCACGACCCCCGTCTCGCCGGGGAACAGCGGCGGCCCGCTCCTGAACCGCCGCGGCGAAGTCATCGGGGTCATCTCGTGGGGGCGGACCGACGGGCAGAACCTCAACTTCGCGGTGCCGATCAACTACGTCCGTGGGGCCCTGCAACTGGGCACGGCGATCAAGTACAGCCTGCCCCAACTCGTGAAGGCCGAGGCGGAGATGGCGCGGGTCGTGGCCGAGAAGAAACAGGAAGAGTTCCTCAACCTCTTCACGCCCTACGAAGACCCCAACGGCATCTTCAAGCTGGTCGTCCCCAAGGAGTGGCGCGTCCAGCAGAGGCGGAACAACCTCGACGGCGGGGTCACGTCGATTGAGACCATCATCGCCCCACGGAGCGCGGCGCTGGCCGAGCTCGGCGGCTACCTGTCCGACGGGATCAGAATCGTCGTGCTGCTCCCGGCGGCGGGCGGGGCGTTCACCGGCGAGGCCGTCGAGACGTGGAAGACGCAGTTCCCCGAGACCGTGCTCAAGGGGAACCCCGGCTTCGAACTCACGAACACCGGGATGTTCTTAATTAACGACTTGCAGGCGAAGGTCTACACGTTCGAGGGGAAGGGGCAGAAGCTTGCGGAGCCCGAGAAGACCGTCAACTACGTCTTCGGGAGCGGGAAGGCCATCGTT
Organism: Pyrinomonadaceae bacterium; assembly: GCA_036379655.1. Classification (GTDB taxonomy): domain Bacteria; phylum Acidobacteriota; class Blastocatellia; order Pyrinomonadales; family Pyrinomonadaceae; genus QHXN01. Next base: position 76,964 of record DASVGG010000154.1, read on the forward strand.
AACATCGAGGTGGTTCAGCCCATCAGCCGACTGCAATCGCTGGAGTTCTTCAGCAAACTCGCCAAGAGCTTCCAGTTCGAACCGAATTTCAGGGGCGGGGCGGTGGGTCTGACCTCCGGCCCCGCCGGGCGGCCGGCCTCCACCGTGACCCTCGGCGAGATCGAGTCGAGTTTCAGAAGTAATCTGTTCGACGACACGATCCGCGCCGCGTCGCGCTTTCTCGAAACGACGCCGAACAGCAAGGAGGCGCACACGTACCTCGGCCTTTCGCTGCTGATCAAGAAGGAGGTCGATAAGGGCGTGTTCCATCTTCAGCGTGCCGTCCTCCTCGGCCAGCCGGTCACGCTCCCGGTGAAGAGGCTGAGAGAGCCACTGCTCGGGCACGGCCTCGACGACGCCGCAGTGACGCTGACCCCGGACTCCGTGATCATCACGACCGGGGGCAACACGTACCAGGCACGCTTCAGCAGCCTCTCCGAGTCCGGCATCAGGAGCTACGGCACCCAGTGCCCGGTCATGTTCCTGAAAGGCAGCTTCACGGAGCCCGCCAAAAATAAGCAGGGGGAGAAGGGTTTCAACCTCTTCCCGCCTTCCGCGACCCTGCGGCCGGTGCAGCAGGGCACGCTCGTCTACAACGTGGCTGCGTGCACCGACGAGGGGATCGTCACGACGGGGATAGCCAAACTCATTAACGGTTTGGCGGCCGCCGGGCGCTGACTCTTTAAGAGGCGAGGCCGATGAGGTGGCGCGTGTCGTTGAGGGCCTTGATGCGGATGAGGCCGCCGTGGTCGATGGAGAAGCGCGCGACGCCGCAGTTGGAGGAGGAGAGCCAGACGGGTTTGAGGCGCGGCGCGTCGAGGGCGCCCATCAGGTGCAGCGCGAGGATGCAGATGGTGCCCGTGTGTGAGAAGAGCGCGACGGTGCCGCCACGATGGCGCTCGATGGCGCGGTCGAGTTCGGCGGCGGCGCGGTCGAGGAGTTGGCGGTAGCTCTCGCCGCCAGCGAGCACGTGCTCGAAGTCGTGGCGCAGCAGCGCGGCGTACTCCGTGGGGTGCGCGGCCGCCGCCTCTTCAAACGTAAGACCTTCCATCAGGCCGACGCTCCGCTCGCGCAGCGCGGCGGTCCGCGTGATTTCGAGGCCCGTCGCGCGCGCAAGGGGCTCGGCCGTCTGCACGGCGCGCAGCAGGTCGCTCGAATAGACGGCCGTCACGCGCTCGTTCGCCAGCGCGCGCGCCGTCGCCTCGGCCTGCCTGTGCCCCAACTCACTCAGAGGCGTCGGCGAGTGTCCGCCGAAGCGGCGCTCGGCGTTGCCCCGCGACTCGCCGTGCCTGATGAGAAGGACGCGCGTCGTTTCCATAGACTCTAAAAGTACTGAGTGCCGAGGACTGAGGACTGAGTGATAAGAAGCATCGTGTCTTCCACTCAGTCCTCAGTCCTCGGC
>DASVGG010000155.1:0-3346 GCA_036379655.1 Pyrinomonadaceae bacterium
GACGCCGACGAAAATCAGAAGGCTGAAGGCGGGGGCGTGGCCGTTCATCTGTGCTCCTCCCGTCGCGCGCGCCGAACGGCATGGCGGTGGGGTCGAGGCGCGCGGGAATGTCCGAGCACCCGCGTGCGGGTCTCGGACTGAGTCTGTTTGTAAGTTGAAGACGCCACCTGGCGGGGTGAGGCGTTGGCTCGCGTGTCGGCGGTCGCGCACTCTATCACCGGGACGGGTCGGAGGCAAGAAGGTTGGGGACAAAGAATCAGAGCCCTGCTTGTTGGAAGCAGGGCTCTGATTGATGTGTGACTGTCGCGGCGATTGCTGGAGCTTACTTGCCTGTGTTGACGAACTGGATGCAGTCGCCCTGGTTCTTGAAGGTGCGCGGGTGGTTGAAGAGCATCCAGCCGCCGTTCTTGCATTGGTCCTTGTTGGCGGGCGGGCCGACGAGCGTGTCGCAGGCGTTGCCGATGCCGTCGGTGTCGGTGTCGGCCTGATCGGCGTTCGGGGTGAAGGGGCAGTTGTCCATCCCGTCGGCGACTCCGTCGTTGTCGTCGTCGGGGTCGCAGGCGTCGCCTTGCGCGTCGCCGTCGTTGTTGGCCTGGTCGGCGTTGGGCGTGGAGGGGCAGTTGTCCACGTCGTCGGCGATGCCGTCGTCGTCCGAGTCCACGGGGGCCGGGTCAACGTTCTGCGTGTTGCCCGAGACGACGATGAGCGCGGAGGACGTGTACGGCAAAGTCTCGACGGCGATGCCGAGGGTGAAGGTGCCCGTCTGCTGGATGCCCATGCGGAACTGGACGTGGAGCGAGTCGCCGTTGGCGAGCGGCGTCGCGAGCGCGACGGTGCCGGCCGAGAGCGAGCCGTTGAAGCCGGTGCCGTTGGGCTGCGCGGGCGGCTGTTCGAGCGTCAAGCCCTGTGCGGTGACCGTCGAGCCGTTGGCGCGCGTGACGGTGACCGCGACCGAGTTGATGGGGCGCAGGTCGGCCGTGCCCACTGGCGCGGGGAAGGTCGCGATGTCCGCGACGCGGAAGCGCAGCCGCGTGACGGGCGCCCCCGTGTTGTTGATGATGGTGCGGCGGACGTAGAGCGAGCCGAAGGTCGCGTTGTTGGCGGGCTGCGAGACGGTGTCGCGCGCGAGGTTCGGCTCCTGCGTGGCGGTCGCCACGGGGTCAATCAACGCGACGCCGAGCAACGGGCCGCTGGCGAGGCGGCCGGGGCTCGAAGAGTTCTCGGGGCCGGGCGCGCCGAGTCGCTGGCCCGCGCCGGCCGAAGTGCCGTTCGTGTCCACGAAGACGAAGTCGAGCGCGTTGTCGTCCGTGTCCTGCGGCAGGCCCGCGTCGCTCGGGCTACAGAGCGGGTCAACCGTTGACGAGGCGCGCGGGCAGAGCGTCCGGTAGAAGCTGTGGTCGATGGAGAAGGGCGTTAAGGCCGGCCAGCCCGTCCCCTCCTTGTAGAGCGTGTTGGCCTCACTCGTCGAGCCGACGGCGTCGAAGCGGTTGGCGAGGTTGTAGGCGGCCCCGCCCGTGTTGTTGTTGAAGATGGCGATGCCGGCGTTGTCGTTGATGCCCGTGGTGAAGACGGCGTCGGGCGTCGCGGTGGTGCCGTTGCCGGCCGGGTATGAGGCGAGGGTGGTGTAGCCGATTGAGTTGGCGCAGAGGAAGTGGCCGCCGGCCGGAATCACCGTCCCGTTCGGGATTGAGCAGCGCGTGATGCCGTCGGAGGCCGCGATGCCGTAGCCGGTGCCGGAGACGGCGGCGACGGTGTGCGCGGCGCCCGACGCGTTATAGATTTCGATGAACTCGTCGGTGTTTCCGTTCGGGCCGCGCAGGCGGAACTCGGAGATGATGAGCGGCGACGACGCGCTCTGCGACGTGACGAGCGCGGGGGCGAGCAGGAGCGAGGCGGCGAGCAGGCAAAAGAGACGGGGGAGTATGCGCATGGAGCCTCCTTCTGGTTGTTTGTCGGATTCAAGGAGCGTGGAGCGTTTCGGCGGCGACCGGTCGGTCGTCGCCAACGAAGATGCGGGACTCAGATGCGAGGGTTACTTGGGCGAGCGATGTTATAGAAGGGCGAGTTGGTCGTCAACAAAAACCTGGTGCCTCTCGCGCCTCGGACCACATAGAGGTTTAATCCGCGAGACCTTCCGGCCGGCGCGAGGTCGCGCTCTTGTCTTCAAAGAACAATGAAACCGTAACACCCGGCGCGGGCTCAGGTTTTAAAGTAGTTCGATTCAGAGGCGTCCAACCTCTTCTCTCTCCAAGTGGCGGCGCGCGCGCCGCCGAATACCAACTACAGACGGAGTTCCAACATGAATATTGAGACCCGAGCACTGCGATTATTAACGGCGGCCGGCGCGCTCGCGCTGGCGCTGAGTCTGACCCCGGCCGCGTCGGCGCAGGTGAACGCCCCGGCCCCGAATAACCGGAGCCTGACGAACGTCAACACGCGCCCCGTCCCCGTCGGCGCCAAGGTCAAGTTTCGCGGCGTCGTCGTCCGCCGCGACGCGGACACCTTCATCATCCGCGACGCGAGCCGCACCGACACGCAGGTGCTTCTGACCGACGACACGAGCATCAAGACGCACCGGCGCGGCATCTTCAAGGGCGCCAAGACGTACGCCGTCACGGACATCCTGACCGGCCTCATCGTCGAGGTCGAGGGGCGCGGCGACCGGCAGGGCCAACTCGTCGCCGACAAGATTCGTTTCAACGAGTCGGACATGCGCGCCGCCATCACGACCGAGTCGCGCGTCGGCCCCGTCGAAGAGAACCAGATACGCCTGTCGGGCCAGATTGACGAGTTGAGCGCGGTCGCCGACGAGGCGCGCCGCGAGGCCGCCGCCGCGCAGGAGACGGCCAACCTCGCCAACGAGCGCATCTCTTCGCTCGACGACTACGACGTGCAGGATGAAACAATCGTCAACTTCGCGCTCAACAGCGCGGTGCTCTCGGCCGAGTCGCGGCGGCAGTTGGACGAGTTGGCGTCGAAGGTGAACACCTCGCGCGCGTTCGTCATCGAGGTCGCGGGCCACGCCGACGCGACGGGGAGCGCGGCGCGCAACTTCCAGCTCAGCCAGCGCCGCGCCGACGCGGTCGTGCAGTACCTCGCCGTCAACCACCGCATCCCGATGCGCCGCTTCATCACGCCGATGGGCTACGGCAAGACGGCCGCCGTCGCCGACAACACGACGCGCGAGGGGCGCGCGCAGAACCGCCGCGTCGAGGTCAAAGTCCTCATCAATCGCGGCATGATCCGGACGGCGCCCGTCAACTCGGCGCGCAACCCTTAATAAGGCGACTGAGCGCCGGGAGCGCGAATGCGAAGAAGCGCCACCACTCAACCGTGAGTGGTGGCG
>DASVGG010000156.1:0-21582 GCA_036379655.1 Pyrinomonadaceae bacterium
AAGAGGAAGAGGACGGGCATCGCGAAGCTCGAAGGCTCGGCCCGCAGCCTGCGCGCGAGCGCGACGAGACGGCCCTCGCCCTCGCGCTCGCCGAAGACCAGAAGGACGGCCGACGGCTCGGACTCTCCGTCGAGGCAGGACGGCGCGCGTTCGATGTCCGAGGAGTCGGCGGCGTAACCGGCCTCGGCGAGCCGCAAGCGCAGCGAGTCCACCTCCGTGCCGTTGTCGGCGACGAGCAGGACGCGCCTCGGGGCTTTGCGGGTCGTGGCTTCTGACATCTCTCGGTGGCGGTCGTTGAAAGTGTTAGGGCTTGAAACTTCGTCGCGGCGCAATCATACCGCGACCGCCGCCGAGGCCAAACAGCGCGCGCGCACAAACGAAGAGGGACGGCGCGAAGTCCGTCCCTCAATCCGAGTCTCTTAATTTCCTGAAGTCGTCACTGGCTGACGAGGCGGAGTTTGCCGTCGGGCGTGCGGACGGCGAAGACCTGCGTCTCGTAGACGAGCGGCGGCGGCTCGGCGGCCTTGAGCTTGGCGATCTGCGTGCGCGAGACGCGCGGGGCCAGACGCGCCGTCGAGGGGTCGCGCATCAGCGCGTAACGTTCCGAGATGCGGCGCACGTACTCCTGCGTCTCGCGGTAGGGCGGCACGCTGCGGCGATACTTGAGCACCGCGCCCTCGCCCGCGTTGTAGCCCGCGAGCGCGAGGCGCACGTCGCCGTCGAAGAGGTCGAGCAGGAAGCGCATGTATTTGACGCCGCCGTCGATGTTCTGCTGCGGGTCGAAGATGTCGCGCACGCCGAGCCGCGCGGCCGTCGCCGGCATCAACTGCATCAGGCCCCGCGCCCCCTTGTTCGAGAGCGCGAACTTTTTGAACGACGACTCGCGGTGCATGATCGAGTAGATGAGCAGCGGGTCAACGCCGTGGCGGTTGCTCGACGCGACGATGAAGCGGTCCACGTTGGCGTCGCCGGTCGAGAAGCCTTCGAGCGCCGTCCCGGCGGCCATCTGGAGCGGGGGCGCGGCGGCGGGACGCGTCACGCCCTCGGGCTGTGCGGCGGCGACGGCCGAAGGCACCGCGCGCGAGGTGAGACGCAGGCGCTTGTTCGTGCGCGCGGCCGGTGCGAGTTGGGCGGGCGTCTCGACGCGCACGCCGCCGGGCACGTCGAAGTTGTCGAAGCGGTAGTTGCCGGGGCCGGCTTGCCGCGCCGAGGCGGTCAGACAGGAGAGAAGAAGTAGGACGAAGACGGCGGGAATTTTTTTCATGACCTTGCTGGTTCCGTGTGTCGGCGGGGCGCTTTGAAAGTTCGTCCGAGGGCGGGGCGCTCGCCGCGTCAGTCACGCGCCGAACGAGCGCACAGACAGAATAGCACACGCGGGAGATGCTGTTCAACAAAATTCCCCGATTGTTTAACTTGAGCTATTTATCTAGTTGTGGCGGCAGGTGAGACATTTTTCGCGATGTCGGACGGGGTGATGGGCTCGTCGGGAGCGAAAGTCTTGACAGCGCGTGTATGATGAAAGCCGCTTTCCAGCGGGTTAATTCTCCGGCCTTAACGCGTGCGACCGCCAGCGCACCTCACCCAACAGGAGAGATAGATGAAGAGACTATTGACCGCCGTCTTCGCGGCGTCGCTCTGCCTTTTTGCGGGAGCCGCAGCCGCGCAGAACACGAACACGTCCGCCCCGGCGGCGAACGCCAACACGGGCAGGAAGCGCGGCCCCGTCTTCCGCGCCACGAAGGAGCAGATCAAGCAGGCGCAGGCCGTTCTCAAGCAGCGCGGCCTCTACGCGGGCGACGCGACGGGCAAGCTCGACGCGCCGACGCGCGACGGCCTCAAGAAGTATCAGGAGGCCGAAGGGCTCAAGGTGACGGGGACGCTCAACGCGGCGACCCTCCAGAAGATGAACGTCGCGCTCACGGACAAGCAGAAGGAGTGGGTGACGGCGCACAGTCAGAGTTAAGGTAGGAAGTATGAACGCGGAACGATGAACTGAAGACCTTCGGGTTTCAGTTCATCGTTCCGCGTTCAGCGTTCAGCGTTATGCCGCGGCGCCCTGTTGGGTGAGGAGGCGTTCGACGACTTGATAGCTCGCCTCTAGGGCCTCGCCGAGCTTCTGGGGCTCGGGGCCGCCGCCCTCCGCCATGTCGGGCTTGCCGCCGCCGCGACCGCCGATGATGGGCGCGAGTTCCTTGATGACCTGACCGGCCGGGACGCGTTTGGCGAGGTCGGGCGAGGTGCGCACGATGAGCGAAGCCTTGCCGTCGGCGCGGCGGCCGAGCACGACGACGCCGCTCTTTATCTGCGCGAGCAGTGTGTCGGAGAGTTGACGCAACGCGGAGGCGTCGAGGTCGCTCGCCTCGCGCGCGAGCACGAAGACGCCGCCCTCGACCTCGCGAGCCTCCTGCCCGTTCTGCGCCTGCGCGCCCGCGCCGAGCGCGAGTTTGAGACGCAGATCGTCCGTCTCGCGCCGCGCCTTCTTCAACTCCTCCTGAAGTCGCGCGACCGCCACGGGGATGTCGTTGCGCGTCGCGCGCAGCTCGCCGGAGATTTGGTCAACGAGCGCCTCGGTCTCCTGGAAGCGCATGAAGGCGTCGCGGCCCGTGACGGCGCGGATGCGGCGCGTGCCGGAGGCGATGGACTCGTCGCTCGTGACCTTGAAGAGCCCGATGTCGCCGGTGGCGCGGACGTGAGTGCCGCCGCACAGCTCTTTGGAGAAGACGCCCTCGGCGCCGGGCACGGTCAGCACGCGCACGCGCTCGGCATACTTCTCTCCGAAGAGCGCCATCGCGCCGGACTGCATCGCCTGCTCCAACGGCACGAGTTCCGTCCGCACGGGTTCGTTGCGCAGCACGTGGTAGTTGACCAGCCTTTCTATCTCCGCGATCTCGTCGCGCGTTAGAGGCTGGAAGTGCGAGAAGTCGAAGCGCAGGTAGTTGGGCGCGACGACCGAGCCGGCCTGCTTGACGTGCGTGCCGAGCACCTCGCGCAGCGCCGCGTGCATCAGGTGCGTGGCCGTGTGGTTGCGCCGCGTCGCGTCGCGCTTCTCGGCATCGACCTGCGCCGTCACGGCGTCGCCGGCCTTCAGAGAGCCGCGCTCGACCTTAACGCGATGAACGATCAATCCGCTCGCGGGGACGGGCGGCGTGTCGTTGACGACGGCGTGCGCCGTGTTGTTGTAGAGCGCGCCGGTGTCGCCGACCTGCCCGCCCGACTCCGCGTAGAAGGGCGTGCGGTCGAGGACGACTTCGCCCTCGTCGCCTTCGTTCAACTCGTCAACCTCGCTCTCGCCGCGCAGCAGCGCGACGACCTTCGCGTTGTCGGTCTTCGTCTCGTCGTAGCCGGTGAACTCCGACGCGCCGACGCGCTCGGCAACCTGCGCGTAGACGGGGTTGGCCTTGGAAGCGGCCGCGGCCTGAGCCTTCGCGCCCGTGCCTTGAATCTCTTTGAGGGCGCGGTCGAACTGCTCGTTATACGTGTCTTCGTCCACGACGAAGCCGCGCTCTTCGAGGCCGACGCGGACGAGGTCGCGCGGCGTGCCGAAGGTGTCGTAGAGCTTCGCAAGCTCGCGGTAGTCGGGCATCTCGCCGCTCGTCGTCGAGGCGAAGAGGGCTTCGAGTTTTTGCAGGCCGACGGTGAGCGTCGAGCCGAAACGTTCCTCTTCGAGCCGCACCATGCGGCCGATGAAGTCGCGCGCGGCTTCGAGTTCGGGGTAAGCCTCGCGCATCTGTTCGACGACGAAGTCCGTGACCTTGTGGAAGAACGGGGCGTCGAAGCCGAGCGCGTGGCGCCCCTGGTAGATGGCGCGGCGCATGATCTTTCTTAAAACATAGTTGCGCCCCTCGTTGCCCGGCAGGATGTTGTCGGCGATGGAGAAGGCCGTGGCGCGCGCGTGGTCGGCGACGACGCGCATGGCGAAGCCTTCGGGCGTGTCCGCCTCGTAGTGGCGGTCGGCGAGTTGCGCCGTGAAGAGCACGATGTCTTTGAGCAGGTCCGTGTCGTAGTTCGTCTTCACGCCCTGGAGGACGGTCGTCATCCGTTCGAGCCCCATCCCCGTGTCCACCGAGGGCGCGGGCAGCGGCTCCAACGCGTACCTGCCCGGCTCCGTCTCGACGCGGTTGTACTGCATGAAGACGAGGTTCCAAATCTCCATCGTCGTGTCGCCGGGGCCGTTGACGAGTTCGGGGCGGTTGAACTCGGGGTCTTCCGGGTGCTCGCCGAGGTAGTAGTTGATCTCGGAGTTGGGGCCGCAGGGTCCGGTCTCGGCCATCTGCCAGAAGTTGTCCTTGCGGCCGAAGCGCAGGATGCGCTCGGGGCGCGCGCCGACCTTCTGCCACAAAGCGATGGCCTCCTCGTCAACCGGCACTTCGTCGTCGCCCGCGAAGACCGTGAACCACAAACGCTCCGGGTCGAGCTTCAACTCGTTGACGAGGAAGTCCCACGCGAGGCGGATGGCCTCCTCCTTGAAGTAGTCGCTGAAGGAGAAGTTGCCGAGCATCTCGAAGAAGGTCTGGTGGCGCGCGGTCTTGCCGACCTCGTCGAGGTCGTTGTGCTTGCCGCCCGCGCGCAGGCACTTCTGCGACGTGACGGCGCGCTTGTAGTCGCGCGTCTCGTTGCCGAGGAACACGTCCTTGAACTGATTCATGCCCGCGTTGGCGAACAGCAGCGTCGGGTCGTTGGCGGGCAGGAGCGGGCTCGACGCCACGCGCCGGTGGCCGTGCCGCTCGAAGTAGCTGAAGAACTTTTCGCGTAACTCGTTTCCGGTAATCATAAAAAAAGTAGTCAGTAGTCAGTAGTCAGTAGTCAGTAGAGGCTGACCCGCGACGGCGTGAATACCTGACGTAATCTCCTTGTCAGAAAGTTTAGCACGCGGCGCGGAGGCGGGCGAAACAGGGCGGACGAGGGTTTCAGGCTTCGTCCCTATCCTCTTCATCATCAACCGGCGCGTCGGAGGCTTCGCGGACTTTGCGGATGATGAGGTCGTAGGAGAAGCCGAGGCGCAGGAGGTGGTCGTAGAGGCTTTTCGTCTCTTGTCTTGTGGTCGGGCGCCCGCGCAGGCGGATGCGCTTCTCGATGGCGCGGGCGATGAGTTCGTCTTCGGGCGTCTCCTGGTAGACGAGTTCGAGGGCGGCGTCGGCCGTCTCCTTCGAGACCTTCTTGGTCTGCAAGTCGCGCGCGAGACGCTGGCGGCCGACCGGTTTTTGCCTGACCTTGTAAGACGCGAAGCCGAAGGCGAAACGCTCGTCGTCGAGATAGCCGTACTCCTTCAACTTCGCGAGCGCGTGTTCGACGGCCGCCTCGTCCGTCCACTGTTTTTCGAGCAGGCGCTCGCGCAGTTCTTGAATCGAGCGCGGCTTGGCGGCGAGGAGTTTGACGGCCCTCTGGAGCGTACGTTCACGCGCCTTCTCCTGGTCGATGACGCGCGGCGGGCGCTCACGCCGACGCTCCTCTTCGAGGTCGGCGTTGATCTGCCTGTCCGTCTTCGACGGGCGCGGCTTATACTTCGGTTTGTCCTTCCGGCTCTTCTGCATCCAGACGGATACTCTACCCGCACGCCTTCTGGCCGGCAAACGATTGCTTTAAGATTGAACGCATATGGACGGCATTCTCATCATCGACAAGCCCGAGGGCTGGACTTCGCACGACGTGGTGGCGCGCGCCCGACGCGTTTTGAGGGAGAAGCGCGTCGGGCACACGGGGACGCTCGACCCTTTCGCGACGGGCGTGCTCGTGCTGCTCGTCGGGCGCGCGACGCGGCTCGCGCAGTTCCTCGCGGGCGCGGAGAAGGAGTACGAGGCGACCATCCGCCTCGGCTTCGCGACCGACACGGGCGACCTGACGGGCGTGATGCGGGAAGGCGAGGTGATTGCCGACTGTGCGACCTTCAACCTCGAAGAGCTTGAGGCGGCGCTCGTTCCATTACGCGGAGAGTTCGAGCAGGTGCCGCCGATGTATTCGGCGAAGAAGGTCGGTGGCAAGAAACTTTATGAGCTGGCGCGCAAGGGCGAGGAGGTCGAGCGCAGGGCCGTGCCCGTCCGCGTGCGCGAGTTTGAGATTGTTGCTGTCGCAAACGAAGGTCACATCAGGACGAACGAAGACGGGACGTGCGACGTGCGCGCGCGCGTCGTCTGCTCGGCGGGGACTTACGTGCGCGCGCTGGCCGAGTCGTTCGGCGAAAACCTGAAGACGGGCGCGCACCTCGCCGCGCTCCGGCGCACGCGCGCGGGCGAGTTCGGACTTGAAAGAGCAGTCTCGTTGGAAGAATTACCGAATCTCGTCGAAGAAGGCAGGGAGTTTTTAGTCCCGCTCGAAGCGGCGCTCCCGCACATGCCTTCCGCGCATCTAACGGCCGAAGACGCGCGCCGCGCGCGGCACGGCGTGGCCGTCGCTGTCGCGGGCGGCGTGTGGGATGACGGCGCGCACGTCGCGCTGCTGGACGAGCGGGGCGCGCTCCTCGCCGTCGGCGCGTACGACGCGCGCGCGTCTCTGGTGCGGCCGCGCGTGATGCTGGCCGTCGAAGAAAATAACAGTTGACTGAGGCGCTAGGGCGCTGTGCTATACTTGCCGCCAACGGCAGTCATCGCAGAGTGACCCGGCATCAAAGCCAAAGCTGACGGTCTTCTCCCTTTGAAAAACAGCTCGTTGAGGAGTTGAACGGAACTCGACGGCGCGGCGGGCCCGGTCTCGCGCGTTTCGACCCGCACACGCGCATCGAGTGAGGTACCTCAAGGCGGCCCGCCACGTCGGGGCCGCCTGACTTTTCAGTTGAGGGCGTGGCTCAACACGCCGTCCTTCCAGCGCGCGAAGCCGAGTGTGAGGTTTACAAAAGGCTATGCAAGAGCAGGATGGCAGCGGCAGCAAGTTCGACATTTCGGCGCGGCTCGAAGCTCTGCGCCAGGAGCATGCGGCGCTCGCGTGGGAGGGGAGCTTCCGCGACTACTTCGAGCTGGTCACGCAGAACCCCCGGCTCGCCGAACTCTCTCACGCCCGCATCAATGACATGATCCACGCGGCCGGCGTGGAGAAGCTCAACGAAGGCACGCGCGACGAGATCGCCCGCTACAAGTTCTTCGCCTCCGAACTCTTCGGCATCGAGGAGCCCATCGCGCGCATCGTCGAGTACTTCAAGTCGGCCGCGCAACGGCTCGAAGTCCGCAAGCGCATTCTGCTTCTGATGGGGCCGGTCGGCGGCGGCAAGTCAACCATCGTGACGATGCTCAAGCGCGGGCTTGAGGAGTGGACGCGCAACGAGGCCGGGGCCGTCTACGCCATCAAGGACTGCCCGATGCACGAGGAGCCGCTCCACCTCATCCCCGCGCAACTGCGTCCCGAGATTGAGAAGCACTACGGCATCTACATCGAAGGCGACCTCTGCCCGCAGTGCCGCTACGCGCTCGAACACACCTACGGCGGCCGTCACGAAGACGTAAGAGTCCACCGCATCATCTTCTCCGAGAAGAACCGCGTCGGCATCGGCACGTTTGCTCCGAGTGACCCGAAGTCGCAGGACATCACGGAGCTGACCGGCTCCATCGACCTTTCGACCATCGGCGAGGTCGGCGTCGAGAGCGACCCGCGCGCCTACCGCTTCGACGGCGAGCTGAACATCGCGAACCGTGGCGTGATGGAGTTCATCGAGATGCTGAAGGTGGACGAGAAGTTCCTCTACTCGCTGCTGACGCTCTCGCAGGAGCAGAACATCAAGACCGGCCGCTTCGCGATGCTCTACGCCGACGAAGTCATCCTCTCGCACACCAACGAGAACGAGTACGTCTCCTTCGCCGGCAACAAGAAGTCGGAGGCGCTGCAAGACCGCATCATCCTCGTCAAAGTCCCCTACAACCTCCGCGTCTCGCAGGAGGAGCGCATCTACGACAAGCTCCTCAAGCAGTCCGAGATTCTGCGCAACGTCCACATCGCGCCGAACACTTTGCGCGTCGCCGCGATGTTCGCCGTCATGACGCGGCTCGAAGAACCGAAGCGCGCCAACGTCGATGTCGTCAAGAAGATGAAGCTCTACGACGGCGAGGACGTGGAAGGCTACAAGTCGAAGGACGTGCGCGAACTGAAAGAGGAGGCGGTGCGCGAAGGGATGGACGGCATCAGCCCCCGCTACATCATCAACCGCCTCTCGGGCGCGCTCGTGCGCGACGGCATCACCTGCATCAACCCCATCGACGCGCTGCGCGCCATCAAGGACGGCTTCGAGCAGCACACCGGCATCAACCCCGAGCAGCGCGAGCGTTACCTGAATCTCATCTCGTCGGCGCGCAAGGAGTACGACGAACTCGCCAAGGTCGAGGTGCAGCGTGCCTTCGTCTACTCGTTCGAGGAGATGGCGCGCACCATCTGCAACAACTACCTCGACAACGTCGAGGCGTACTGCAACAAGGAGCGAATCAAAGACCCCATCACGGAAGAGGAGATGGAGGCCGACGAGTCGCTCATGCGCTCCATCGAGGAGCAGATCGGGGTCAGCGAGAACGCCAAGAACACCTTCCGCCAGGAGATACTCATCCGCATCTCTTCTTACGCGCGCAAGGGGCGGCAGTTCGAGTACACCTCGCACGAGCGTCTGAAGGAGGCGATTGAAAAGAAGATTTTCGCCGACCTCAAGGACGTGGTGAAGATCACCACCTCCGCCAAGACGCCCGACCCAGACCAACTCCGCCGCATCAACGAGGTCGTTGACCGTCTCGTCCGCGACGGCGGCTACTGCCCCGTCTGCGCCAACGAGTTGCTGACCTACGTCGGCACGCTGCTTTCGCGCTGACGCGGGCGACGAACCGAGACGCGAACGGCGCCCGCTCTTCCCGACAGGAGTGCGGGCGTCGCCCTTTAGGACTTTAACTTGAAGACGCTCAACCGCCGCGCGTTCAAGGAGGAGATTGAATGAGCGACGAAGAGAGAGACAACAACAACGAACAAGAGTTGTCGCGTGAAGGCGACTTGTTGAGCTGGGCCGAACAGACGCAGCGTACTATCAACTTCATGCTCCAGCAGCAGGCGCAGTACCAGGCAAAGTCCGAGGCTCGATCTGAGGCGTGGCGGGTGGAGTCTGAAGCGCGACACGCGAGAACAGAGGCCCTCGTCGAACGGCTAGCGACCGCGTCTCTACTGCGGTTCGAGAAAGTAGAGGGTGGGGTCAGTAACCTCGACCGCAAGATGGAGGCGCTCGGCGATGCGCAAATCAGGTCGGAAGACGAGATGAAGGAACTGAGGGCGACACAGAAGGAGACGGGCGAGAGGCTGAACGCCTTCATCGACACCGTCGAGCGGCTGATAGATGGGCGGCGCAACGGCGGCGGGAAGAGAGAAGAGGGTTCGGGATGACGAACGACTCGCAAATCTCGGGGACGATCCAGCGCAACGACTGGTCTTTGCAGCGGAAGGGCATCATCGACCAGGAGCGGCACAAGGAGCGCGTGAAGGAGGCCGTGCGCAAGAACCTCGGCTCCATCGTCTCGAACGAGGCCATCATCCTCTCGGACGGCAAGCGCACCGTGAAGGTGCCCATCCGCTCGCTCGACGAGTACAAGTTCCGCTTCGACCACCGCAAGAAGAAGCACGTCGGCACGGGCGACGGCAAGACGCGCGTCGGCGACGTGATCGCGCGCGAGGGGCAGCAGGGCCAGGGGCCGGGGCGCGGCGCGGGGCCGGCCGGCCAGGATGCGGGCGCCGAGTACTACGAGGCCGAGGTGGACATCGACGAATTGGCCGCGCTCATCTTCGAAGACCTGCAACTGCCCTTCCTCGAAGACAAGGCGAAGAAGGCCGTGCCGGCGAAGACGACGCGCTTCAACGAGATTCGTCGCACCGGCGTCTTCTCCAATCTCGACAAGCGCCGGATGATTCTCGAAAACATCAAGCGCAACGCACGCGAGTCGAACGAGCCGCGCTTCGGCGGCGTCCGCAAAGAAGACCTCCGCTTCAAGACGTGGGAGGAGGACAAGCGTTACGAGTCGAACGCCGTCGTGCTGGCGCTGATGGACGTGTCGGGCTCGATGGGCGAGTTCAAGAAGTACATCGCGCGCTCTTTCTTCTTCTGGATGGTGAGGTTTTTGCGCACCAAGTATGACAACGTCGAGATCGTCTTCGTGTCGCACCACACGGAGGCGAAGGAGGTTTCGGAGGAGCAGTTCTTCACGCAGGGCGAGTCGGGCGGGACGGTCGTCTCAAGCGCCTACCAACTCGCGCTCGACATCATCAACTCGCGGTATCGTCCGTCGGACTGGAACATCTACCCGTTCCACTTCTCCGACGGCGACAACTACTACTCGGACAACGAGGAGGCCGTGAGGTTAGCCGACGAACTCATCAAGACGTGCAACCTCTTCGGCTACGGCGAGATTGGCGAGGAGGGCGGCGGAGGTTATCGTCGAAGCTCCGGCGCGCTGCTCTCCATCTTCAACGACCGCCTGCGCCGGAAGGAACGCTTCATCGGCGTCCGCATCGACGACAAGGAGGACGTGTATCCCGCCCTCAAGCAGTTCTTCGGTCGTCGCGGCGTCGAGGCTTGAGCCCCGCCCCGAACCACGTTCCAGACCAAAGTCATAAAACCAACCTCGGAACCTCTCACGTCCCGCCGTTCAAAAAAGTGGATGACATCCACGTAAATTCATTTACAATGCCGGCCCAACAGTGACGGGTTCGCCGGAGCGGCCCGCCGAGCCCCGCGGCGCCGCCGAGACATTCTTCCAGGCATTCTTCTCGAACAAGCGGTCAACAGCGAGGAGCGCACGATCCTCTTGCGTGCCTCCCCTCTTCGCCTTCTACCTCGGAGGCTAAATCCTTTCGGGTAGGGGAAGGAGCACACCATGAGAATCTCAGGAAGAAGCTTCGCGAAGCGTGCGCCGGGGCGGCTCGTCTCCGGCGTCGCGGCGTGCCTGCTGTGGCTCTCGCTGTGCGCGCCCGCCGCCGCGCAGGTGACGGCGAGCGCCTCGGTCGAGGGCACGGTCAAGGACATCAAGGAGGCGGTCGTGCCCGGCGCCAGCGTCACCGTGACCAACGTCGCGACGGGGCTCGCGCGCACGGCGGCGACGGGCGACGAGGGGACTTACCGAATCGACCTCCTGCCCGCCGGACTCTACGACGTGAAGGTCTCGGCCCCGGGCTTCGGCGAGGTCACGGCCAGCAAGGTCGAGCTGCTCGTCGGCAAGACGACGACGCTCGACTTCACACTGTCGCCGGGCGCGCGCGCCGAGACGGTGACGGTGACGAGCGAGGCGCCGCTGCTCGACCAGCAGAAGACAGACATCGGCCTCAACATCACCCCGCGCGACGTGCAGGACCTGCCGTTGAACGGGCGCGACCTCGGCAACCTCGCCTACCTCGCCCCCGGCGCCAAGCCCGTCGATTCCTATGACCCGACCAAGCGGCGCATCGCCGTCTTCGGCGTTAACGGTTCGTCGGGGCGCAACGTCAACGTCACCGTCAACGGCATCGACAACAAGGACAACACCGTCGGCGGCCCCGTCATGCAGTTCCCGCTCGAAGCGATTCAGGAGTTCGTCATCAGCACGCAACGCTTCTCGGCCGTCAACGGTCGCTCGGAGGGCGCGGCCGTCAACGTCGTCACCAAGTCGGGCGGGAGCGTTTTTCACGGCTCGATGTTCTTCCAACTGCGTGACAAGAAGCTGAACGCGCTCGAAGTGGACCCGACGACGGGCAACAAACTGGCGACGAAGCCGCCCTTCAACCGCAAGATTTGGGGCGGCTCCATCGGCGGCCCGCTCCGCTTCCCCAACTTCGGCGAGGGCGGCCCGGCCACGCTCGGCGACGGCAAGACCTTCTTCTTCTTCGCGCTCGAACGGCAGAAGGAGGCGACCTCCATCCCCGTCACCGCCACGGCCTTCCGCGAGTTGAGCCTGGTGACGAACCTCGGCGCGCAGCCCTCGAACGTTATCCCGACGCCCTACAACGACTGGCGCGTCAACGCGCGCATCGACCACACCTTCAACACGCGGCACAGCCTCTTCGTCAGCTACAACGACCAGAAGAATCGCGGCCTCAACGACCAGTCCACCAACAACAACGACCTGACCGCGGGCAACTTCACCACGAACCGTTTGCAGCTCGGCAACCTGACGCTCAACTCGGCGCTCTCGAACACGACGGTCAACGCGGCGACGGTCGGCTTCCAGTACTGGCACAACCTCATCGACTCGGAGCTGCGTGTGCCGAACATCACCTTCCCGCAGCTCATCGCCTTCGGCACCAACGTCAACGTGCCGCAGGAGTCCTACCAACAGAAGTACCAGTTCAAGGACGACCTCTCCGTCACGCGCGGCAACCACACGTTCCGCACCGGTTTCGACTACGTCTGGGAGCCGAAGCTCGGCGGGTTCTTCGAGTTCAACCCGACGCTTGAGATCGACTTCACGCAACTGCCGAGCGCCATCCGCGCGCTGCCGCAAGGGTTCTCGACCCCCGGCATTGTCGGCGGCATGACGGCCACGTCCGGCGACCCCTACTTCAACCTGCCGGGCGGCGCGAAGATGTTCGGCGCCTACATCCAGGACGACTGGAGAATCAGGCGCAACCTGACGCTCAGCCTCGGCCTGCGCTGGGACAAGGACTTCAACCTCATCGGCGGCACGGCGCAGGACAGGAACCGCACCTACCTCGCGCTCAAGGCCATCAACCACCCGGCCGCGCGCGCGCTGCCGCAGGACGACAACCTCGACTTCAGCCCGCGCGTCGGCTTCGCGTGGGACGTGACCGGCGGCGGCCGGCACGTCGTGCGCGGCGGCTACGGCCTCTACTACGGGCAGGTCTTTCTCAACGTCCCGCTCTTCATGATTCAGCAGGCCAACGCCACCATCTTCGCCAGCGCCTTCAGCATCGCCGCCGGAGACGTGGTGCCGGGGACGAACATCCTGCTCTCGAACTGGCGATTCGGCATCGACCCGCTGCCCGTCATCCCGCCGCCGCAGACGCAGCTCGCCGCCGCCAACACGGGCCGCATCATGGACCCGGACTACCAGAACCCCTACACGCAGCAGTGGAACGTCGGCTACGCGTGGCAGTTCAACAACTACTCCGTGCTTGAGATCGACTTCACGCACGTGCTCGGCCTGCACGAGTCGAAGACCGTCAACATCAACCCGACGCGGCTGATGTTTCTCGCGGGCAACGGGGCCGAGATCGCCTCGCGCACGCTGACCGCCGCGCTCGTGGCCGCCGGGCAGCCCGCGCTCGGACGCATCGACCTCGAAGCGTCGGTCGGGCGCTCGCGCTACGACGGCCTGAACGTCGCGTACCGTCGTCGTCTGCACCAGAGCGTGAGCGTCAACGCCACCTACACGATCTCGCGCGCGCAGGCATACAACGGCACCTCAGCGGCCTTCCGCAACCGCGCGTGGGACCCGTTCAACTACTTCGCGCCGTACGAGTACGGCCCGACGCCGTCCGACTCGCGCCACCGCTTCTCTCTGAGCGGCGTCGTCAACCTGCCCGGCGGGTTCCAACTCGCGCCCATCGTGCAGGCGGAGACGGCCCGCCCGTACACGGCCGGCTACGGCGCCGCCGTGGACGTGCTCGGCGTCGGCGCGGGGCGCGGCACCTCGCACGTCGTCGTCTTCAACGACACTCCCGACGACCTGACGGCCACGCTCCGCGCGTTCGGCGACCCCGGCGCCTCGAACGCCAACCGCGTGCTCTACCGCAACTGCCTGCGGGCGGGCCGCTGCACGCTCGCCCCCTTCAACAACGTGCGCGGCCAGCCCTTCTTCAACGTGGACCTGCGCGTCAGCAAGAACTTCCGCTTCAAGGAGAGGTTGAACCTGACGACCTTCTTCCAGATGTTCGACCTGACGAACCGCGCCAACTTCGGCAACAACTTCGTCACCGACGTGCGCCTCGCGACCTTCGGGACGCCCAACGCCTTCATCACCCCGAGCGGCAACGTCCTCCCGCACAGCTTCGCGGGCGAGTTCGGCGTGCGCTTCGCGTTCTGACGTAAGTCAGGAGTTAACCACGGAGACACGGCTCGTTGAATTATCTCAACGAGCCGTGTCTCCGTGTTTAATTAGTGCTTGCGGCGGCGGCGGCGTAAGGGGACAATACGTGCATGGAAGACCGCGAGATCAAAGGGTTGGAGGAGGCGCTGGAACGCATCTGGGAGGTCGCGCGCGGCTTCGGGCTCGACCCCTACCCCGTCCGCTTCGAGGTGGTGCCGGCCACCGTCATGTACGAGATCGGCTCCTACGCGCTGCCCGGCCGCTACTCGCACTGGACCTTCGGCAAGGCGTACCACCGCATGAAGACGATGTACGACTTCGGCCTCTCCAAGATTTACGAAGTCGTCATCAACACCAATCCCTCCTACGGCTTCCTGCTTGAGACGAACAGCCCCGTCCAGAACAAGCTCGTCATGGCGCACGTTCTCGGCCACGTGGACTTCTTCAAGAACAACGCCTACTTCTCGAAGACCAATCGCCGCATGGTCGAGACCGTCTCGGCGCATTCGGGGCGCATGGGCGAGTACGAGTTCAAGTACGGCCGCAAGACCGTCGAGCGCCTCCTCGACGCCGTGCTCTCCATCGAAGAGCACATCGACCCCAACTTCTTCATCCGCCGCGAGGAACGCGAAGCCGCGCCCGGCTCGCCGCCGAAGCAGCCCAAGCAGCCCGGCCGCTACGACGACCTTTGGAACCTCGGCCGCGCCCCCGAGCCCGAACAGTCGCCCGACGCCGACGACCGCCCACGCGGCGACCGCCTCCCCGAGAAAGACCTCCTCTACTACATCATGCGCAACTCGCCCTCTCTCAAAGACTGGCAGCGCGACGTAATCGCCATGATGCACGAAGAGATGGAATACTTCGTCCCCCAAATGCAGACGAAGACATTAAATGAAGGTTGGGCCAGCTATTGGCACTCGCGCATCATGCGGGAGTTGGATTTGCCGGACGTGGAGTTGTTGGAGTTCGCGGAGCTGCATTCGGGGGTCGTGTCGCCGCACAAGGGGCAGCTCAATCCGTATTATCTGGGCTATAAAATTCTGGAGGAGATCGAGCGGCGTTGGGACGCGCCCACGGCGGAGGAGCGCGAGCGGTTCGGGCGCGAGCCGGGCGGCGGGCGCGCGAAACTCTTCGAGGTGCGCGAGGTCGAGAACGACGTGTCGTTCCTGCGCAACTACTTGACGGAGGAGTTGTGCGAGGAGCTGGACCTGTACGTCTTCGAGCTGGTGGATGAAGAAGAGTGGACGGTGACGGAGAAGCGTTGGGAGCGCGTGCGCGACCAACTCGTCTCGAACATGACCAACTTCGGCTTCCCCTACATCGTCGTCGCCGACGGCGACTACAACAACAACCGCGAGCTCTACCTCAAGCACCAGTACGAGGGCGCGGAGTTAGACATCAACTACGCCCGCCGCGTCCTCGAACACGTCCACACCCTCTGGGGCCGCCCCGTCCACCTTGAGACCGTCGTGGACGACGAGCCCGCACGCCTCCACTACAACGGCGAGGAGCACGACGAGGACTGAGCCGTCGGCCCTTCAAAAGTTTTCCTTACACGCGCGCGCCGGATGAGGAGTCCGCATGTCCACGTCCCAAGACCCGCAGCAGGACGAGAAGAGAGGCGCCGCCCTCGAATACTTCTGGGGGCAGTACAGGGTTTGGGCCGAGACGGCGGCGAGACATCAGAGGGCCATGAACTCCTGGCGGCTGCGGGTGCTGCTGCTCGGGGTGGGGGCGGCCCTCCTCGGCGCGCTCAGCGACCCGCGCGCGCTCCCCTGGCGGGAGGGCTGGCCGACGTTGGGCCTGCCGCGCTCGACGTTCGGCGTCGTGGGCGGCCTCCTGTTGGGGCTGGCCGCCATCCTCACGCGGGAACTGCTCGGCCCCGAGCGCGAGAGTCGCTGGCTGCGCGCGCGCGCCGCCGCCGAAGCCTTCAAGCGCGAGAGCTACCTCCTGGCCACGGGCGCGCCGCCGTATGACGGGCCGCTCACGCGCGCCCAACTCGACCGTGGTCGCGGCATTCTCGCGGGCGTCGGCGACCTACAGGAGGAGCCGGTCGCGGAGGAGGAGCGTCTCAAGGGGTTGCCGCCCCGCCCGCTCTCCGTTGATAAGTATATCGAGCTAAGGCTCGACGACCAGATACGCTACTACCGAGGCAAGGCGGGCGAGCACGGCGCGGTCGTCGGGCGTGTCAGAACGTTGACGCTCGCGCTCGGCGTGGCGGCCTTCATCCTCGGCGCCATGGGCGGCGGCGGGTCTGGAGTCTGGCTCGTCGTCATCACCACGGTCACGGCCTCGCTGGCCGCGTACCTCTACGCCAACCGTCTGCAATATCTGGTCGGCAGCTACACGGCCGCCGCGCGCAACCTCGACGCGCTGCGCGTCGGCTGGCAGACCTTCGGCGACGAAGCCGACGACGCGGAGCGAGACCGCTTCATCATCGACTGCGAGGCGGTGCTGTCGGCGGAGAGTCAGTCGTGGATCGCGGAGTGGTCGCGGACGGAGAGCGGACAGAAGAAGTAGGCGCCGGGCCGAGCGTCGCGGCGCCGCCGCGCGCTCAGATGGTCGGGTTCCAGGAGCTCATCCAGAGAGTGCTGATGGACTCCCTACGGCCGACCTTGTAGACGTTGAGGCTCGTGAGCGGGGGCGCGTAGAGGTGCAGCGTGACGAGGTCCTGCCCGCTCACGTCCGGGTTGCCGAGCTGATGTATGTCGGGCACGTCGGCGCCCGTGACGTGGCCGGGCGTCCACTCGCGCGAAGATTTATAAGCGAGCCCTTCACCCTCTTCCATCTCGAAGATCGTCTCCCACATCACGCCGCGCAGCACACGCACGGCGCCGTAGGAGCCCGCGTGGTCGTGGATGGGCGTGCGCTGCCCCGGCCGCCAGCAGAGGATGAGCAACTCCGCGTGCTCGCCGAGGTGGACGCGGTGGCGCGCGTACGTGCCCTCCTTGAAGGAGACGTAGGGGCGCAGCTCTTCGGCCGTGACATCGGCGCCGCCGAGCAGCGCGTTCAACTCCTCGAACGCGGGCGGGCCGCCCATGCGCTTGAGCCGACTGACGATTTCGGCGAGGCCGTAGCCCGTCGCAGTCGAAGCCGCGTCGATGGTTGTGGTCGAAGACATCTGCTCTCTACTCATCATCTTGTCCCCGGAAAATTTTCGACCCGACGACTCTCATCCGTCCCGCGTCAGTCGAGCCCCCGGACGAACGCGGAGAGGTCTTTGAAACTCTCCGCGTGGAGGTCCGCGGGGAAGCGCGCGCGGACGGCGTCCGCGCTGAAGCCTTCGCCGCCGAGCACGATGCGCGCGTCGCAGGCGCGTGCCGCCGCCGACAGTTGCGCGTAGTCGCGCGCGTTGTGCTCAAGCTCACGCTGCAAGGTCGCGGAGACGCAGACGAGCGAGGGCCGCTGCTTCTCGACGTACTCGGCCAGCGCGAAGAAGGGCGTGTGCCCGCCCAGGTTCCGCACGTCCCAACCCGCACCCTCCAACAACGCCTGAGCGCAGAGCACGGGCAGCGTGTGCATCTCCTCTTCGGCCGCGCAGCAGACGGCCGCGCCCGCCTTCGCGCCCGCGCGCCGCGTCGAGGCCGCCAGAGACTCGACCGCGCGCGTCGCCGTGCTCGTCGCCAGATGCTCCTCCGCCACGGACATCTCCTCGCCGTACCAGAAGTCGCCCACGCGTTGCAGCGAAGGGGCGACGACCGAGTCGAAGATCGTCTCCAACTCCGCGCCGTGCATGTGCGCTTCGAGCAGGAGCGCCGTGGCCTCGCCCGCGTGGCCGCGCCTGAGCGCCTCGAAGAACTGCCCGGCCGTCTCTTCCGCGTCGAACGCGGCGGCCCCGGCCCTCGCGTTCGACGCCGTGACCGTGGCGACGCCGGTCGCCGCGCCCAGTCCGCGCTCGGTCTGAAAGCGCATCACTTCGGCGAGCGGAAAGCGTCGGTGGCCCCCGACCGTGCGGCTCGACTTGAGCTGCCCCGTGTCGGCCCAACGCTTAATCGTCGCCTCGCTGACGAGCCAGACGCGCGAGAGTTGGCGCGTGGTCAGAAATTTCGTCGGAGTGTAGTTCATGAGCGATTCAAGCGTTTACAGGATACGTCGTTTCTTCGACCCATCCAAGTGGAAACCGCGATTTTGACGACAACTAAAATGGACTCACTTTGTCAAAGATTTGTGATGCGCGAATTGAGCGTTTCGTGTACTATGCAGACGTTCTCAAGTCGCTCATGTTTGGAGGCGGGGCCGCCTCCCCGACGGCCGAAGGGGACGCCCGTCATGCGGGTCGTGCGTCCCCGCGAGTCAGGCGGCCCCGCGTTTTGATAAATGATCTTTTTGAAGCAGAGCGTCATCGGCGCTTCCCCCGAGCGCGTCTTCGGCTTTCACGAGAGGCCGGACGCGCTCAGGCGCCTGACGCCGCCCTGGGAGCCGACGCGCGTGGTCAGCGCGGCCGCAGACCTGCGCGTCGGCTCCCAGGCTTTGATCGAGACGCGCATGCTGGGCCTCGTCCGAGTGCGCTGGCTGGCGCGGCACACGGCCTACGACCCGCCGCGCATGTTCGAGGACGTGCAGGTCTCGGGGCCTTTCAAGAGTTGGCGTCACCGCCACTTTGTCGAGCCGCACGAAAAGGGTGCGCTGCTCCGTGACGAAGTCGAATACGAGACGCCGTTGGGCGTGCTCGGCCGCATGGCCGCGCCGCTCTTGGTCGAACCGCGCCTGCGCCGCCTCTTCGAGTACCGGCACCGCGTCACGCGCGAGTGGTGTGAGGGAGCGGCACGGGAGTAGCAACAGGTAAGGGCATGTCATACGTTACGAACCGAAACGGGACGAAGGGCAGGCGCGGCCTGTTCATAGCGGGCCTCTCGCTGGTCTTGCTCTTCGGGGTGGCGTTTCTCAAGGGTCGGGCGGACTCCGGCGGGGAACTCGACTGACCAACTTATCAACTTACGACGGACGAACAGGGGGAAGGTTTACATGGCAACAGCAGCAGCAAAGTTAACGCAGGATAATCCTATTACGACGGGCAATCAAAGCATGACGGCGGGCAAGGACGTGGTCGAATCGACGCTCCGCACGATGGACGAGTCCACGAAGGGCGCGGCCGGCGTGAGCCTCTTTCACATCCTGACGCTGGCCTCCATCGGCGGCTCGCTCGCGCTCTTCTTCGCGGGCAAGAAGTCGGCGGCGATCTTCGTCGGCCTCTGGCCGCCGACCTTCCAGGCGCTCAAGGCCGTGGCCGACACGAACAAAGAGAACCGGAAGTAGTCGGCCGACGAGAAGAACAAGGGGGAAGAGAAGGCCGCGTGGATTCGTCCACGCGGCCTTCTTGTTGTTACGTCATCAGCGTTGATTTAAGGCTCACTCCATCCTGAGCGCCTTGCCGACGGAGGGGTCGCGGCGCACGCGCCAAATCTTGGAGTCGAGGTAGTAGTGCAGCAGCGCGTAGCCCCACAGGAAGCCCGAGAGCAACTGCGTGAGGAGGGCGCCGTTGTCCGTGGCGTGGTTGACGTACTGGCGCGGCACCTGGTACCAGACGCCGAAGAGGACGCCGAGCGCGACGTAGTGCAGCAGCCTGCGGCTGATGAACTCGGCCGCGCCGTGGCGCTCGCGGCAGTCGTCGTCGCGCGTGTACTTGCGGTTGTGAAACCAGACGAGCCGGTGATACTGAAAGTTGTGATAGACGGTCAGCATCGCGACGATGGCGATGGGCTTGTGCGGCATCGGCGTCAGCAGCACGACCCAGTGCATCGGCACCGCCGCCGCCAGCAGAAGGTACTTCGGCACGTCGAGCGGCAGGTTTAAGAAGAACCGCTGCACCTGTCTTCCCACCCACGCGACCGCCGCCGCGATGGTCAGCGCGAGCAGCGCCGACTCCAACATCCCGAGCCACGCGTGCAGACTGACGGGCACGCGTTGCAGAGCCTCTTCGTCGTGCGCGACGAACCAGACGAAGGGATACGTGAAGGCCAGCAGGAGGAAGGCGCGGTCGAGGAAGTTGTCGGCTCGTTCGAGGTCCGCGTTCTTCTTCTTGTAGAGCACCATGAAGCCGTAGTGCTGCTTGACGAGGTGATAGTAGGCCCACAGCGCCGCGAGGAAGAAGAAGAGGAAGCCGAGCCCCGCGAGCACGGCCAGAGGCCCGACGGCGAAGAAGAGGAGCGACCACCAGAGAAGCTTGGCCCGCGCGCGCCGCTCCTCGCGGTCGAAGTATGTGCGCGAGAAGGTCGCGAAGACGTGCGGCGCGTCAACCAGAATCGCCCACGCCGCCACCATCGGCACGAGGGGCACCCACCCCCACACGTAGAGCGCGAAGAGCGCGTAGCTCGTCACGACCGACCCGATGAACCACACGAGGTCTTCGCGCGCGCTGATGAGCCAGCGCATCGAGACGGCGCGCGCGGGCGCGGCCTCCTTCAGCGTCGTGGTTGTCGTGGTCGTGGCGGACATGAAAATTTAACGTGGACTCGGGGTCGAAACTTACGCGGCGCGTGGACAGGTCAGACCCGGCGCGCAATAATTCGCGAAACAACATCGCGGCGAGACGGCGAGATTTTATCACGCGCGTTGTGCGTGGCAACGCGCGGCGCGCGCCTTCGGACGGAGGACTTCGAGAGCATGCACGAAGACGAGAAGGGGCTCGAACGGTTGCTGGGGCTGATGTTTCAGGCGCACCCGTGGCACGGCATCCCGCCGGGCCACGAGGCACCGGGGGTCGTCAACGTCTACGTCGAGATCGTCCCGACCGACGCGGTCAAGTACGAGTTGGACAAGGCTTCGGGACACCTGCGCGTTGACCGCCCGCAACGCTTCTCGTCGTTCCCGCCGACGCTCTACGGCTTCATCCCGCAGACCTTCTGCGGCGACCGCGTGGGCGAGTTGTGCCGCGAGACGCTGAAGTGCGAGGGGGCCATCCGTGGCGACGGCGACCCGATGGACATCTGCGTGTTGACGGAGCGGCCGGCCGCGCACGCCAACTTCCTCGTCCGCGCCGTGCCCATCGGCGGCCTGCGCATGGTGGACGGCGACGAGGCCGACGACAAGATCATCGCCGTGCTTGAGAACGACGTGGCCTACGGCCACATCGA
The DNA here is from genome assembly GCA_036379655.1 of Pyrinomonadaceae bacterium. Taxonomy (GTDB): domain Bacteria; phylum Acidobacteriota; class Blastocatellia; order Pyrinomonadales; family Pyrinomonadaceae; genus QHXN01. The sequence goes on from DASVGG010000156.1 coordinate 21,035, forward strand.
CGACATCAACAACGCGCCGAAGGGGCTCGTTGACCGGCTCCAGCACTACTTCCTCACCTACAAACAACTGCCGCAGGAGTCGCCCCGCCGCGTCGAGATCGCCGACGTGTACGACCGCGAGGCCGCGATGCGGACCATCCGCGCCAGCGTCGAAGACTACCGCGAGCGTTACGGCGCGCCCGAAGAGCGCGTGAGCGAGTTGAAGCGCCTGCTCTCGAACTGAACGCGTTCGCTCAAACGCGGACGCACTCCTCCGCCCCGCAGCGCGGGCAGCGGAGCCGGTTGCGTTCGGCGTCGGCCCAGGCGGCGCGCGCGCCCGAAGAGAGACGTGGGCCGCCGCCTTCTGCTTCGCCTTCGCGGAAGAAGCGGCCCGGCCCCGCGTTGGGCGCGGCGCCCGAGGCTTCAGCGGCGCGGCATCGCTTACACTCCCAGCCCGTGCCGTCGTTGACGAAATGCTCTGTCTCGGCCACGCGGGAAGTATAGCAAGGGGAAGTTGAACCACGGAGACACGGAGACGCGGCTCGTTGAGTTATGAACTCAACGAGCCG
>DASVGG010000157.1:0-3336 GCA_036379655.1 Pyrinomonadaceae bacterium
GCCTCCCCGCTCCAGACCAGGTCCCAAAGGGCGTTGTGGATGTCCTCGGCCGGGTGCTCGAGCTCGACCACGAGGTCGAGCCAGAAGGAGGGGCCGGCGGCGAGCCGCTCGCGGACCGCGTCGTGGACCTCGCCGCTCGGCGATTCCAGTTTCGAGTTCGCCGGCGGCGGCCCGGCGAGGCGGACGTCCTCGCGGAAGTAGAGGGCGACGCGGCCGTCGTTGCGCCCGAGGGCGCCGGCGCCGACCCAGACCAGCTCGCCGCTGGTGCAGAGCTCGTCGAGCCAGCTCTGCGAGTAGGCGCCGAGGCGGCGCGGCAGGACGTCGCCCTCCCAGACCTTCGGGGTCAGCGCCACGCCCTGCAGCGGCACCAGCGCCTCGCGCAGGCGGTCGATCCCGGCGCCGGTGCGGCGGAAGGCGTCGACGTTCTGCCAGCTCGGCAGGAAGCGGGCGAGCTCGCGGGTATCGGCCGCCTCGACCTCCTTGCGCAGGCGGGCGAGGCTGGCGCGGCGGACCCGGCGCAGGACTTCGGCGTCGCACCACTCGCGCTCGGTGCCGCCCGGCAGCAGCTCGCCGCGGACCATCGCCCCTTCGGACTCGAGCTCGCGCAGCGCCGGCGTCGGATCGACCCCGTAGCGCTCGGCGAGCTGAGCGGTCGGGAACGGGCCGTGGGTGCGGGCGTAGCGGCGGACGAGGGTGCGCATCGCGTCGGGGTGCTCCTCGAGGAAGGTCTCCGGCAGCCCGGGCGGCTCCGGCACCCCGAGCGCGTCGCGGTAGAGGCCGGCGTCCTCGGCGGCGATGTAGCGCTCTTCTCCGGCGACCCGCACTTTGGCGACGCGGCGCTCGGCGACCAGTTTCTCCAGCATCGACGTCGCCGAGTAGCCCTCGGCGACGCGCTGCTCGCACTCCTCCGCGGTGAGGTCGCCGAGGTTGCGCAGCAGCTGCTGGAGGGCGTCGCGGTCGCCGGCGCGGCCGGCCTCGGTGCGGTGTTGCAGCTGCGCCTCGACTTCTTCCAGCGCCTCGGGGTCGATCAGCTCGCGCAGCTCCTCCTGGCCGTGCTGCTCGCGCAGGAGGTCGCGGTCGAGAGCCAGCGCCGCGGCGCGGCGCTCGGCGTTCGGCGTGTCCCCCTCGTACATGTAGGTGGCGACGTAGTCGAACAGCAGCGAGGAGGCGAAGGGCGAGGCGGTCGGCGTCTCGACCTCGACCAGGCTGAGGGCGCGGGAGTGCAGCTTTTCCAGCAGCTCGGCGAGGGCGGGGAGGTCGAGGACGTCCCGCAGGCACTCGCGGTAGGTCTCCAGCACGACCGGGAAGCGGGGAAAGTCCCGCGCCACCTCGAGCAGGCTCTGACTCTTCAGCCGCTGCTGCCAGAGGGGCGTGCGCTTGCCGGGGTAGGCGCGCGGGATCAGCAGCGAGCGCGAGGCGTTCTCGCGGAAGCGGGCGCCGAACAGGGCCGAGCCGGAGAGCTCGCCGACGACGAGGTCTTCGATCTGGTCGGGGTCGATCAGGACGAGGTCGGCGGGGGGCGGCTCGTCGGCGTCGGGGAGGTGGATGACGATCCCGTCGTCGGACCAGATCGCGTCGGCCTCGAGGTCGCGTTCGTCGCGGATCTTGGCGGCGAGGGCCAGGCCCCAGGCGGCGTGGACCCGGCCCCCGTAGGGGGAGAGGATGCAGAGGCGCCAGTCGCCGATCTCGTCGCGGAAGCGCTCGACCACGATCGTCTCGTCGGAGGGGACGACGCGGGTGGCCTGCTGCTGCTCGCGCAGGTAGGTGACGAGGTTGCTGGCGGCGCGCTCGTCGAGGTCGTACTCCTTGGCGAGCTCGGCGGGCTCCCTGGCGACCGCCTCGCGGGCGAAGGCCCCGATCGCGCGGCCGAGCTCGGCGGGGCGGCCGATCCCGTCGCCCTTCCAGAAGGGGACCGCGCCGGGGGCGCCGGGGGCCGGGGTGACGATCACCCGGTCGCGGGTGATTTCCTCGATCCGCCAGGTGCTGGAGCCGAGCAGGAAGGTCTGGCCGGCGCGGGCCTCGTAGACCATCTCCTCGTCGAGCTCGCCGACCCGGCGGCCGTCGGGAAGGTGGACGCCATAGAGGCCGCGGTCGGGGATCGTGCCGGCGTTGGTGACGACCAGCTGGCGGGCGCCTTTGCGGCCGTGGATCGTGCCTTCGGTGCGGTCCCAGACGATCCGCGGCCGCAGCTCGGCAAAGCGGTCGGAGGGGTAGCGGCCGTCGAGCATGTCGAGCACGTTCTCCAGCTGTTCGCGGGAGAGATCATGAAAAGGCTCGGTGGCGGTCACGAGTTGCTCGACCTCGTCGACCTCCCACTCTTTCTGCGCGGCGATCGAGACCAGGTGCTGGGCGAGGACGTCGAGCGGGTTCTGCGGGATCGTCGTCTCCTCGATCTCGGCCTCGCGCATGCGGCGGGCGACGACCGCGCACTCGAGCAGGTCGCCACGGTATTTGGGGAAGATCCGGCCTTTGGAGACTTCGCCCATGCGGTGGCCGGCGCGGCCGATCCGCTGCAGGCCGCGGGTCACCGACTTCGGCGACTCGACCTGGATCACCAGGTCGACGGCGCCCATGTCGATCCCCAGCTCCAGGGAGCTGGTCGCAACGAGACAGGGGAGCTCGCCTGACTTCAGCATCTCCTCGACCACGGCCCGCTCCTCATGCGAGAGGGACCCGTGGTGAGCGCGGGCGATCTCGACGTAGCCGTTAGGGGAGTCCTCGGCGGACAACAGATGGGGAGGGTCCGGCGAGGACTCCCCCGACTCCCCACTCGAAGCCGCCGAATGGCCCGCGTGCTCGGTGGCGGGTAGCTCACTTTCGCCTTCGCCGTTCGCCAGCTCGTTGAGTCTCTTCGCCAAGCGCTCGGCCGCGCGGCGGTTATTCACGAAGATCATCGTCGAGGTGTGTTCCTGAACCAGCTCCAGCAGACGTGGATAGATGGCTGGCCAGATGGAGCGAACGTGGGCGGATGGCTCGATTTCCGTCGGCGGCGGCCCATCCTCACTCGGATAAGCCGGCGCCCCCGGACCCGCCATGTCCTCAACCGGAACGACGATCTCCAAATCAAGCGCCTTCTTCTGCCCAGCATCAACGATCCGGCACCCCCGCTTGGGACCGACCAGAAACTTCCCGATCCGCTCCAAAGGCCTCTGGGTAGCCGACAGCCCGATCCGCTGAATCTCGGAAGACGGTGACAGGGAGTCGGGGGGGGGGGGGGGGGGGGGGGGGGGGGGGGGGGGGGGGGGGGGGGGGGGGGGGGGGGGGGGGGGGGGGGGGGGGGGGGGGGGGGGGGGGGGGGGGGGGGGGGGGGGGGGGGGGGGGGGGGGGGGGGGGGGG
>DASVGG010000158.1:0-32442 GCA_036379655.1 Pyrinomonadaceae bacterium
GAAGTGCAACACGCGCAGCCGCTTCAAGGCCAGCACCGAGACGACGGGTCGCTCGTCGGCGAAGTCGGGCGAGCCGTACGACCGCACGCGCACGTACCGCGCGGGCCAGTCGTTGACGCACCCGATCTTCGGCCTCGGCGAAGTGACGGCGCTCGTCGAGCCGCAGAAGATGGACGTGCTCTTCCCCGACCGGATGCGCCGTCTCATCCACGCGCGCGCATAACTCGCGCGACCTCGATCTAAACGATGAACGAGGAACGCTGAACGATGAACTGAAAGCCCCGTGCCTTCAGTTCATCGTTCAGCATTCCTCGTTCATCGTTTTTCCGACACCCTCCGCTCGGCACTCAAACAAAATCTTGACGAATCCCGGCGTTAGTTATAGGCTCTGACCCCTCAGACCTGTTAGGTAAAAATAGTTCACCAGGCATTCGTTCATCCTAAACATCGGAGAAGGCCGCGATGACCTTCACCTCACACTCCACTGAATCCGGCGCGCGCGAACGGAGTATCCCGACTCTCATCACCCTCGACGTGCACGAGCACCCGCATCTCGACGCGGTCCTGCGCACCACGGGCCATCTCTTCGCGGGTGAAGGGCGGCGGGTCACTTACTTCGTCCCGTCGGGATTTTTGCTCAAGAGCCCGGGGCTGTCGTTAGTCTTAAGAGAGTTGACGGCCCTCGGCCACAGCGTCGGCTGTCACGGGTTGAACCATACGCCCGCCGAAGACCTCCGCAGCCTCTCGCCCGAGGCGGAGCGCGCACTGTTGAGCGACGCGACGCGGATACTTGAAGACGCGCTCGGGCAGCGCGTCACCTCTTTCCGCGCGCCCGTCTTCAGGCTGAGCAACCGGACGCTGCCGCTGCTCGCGGAGTTAGGCTACCGGGCCGACCTGTCCGTGACGCCGCAGCGGCTTTCGTTCCTGAGTTCGACGCCGTGGTGCGTCCAGTGGCTCTGGGCGCCGCGCGCGCCGTACCGACCGCACCGCCGGTCGCCGTACAAGCGCGGCGATGTGAACCTGCTTGAGATACCCACCAGCAGTCTGCTCATGCCCTTCGCGCACGCCACGATGACGGGGATACGCTCAAGGGGCATGTCGGCCATGTTCGACTTTCTGGCGTGGGAGGCGCGCCACTTTAACCGCGCCCTCGTCGTGCAACTCCACCCGGAAAGCCTCACCGGCGAAGATGTCTATTACGACTACAGGAAGTTGAGGTGGACGGACTTCATCCCGCGCCGCAACGGCGGCTTCAGCCTGCGTTATCACTTCGGCGACATCCCGCCGGACGTGAGCCGCAGGCTTACCGAAGAGGTGCTGGCGCGCATTCGCGCGCGCCCCGAGCTGCGCGAGATGTCGGTTGACGACTACCTTCGCACCGTCCCCTTACCCGATGTCGCGCGGGCCAGCAGTGAGCCCGCGCGCGAGAGCTGAGCGCGAGGAGTTTGCGATGAAGGGTCTGCTCATGGTCGCATCGCTCGCCCTCGCCGCGGGGGTCGCCTACCTGATCCCGAGGGACGGGGCCACGGCGGTTCTTCTCTGTCTGGCCGTGGGGCTGACGGCGGCGCTCCTCATCTGGTGGCGATTTAAAGACCCTTTCATCCTACAGGTCTTCGTCGCGGCGCTGCTCATCCGTCTAGCCATCGCCGTCCTCATCTACACCCTCGACATGCACGAGTATTTCGGGGGAGACGCCGTCACTTACGACGACATCGGCTACACGCTCCTTCAATACTGGCGCGGCGAGATCAGCGTCAACTTCTACCAGGAGCACGCACTGACGCGCCTGCACACGAACTGGGGGATGAACTACCTGACCGCCGGCATCTACTTCCTCACCGGGCGCAACATGCTGGCCGTGCAGTTCTTCAACTCGGTCGTCGGCGCCGCGACCGCCCCTTTGATCTACCGCTGCGCGCATCACCTCTTCGGCAACCTGCGCGTGGCAAAACTCTCGTTGCTCTTCATAGCCTTCTGGCCGTCGCTGGCGCTCTGGTCGGCGCAGGGCTTGAAGGACGCGCCGATCATGTTCCTGCTGGCGGTGGCCTTCCTGATGACGCTCAAGCTACGTGAGCGTTTGAGCGTGAGCAATTGTCTAATACTGGTCGGCGCGCTCCTCTGTCTTTTGAGTCTGCGCTTTTACATCTTCTACATCGTGACCGCGTCGATTGTCGGCTCGTACGTCCTCGGCCTCGGCGCCTCTGGGACGCGGGGCACGCTGCGGCAGTTCGCCTCGATAACGGTCATGGGGCTGGCCCTCGCCTTCACGGGCATCACGCGCACGGCGAGCAGCCAGATGGACAACTACGGGAGCCTCGAAGTCCTCCAGCGGAGCCGCGCCGACCAGGCGCGTTACGACTCGGGCTACGGGAAGGACGTTGACGTTTCGACGACCGGAGGCGTGCTCGGCATCATCCCCATCGGGACCGCCTACCTGCTCTTCGCCCCCTTCCCCTGGCAACTGGCAAACTTGAGGCAGGCCATCACGATGCCGGAGATGATTGCGTGGTGGGGCTGCTTCCCCGTCCTCATCGTCGGCCTTCTCTACGCCGTCCGGTACAGGTTAAGAGAGACGCTCCCCATCCTGCTCTTCACCGTCATGCTCACGCTGGCGTACGCCATCTTCCAGTCCAACGTGGGCACCGCGTACCGCCAGCGTTCGCAGTTGATGGAGTTCTATTTCATCTTCATCTCCGTCGGCTTCGTCCTGCTCAAAGAGGCCAGAGAGCACAGAGCACAGTTGCGGCTGCTTGAGGCGCTGACGCTGAAGGACAGGGCGCGCTGGGTGCGCGGACCTCGAACTGCGGCGGACGGCATCCGCACTCCCGAACATCCCGCCGTCGAGCAGGCCGCCGGGCCGGCGCTGTGGCGGCGGACGGCAACCCACAGGGATGGAGATTGAGCAGTCCGTGCGCGGCCGTTGAGCAAACAGACGAAGGCTTCTTCTCAAGTCAGCCAAAAAAATCGGCGCGACGCACGCCGGGAGCGCGGGCAGGATGCCCGCGCTCCCGGCGTGCAGTCGCCTTATTCCGATTTGCAAGTCGGTATAATCATCCCGCCGCGTTCAGAGTTTCGACAGCAGCACCTTCATCCGCTTGAACGCTTCGCTCGTCCGTGGCTTTACCTTCAAGGCTTCGCCCGGCACGACGCCGACGATGACCTCCTTACGCTGCGCGCCCGGCGGGTGATAGGACTCGTAAGGCGCGCCGTACTCCCTGCCGGTCTTGACCAACTCGTCGGCGAACTCGGCCGGGTTGCGCCCGATGGCGGCGAGCGTCACGGCGGCGAAGGCGTCGCACTCAAGCTCGATGCGCGACAACTCCGCGAGCGAACTCAACGCCCTGCCCGCGTCGCCCTCGCTCGCGGCCAAAAGCCTGTAGCGTTGCCTCGTCTCGTAAGAGCGTTTGACGAAGTACTCGTGCGCGACTTCGTGCGCGACGACGCCGAGCAGGGCGTCGTCCGAGTCGGCCCGCTCAAGCATCCCGGTCGTGACGACGAGCGCCACGCCCGAGTCGGACATGAGCAGCGGCGTGCGGTGGTCGATGATGACGATCTCGTAGACGCGCTCCCTGCCGTAGAGGCCGAGCACGGGGCGCCACAACTGCCGCAACGACTCGACCAACGCGTCGTTCTTCACACGCAGCTTCAGGAGGTCCGGCGGGAGGCTCGACATGACCTCCTCCCTGAAGTCAACGCTCTTGACGATGGGCACGGTCATCTGCGACGCCCACGTCCGCACTTGCAGCGCGGCATCATCGGTGCGGTACTTCGCGACGACGGCTTTCACGTCCTCCTTCGAGAGGTTCGCGGCCTTCGACGCCTGCGCGGAAATCTGACGCGGGGTCCACGCAATCGCGAGCAGGGCGGCGGCCATAATCCTGAGTGTGCGCGCCACGGTAATTCTCCCTTCCGGCGCTCACGCGTCGCGCCGTCTGGAACGCATCGGGTTTGTGTGAAGGTTTACGAGGGGCTTGTGGGTCGTCGTCCGGGTGCGGCCGCGTGCCGTCTCTGCCTACGAATGAGAGCCGGCGGGCGCGACACGCACCCGAACGCGCCTGCTCAGGCGAAAGCTACCGCAGGTACACGAAGCTGCCGTGGCTCTCACTTGAGTTAAACCGTCCTGCCGTGCGCGGCCCGTGCCTCGACGAGTTTCGCGTCGCGAACACTTCGTCAGAGCAGGTGCGTCGTTCACGGAAGCTGACGGGTCTGAATCCATTCAAGGGCCGGGTCGGTCCCTGCCCTGTATGCATCCCACGAAGGCTCGAACAGTTGGTCGGGCATCACCGCGTGGGTCTCTTCGTCTTGCAGTTTCAGGTAGCGCGTGGCGTACGAGACTTTGAGGCGCGAGCGCGGAAGCTCGAACCGCTCGCCCTCGGTGTAGGCGTTCGGCCGCCCGCCCGTCGGCTCGCCGACGATGGTCGCGCCCAGAGCCTTGCGGAAGTCGAGCGCCGTGACGACCGCCGCCGACTGCGTCGCGCGCCCGACGATGACGTAGACGCGCCCCGGCCCCTTCAACTCCGTGCGCTTCAACAGCCCGTCCAGCAGCAGCAGTCGCGCGCGGTTGTAGTCGCCGCCGCGATTCTGACGCAGGTCTACGACGAGTCGCTCGATGCGCGCCTCTTCGATGACCTTGAAGAGTTCTTCACTGGTGCGCTTGAAGGCGCCACGGTCCGGGTAGCCTTTGAGGTTGACGTAGACGGTTTGCGAGTCCGTCAGGGTCGTGAACCAGTACGGCTCGCCCAACCTCTGGCGGTAGAGCGGCGTCACGCCCGCGGAGGCCGAGACCCATTCGACGCTTTCACCCGGCGCAATCGCATCAACATCCAACGTGAACTCGCAACCGTCTTCGCCCTCGAACGTCCACGACCCGCGCCCGGGGTCGGGCAGAATCTTGAGTGCGCCGAGCACCTCCGCCGTGTTCAGATAACTCACGTTCAGAGCGCGCACCCACTGTTCGTTCTCGCGCGGGACGAGCGCGTTCACGCGCGCGGCGGCCTCTTCGGCGCGGACCTCGCCGATGCGTACGAGCCGCGCCCCGAGCGCGCGCGCGTACGGCGCGCCGGCCCTGATGACGCGCAACTCCTGGCCGAACCAGTAGAAGCTTAGCGGGTAACGTCGGAAGGAGTCGGGCGGTGCAAGCTCCGTCCGCGCGTCGCCGACGAGCGCGACGAGACGCAACAGCCCGACGACAACTTCATCGTCGTTAAGCGAAGGGATGGCTTCGTCAAACTCGGTGGCGGCCGTCTCGAACCGTTCGCGCGTGACGGTGTGGAAGGCGTTCTTATGGCGTCGCGGCAACTCACGCGCGAGGTGGCGCAAGTCCTCCCGCCACTCGTCCGGCGACAAGGCCGGTGCGTTGGTGACAACCGCGCCCACCGCGCGACCGCGCGACAGTGCGCGAGAGAGAATGTTGGTCGCGGACTCGAACATCGTTTCCTCTATGACCTCACTCGCAGCGGAGCACGATCATCGGGTCAACCCGCAGCGCCTTCCGCGCGGGCACGTAGCTGGCCGCCAGCGCGACGGCCGCGAAGACCAGAGACATCGTCCCGAAGATGACGGGGTCGGTCGCGCTCACCCCGTGGAGGAGGCTCGCGAGGACGCGCGTGACGCCGACCGCCGCGCAGAGGCCGACGCCGATGCCGACCAACGTCAACTTCATCCCCTGCCCGATGACGAGCTTGAGCACGTCGAACGGCACCGCGCCGAGCGCGCGGCGGATGCCGATCTCGTGCGTGCGCTGCCCGACCGAGTAGGACACAACACCGTAGAGCCCGACCGTCGCCAGCACCAACGCCACGATGCCGAAGACGCCGAAGACGAGGCCATAGATGCGCGGCAACCAGACCGACTTCGTCACCACCTCGGGCATCGTGAAGACGTTGTAGAGCGGCACCTTCTTGTCTATCGAGCCGACCGAGCCGCGCACGGCCGAGGTCATCGCCGCCGGGTCGGCCGCGCCGCGCACGACCAGCGTCATCCCGCCCCAATCGACCTGCGTGTGCGGGTAGTAAAGCTGTATCTCGGGCTCTTCCGAGATGCGCACGCGCTTCACGTCGCCCGCCACGCCGACGACCGTGATCCAGTTCGGCTCCTTGTTCGCGCTCCAGATGCGGAAGCGTTTGCCGACCGGGTCTTCGTCGGGCCAGAAGCGTTTCACCATCGACTCGTTGACGACGGCCACGCGCGGCGACTGCCGCACGTCCGACTCCTCGAAGGCGCGGCCCTTGACGAGCGGCACGCCCATCGCGCCGAAGAAGCCGGGCGTGACGACGAAGTAGCCCGCGCGGTATGCGCCGCCGTTCGGCGACGGGCGGTTCTCGACGACGATGCTCGCGTTCGAGTCGCTGCCGCCGAGCGGGAGATTGTTGACCGCGCCCACGGCCTGCACGCCCGGCATCGAGCCGACGCGCCGGACGACCTCCGAGTAGAAGTCTGAGCGTTGCTGCTCGTTCGCGTACTGCGGGCCGCCGGGCGCGAGCCGTATCGTCAGAACGTTCTGCGGGTTGAAGCCCGGCGAACTCTGCTGCATGCGCATGAAGCTCTTGATCATCAGCGTCGCGCCGATGAGCAGCACCAGCGAGAGCGCCACTTCGAGCACCACCAGAGCCCTCTGCAAGCGACCGCGCTTCGGCCCCTCGGTCGCGCCGCGCGCGCCGTCCTTGAGCGCCGCGACGAGCCCCGCGCGTGAGGCCGAGAGCGCCGGCACGATGCCGAAGACGACGCCGGTCAGCGCCGAGACGGCGAGCGTCGCGACGAGCACGCGCCCGTCGATGTCGAAGTGCATCCAGAACGGCAGCTTCACCGGAATCTGAGCGACGAGCAGCCGCAGTCCCCAGTTCGCGAGCAGCACGCCGAGCGCGCCGCCGAGCAACGCGACGAGCACGCTCTCAGTTAAGAACTGACGGACGAGGCGCCCGCGCGCCGCGCCGAGCGCGGCGCGGATTGAGACTTCCTTCTGACGAGCCACGGCGCGGGCGAGCAGGAGGTTGGCGACGTTGGCGCAGGCGATGAGCAGCACGAAGCCGACGGTGGCGAGCAGCAGGTAGAGCACGGCCTGTATGTCTTTGCCGACGATGTCTTCGCCGAAGGGCGTGACCTTCGCGCTCCAGTTCTTGTTCGTCTCGGGGTGCTCCTCCTCGATGCGGCGCGCGACGGCCGCGAGGTCTGTCTGCGCCTGCGCGGCCGTGCGGCCGTCCTTGAGCCGGGCCACGACCAGCAGGAAGCGGCTGCCACGGCTCTCCTTCGCCGCGTCGAGCGCGAGCGGCGTCCAGACCTCGGCCACGGCCGGGAACTCGAAGCCCGCCGGCATCACGCCGACCACGGCGTAGGTGTCGCCGTTGAGGTTGACGGTCTTGCCCACGACGCGCGGGTCCGAGCCGAAGCGCCTGACCCAGAGTCCGTGGCTCAGGATGGCGACGCGGTCGGCGCCGGGCCGGCACTCTTCGGGCGTGAAGGCGCGACCGACGGCCGGGCTCACGCCGAGCAGCTTGAAGAGGTCTTGCGAGATGACGGCGCCTTCGATTGGCTCGGGCGCCCCGTCGCCCCTCATGTTGAAGACCTGGTCGTCGTAGGCGGCGACCTGCTCGAAGTAGTGGCTCTGCTGGCTCCAATCTGCGAAGTCGGGGTAGGAGACCGGCGAACGCTGGATGCCCTGCCGCAGTTGCGTTTGGTGGACGGCGACGAGCTGCTCGGGGCGCTCGTAGGGGAGCGGCCGCACGAGCAGCGCGTTGACGATGCTGAAGACGACCGTGTTGGCGCCGATGCCGAGGCCGAGCGAGAGCACGGCCACGAGCGTGAAGCCGGGACTCTTCAGCAGCGTGCGCATGCCGTAACGCAGGTCTTGCCAGACTGTGCTCATCAGACTCTCTCCTCGTTCCTCTCGAAGTGTTCAGTCGCGCGCCGCCTCGGCATCCACGAAGACGTGGTTGGCCGTGAGCGTCGATGCCGTTGCCTGCTGCAAGGTCGCGAGCGCCTTGCCGTATTCAATCTGCGCCCGAAGCTCAAGGCTGCGCGCGCTCGACAGTTGCGACTCGCGCTGCAAGAGCAGGAAGGTGGACGAGCGCCCGACCTGATAGAGCTGCTTCTCGCCCGCGAGTTGTGAATCCGCGTTCTCGCGCGCCGTGCGCGCGGCCAGGACGCGGCGGCGCGCCGTCTCGACCTGCTCGGCGGAGTTGCGCACCTCGACCTCCACAAGTTGAATCTCGGAGCGGAGCGCCGCGGCCAACTGCGCGCGTTGAATCTGCGCCGCTTCGAGATTCGCCTGCGCCGTCTTGTTGCGGAGCGGGAACTGGACCGTGACCCCGACCGAGAAGCTGCGCGTGTCGAGCGTGAAGAGGTTCGAGGCCGCCTTGCCGTAACCGCCGTTGAAATTCTCGGGGATGCTGCGCGGGAGCTGCGTGCCGGGCGTCAACGTCGGCGAGCCGGCCAGACCCGTCGTCGCGACCGTCGCCTGAAGGTCAACGCGCGGGCGCGTCTGGTTGCGCAGGTACTTGAGGTCGATGTCGCTGATCTCGTGGTCGAGCCGCAGGCGGTTGAGGATGGGACGGTTGGCGCGCGCCTCGGCCAGCGCCTCGTCGAGAAGAATCGGTCGCTCGGCGTCGAAGGGCGGCTCGTCGGTCGGCAGAAGTTGCATCGCCCACTCGGGCGCTGTCGAGTCGCGCAGCAGCAGCCGCTTCAAGTTGTTCTCGGCGAGCGTGACGCTCTGCTTGGCGAGCAGCACGTCGGCCTCGCGCGTCGAGAGTTCGGCCTGCACCTCTGTCCGCTCAAGCGGCGCGGTGGCGCCGCTGCTGATGCGGTCCTCGGTCTCGCGCAGTTGTTGGCGGACGAGGTTGAGGCTGGCCGCGCGGTTCTGCTGGTCGCGCAGGGCGAAGACCAGGTCCCAGTAAGCGTGCTGAACCTGCACGATGACATCGGTCGTCAGGCGTCGGAAGTCCGAGTCGGACTGTTCGAGCCGCTTGCGCTGGATGCGTATGTCGCGCCGCGCCTTGTCGATGGAGCGGTCGCGCAGTAAGGGTTGGGTCACTTGTACGCCGACGGTGTTCAGGTAGAGCGGGCTGACCAGGACGACGGACGAACTCGATGTCTCGCGCTGCGTGTTGTAGAAGACCTGATACTGTCCGCCGCCCGTGCGCATGAGCTTCGTGACGGAGGTGTCGAGTTCAAGTGATGCACGCGTGACCGAGCCGGCCTTGTTCGCGCCGCCGAGCGTGCTGGCCGTCGGCGTGACAGAGTTGCTGTAACGCGGGTTGAACTGGAAGAGCGGCTCGTAGATGCCGTCGAGCGAGCGCAGCATGACCTCGCCCAAACGCACGTCGCCGCGCGCAACCTCGATGTCGTTGTTGTTATCAAGCGCGAGGCGGAGCGCGTCCTGAAGCGAGAGGGGCAGCGGTCGTTCGTTCTTTACGCCGACGCGCATTAACTTGAATGCGGGCGTCGGCGTCGGCGTCGCCGGGTCGTCGGTATTCGTTGCGCGCCCGAAGAAGGACGCGGCGTTAACCTTCTCCGAGACCTCTTCCGCGAACGGGAGCGTGGTCGCGGGGGCCGGGGACTGCGCCCGCGCCGCGCCGCCCGCCGCGCACGAGAGCAGCGCGAGTACGAGCAGCCTTCGCCGACGACGATGGGGCAAACCGCGCGAAAGCATCTTCCCTCTTCTCCGTTCTCTAGTCCCTCGCGCCCACGGCGACGAGTTCCCGACTAGTTCCGTAGAGCGGGAGGAGCGGTTCCTCCCGCCCTACGGTTCCGGCCGCCGGCACAGCCCGCAAGCGACCGGCTGGGCCTCGCGCAGCCGTCAAAGACAACTGCGCGAGGCACCGGCGTCGCGCGCGTCGTGTACGTGAAGTGACGCGCGCCTTGGACAAGCGTTGATGTTCAGGCTGCCGCCGCATCGGCCTGCTCCTCTTCGACGACGTGCCCGTCGTGGAGGTGAATCGTGCGGTCGGCATAGCGCGCGTAGCGCGGGTCGTGCGTCACCATGCAGATGGTCGCGCCGCCGCGATGCAGCTCTTCGAGGAGTTCCATGACCGACTCGCCGTTGGCCGAGTCGAGGTTGCCCGTCGGCTCGTCGGCGAGCAGGATCGAGGGACTGCCGGCCACGGCGCGCGCGACGGCCACGCGCTGCTGCTGACCGCCGGAGAGTTGGCTCGGCAAGTGCTTGGCGCGCTGGTCCATGCCGACGCGCGCGAGCGCCTCGTTGACGCGCCGCTGGCGCTCGTCGCGGCTCATCCCGCGATAGGTCAAAGGCAGCTCGACGTTCTCGAAGACGCTGAGGTCGCCGATGAGGTTGAAGGCTTGAAAGATGAAGCCGATCTCGCGGTTGCGGACGCGCGCGCGCTCGGTCGGCGACATGTCGGTGACGGGCCGACCGTTGAGCCGGTAGGCGCCCGCCGTCGCCGTGTCGAGGAGGCCGAGAATCGAGAGCAGCGTTGACTTGCCGCAACCCGAAGGGCCGGTGATCGAGACGTACTCGCCGGTGCGGATGTCGAGGTTCACTTCCGACACCGCGTGCGTCTCGACCTCTTCGGTGTAGAAGACCTTCGTCACGCCTTCGAGATGAATCAGGGGGTTGGCGCTTTTGATCATTATTCTCTCCCGTTCAGCTTCCGAGTTTTATTCCAGACGGATGCGTTCGAGCGAGTTCCACGCCGACGTATCCGACAGGATGACCTGATCTGACTCTTGCAGCCCTTCCAGCACTTCGACCGTGTTCGCGGAGCCGCGCCCGAGCTTGACGCGGACGCGCGCGGCGCCCGCGCCTCCGTCCACGAGCTTGAATAACTCGGTCTCGCTGTCGGCCTGCCCGAAGGCGGGGCGCTCGACGTAGAGCACGTTCTCCAAACGCTGTAGCTCAATCAGTGCATCGACGCTCTGGTCGGGGCGGACGCCCTGCGGCAGGCGCTCGCCGAGCGTCACGTCAACGGTGACGGTGCCCTGCTGGACGGCCGGGTCGATGCGCGCCACGCGGCCCGCGACGACGCCGTTGTGCGTGTCTATCGAGACGATCTGCCCGACCGCGACCTCCTTGGCCTGGCCCTCGGGGATGTGGAGTTCGGCCTTGAGGTTGTCGGGCTCGACGACGCGCGCGAGGTTGGTGCCCGGCGTGACCTGTTGTCCCACTTCGGCCTGCAACTGCTGGATGACGCCGGGCGTGCCCGCGACGACGCGCAACGTCCCGACCTGCTGCTGCTTCAACTGCGAGAGGGCGCGGAGCTGCGCGATGCGCGTCTCCTGCGCGCCCGTCTGCGCCTGCGCCGACCTCGTGCCGACGTTCAGTTGTCGCTCGGCGATGGTCTGGCGCGTGGCGAGTTCGTCGGCCTTCAGGCGCGAGAGCTTGGCGGTGATGGCGGGGATGAGCCCCTTGTCGAGGAGCGACTGGTCCGTGTCCGCTTGCAGCGCCGCCTGCTTGTACTCGGCCTGCGCCGTGGCGACAGCCGCCTCCAGGCCCATCTGCTCGCTTTCGAGTTTGACGCGAAGGTTCTTGTATTCGTCCTGCGCCAGCAGCAGTTGGAACTGCGTGTCGGCCGCTGCCTGCTCAAGCTCCGGGTTGCTCAACTCGATGAGGACCGTGTCGGCGCGCACCTGCCCGCCGGGTTGAACGAGCACGCGCTCGACGCGGCCGGCGGCGGCGGCGGCGACGACGCGCGCGTCGTTGGCCGTCAGCGTCCCCGTGCCGCGCACCTCGCGCACCATCTGACCGCGCGTCACGACGCCGGTCAGGATCGTCGCGCGCTCGACCTTCGGCAGCGCGGGCTTCAGGCGCGAGAGGCCGAGCGTGATGACCACGGCGACCGAGATGACGACGAGGGCGAAGGCGACGCGAACGACGTGGCGTCGGCTGACGCTCTTGGCTTGGCGCTGGATGTCCATATCTTGATAGCGGTCTTCAACTCACGCGCGACGTGTTCGGCGGAGGGTCGAGTGCGTGTGAGCCTGCCCGTGCAGGAGTACAAATTCCGTTCTGGTGTTGGGCAACTGTGGTGCCAGTCGCGCGCGAACGCGCGGGCTCGATAAGACGGGGTTTGTCGCGCAAGCGCGCCGCGCGCGGGCCGTGCGTTAGGGTATAAATCTCCTACCCTTCGGCGGCTCACGCTCACGTCGGGCGGGTTATTGCGTTAGTTCCTCGTAGGAGTTTTTTGCCCTAGCCACGCGGGGAAAAGCCCCGGCCGCGAGCGCGTTCAGACGAACGCTTCCGCGTCCGACCAGCGCCAGCAACGCAGGTTCGTCGCGCCGGCCTCGAAGACGACGGCGGCGGCGTAACCGGGCGCGGTGGAAATCTCGCGCATCGACCAGCGCGCGACCTCAAGCCCGCCGGTCGAGTCGTTGAGGAAGACCGCCGGCTCGTGCGGGGCGAGCGCCACTTCGAAACGGTCGAGCGGGTGCGACAGCCCTTCGCCGCGCGCCTTGACGTAAGCCTCTTTGCGCGCCCAACAGTCGAAGAAGGCGCGCGGCTGAAGCGCCACGGGCAGCGCCCGCAGCGCCGCCACCTCGCGCGGCGCGAAGAATCGCTCGGCGATCTCGCCTTCGGCCAACTCGTCGCGCACGTACTCGATGTCAACGCCGACCTCACGCCCGTGCGCGAAGGCGAAGAGCGCGAGCCCGCGCGAGTGCGAGAGGTTGAAGCGCAACCAGCGCCGCTCGTCCTCCTTGAGCAGAGGCTTCCCGTAGGCGCTGTAGGTGAAGCCGACGCGCGCGGGGCTCACCCTCAAATAAAGTCCGAGGATGCACCTGAGCAGCCCGCGCGCGGCGACGAAGTGGCAACGGTCGCGCTCGAAGCGGAAGCGCGCGGCGCGCTCAAGCTCGTCCGGCGACAGAAGGTCGCGCAGATCGCGCACGCGCCCGGCGCCCACGTCGAGGCGCGCGCGCCAGACGTGGACCTCGCCCGCGCCGAGGCGCAACAGCGAGGGTGCGGGCTCCCATACTGTGACGGCGGTCGTCGTCAAACACATGACGCAGCCTCTCAGATGATTCGTTAGATGGTTTGCGTAAGCTCGCGCGCGATGCTCGGCAGAAGGAGTTGGCGCGCGGTATTCAGGAAGAAGTGGTCGCCGGGCAGCATCCTGAGCACGAAGGCGGCGGCGGTCTGCTCGCGCCACGCCGCGATGCTTTCGCGCGGCACCTCGCCGTCCTGTAGGCCGCCGAAGGCCGTGATGGGACAGTCGAGCGGAGGCCCGGGCGCGTATGCATAGGTCTGCGTGACGGAGAAGTCCGCGCGCAGGATGGGGAGCATCAGCTCCATCAGCTCCGGGTGTTCGAGCGCCTCGCGGGGCGTGCCGTTGAGGCGGCGCAGCTCGGCGCGGAAGAGCGGCTCGGGCAGTCCGTAAGTGGGCGGGCCGGGCGCCGCAAGCTGCGGGGCGCGGCGGCCCGAGACGAACAGGTGCTCGGGCCGCATCCCGTATTCACGCCAGAGGCGGCGCGTCATCTCGAAGGCGAGAATCGCGCCCATGCTGTGCCCGAAGAAGACGAACGGCAGGTCGAGGCACGGCAGCAGCGCGGGCGTCAGTTCGCGCACGATTGCTTCGACGCTCGTGCGTGGCCGCTCGGCGATGCGCGCGCCGCGGCCGGGGAGTTGGACGGGGCAGACCTCGACGGTCGGCGGCAGCCACTCGGGCCACGCGCGGAAAATGGGCGCCGCGCCCCCCGCGTACGGGAAACAGAACATGCGCAGCCTCGCTCGCGGATTCTGCTTCGGCCGGTGGAGCCAGAGGCTCTCCGGCGTCGCGCTCATAAAGATCGATGCGGTAGCCATCTCTGTTCGTCCTTACTTGAAAGGTCGAGGCGTCGGGCGCGGGGCTGTCGGCGCGCGCCCGTCGCGAAGGTGTGGTGTGCATCAGTGCGCGGTCTCTTCCATCTTCTTCCTTAGACTTAGCGGGCGCATGTCGGTCCAGACCTCTTCGATGAAGGCGAGGCACTCCGTCTTAGCGCCAGTCTTGCCGGCGTCGTTCCAGCCGAGCGCGTTCTCGCGGTCGGCCGGCCAGATGGAGTACTGCTCTTCGTGGTTGATGACCACTTTGTAAGTCCTGTCGTCTTCCTGTTCGTAGCTGTTCATGTCTCCTCCTCAAATCGATCAGTTAAAGGGTTGGTGGGTGAAGCCGTCGAACACACGCGTCAGCCCACGGGGAGCAGCGCGGCGTCGTCGGCCGGGATTTCGAAAGGCGTGCCGGCGCATTCGTTCCCGGCGGCGCGCTCGCTGTCGTAGACAATCTGGCCGTAGTCGAGCTTAATGACGCGGTCGGCCACGTGGTAGTAGTGGTCGTCGTGGCTGATGACGACGACGGTCTTGCCCCTGTCCTTCAGGCCGGGCAGGAGCTTGTAGTAGAAGGTCTCTTTGAAGACCGGGTCCTGGTCGGCGGCCCACTCGTCGAAGAGGTAGATGGGACGGTCTTCAAGGTACGCGGTCAGCAGCGCGAGCCGCTTGCGTTGCCCCTGCGAAAGTTCGGTGGTTGAAAGAACGCCGTCCTCCACCTGAACCTTGTGGTCGAGTTGCAGCTCCGCGAGGTATTCGAGCGCCTGCGCGTCCAATTCATAACGGTCGAGCCCGAGCAGGCTGTCGAAGACGAAGAAGTCGGAGAAGATGGCGGTGAAGTGCTGACGGTAGTGCTCGCGGTTGCGGTCGTCAATCGTCCGACCGTCGAGCCGCACCTCGCCCTGCTCGGGCGCGTAGAGTCCGAGCAGGAGCTTGGCGAGCGTCGTCTTGCCGCTGCCGTTGCCGCCCGTCACGAAGACCAGCTCGCCGGGCCGGAACGTGAGGTCGAGCGGGCCGAGCGTGAAGCGGTGGTCGGCCTTCTCGCCGCTGTAGGAGTGGGCCGCGCCGACGAGTTCGAGCGACTTCCAACGCCGCGCGTTCGCGTCCGTGGCCGGCGCGTCCTCGCTGATTGACTCGGCGGCGAGCGAGAGCCCCAACTCCTCGACCTGCTTGATGGCGATCTTCGCGCGCCCGTAGGTTGGGAGCGTGTCGAGCACGTACTGCAAAGGGTTCATCAGGTAAAGAATCGTGAGCGCGTAGCCCGTGAGGATGTGCGCGTCGTCGCCCCAGCGGCCCGGCGCGGCGAAGAGGATGAGCCCGACCACGATGAAGACCGAGAGCTGCCCCCACCCCGTCGCCGTGGACATGATGGTGCTGGCGACGACCTGGTGGCGGTGGGCGGCGTCGGCCGTCGGCCGCAGGACTTTCGAGAGAAAGTCTTCGCGCCGCCGCCGGTGCAGCTTCAACTCCTTCGTGCCGTCGGTGAGCGTGCGGAAGTGTCGGTACATCTGCACGATCTCTTCGTTGGCGAGCTTCAGATACTTGATGCCGCGCATCGCGGGCAGTTGATAACCGAGCACGCCGAGCGCCATGAAGCCCATCAGCCCGAGCAGCAGCGGCCAGGAGAGCCAGCCCAGGTAGACGAGGCCGCCGACGAGCGTCGCCAGTTGCATACAGACGTTCGGCAGCGTGATGAGCGCGTTGGTGATGACGTTGGTCTGCTCTGTGAGCGCCGAGATGACGCGGTGGCGCCCGGCCTTTTCGAGGTGGCGCAGCGGCACGTCGAGCACCTGCCGGCTGAGCTGCATCCGCAGGTCGAAGAGAATGCCCTGCGCCAGCCGCACCAGCAGCGACTGCGAGACGACGCGGCTCGCCAGCATCAGCGCGCAGACGGCGGCGAAGGTCGCGGCCGTCGTCAGGCGCGAGTCCGCCGCGCCGTGCAGCGCGTTGTTGATGAGCGCCAGCAGCGCCGTGTTGCTCAACCCCGCGAGGATGCCGACGAGGATGACGAACGCGACGAGTCCGCGCCGCGATTTGCGCATGAGAAAGTAGACGAGTGTCATGGCTTTTAACTTCCTTCGGAAACGGCGGTCGGTTCAGTTGGCGCGCTGCGTCAGGACGAGCGCGGGGCTCTGCATCAGCTCCCTTATCTGCTGCGCCTTGATCTCGACGCGGTCGGGATTTATCTCGGGGTTGTAGGCGCCGCGCGGGTTGGGAATCATGGCGCACAGGAATGCGGCCTGCTCCTCGTTGAGGTCCGCCGCCGAGACGTTGAAGTAGTGGCGCGCGGCGTTCTCGGCGCCGTAGATGCCCTCGCCCCACTCGATGACGTTGAGGTAGACCTCCATGATGCGGCGCTTGTCGAGCGTGCGCTCAAGCTCCCACGTGATGAGCGCCTCGTGCAGCTTGCGCGTCGGGCTCTTCGACGGCGAGAGGAAGAGGTTCTTCGCGAGTTGCTGCGTGACGGTCGAGGCCCCGCGCGCGTATCGCAACTGTTCGAGGTTGGTCGAGGCCGCCTTCCCCATCGCGTCCCAGTCGAAACCCCTGTGCTCGAAGAAGTGCGGGTCTTCGCCGGCCACCACCGCGCGCACCAGTTGCGGCGAGATGCGCTCGTAAGGGAGCCACGCGAACTCCGACCTTGGTGCTATGCCTTCGCCCGCTCGCAGCTCGGTCAACGCCGTCGCGCGCGGGTTCTCATTCTTAAGATTGATGACGCCCCACAGCACCGGCAGGTGAAACACGGCGGACAGACAGACGACCGCCGCGAACGCGCACAGCAGCCACTTCGCCCACGCCCTGCGCCCCTTCTTCTGCTTCTTCGACGCTTCGTCCGACTTCATCTTCAACTCCTCTCACGTGTGCCGTTACTCTCCCGCGCGTGCTCAGTCGCCGTAGACCTCGCGCGCGTCGAGTGCTTCGCCTTGCAGCAGGTCCGAGAGCCTCCGCCCGGGGTCGTTGACCGCGCCCGCGAGCAGCTCTTCGTAGCGTTCGACGAACCGCCTGATGGTGTAGCGGTCGAACAACTCCGCGTTGTAGGTCCACTTGCCCGTCAGGCCGTCCGGCCCCTCGCTCATCGTGAGCGTCATGTCGAGCTTCGTGGTCAACTCCTCCTGCCCCAGGCTCACGTAACTGAGGTCGAGCCCGGGCAGCTCGAAGGCGCCTTCCAACGCTTCGGCCGGGTCGTTCTCGTACCTGAATTTCACCTGGAAGGGGAGCATGTAGCTGTCGCCGCCTTCGGGGTGGAGCGCGGAGACGATCATGTTGAAGGGCAGGTCTTGATGCGCGTAGGCCCCGAGCGTCACGTCGCGCACGCGCCCGAGCAACTCGCCGAAGGTCGGGTCGCCCGCGAGCCGCGTCTTCAGAGCCAACTGGTTGACGAAGAGGCCGATGACGCCTTCGGTCTCGCCACGGTTGCGGCCCGCGACGGGCGTCCCGACCGCTATCTCGTCGCGGCCCGCTTCGTGCGCGAGCAACGCCTGGTAGGCCGCGAGCAGGGTCATGAAGAGGCTCGCGTTCTCGCGCCGGCTCAACGCACGCACCCTTTCGGACAACTCCGGGTCGAGCGCGAAGCTGACCACGTCCGCCTCATAATCGCGCCCGTACCCCGCGTCCGACGGGCGCGGCCGGTCGGTGGGTAACTCAAGCACGTCGGGCTCCTCGCCCAACTGACGCTTCCAGTAGGCCAACTGCTCGTCGAGCACCGCGCCCGCGAGCCACCGCCGCTGCCACGCGGCGAAGTCTGCGTATTGAACGGGCAACTCCCTGAGCGGCGAAGGCTCGCCCACGGCGAAGGCCCGGTAGAGGACCGACAGTTCTCGCTGCAAGATTTCGAGCGACCAACCGTCCGAGACGATGTGATGAATCGTAATCAGGAGCGCGTGGTCCTCTTCACCAAGTCGGACGAGCTTCGCGCGCATGAGCGGCGGCGACGCGAGGTCGAAGAGCCTGTTCACCTCTTCGGCCGCGAGTTGTTCCAACTCACGCTCCACGTCCCCCGTTACGCTTACGTCAACGCGGACCAGTTCCAGAGTCGCCGAAGAATTGACGACGAGGGCCGGCTCGCCCTCCCGCGAGACGAAGCCGGTGCGCAGTATCTCGTGCCGGCGGACGATCTCGTTGAGGCTCGATTCAAGAGCGACGACATCGACGGGGCCGCGCACGCGAATCCCTATGGCCTGG
Source organism: Pyrinomonadaceae bacterium (assembly GCA_036379655.1). GTDB lineage: Bacteria > Acidobacteriota > Blastocatellia > Pyrinomonadales > Pyrinomonadaceae > QHXN01. The sequence goes on from DASVGG010000158.1 coordinate 17,921, forward strand.
TTGTTGAGCGTGCTCTCGGGTTGGAGTTGGTGATAGAACCACATGCTCCGCTGCCTGTACGCGACGGGCATGAACTCTTCGCGCGCGACGGGCACGATGGGCGGCACCGTCAACCCCTCGGCGGCCTCGCAGGCGGCCTCGACGCTCAAGGCCCAACCCGCCACGGTCGGCCGCTCGAAGAGCGTGCGCAGCGCGACCTCCACGCCGAAGCCTTGCCGCACGCGCGAGACGACCTTCGTCGCCAGCAGCGAGTGACCGCCCAGGACGAAGAAGTTGTCGTTGATGCCGACGCGCTCCGTGCCCAACACCTCGGCCCAGATGCCGCACAGCATCTCTTCGACCGGCGTGCGCGGCGCGACGTAGGCATGCGCCAGTTCGTGCATGGCCGAACCCGGCTCCGGCAGCGCGCGGCGGTCAACCTTGCCGTTCGCCGTCAGCGGCATCGCGTCGAGCATGACGAAGGCCGTTGGCACCATGTAGGCGGGCAGCCTCTCGCTCAGATACTCGCGCAACTCCGCGCTCGCGGCCCTGTCACCCTCCGGCACGAAGTAAGCGACAAGCCGCTTGCCGTCGCCGCCGTCGCGCGCCTCGACGACGCACTCGCGCACCGCGTCGTGCGCGCACAACGCCGCCTCTATCTCGCCCAACTCGATGCGGAACCCGCGCACCTTCACCTGTTGATCCATGCGGCCCAGGTACTCGATGCGGCCGTCGGGCAGGTGTCGCGCGAGGTCGCCGGTCTTGTAGAGGCGCGAGCCCGTCTCTCCGCAGAACGAATCGGGGATGAACTTCTCCGCCGTCAACGCCGGCCTGTTCAGATAGCCGCGCGCGATGCCGGCGCCGCCGATGTACAACTCACCCGCCACGCCCACCGGCACGGGGTTCAGTTGCTCGTCCAGCAGGTAGAGACGCGTGTTGGCAATCGGCCGGCCGACGGAGACGTTGCCGGCCCCGACCTCTCCGGCCGCTGTCGTGTAGACGCAGCAGCCGACGACCGTCTCCGTCGGCCCGTACTCGTTGACGATCAACGTGTCGGGCGCGTTGTCGCGCCAGAACGCGAGGCTCTCGCCCCGAAGCGCCTCGCCGCCGATGACGAAACGACGCGTCGCCCCCGCCGCCTCTTCGGCGCTCAGGAGTTGGTTGAGCAGTTCGAGGTGTGACGGCGTTATCTTGACGAGGCCGAATCGCTCGCCGGAGCGCAGCGCGTTGACGAGCCCCTCGACGCCCGCCTCTTCGCGCAGCAGCGTGACTGCCTTGCCCGCGAGCAGGGGCGTGAAGAGGCTGGTCACGGTCAGGTCGAACCCGAGCGGCGAATGAACCGGAGAGCCCTGGCCCTCCGTCATCTCGTAAGCCTCGACGCTCCACGCCAGATAGTTTCTCAACCCGCCGTGCGTCACCATCACGCCCTTCGGCCTGCCGGTCGAGCCCGACGTGTAGATGACGTAGGCGAGATTGTCGGGAGTGACGTTGGTGTCGATGCCGTCGGCGTCAATCCCTTCACTTACATTGATCGAATCAACGCAGACGACTTCGGCGCCGTGCCCCTGCAACGCGTCGCGCAAACGCTCTTGCGTCAGCAGCAAGGAGACCGACGCGTCTTCGACCATGAACCGCAACCGCTCCGCCGGGTACTGCGGGTCTAACGGCAAATACGCGCCGCCGGCCTTCATGACCGCGAGCAGCGAGACGACCATCTCGACCGAACGTTCCATCAACAACCCGACGAGAACGTCCGGCCCGACCCCCTTCATGCTCAACAGACGGGCGAGTTGGTTGGCACGGTTGTCGAGTTCGGCATAAGTCAGTCGTTCGTCTTCGTGGACGAGCGCGATGGCTTCGGGCGTCTCTTCCGCCTGCCGCTCGAAGAGGCGTTGGGCGGGGGCGAACGTCCCGAAGTCAACCTGCGTGCGGTTCCACACAACGAGCGACGTGTGCCGCTCATCTTCGGTCAAAAGCGGCAGCTCGGAGACGCGCCGCGAAGGGTCCGCGACCGCCGCGCTCAGCAGCGTCTGGTAGTGCCTGACGAGGCGGCGCGCGGTCGTCGCGTCGAACAGGTCCGTGTTGTATTCCAACGCTCCGACCAGGCGGCCCGACTCTTCGGCCAGGCCGAGCGTCAGGTCGAACTTCGCGGTGGTGTTGTCGCCCGCGAGAGAACTCATCTCCAAACCCGGAACTTCAACGACCTCGCGCCCGATGTTCTGGAGCGTGAAGACAACCTGGAAGACCGGCGAGTAACTCTGGTTGCGCTCGGGCTGTAACTCTTCGACGACCTTCTCGAACGGCACGTCCTGGTGCGCGTACGCGCCCAGTGTGACCTCCTTCACGCGACCGAGCAGTCCTTGGAAACTCGGGTCGCCTTCGGAGGTCACGCGCAGGGCCAGTTGGTTGACGAAGAAGCCGACGAGGGCTTCCGTCTCTATCTGATTGCGCCCGGCGATGGGCGTCCCGACCACTACGTCACGCTGCCCGCTGTAGCGCGACAGCAGCACGTTGAAGCCGGCCAGCAGGGTCATGAACAGCGTCACGCCCTCGGAACGGCTGAGCGCCTTCAACGCCTCGCTCAGCTCCTCGTCTAGCGTGAAGCTCTCGTTCGCGCCTCGGAAGCTCTGCGCGGCCGGACGCGGCCGGTCGGTCGGCAACTCAAGAACGGGAGGCACGCCGCTCAACTGCTCGCGCCAGTATGAGAGTTGTGTGTCGAGCAGCTCGCCCGTGAGTCTGTTCCGCTGCCACGCGGCGAAGTCCGCGTATTGAATCGGCAGCTCCGCGAGCGGCGACGCGTGGCCGGCGCTGTAGGCCACGTAGAGCGTCGCCATCTCGCGCAGGAGGACGTTGGTGGACCAGCCGTCCGAGGCGATGTGGTGCGTGGTGAGGATGAGCACGTGGTCTTCCTCGTCCAGTTGCAGGAGCAGCGCGCGCAGCAGCGGGGCCTGCGAGAGGTCGAACGGGTATGAAGCCTCTTCGGTCGCCAACTGCTTCGCCTTCTCCTCGCGCTCCGACTCCGGCAGACCTTGCAGATCGACGGTGAGCAGTTCCGGCCGCGCGTCTGTGATGACCTGCACGGGACTGCCGTCGGCGAGCGCGAAGGTCGTTCGCAGTACCTCGTGGCGGCGCACGACTTCGGAGAGCGCGCGCCCAAGCGCCGACGCGTCCAGACGGCCTTTGAGCCGCACGGCCGCGGGGATGTTGTAAGCAGAGTTGCCCGGCTCAAACTGGTCGAGGAACCACAGGCGCTGCTGCGCGAACGAGAGCGCAAGTCCCTCACCGTCACGCTCGGCCACGGGGATGGAACCCGCGCGGCTCTGACCTGCCGCGCTGCCGCCGGCAAGCGCCGCCTCGACTTCCGTGGCCAGTCCCGCGACGGTCGGCTGCTCGAAGAGCGCGCGCAGCGGCACCTCCACGCCGAAGCCCTGCCGCACGCGCGAGATGACCTTGGTGGCAAGGAGCGAATGGCCGCCGCGTATGAAGAAGTTGTCGTCCGCGCCGACGCGCTCGACGCCGAGCACTTCGGCCCAGATGGCGCAGAGCAACTCTTCGACGGGCGTGCGCGGCGCGACGTACTCCGCCGCGTCGTTGGCGTCGGCGGCGTAGAGTTGGGACAGCGCGCGGCGGTCGATCTTGCCGTTGGGGAGCGCGGGCATCTCGTCGAGGAGGACGAAGCTTGCGGGCACCATGTATTCGGGCAAACGACCTTGCAGGTGCGCGCGCAACTCGCTGACCTTCAGCTCGCCCCCCTCGGCAACGACGTAAGCTACCAGACGCTTGTCGCCGGAGGGAGAGTCCTGCGCCGCGACGACGCACTCGCGCACCGACTCGTGCGCGCAGAGCGCCGCTTCGATCTCGCCGAGTTCAATCCTGAACCCGCGCACCTTCACCTGATGGTCGATGCGGCCAAGGTACTCGATGCGGCCGTCGGGCAGGTGTCGCGCGAGGTCGCCCGTGCGGTAGAGGCGCGCGCCGGGCTCGATGCCGAAGGCGTCGGGGACGAAGCGTTCCGCCGTCAGCGCCGGCCTGTTCAAGTAGCCGCGCGCGATGCCGGCGCCGCCGATGTAAAGCTCACCCGCCACGCCCACCGGCACCGGTTGCATGTCGGCGTCAAGCAGATAGACCTGCGTGTTGATGATGGGACGGCCGAGCAGCGGCCTCTGTCCCTCCGCGTCGCATTCGGACGCGGTCGAGTAGACGGTGGCCTCGGTCGGGCCATAGAGGTTGAAGAAGCGGCGCCCCGCCGCCCACCGCGCGGCGGACTCCGCCGAACAGGCTTCGCCGCCCGTCGCGAGGGTCTTCAGCGACGGCAGCTCAACGTCGGGCATGTGTGCGAGCACCGACGGTGGCAGCAGCGCGAAGGAGACCGCGTGCTCTTCCAACAACTCAACAAACGCCGGCCCCGGGAGCAGAGAGTCGGGCCGTCCGAGGCAGAGCGCGCCGCCGGCCGCGATGGCCGTCACGATCTCGAAGATGGAGGCGTCGAAACTGAGCGAGGCGAACTGGAGCACGCGGCTCTCCGGCCCGAGCCCGAAGATACGCTCGTGCGAGGCGGCGAGGTTGCACAGCCCTCGGTGCTCGACCATGACGCCCTTCGGCCTGCCGGTCGAGCCCGACGTGTAGATGACGTAGGCGAGGCTCTGCGCGGTCGCGCCGCCGTCAAAGTTCTCTTCACGCTCCGCGTCGATGGCCGCGCGCTCCTCTTCGACACAGACGACGCGCACGCCGCCGAAGCCGCCCAGGTTGTCGGCCAGCGAACGCTGCGTGAGCAGGAGCGGCACGGCGGAGTCTTCGAGCATGTACTCAAGTCGCTCGCGCGGGTACTGCGCATCCATCGGGACGTAAGCGCCGCCTGCCTTCAACACCGCGAGCACGCTGACGAGCATCTCGACGCCGCGCTCCAACATGACGCCGACGCGCACCTCCGGCCCGACGCCCTGTTGCCGCAGGTAACGCGCCGCGCGGTTGGCCCGCTCGTTCAATTCGCGGTAGGACAGCCGTTCATCCTCGAAGATGAGGGCCGTGGCTTCAGGCGCGGACGCCGCGCGTTGTTCCAACAGTTGGTGGATGCACACGTCTTCGCGGAAGGGCGACCGCGTCTCGTTCCACGAAGAGAGCGTGCGGCGCATCTCGGACGCGGGCAGCAGGCAGCGCACGTGGTGGCGGGCCGAAGGCTCGACGGTCATCGCCGTCAGGACTTGCGTGTAATAACTGGCGAAGGCGTCGATCTGCTCGTCGGGCAGCATCCCGGAGTCGTAGCTCAGGTTGAAGGTTATCTTGGACGTGACCGGGTTCTTGAAGAAGGCAGCCGTGAGTTTGAGGTTCGTCGCCTCGTACTTCTTGCCGCCGAGGAGTTCGACGGCGCCAGAGTTCCCGACCGCGCTGATGTTGTGGAAGTGTACGAAGTTGAAGACCGTGTCGAAGAGCGGGCGCCCGCCACTCTGCTGCTGCAACAGCGCGAGCGGGTAGCGGCGGAACGGGAGCAGCTCGCGCTCCGCGTCGAAGGCCGCGCGCACCAGCTCAAGCCACGTCCCCGCTTCGAGCCGCGCGCGCAGCGGCACGGTGTTGAGGAAGAGGCCACGGACGTGCTCGCCGTCGGCCACCTCCGGGCGCCCGTTCATCACGAGCCCCGTCAGCACGTCGGCCTGACCGTTGAGCAGGCTCACGGCCTTGAGGTGCGCCGCGAGCAGCACGCTCTTCACGGGGACGCCGGCCGCGCGCGCGAGTCGCTTCAATCCGTCCGACAACTCGTCGGTAATAGCGACCTGGCGGATGCGCATCCGTGGCGCCGCGCGGTCGAGGTAAGAGTCGGGCCAGCGCGGCAGTTCCGTGACCGTGCAGTCGCAGAGCTTCTCGTTCCAGTAGCGTCGGCCCTCGTCCGACTCGACGGTCATGCGTTCGAGCAGCACGAAGTCCCTGAAGGTCGCGGACGGCGGCGGCTCCACGGGCGGCGCCTCGCCGTTGAGCAGCGCGAAGTAGTGTTGGAAGATTTCGGCGAGCGTGGCGTGCAGGCTCCAGCCGTCGATGATGGCGTGGTTCTCCGTGAAGGTGAACTGGAACGTCTCGGCGTCGCGCCGGTGGATGTGGAAGCGCAACTGCACGGGGCGCGTGAGGTCGAAGCGCAAATTCTTCTCGCTCTCGACGAACTCGTCGAGCACGCGCTCCTGCTCGTCGAACGAAAGCCCGCGCAGGTCCGTGACGCCGACCGAAGGCTTCGCCGTCTCGTGCACGAGTTGCAGCGGCTCGCCGTAGCCGCTCAGGTCGAACGAGGTTCGCAGCACGGGGTGGCGCGCGACCGTCCGCCACACCGCCTCCTGGAACGCCGCCACGTCGAGGCGCGCGCGCAGGTGGTAGCTGTTGACGTTGTGGTAGACCGGGTCATCGGTCATCAGCTCCATGTGGTAGAGCATGCCGGCCTGGAGCGCCGTCAGCGGGTACGCGTCCTCAAGACCCTCGGGCAGACGTGAACGGTCCTCCTCGTTAACGAGGCTGAACGGGCTCGTCTCGGGAACGTCGGCCGCGTCGGACTCCGCGCCGTCGATGGCGCGCGCCAGCTCGCGCACGGTCTGGTGTTGGAAGAGTTGTTGGAGCGTGAAGTCGAGCCCCGCGCGTTGCGCGCGCGCGCGGACCTGTATGCTGAGAATGGAGTCGCCGCCGAGGTTGAAGAAGTTGTCGGCCGTGCCGACGCGCTCCGTGCCGAGCACCTCCGACCAGATGCCGCACAGCACCTCTTCGACGGGTGTGGACGGCGCGACGTACTCCTCTTCCAGTTCCGGCCGCGCCCCGTCGGGCGCGGGCAGTGCCTTCCGGTCAACCTTGCCGTTGGAGGTCACGGGCATCCGCTCAAGCGTCACGAAGAGCGAGGGCACCATGTACTCGGGCAGACGCTCGCGCAGGTGCGCGCGCAGCTCCGCGACCTTCAGCTCGCCCGCGCCCTCGTCGGTCACGAAGTATGCGACGAGCCGCTTGTCGCCCCCGCCGACCTCCTGCACCGTCACGACGGCCTCGCGCACGCGCGCGTGCTGTTCGAGCGCCGCTTCAATCTCGCCCAACTCTATCCTGAAGCCGCGCACCTTCACCTGATGGTCGGCCCGGCCGAGGTATTCGATCTCTCCACCGGCGAGGCGCCGCGCCACGTCGCCCGTGCGGTAGAGACGCGCGCCCGGCTCAGCCGCGAACGGGTCGGGCACGAACCGCTCGGCCGTCAGCCCCGCACGCCGCGCGTAGCCGCGCGCGAGGCAGACGCCGCCGATGTATAACTCGCCCGCGACCCCGATGGGCACGGGGCTCAACGCCGCGTCGAGCACGTAGAGCCGCACGTTGCTGATGGGCCTGCCGATGGGCACGGGCCGCATCTCCGCTCCCTCACGCTCGCACTCCCACCAACTGACATCGACGGCGGCCTCCGTCGGGCCATACAGGTTGTGCAGTTCCGCCCCGTCGCAAGCGGCGTAAAACTTCCCGCTCAACTCACGCCCCAACGCCTCGCCGCTGCACACCACGAGGCGCGCCGAAGCGAGCCCCGACGCCGCCGACGGGTCGGCCAGAAACGCCTGAAGCATCGAGGGGACGAAGTGCAACACCGTCACCGCCTGCGCGGACATGAGTTGCGCCAGCCCTGCGGCGTCGCGGTGCAGGCCCGGCTGCGCGACGACGAGCCGCGCTCCCGCCAGCAGCGGCCAGAAGAACTCCCAGACCGACACGTCGAAGGTGTACGGCGTCTTCTGCAAGACGTTATCGTCCGCCGTCAGCCCGTACTGCTCCTGCATCCAGAGGAGGCGGTTCGCGATGGCGCGGTGCGAGACCATCACGCCTTTGGGCCTGCCGGTGGAGCCCGACGTGTAGATGACGTAGGCGACGTTGTCGGGCGTGACGTTGATGTTGAATCCGCAGTCGTCGCCCGGCTCGTCCGCGACGACCTCCGAGTCCACGCAGATGACTTCAACACCGTCGCCCGCGAACAACTCGGGCACCGAGGCCGCGAGTCGCTGCTGTGTCAGGAGCAGGCTGACGGCGGAGTCTTCGAGCATGAAGCTGAGGCGGTCGGCCGGGTACTCGGGGTCTAAGGGCAGGTAGGCGCCGCCGGCCTTGAGGATGGCGAGCAGGGAGACGACCATCTCGACGGAGCGTTCCATCATGAGGCCGACGACCACGTCCGGCCCGACCCCCTTCATGCTCAACAGACGGGCGAGGCGGCTCGCCCTGCGGTCGAGTTCGGCGTAGGACAACTGCTCACCCTCGTAAGCGAGCGCGACGGCTTCGGGCGTGCGTTCAGTCTGCTCCTCGATGAGGCGGTGCAGGACGTGTGTGTGCGGGTAGACGCGGGCCGTGTCGTTCCAGTCGCACACGAGCTGCCGGCGCTCACGCTCGGTCAGCAACGGCAGGGTGGAGATGCGCTGGTCCGGGGCGGCGGCGGCGCCCGCGAGCAGCGTCTTGAAGTGTGAGATGAAACGGCGGATGGTTGTCGCGTCGAAGAGGTCCGTGTTGTACTCGAACACGCCGACGATACGGCCGGCCTCTTCCGCAAGGAACAGCGTCAGGTCGAACTTCGCCGTCCTCGAATCGCTGTTAATGGAGCCCACCTTCAGACCCGGCAGACTGAGCGTCTGTGCCGGGACGTTCTGGAAGACGAGCTTGACCTGGAAGAGCGGTGTGTGGCTGAGACTTCGCTCCGGCCGCAGCTCCTCGACTACTTTTTCAAAAGGCACCTCCTGATGCGCGTACGCCCCCAAGGTCGCCTCGCGCGCGCGCGCCAGTAGCCCGCGAAACGTGGGGTCGCCGGAGAGGTCGCCCCGCAGTGCGAGTTGGTTGATGAAGAAGCCGACGAGACTCTCGGTCTGCCCCTGCTGGCGGTTGGCCGAGTCGGTGCCGACCACGACATCGGTCTGCCCGCTGTAACGCGAGAGCAGGACTTGAAAAGCGGCCAGCAGGGTCATGAACAACGTCACGCCTTCGGAACGACTGAGTGCTTTAAGCGACTCGGTCAGTTCGATGTCGAGCGTGAGAGCTTCGCTCGCACCGCGAAAACTCTGCACGGGCGGGCGCGGTCGGTCGGTGGGGAGTTCGAGGACGGGCGGAGCGCCGGTCAACTGTCCTCTCCAGTATGAGAGTTGCTCGTCGAGCAGTTCACCCGTCAGCCGCTTGCGTTGCCAGACGGCGAAGTCCGCGTATTGAATCGGAAGTTCCGCGAGCGGCGACTCATGGCCGGCGCTGTAGGCGGCGTAGAGCGCGGTCACTTCCCTCACCAGCACGCCGGTTGACCAGCCGTCGCTGACGATGTGGTGCATGACGAGGACGAGGACGTGCTCCTGTTCGCCGAGACGTACGAGGCGCGTGCGCAGCAGCGGCCCCGTGGAGAGGTCGAAGGTGCCGCGCGACTCCGCGCCGAGGATGCGACGCGCCTCTGACTCCGCCGCGCCCGGGTCGAGCGTGCGGAGGTCGGTCAGCGCCAAGGGCACGGGCGCGGCGTCGTTGACGACCTGCACGGGGCGCCCCTCGGCGAGCGGGAAGGTCGTGCGCAGGACTTCGTGACGGCGGACGACTTCGGAGATGGCGCGGGCGAGCGCGTCGCGGTCGAGCGTGCCTGTCAGGCGCACGGCGAGCGAGATGTTGTAGAGCGGGCTGCCCGGCTCTAACTGGTCAAGGAACCACAGGCGCTGCTGCGCGAACGAGAGTGGAAACGTGTTGAAGACATTTCCCTTCCTCTTGAGCAGCAGTTCGAGGAGAGCGCGCTTCTCGGGCGAGAGGGCGGCGACGTATTCGGGGGTCTCGATCATACTCGTGTCCTTCACTTGGACTCTGCGTAGTCCGCGAGCATCGTCTGCACTTCGCTCTCGGAGAGTTGACTCAGCTCCGACAGCAGTTGGTCGAAGCTCTTCTCGCCGCGAGCCACCTTCTCGATGCCGGGCGTCCGCGCGTCAGCGGGCTCGGGCTGACTGCTTTCGATAACCGCGGCCCAGCCGGCCACGGTGGGCGATTCGAACAGCGGGCGCAGCGCGACGCTCACCTCAAAGCTCTCGCGGATGCGCGAGATGGCCCGCGTCGCCAAGAGCGAGTGGCCGCCCAACTCGAAGAAGTTGTCGCCCGTGCCGACGCGCTCGACGCCGAGCAGTTCGGCCCAGAGGGCGCACAGCATTTCTTCGACCGGCGTGCGCGGCGCGACGTACTCCGTCGCCGTGCTCGTCCCCGCGATGTGCATAAGGGATAAGGCGCGGCGGTCGATCTTGCCGTTGGGGAGCGCCGGCATCTCGTCGAGGAGGACGAAGCTGGCGGGCACCATGTACTCGGGCAGCCGCCCTTGCAGATGCGCGCGCAGCTCGCCGCCGCTCAACTGTTCCCCCTCGTTGCAGACGGCATAGGCCACCAGTCGCCTGTCTCCGTTGGGTGAGTCCTGCGTCGCGACGAGCGCCTGGCGCACCGCGTCGTGCGCGCACAACGCGGCTTCAATCTCACCCAACTCGATGCGGAACCCGCGCACCTTCACCTGCTGGTCCGCGCGCCCCATGTACTCGATGCGGCCGTCGGGCCTGTACCGCGCGAGGTCGCCGGTCTTGTAGAGGCGCGCGCCGGGCTCAACGCCGAACGGGTCGGGGATGAACTTCTCCGCCGTCAGCGCCGGCCTGTTCAGGTAGCCGCGCGCGAGGCCCGCCCCGCCGATGTGCAACTCGCCCGGCGCCCCGACCGGCACCGGTCGCTGGTGCGAATCGAGCACGTAGACCCGCACGTTGGCGATGGGCCGCCCGACGGGCACCGTCCCGACGACGCCCGGCTCGCACTCCCAGTGCGTGGCGTCGATGCTCGCCTCGGTCGGCCCGTAGAGGTTATGCAACCGCGCGCACAGCCGCTCGTAGAACGCGTCCCTGTCCTCCGCGCGCAACTCCTCGCCGCCGCAGAAGACGTGGCGCAGGCTCCCGCACTCCTCGGCCCGTGGCTCTTGCAAGAAGACGCGCAGCATCGAGGGGACGAGTTGCAGGACCGTGATCTGTTCGTTGATGACGGTCTCGACGAGATACGCGCTGTCGCGGTGCCCTTCGGGGCGGGCCACGACGAGGCGCGCGCCCGAGAGCAGCGGCACGAAGATTTCCCAGACCGACGCGTCGAACGTGAAGGGCGTCTTTTGCAGCACCCGGTCGTCGGCCGTGAGCGGGCACGCCTCAAGAGCCCAGAGCAGACGGTTCGAGATCGAACGGTGCGAGACCATCACGCCCTTCGGCCTGCCCGTCGAGCCCGACGTGTAGATGACGTACGCGATGTTATCCGGCGACGCTTCAACGTCAGCCTTGTCGTCAACCTCGTCATCCACCTGAGCGATGTCCGCGCACCCTCTGGAGACGAAGACGACCCCGGCCCCCTGCTCCGGCAAGGAGTGGCGCAGGTGTTCGTGCGTCAGCAGCAAGGAGACCGATGCGTCTTCGACCATGAACCGCAGCCGCTCCGCAGGGTACAGCGGGTCCAAAGGCAGGTACGCCCCGCCGGCCTTGAGCACGGCCAGAATGGAGACGACCATCTCGACCGAACGTTCCATCAACAACCCGACCACAACGTCCGGCCCAACCCCCTTCATGCTCAACAGTCGGGCGAGACTGTCGGCACGTTCGTTCAACTCACCGTAAGTCAACTGCTCGCCCTCGTAAGCGAGCGCGACGGCTTCGGGCGTGCGCGCGGCCTGCTCTTTAAAGAGTTGATGCAGGCAGCGCGGGCCGCCGTAGTCAACCTGCGTGTTGTTCCATTCGACGAGCGACGTGTGCCGCTCATCTTCGGTCAACAGCGGCAGCGTGGAGATACGCTGTTCGGGGTCGGAGACGACGGCGGCGAGCAGCAGCTCGAAGTGCGCGAGCAGGCGGCTGATGGTCTGCGCGTCGAAGAGGTCCGTGCTGTACTCGACGCGGCCGTTGATGCGGTCATCCGCCTCCGACATGACGAAGTTGATGTCGAACTCGACCGCCCCCATCTCCGGCTCCAGGGAGCTGAGTTGCAGCTCGGGTAACTCGATCGACTCGCGCGGCATATTCTGCAACGCGAATATCACCTGGAATATCGGCGAGCGACTGAGGCTGCGTTCCGGCTGCAACTCTTCAACAACTAAGTCGAACGGCACCTCCTGGTGCGCGTACGCCCCGAGCGTCACCTCGCGCACGCGCCCCAGCAGCCCTCGGAACGTGGGGTCGCCAGAGAGGTCCGTGCGCAGCGCGAGCGCGTTGATGAAGAAGCCGACAAGCCCTTCGGTCTCCAACTGCTCACGCCCCGCGATGGGCGTCCCGACGACGACCTCTTCCTGACCGCTGTAGCGGGAGAGCAGGACTTTGAAGCCCGCCAGCAGGGTCATGAACAGCGTCGTGCCCTCGGCACGGCTTAACGCTTTAAGAGCGCGGCTGAGACCTGCGTCCAACGCGAAGCGTTCGATGGCCCCGCGCCGCGACTGGACGGCCGGACGCGGCCTGTCCGTGGGCAACTCCAACACGGGCGGCGCCCCGGCCAGGTGCTGCTTCCAGTAGGAGAGTTTTGCGTCGAGCAACTCGCCCGTGAGCCGCTTGCGTTGCCACGCGGCGAAGTCCGCGTACTGAATCGGCAGTTCCGCGAGCGGCGAGGGATGCCCCGATGAGAAGGCGTCGTAGAGCGCGGTCGCTTCACGGACGAGGATGGCGGTTGACCAGCCGTCTGTGACGATGTGGTGCGCGACGATGACGAGGACGTGTTCGCGCTCGCCGAGCTTCACGAGTCGCGCGCGTAGCAGCGGTCCGGAGGTCAGGTCGAACGGCCGGCGCGTCTCCTCGTTGAAGATGCGGTGGGCCTCGTTCTCCTGGTCAACGGCGACGAGCGCCGTCAGGTCTGTCAGCGGCAGCGACACGGGCGCGGCCTCGTTGACGAACTGCACGGGGCTGCCGCCTTCGTCCATGAAGGTCGTGCGGAGGACTTCGTGCCGGCGGACGACTTCGGAGAGAGCGCGCGCGAGCGCCGCCTCGTCGAGCCGGCCCGAGAGGCGCACCGCCGTGGGGATGTTGTAGATGCTGCCGCCCGGCTCCAACTGGTCTAAGAACCAGAGCCGCTGCTGCGCGAACGAGAGCGGCACCCCGACGCCTTCACGCGCGACCGCCTCGATGGCGTCGGTCTGCGCCGAGGCGCCGCCGCGCAGCGCCGCCTCGACCTCCGCCGCGAGCCCCGCCACGGTCGGCTTCTCGAAGAGCGCGCGCAGCGGCACCTCAACGCCGAAGCCCTGCCGCACGCGCGACACCACGCGGGTCGCGAGCAGCGAGTGGCCGCCCAGCTCGAAGAAGTTGTCGCCCGCGCCCACGCGCTCGACGCCGAGCACGTCCGACCAGATGGCCGCGAGCACCTCTTCGACGGGCGTGCGCGGCGCGACGTAGCCTTCGACCGAGTCGCGCGAAGAGTCGTCGGGCGCGGGCAGTGCCTTCCGGTCAACCTTGCCGTTGGCGTTCAGCGGCATCCGTTCGAGCAGCACGAAGCCCGTGGGCACCATGTAGTCCGGCAGGCGCTCGCGCAGGTGCGCGCGCAGCTCGGCCGTCGTGAGCGGGCGCGGGCCCTGCGGCGTTAACAAGGAGCCCGCCTCCGTCCGCGACCTCAACACTCCCGTCGCTTCGATTAAAGAAGGGTTGACGGCGTAGATGTTGTAGAGACCCGTGCCCGCGAGCGTCGGGTCCTGCTCGACGACCACGTCGAACCCGTGTCGCTTCAAAAGCTCCTCAATACGATTCAGACGGCCGTCGATGTCGTGCACTTCGAGGACGACCTGTTTGACCTTGCACCAGTCCTCATCCGCGAGACCGTTCAGCACGTCCAACTCGCTCTTCTCGACATCGATCTTGAGCAGGTCGATGCGCTCGACGCCCTCCTCGCGCATCACCTCCGAGAGCGTCCGCATGCGCCCGACGAACCTCTCGCCCTTGAACCTTTCGGCGAGCAGGTCGTCCGCGTACCGCGTGAGGCTCTCGTCCGTGTTGGACAGGAAGGCGCGCGTGACCTGCACGTCCTCCGCCTCGTTCGCGTAGACGCCGGACATCCCGGACGCCAGCGGGTAGAAGGTGAAGACCGCTTCCTTCGCCGCGTCCGACAGGCCGCAGTTGAAGAGCTTCGCCTTCAGGCCGTAGAGGTCTACGTTGCTGCGCAGCTTCGCGAAGGTCGGGGGGATTGGCTCGAAGGCGTAGACGCGCAAGTCCCTGCGCTTCTGGTTGACGAAGAGCGTGAAGAGGCCGATGTTCGCGCCGATGTCGAAGACGCAGTCGCCGTCGTCGAGCGTGACGCCGTGTCTGAGATAACTCTCGTCTTCAAAAATCTCCTTGTAGATAACACGCGCTTCGTTGATGTTGAGACAGTCGATCTCCAACTCGTTCGGCAACTTGAAGAGCTTCTCGCCGCCCCCCGTATTCGACTGCCTCGGCACCACGTAAGCGACGAGCCGCGTGTCGGCGCCCTCGCCCCGCGCCGTCACCGCGCACTCCCGCACCCGCCCGTGTGAGCGCACCGCCGCCTCGACCTCGCCCAACTCGATGCGATAGCCCCGCACCTTCACCTGCTGGTCTACA
>DASVGG010000159.1:0-165533 GCA_036379655.1 Pyrinomonadaceae bacterium
GCGCGGGCATCCCTGCCCGCGCTCCCGGCGTGTGACGGCCTTATGACAAGAGCATTTAGCTGTCTCAAGCCCCTTGACGCGTTCCGCGCGGCGCGTCTAACCTCGAACCAAGCAGACAAACTTGAAGGGCATGGAGAAGGAGCGTCCGCAGCGCAGGCGTAAGAGGCCGCACCGCGTCCACATGGGCGGGCGCGGCATCTACGTCTTCGAGAGCCGCCACAGCCCCGACTTCCGCATGGAGTTGGTCGAGCAGGACTTCCACCACATCTACGCCGTGCGCGAGGGGCAGGGCTTCATCGAGACCGAGGGCGGGCGTCTGCCCATCCGCGAGAACCATCTGGTCTACGTCCCCGCACACGTCGCGCAGAGGCCCGTTGACGACCCCTCGGACCCGCTCACTCTCATCATCCTCTGCTTCTACGAGAGCGTCTTCGGCGACTGCACGACCGCGGTCGAGGGCCTGCGCCTGTTCACACGCAGCTTCCCCGCCCTCACCCCCTTCAAGGTCGGCGACAACTACACGCGACTTGAAGTCCGCAACCGCCTCCGCGCCATCTTCGTCGAGCAGGTGCGACAGCGCGAGGGCAGCAACGCCGTCATCCTCTCGCAACTCATCGAGCTGCTCGTCTTCCTCTCACGCACCTACGCCGAGCGCCACTCGCTCGCGCTCACAGACCCCGGCGCCGCGGCCTTCGCCGGCAGCCTTCAATACCTCGACGAGAACTTCTACCGTCCCGTGAAGATTGAAGAGCTGGCCGACCTCGCCAACATGTCCTACCGCAGCTACACCGAGCAGTTCAAGCGGCGCACGGGCAAGACCGTCACGCAGTACCTCGCCGAGCGCCGCGTCGATTACGCGAAGCGGCTCATGCTTGAGACCGGGGATATCCTCTTCGCCGCGAACGAGTCGGGCTTCGGCGATTTGACGCACTTCTACCGCGTCTTCAAGAAGCTGACGGGCGTCACCCCGAAGCAGTTCATCGACGGCCGCCGCCGAATCCGCTAATAAAAAACTCTCCGTATCGCCCAAGGCTCCGCAAGCCTCTTCCGGCACAATAGACTCATCGAATGTAGTCAATCCCTTTTAAAGAAATGGGCGTGTTTAGTTGTGACTTTTAACCACTTGATTCAGCGGCGCGGGACGGACTCGCGGGTATATTTGATGACAAACAAGAATTCGTTAATCGAACGAAGGCCGGCACTGCTCACGGTTCTGCTGGCCGCGTTGACCGGTCTGACGGCGCTCTCCATCGACATGAGCCTGCCGGCGATGCCGCAGTTGCAGGAGACTTTTCAGGCCGGCGTCTCGGCCGTGCAGTTGACGCTGAGCATCTTTCTCGCGGGCTTCGCGCTGGGGCAGATTGTCTGCGGTCCCGCCTCCGACCGCTGGGGGCGGCGGCCGGTGCTTCTGGCCGGGCTCACGCTCTTCACGCTCGCGGGGCTGGTCTGCGCGGGCAGCACTTCGCTCACGATGCTTCTCGCCGCGCGCTTCGTGCAGGGGGTGGGCGCGAGCGTCGGGCCGGTCGTCGCGCGCGCCATCGTGCGCGACCGCTTCGACTCGCGCAGGTCGGCCGGCGTGCTCTCGCAGATGACGCAGGTCATGATTATCGCGCCGCTGCTCGCGCCGACCCTCGGCGGCTACCTGCTCGTGCATGTCGGCTGGCACGCGATCTTCGTCGTGCTCGGCGCGAGCGGCGCGCTGATGACTCTCATCTGCTGGCGCTTCCTACCTGAGACCGCGCGGCCCGAGATGGTTGAAGAAGAGGTGCGGAGCCCGAAGACGAAGGGCAGCATGCTCGACGTGTTGAAGCACCGCGAGAGCCTCCGTCACGCGCTCACGACCTGTTTCGCCTACGCGGGCATGTTCGCCTACGTCGGCTCGTCGCCGTTCGTGCTGATGGATGGCTTCGGCGTGGCCGAAGAGAACTTCGGCTACTTCTTCGCGCTGACGGCGGCCGCGTTGCTCGTCTCGGCGACGGTCAACCGCACGCTGCTGAAGCATCACACGCCCTCGCTTCTCATCCTCCGACGCGGCGTCTTCGTCCTCTTCGCGGCGGGCGCGGCGCTGGCGCTGGCGGCGAGTTTCGGCTTCGGCGGTCTGGCGGGCGTGCTGGTACCGATGATGGCCTACATGTTCGGGCAGGGGCTCGTGATGCCGAACGCGACGGCCGCCGCGATGGCGCCGCATGGCGAGTCGGCGGGCCTCATCTCTTCGATTATGGGTGCCTTGCAGACGGCCGGGGGCGCGCTCGCCGGCTACCTCGTCGGCGCCTTCTACGACCACACGCCGCTCTCGCTCGGCGTCACCGTCGCGGTCTTCGCCACGCTGGCGCTGCTCGCCTCCGGACTCCAACGCTTCGGCGCTACGTCGCGCAGGCACGCGGACGCGCTCCACGTGACGTGCGAGGCTTGAGCGCGAACCGCGCCCGCGTCTCAATCAACAATTGACTGGTAGACGAGCGCGCGCAGCTTGTCGTGATCGTCCAGACCTCGCGCGGGGATGAGCTGCGTGAAGTAGACGACGACCAACTGCTCCTTCGGGTCAACCCAGTAGGTCGAATGGTAAGCGCCGCCCCAACCGTACTCGCCGACCGAGCCCGGCTGTCCGCGCGAGCCGAGGTCTTTCACCACAGAGAAGCCGAGCCCGAAGCCCTGACCGTCGCGGAACTGCTTGCCGTCGAGGTGATCGACCGTCATCAGCTCGACACTCTTGCGGCTGAGCAAACGCTTGCCGTCCAGCTCTCCCCCGTTCAGAAGCATCGAGAGGAAGCGCGCGTAATCGTTCGCCGTCGAGAGCAGACCCGCGCCGCCCGAAAAACTCTTTCGCGGCCCCTTCAGATAAGCGCCCTGCCCGACCATCCCGCCCGGCTCCGCCGCGCGCTCTAAGCCGCCCGACTCCTTCGCCGAATAGACCACCGCGAACCTGTCCGCCTTCGACTCGGGCAGATAGAAGTGCGTGTCCTTCATCCCGAGCGGCTCGAAGATGCGCCCGCGCAAAAATTCGTCTAACGGTTGACCGCTGACGCGCTCGACTAACGCGCCGAGGATGTCTGTCGAGTAACCATAGACCCACTTCTCGCCGGGCTGCGCGTCGAAAGGGAGCGCGGCCATGCGCGCGACCGTCGCGCCGACCGGCTCGTCGCGGTCCGCGAAGTACCAGCCCGTAATCTTCGCCGCCTCCCAACGGTCGCGCGCGATCCCGCCACCGTAGCCGACCCCGGCCGTGTGCATCAAAAGGTCGCGGACGGTGATGGGCCGCTTTGCCTTCACGACATCGTATCCGCCGCCCTGCTTCGGCACGGCGACCGTCGTCTCGCGAAACTCGGGCAGGTACTTGCCCACCGGGTCCGTGATGACCAGTCGCCCCTCCTCCTGTAGCATCATCACGCCGACGCTCACGAGCGCCTTCGTCTGTGACGCGATACGGAAAACCGCGTCCTCGCGCATCGGCGCTTTCGATTCCCTGTCCCTCTGCCCGAAGGCTTCGACGTACGCAACCTTACCCCGCCGCGCCACGAGCACGACCCCGCCGGGCAGCCTCCCGTCCTTGACGTACCCGTTCAGCGCCTCGCTCAAACGCTTCAGACGCTCCGAAGAGAGCCCGACCGACTCAGGTTTCGCGCGCTGTAACGACTGCGCGTAACCCGTCGGCGTTAACGTCAGCGCGACGCAGAGTAATGCTACTGACAGGATTCCGTTTCGTCTGAACTGGAACAAGCCCCGCCGTCCGTTGTTCATCAGGTGCCACCTCTTCCGATTCTTTTGATAGTATGAGCCAAGAGTAACAAACAAATTCAGCCGGCCGCCACACTATATGAGCCTGCGTCTAAGACACAAGGCACTCCGCGTCATCACTCTCATCTTCTGCCTGAGCGGCCCCGCGCGGGCTCACGACGTGCAGGCGAGCTGGACGACCCTGCGTCTCAGCCCCGGCGCCTGCGAGCTGACCGTCAGGATACACGCCGAGACCGTCCAATCGCTCATACAGGAGACGGCGCCGGGCGCTTCGTTCGAGCCAGAGAATCTCGACAAGGTGATGCCCGCGCTCAAGTCGTTCGGCAAAACACTCTTCGAAGTGAACGCGGGCGGCCGAACACTTGCAGCCACCGAGTCGGATGCGTCGGTCATCTTCGACGAGGTCGTCTTCAATCTCATCTACCCGCGCACGTCCGCAGACACGCTGCTACTGAAGGCGACTCACCTCTCGAAAGTCACGCCCGATTTCACCGCGCACGTGAGGGTGACGGACGAGACCGGGAAGCCTTTGGGAAGTCACGTCCTCCGTCAGAGTCAGCCGCTGGTCGAAATCCCACTGTCTTCCGGCGGCACGCAGAGCGGAGACAACGCACCGGGCTCCTTCGTTCCCTTCCTGAAGGGCTACGACCGTCCTCTCTTTTTCATAGGTCTGCTCGTCGTCCTCGCCGGAGTTATCTGGTTCGTCAAACGCCGCTTTTTCTAAAGCCCGACGCCGCCCTCACACAACCCGACGGCCGCCGCCGCATCAAAGCTTCAAACCAGATGTTGGTTGCCCAGAGTTCCAGCCTGCATTGATTGGTCAATCTAATTAAAACTTTCTCCCTACGAGAAAATCGGTTAACGCTATAATTTGCGCGTTGACTTTGCGCAAATCTCTGTGTTATAAACCGCCCGCCCCGCGCAATGGTTTTACCAATTCGTTAAAACCCCAACTTTGCCCCTTAACTGTTCGGTCAGGACGAGAGAGAAAAAACGGATGATGTTGAAGGCGAACCTGAAGGTGGCGCTCGTCGTCGGGCTGCTGCTCGTTTGTGCGCACGGCGCGCGCGCGCAGTACTTGATGGAGAAACTTGGGCGCGGCGTCGTCGCCGTCCGCAAGAGCACGGCGGAGGTCTACGTCGGCTGGCGTCTGCTCGGCACCGAGTATCCTTCAGACATCGGCTTCAACCTCTACCGCACGGCGGGCGGCGGCGCGCTCGTCCAACTCAACACCGGCGGCCCTCTGATGCAGACGACCGACTTCACGGACATGCCCGGCGACTTCACGCAGCCGCTCACGTACACCGTGCGCGCGGTCGTGAACGGCGTCGAGCAGGCGGCCGGCGCCGGCTCGTTCACGCTGCCGGCCGAGGCGCCCGTACGTCAGTATCTCTCCGTGCCCCTTCAAATCCCCCCGCCGCACACGACGCCCGACGGCGTGAACCACGTCTACCGCGCCAACGACGGCACGGTCGCCGACCTCGACGGCGACGGCGAGTACGAATACATACTCAAGTGGGACCCGGATAACTCGGGCCTCGGCGACACGAACGCGACGGGATGGGGCAGTCCGACCATCGTTGACGCGTACAAGCTCGACGGCACGCGTCTCTGGCGCATCAACCTCGGCATCAACATCCGCTCGGGCAGCCACTACACGCAGCTCCTCGCATACGACTTCGACGGCGACAGCAAGGCCGAGTTAGCACTGAAGACCGCCGACGGGACGGTTGACGGGCAGGGCCACGTCATCGGCGACCCCAACGCGGACTGGCGCGCGCCCCTGGGCGACCCGAACTGGGGACGCATCCTGACCGGCCCCGAGTACCTGACTGTCTTCAACGGCCTGACCGGCGCCGCGTTAGACACAGTCAACTTCATTCCCGGACGCGACCCGCTCAACGGTTGGGGCGGCGTCGGCGGCAACGGCGGCAACGACAGCATCGGCACGCGCGCCGACCGGCCCGGCATCGCCGTCGCCTACCTCGACGGCAAACGCCCGAGCCTTATCTTCCTGCGCGGCTTCTACGGCCGCTCGGTGATGGCCGCGTGGGACATGCGCGACGGCCACCTCGCCTCGCGTTGGGTCTTCGACTCCGCGCTCGCCCCCTGGCGCAACCACCCTGTGACGTTCCCCTACACGACGAACGTCGATAACCTCTCCACGTACAGCGGGCAGGGTAATCATCAACTCACCGTCGGGGACTTCGACGGCGACGGCAGGGACGAGGTCAACATCGGCTCGATGGCGGTTGACGACAACGGCCTCGGGCTCTATTCGACGGGCCTGCGCCACGGCGACGCGCTCGACGCGGGCGACCTCATCCCTTCGCGCCCCGGCATGGAAGTCTACGGCGTTCACGAGAACGAAGACGCGACGGCGACGTGGGGCGGGCCCGGCGCCGCGATGTATGACGCCGCGACCGGCCAGATGATCTGGACGACGGCTCTCGGCGTTGATGTGGGTCGCGGTCGCGCCGAAGACATCGACCCGAACTATCCCGGCGTCGAGGCTTGGGGCGCGCCCGGCGGCCTGCGCCGTGGAGACACGGGCGAAGTCATCAGCACGACCGCGCCGCCGAGCGTCAACAACGTCGTCTGGTGGGACGCGGACCTGACGCGCGAGTTGGAAGACGGCATCAGCATCACGAAGTGGAACCCGGAGACGCGCACGGCCCCGGCGCTTTTGACGGCGACCGGCAGCGCCTCAAACAACGGCACCAAGTCGAACCCCGTTCTCTCCGGAGACATCCTCGGCGACTGGCGCGAGGAGGTCATCTGGCGCTCGTCCGACAACTCGGAGCTGCGCATCTACACGACCGTCATCCCCGCGCAGAATCGCATCTACACGCTGATGCACGACCCGCAATACCGCGTCGCCATCGCGTGGCAGAACAACTGCTACAACCAACCGCCGCACCCGAGTTTCTTCATCGGTCAAGGCATGGCCGACCCGCCGACGCCCAACATCACGACCGACGCGGGCTCGCGCCCCGAAGTCGTCTCCATCAACCGTCTGAACCCCTTGACCGTCTCGACCAACGCGAGCGTCGTCACCTTCCGCGTCACCTTCAGCGAGCAGGTGAGCGGGGTTGACGTTAACGACTTCGCTTTGACGACGACGGCCACGGCCGCCGGTTCCGTCGCATCCGTCTCCGCGAACACCGGCACCGTCGTTGACGTGACGGTGGGCAGCATCACCGGCACCGGCACGCTGCGGCTCGACCTCAAGGGCTCGGGCACGGGCATCACGGACACCGAAGGCAACAGCATCTTCGGCGGCTTCTTCAACGGACAGACTTACTCAGTTAGCGACAGCGCCAGCGGCGTCTGGATCAACGCCGCGAGCGGCGGACTGTGGGGCGACGGCGCGAACTGGTCGGGCAGCGTGGTCGCCAACGGCGTCAACTCCACGGCCGACTTCAACACGCTCAACCTGACGGCGAATAACACCGTCCGCCTCAACTCTTCGCGCACGGTCGGCAACATCGTCTTCGGCGACATCAACACTTCTTCGGCGGCGAGTTGGACGCTCGACGGCAACGGGAACCCGGCCAACGGCCTGACGCTGTTGGTGACTTCGGGCAGACCGACCGTCACGGTCAACGCACTGGGCACCGGCGCGACGGCGACCATTGCAACGCCCGTCGCCTCCGCCTCCGGCTTAACGAAGGCTGGCGCGGGCACGCTCGTCCTTGCCGGCGCGAATAACTACAACGGGCCGACCAACGTCTCGGTCGGCACGCTCCGGCTCGGTCCCGGCGGTCAGCTCTCGACGACGACGTTGGACGTTCTCGCTCCGGCGTCGCCCAACACCGCCTCGCTGAACGTCGCGGGCGGCACTGTGAACACGAGCGGCATCGTCACCGTTAACGGGCCTGCCGCGACGGGCTTCAACGCGGCCAACCTGACGATTGACTCGGGCACCGCCAACTTCGGCGGCGGCGTCACGACCGCCGGCCTCGACGGCGCAGTCTTCCGTATCACGGGCGGCAGCGTGACGGCTCCCTCCGTCGTCATCCAGAGGAACTCGGCGGGCACGGTCTCGTTCACCACCGGGTTCATCATCACGGGCGGCGCGGCCACGGTCGGCACCGTCACCCTCGGCACCACCTCGAACGGCGCGCTCTCGGTCGAGGGCGGCACGCTTACCGCCACGGGCGCCGTCACCGTCGGCAACCAGACGGTGGCCGGTCGCGGCGGCGCGCTGCGTGTTATCAACAGCGGCGTCCTCAACGTCAGGGACACGGCCCTCGGCCTCGTGCTGTCGAGGCGCGGCGGCACCAACGCGAACAACGTCGCGGCGGCCTCCTTCTCCGGCGGCGTGAGCACGGTCGAGAAGTTCACGCTCGGCTTTGACAGTCTGGTGAACGCCGGTTCCGCGACGATCACGGTTGACGGCGGCACACTGTTCGTCGGCGGTGGCGGCATCGTCAAGAACGGCACGAGCGGCCTGGTCACTAACATCAACCTGACGGGCGGCACGCTCGGCGCGTCGGCTGACTGGTCTTCGTCCCTGCCGATGACTTTGACCAACGGCAACAGCATCCAACTCAAGATGGCCGACGCCTCCGACGCGCCGAAGAATATCACGCTCTCGGGCGTGCTCTCGGGCGCGGGCGGCTTCACGAAGACGGGCGGAGGCCGCCTCGCGCTGAACGGCGCGAACACTTACACCGGCGCGACCAACGTCAACGCGGGCACGCTCCGCGTCGGCGGCCAGGTAGCGGCGGGTGGCGCCTTCAACGTCAACGGCGGCGCGACGCTCTCCGGCAACGGCACAATCAACCGCGCCGTCACGCTCAACAACGGCGGCTCGGTCGCGCCCGAAGGCGCTTCGGCCATCGCCACTTTGAGCGGCGCTTCGCTCAACTGGAACGGCGGCGGCAAACTCGCCTTCGACCTTGCCGCGACGGCCGGCACGTCCGACCGCCTCGCGCTGAGCGGCGCGTTCACCAAGGGCTCCGCGGGCACTTACGAGTTCGCCTTCAACCCCGGCGCCGGCATCGCCGAGGGCAACACATACACGCTCGTTAACTTCGGCTCGACCAACTTTGCGGCCTCGGACTTCACCTACTCCGGGCTGCCGGCGGGGATGACGGGCGCGTTCGCCATCGTCGGTGGTGCGTTGCAGTTCACCGTGCTCGACACAACGGCGCCGACGCTGACCCTCCCCGCCGACATCACCGTTGAAGCCGACGGCCCCAACGGCTCGGTCGTCACCTACGACGCCACCGCGAACGACGCCGTCAGCGGCACCGTCAACGTCACCCTCAGCATCGCTTCGGGGAGCACCTTCGCCATCGGCACGACGACCGTCAACGCCACGGCGACCGACGCGGCGGGCAACACCGCGAATGGCTCTTTCACCGTGACCGTGCGCGACACCACCAAGCCGCAACTCACGCTGCCGGCCGGACAGACGCTCGAAGCAACGGGGCCGTCGGGCGCCGTCGCCACGTTCAACGCGTCGGCCGACGATGTCGTGGGCGGCAGTCTGCCCGTGACGTTCAGCGCCGCTTCGGGCAGCACCTTCCCGCTCGGGACGACCACGGTCACCGTCACCGCGACGGACGCGGCGGGTAACACCGCGACCGGCACGTTCGACATCGTCGTCCGCGACACGACCATCCCGTCGCTGAACGTGCCCGCGAATCTCACGCTCGAAGCGACCGGCCCGGCCGGCGCCGTCGCGACGTACGCGGCCACCGCCAACGACACGGTGAGCGGCAACGTGACGGTCAACTACAGCGTCGCGTCGGGGAGCACCTTCGGTCTGGGGACGACGACCGTCACGGTCACCGCCAGGGACGCGGCGGGCAACACGGCGACGGGTACTTTCACCGTCACCGTCATGGACACGACCGCTCCCGTCATCAACGCGCCGGGTCAGCCCGTCGTAGTCATCGCAACAAGCTCGGCCGGCGCGGTCGTCAACTTCGCGGCCGTCGCGCAGGACATTGTTGACGGCGCGGTCAACGTTACGTACGCGCCCGCGCAGCCCGGCTCACTCTTCGCGCTCGGTCAGACAATCGTGACCGTCACGGCGACGGACGCGCACGGCAACCGGAGCCAGGCGAACGTCGTCGTCTGGGTGCAGTTCGCCTGGAACGGGTTCGCTGAGCCCATCAACGTCGCGCCGAGCCCGACCTCCGTCTTCAAGCTCGGCCGGACGGTGCCGGTGAAGTTCACGCTCTCGGGCGCGAGCGCGGGCATCACGAACGCGACGGCGCGTCTAAGCTTCCGCAAGTGGCAAGGCGCGGTCGAGGGCGACGTGAACGAGGCCGACTCGACTTCGGCGGCGACCGTCGGAGACCTCTTCCGCTACGACGCCGCGAGCAATCAATACATCTTCAACTGGGACACGAAGCCTCTGTCGTCGAACCCCGCGCTCGGGCAGGGCACATACGTCCTCTTCATCGACCTCGGCGACGGCGTGCGGCGCTCCGTCCTTATCAGCTTCAAGAACTAGCCATCCACGGGGCCGTTCAATAACAAGCGCCGCCACTCTTTCGTCGAGTGGCGGCGCTCGTCTTTGTAGGTCTTCGACTGTTCAGTCCTCTTCGTTCGTCCGCGAGATGTCGTCTCGCGCCGCTTCCGCTTCGAGCGACTTCAGCGCGCGTTCAAGCATCGTCCGGTGCGCGGGGTTGGTCGCGCGCCTGAGCTGATCTTCCAGCCGCGCCTTCGAGAGACGGTGCGACTCGTCGCGCGCCTTGCGGTCGCGTTCCTCGGGCGAGGTCATTTCCCTGCGCGCGCGGCGGGCCTCGGCCGCCTCCTGCTGCCGCTCCAACGCCTGCTCCATGCTCTCGGCGAGCGCGTCGCCGTCCCATCCTGCCATGATAAAGTTTACCTCCTTACCTTGGCGTCAACTCTATCACTAATCCTCCGCGCGCGACCATGCGGGATGTTTCCTTAATGACTTCACCAACGTTCCCGACACCCGCGTTCTCAAGGAAGTTTGGCGACGTAGCCGCGCCGCGTGCGGACAATCAGCCCTTGCCTGCGCGCGAGCACGTCGAGCCGTCGATACTCGCCCGGCTTCGCGTCGGCGAGCGGGCGGCGGGGTCTGTACGCGACGACGTAACGCGAGTCGATTTCGCGCGCGGCCTCCGACGCCTGCCGCGGCATCTCTTCGGCCGTCGAAGGGAGCCAGAGCCCGCCGCCGGTCTCCACGGCCAACTCTCCGAACTCCGCCTCGCGCCGCGCGAGTTCCTTCTTCAACTTGCGACCACGGCCGAAGAGGCGGTCGAGGTCAACGACGCTGCCGCCCTTCACCTCCATCCTGCTCCGCAGGTCGGGTATCTGGTCGCGTGGGTTCGCGTCGTCTTTCGGGAGAGACATGATGCCCTCTTCGGGCATGCTGTTCTTCACCCTCGGCCGCGTCGCAGGCTTGCGCGCGGCCTTCATCCCGAGCAAGGTATAACTGATGACGTGCACGGTGACGCCCGACGCGGCCAGATGTTTCAGAGCGTCGCCGTAAGCAGACGTGGCGCCGCCGGAGTCGAGCCCGTCCGAGATGATGACGAGGTGCCGGTTGCCGACCGGCGACTTCTTAAGATACTCCGTCGCGAGCGTGAGCCCTTCGGCCAACGCGCTGCGCTTACTCGAAAGGAGTCTGGCGCGAATCGTTTTCAAGACTTCCGTCATGTCGCTCGACCAGTCCTGAATCATCTCCGCGCGGTTACTCACTTGCATCAACGCGACGCTGTCTCCCTGCCGGAGCGCCGACACCAGACCGGCGGACACTTCGGCTGTCAGCCGCGTCGTCTTCGACGGATTCAACTCGCCGCCCGTGTCCGCGAGCACAAGCACGTATGCGGGCACGCGGTAGACGCCCGTCACGCGCTGCGGCTCGCCGTCCTCGCGGACGAGCAGGTCGTCAACCGTCAGCGTCGGGTCGAAGCGCCCGCCCGCGTCGTAGGCCGCGACGGGGATGCGCACCTCCTCGACCGAGACCCTGAGCACGTCCTGCCCCGCTTCATCCTGCGCGGTCGCTGCGGTCGCGAACGCACCGAGCGTGAGGAGGAGCGTTAAGAATGTTGTGAGCCCTGTGTTGGTGTGCACATCTTATTATTACCGCCGGCCGCTCAGTAGATACGCCCGTTCGTCCCGGGTTTGATACGGCCCGCCCCAAAACGTGAACAAACTCGGTCCACTTCCGTTATTAAAAGACCGGCCCCGACGAATATTCTTTCGACTAAAGGCAAAAGTATGAGAGCACACACCACATCCTTCTTAACACTCCTGACGCGCGCGGGGCTGTCCCTGCTGCTCTTCTTCATGACGTGCGCCGTCGGCGCGGGCCAGGTCGCGAAGTCGGGCGACACGCGCGTCGTGGCGTTCGTCGGCGTGAGCGTCGTGCCGATGGACAAAGAGCGCGTGATAGAGAACCAGACCGTCGTCGTGCGCGACGGACGAATCGTCGAGATCGGCCCCACGGGCAAGACCAAAGTGCCGCCCGGCGCCACGCGGATCGACGGGCGCGGCAAGTTTCTGATGCCGGGGCTGGCGGACATGCACGCGCACCTCTACCCTGGCGACGGCACCGCGAACGACCTCGCCGCGCAGCAGTTGATCCTCTACCTCGCCAATGGCGTGACGACCGTCCGCAACATGATTGGCGGGCCCGCGCACGTCGTCCTGCGCGAACGCTTGAAGGAGGGCAAACTGCTCGGCCCGACCCTCTTCACCGCCGGCCCGCCACTGACCGGCAAGGACGCCGTCTCGACGGAAGTGGCCGAGCACATCGTCGCCTCGCAGAAGCAGGCCGGCTACGACCTGCTCAAGGTGCACGAAGGCTTGAAGCCCGAGGTCTACGAAGCAATCGCGACGGCGGCGCGCAAGTCAAACATTCCTTTTGCCGGCCACGTCACGGCGAGCGTCGGGCTCACCCGCGCGCTCAACGCGCGTCAGGCGTCGATTGAACACCTTGACGGCTACTTGCAGGCGCTCATCCCCGAAAACTCGCCGGTGCCGCCGCCGCCCTCGCAGGTCGTGCTCGGCCCTGCGCTCGAACACGTGGACGAGCGGCGCCTGCCCGCGCTCGCGCGCGCCACGCGCGACGCGGGCGTCTTCAACACGCCGACGCTCGCGCTCTTTAAGATAGTCGTCTCGGCGGACGACCCGGCCGAGTTCTCGAAGTGGCCCGAGCTGCGCTACGTCCCCGCGAAGATGCGCGAAGGCTTCGCCAAACAGAAGGGCGGCATCAATGCCGGCGAGATACCCGCGGCCGAGCGTAAGCGTTACGTCGAATTGCGCGACCACGTCGTCAAGGCGCTCAACGACGCGGGCGCGAAACTGCTCGTCGGGCCTGACTCGCCGCAACTCTTTCTCATACCCGGCTTCGGCACTCACCGCGAGATGGCGGCAATGGCGGAGGCGGGCCTCACGCCTTACGCGGTCCTACAGGCCGCGACGCGCAACGCCGCCGAGTACTTCGGCACGCCGGGCGAGTTCGGGACGGTCGAGGCGGGCAAACGCGCGGACCTCCTGCTGCTCGACGCGAACCCTTTGCAGTCTGTCTCGAACTGTTCCCGCATCGCGGGCGTGATGGTGCGCGGGCGTTGGCTGCCGAAGGTTGAGATAGACAAGATGTTGTCTGAGATTGAGAGTGCCAACCGTTAAAGAATCAATCACAGCTCGTCTAAAAGAGCCATGAGCCGCTGGCGGTGCGTGCGGCTGACCTGCAACTTCGTGCCGTCGTGGAGGACGACGACCTGGTCGCCAGCGAAGAGCGGATGCAGTTCCTTGATGCGTTCGATGTTGACGAGCGTCGAGCGGTGTATGCGCACGAACTTACGCGGGTCGAGCTTCGACTGTAGCTGGCTCAACGTCTCGCGCACGACGAAGGAGTTCGGACCCGCGTGCAGCTCAAGGTAGTTGTCGGCCGCCCCGACCCAGTCAATCTCGTCGGTCGCGAGGATGACGGTGCGCCCGCGCGCCTTGACCGCCAGCCGCGTCGAGTAGCGCGGCCGCTCCGACAATTCGCCGACGAGCGCGTCGAGTCGCTGCTTAACGTTCGCGTCCCCGATCTGCCGGCGCGCGCGCCCGACGGCCTGCATGAAGCGTTCGCGGCCGAACGGTTTGAGCAGGTAGTCGAGCGCATGCGCCTCGAAGGCGCGCAGCGCGAACTGGTCGAAGGCCGTGACAAAGACGACGGCCGGGACGTTCCCCGCGCCGACCTCGCGGATGACGCCGAAGCCGTCGAGGAGCGGCATCTGCACGTCGAGGAAGAGCAAATCGGGCGCGACCGTCCTGACGAGTTCCACGGCCCCGCGCCCGTCCTCGCACTCGCCGACGACCTCAACGTCCGGCACCTCCGCGAGGAACTGTCGCAGGCGTCGCCGCGCCAAAGCCTCGTCGTCAGCTATCAACGCCCGAATCTTTTCCATCGCACAACTCCTCCGGCGCACGGCGCAGCGGTATCCTCAACTCTACCTCAAAGCCGCCCCGCGCGGCGTTCCCGTATCTCAAACTCTGCGCCGCGCCGTACAGCCTTTCGAGCCGCGCGCGCGTGTTCGAGAGGCCCACGCCCTCCGTCGTCTCGTCCTGCTCATTACTCAACCCCGGCCCGTCATCGCGCACCGTGAGTATGAGCGACGAGCCCTCGCGACGCGCGCCGATGTCGATACGGCCGTCAACCGAGTGCGGCGCGATGCCGTGCTTGATGGCGTTCTCGACGAGCGGTTGGAGGACGAGGTT
Source organism: Pyrinomonadaceae bacterium (assembly GCA_036379655.1). Taxonomy (GTDB): domain Bacteria; phylum Acidobacteriota; class Blastocatellia; order Pyrinomonadales; family Pyrinomonadaceae; genus QHXN01. The sequence goes on from DASVGG010000159.1 coordinate 14,437, forward strand.
AGGGACGCACGCGTCGAGCGCGGCGGGGTCAACGTCCGTGTTGACCTTGAGCCGGTCCTGAAAGCGTATGAGCTGGATGCGCAGGTAGAGGTCGAGCACCTCAAGCTCTCGCCTTAGAGTTATCTCCTGCCCGCCGACCTCGCTCAGCGTCGCGCGCAGCAGGTCGCCGAGGCTGACGACCATGCGGTCGGCCGCCTCAACGTCCTCGTGCATCAGCGCCGAGATGGAGTTCAGCGTGTTGAAGAGGAAGTGCGGCTGGAGCTGCGCCTTGAGCGCCTGCAACTGCGCCTGCATCAGACGGTATTCGCGGTCGCGATACTTGCGGTAATAGTCGAGCGCGACGAGGTTGAGGAGGATGACGAGGTACGTCAGCAGCAGTATCGGCAGGCGCCGCAACAGCTCGACCCACCACATGGACGGAAGCTTCGCGAAAGACTCCGGCGCGCCCGGGCCGTCGAGCGCCCAGTAAAGGAGCGTGAACGCGGCCGTCCACGCGGGGATGATGACGGCGCCCGCCGTGACGTAGGCGGCGAGAGAGCGCGCCGGCCGCTCGCGTTCAAGCGGGAAGCGCCGCACGAGCAGCGCGACGAGCGGCGTGAGCGCCCACCAGATGTAGAGCTGCGTGACGCCCCACTGGAAATACTTCCACCACGGCAGCGCGGGCGCGCGGCCGAGGATGAAGGCCGGCAGGTAACCCGACGCCTCCAGCAGCACGCCGCAGAGCGTCCACAGCAGCAGGAGCGCCAGCCACCTCTTGAGCTGTCCCTTCAGGAACGTCGCCTCCGAAACCAGCATTGTGAGAACAGACCGGCCACAAGTAGCACACGACGAACCCCCATGTCAGCAACGCGCGGCTCGAAATTAACGAGCCCGCGTAAGGCCACGCCTCACGAACGTTTGACGACGATTACAGAACGTCTCGTCCCTCCAATCAATTTGGAGATGAGAAGGAAGTACCCACGGAGACACGGCTGGTTGAGTCATGACTCAACCAGCCGTGTCTCCGTGGTTAAATTGTTTCTCGGTCTATTCGTACCGCAGAGCAATCAGCGGGTCCACCTTCGTCGCGCGGCGCGCGGGGATGTAGCAGGCGACGAGCGCGACGAACGTCAGGAGCAGCGACACCGTGACGTAGGTCAAAAGATCATTCCCGCCGACCTCGTACAGAAACCTCGTTATCAAATGCGTCAGGCCGAAGGCGACGAGCGCGCCCACGCCCACGCCGACGAGCGTCAGCGCGAGCCCCTGCCCGATGACGAGTTTCAGGATGTTCACAGGCTGCGCGCCGAGGGCCATGCGGATGCCTATCTCGCGCGTGTGCTGCGTGACGAGGTAGGACATCACGCTGTAGATGCCGACGACGGCGAGCAGCGTCGCGAGCCCGGCGAAGATTGTCAGCAGCGTCATGTTCAGACGCAGGTTCGCGATGGAGCGGTTAATCACCTCCTCCATCGTCCCGACGTTATAGACGGGCTGGTTCGGGTCAACGGCCTGCACCTCCCTGCGCACGGCGGCCGTCATCTCGGCCGGGTCGCTGGCGGCGCGCACGACGAGCGTCATCCCGTCGGGGCGCCAGACCGTGTAGGGGAAGTAGAGCTCTGGCCGCGACGGCCGCGTCAGCCCCGACTGCTTCACGTCGCCGACGACGCCGACGATGGTCCACCAGTCGCCGCCGCCGCCGCGAACGCGCTTGCCGAGCGCGTCGCCGTCGGGGAAGAAGACGCGGACCAACTCGCGGCTGACGACGACTGAGCGCACCCCGTCTGCCTCGTCCGACGGCTCGAACACGCGACCCGCGTGCAAAGGTATCCCGAGCGTCTTGAAGTAACCGGCGCTCGCCAGACGGTACTCGGTCAGAGGCACGCGCCCCGGCGGCAGCGCATCGCGACCCTCGACCTCTATCTCGCCGTTGTTGCCGAAGCGTTGCAAGGGGAGCATGTTGATGACGCCCGCCTCCTCCACGCCCGGCAACGCCGAGACGCGTCCGAGCACTTCGCGGTAGAAGAGCGCCGTCTTCTCGTTGGTGTCGTAACGCGACGCCGGCAGCGAGACGCGCATCGTCAAAACGCCCTCGGGACGCAGGCCAGTCTCGACCCTCTGGACTCGCAGGAAGCTCTTGACGAGCAGCCCCGCGCCGACGAGCAGCACGAGCGCCGCCGCGACCTCCGCCACCGCGAGCCCGCTCCGCAGCCACGTGCCCCGCGCGCTCGAACCCGAGTTGCCGCTCTCCTTCAGCGTCTCCTGCACGTCCGCGCGCGAGACGTGGAACGCGGGCGCGAGCCCCGCGACGACGCCCGTCAAGACCGAGAGCCCGACCGTGAACGCGAGCACCTTCCAGTCGAGCCCGACCTCACCCGTCTGAGACAGATAACCCGAAGCGAGACTGGTCAACGCCTGCAAAGCCCAACGCGCCAGCAGCAGCCCGGCCGCGCCGCCGAGCAGCGCGAGCACAATGCTCTCGGTCAAGAACTGTCGCACCAGACGCCAGCGCCCCGCCCCGAGCGCCGAGCGAATCGCCACCTCTTTCCGCCGCGACGCCGCGCGCGCCAGCAGCAGGTTCGCCACGTTCGTACACGCGATGAGGAGCACGAAGCCGACCGCCCCGAGCAGCATCAGCAGCGCGGGTCGTATGCCCCGCACGAGTTCCTCCTCGACGCGCGCGAGCGCGACGCCGCGCCCCTCCTGCTCCGCCGGATACTGCTGTTCGAGGACGCGCCCGACGTTGCTCATCTGCTCCTGCGCCTGCTCAAAGCTCACGCCCGGCTTGAGCCGCCCGAGCACGTTGAAGGCGTGGCTCCCACGGTTCGCCAACTGTCGGTCATTGAAGACGAGCGGCACCCACAGCTCGACCGTCGCCGATGGGAACTGCACGGCCGGAGGCATCACGCCGACGACCTGATACTTCTCGCCGCCGAGCATTATGTCCTGCCCGACGACGCCGGGGTCGGCGCCGTAACTCCTGCGCCAGAGTCCGTCGCTCAGTATCACGACGCGCTCGCGTCCGGCCTTGTCTTCACCTTCAAGAAACGCGCGCCCGTACCGTGGCGTCGCGCCGAGCACGTCGAAGAAGTTCGCCGTCACGGTCGCGCCGACGGCGCGCACGGGCTGCTGCTCCTCGCGCAGGTTGAAGTCGCCGAACTCGTACGCGGCCAGTCCCGTGAACGCATCCGACTGCGCGCGCCAGTCCATAAAGTTCGGCACGGAGACCGAGCCCGTCCCACCCTGCGGCAAAGACTCGTAGACCGAGACGAGCCTCTCTGCTTCGGGATACGGGAGCGCGCGCAGCAGCACCGCGTTGACGACCGAGAAGATGGCCGTGTTGCCGCCGATGCCTAGAGCGAGCGTCAGCACGGCGACGGCCGTGAAGCCGGGTTTGCGCCGCAGCATGCGCAGCGCGTAACGCAGGTCTTTGAATAACAACTCAAGCACGTTGGCGCCTCCGCTTCCCTTCTCGTGAACGTCGCCCCGCGTCGCGAACACGCGCGCGAGCCCCGAACGCTCCGCGCGGCTCACCTCGCATTCGAGCAGCCGCCAGTCCTGAAACTGCGCGAGCGCGTCGGCCCGCGCCTCCTCCTCCGTACGGCCGAGCGCGAGCGACTCCTCGAACGCCTCTTCAAGGTGCTCGGCCAACTCCTCGACGATCTCCGCCTCGCGCGGGCCGTCGAGCCCGAGCGGCGCGAGCCGCGCGCGGACCATCCGCAACCACTGTGACTTCCCCTCGTCAGGCATCTTCCGTGTCGGGCGTGATGTGCGCCACGCGGTCGAGCGCGGCGAAAAACTCCTGCCACGTGTTGCGCTGCGCGGTGAGGACACGCCGCCCCTCGGCCGTCAGTTTGTAGTAGCGGCGGCGGCGCTGTCCCGCCTTCTCGACCCACTGGCCCTTGATGTGGCCGCGCCTCTCAAGGCGGTAGAGCAGCGGGTAGAGCGACGCGACGTGGAACTGGAGCACGCCGTCCGAACGCTCGCCGATGAGCTTGGCGATCTCGTAGCCGTGGCGCGGCCGGTCCTCGACGAGCGCCATGATGAGCATCTCGGTGCTCCCCTTCTTCAACTCGCGTTGCAGGATATGTGTAACGTCCATATGTGGTTCCGCCATATATAACCGCGCCACTCGTCGCTGTCAACCTTCATCTTGACGACTTCGGGTGAAACATTTGGAGCCAGTAGTCGGCAGGTTAAGCCTGAATCCGAAGCCCTAACACTTTCATCCAATTCGTCGGACGCCGCACGACTTCGCGGGCCGTCGGCGAGGCCGCTGACCGGCGCGGAAAATAGGTTGACACCGGTCTGCTTAACGAGTATAGATTCTGCGCTCTTCCTCGCGTCCTCGCTCTCGGCTGACCGGAGACAGACTCTCGTCAGCCTCCCACCGCCCCTCCTCCTACCGTGCAGGGGCACGCGCGCGCCGCCGTCCCTGGCGAACTCGCCGCTTAGGCCGGTCTCACCACTTGAAAGGACACACCATGAACAGACCATCCCATCCCCGAACCCTCAAGCATTTGAACAGACCATCCCACCCGCGAACCCTGAAGGAGATGTCGCGTTGCGACTGCTGCCTGCTGGAACGCCCCGACCCCGGCGCGGTGAAGCCACCCGAGAGGTGGACGCGCGCCGAGGCCCTCGCCGTCGCCAAGGTGCTCCGCCTCAAGGCCAACGAGGCCGAGAAGCGTCTGGCCGAACAGGTCGTCGGGCCGTTGCTCCGTTACGCCGAGATCAAGGACTGCGCCACGGAGGTTTACGAGATGCTCACCGTGGCCCGCGTGCGTCTCGCCGCCGAGGCGCCCGTGGACGGCGACGCCGACGCCGACGCCGAAGAAGACTTCGACGCCGTGCTCGACGGCGACGGGACGCGCGTCCAGTATGAGACGGACCACTTCATCATCGACTACACGGTGGACGTGGGCGCGTCCGACCAGGTGCAGGACCCGACCTCCGACACGGCCGTCAACGTCACGCTCGCCGACGGCACGCTCATCGGCACGACCCTGGCGGGCGTCGGCGTTCCCGACTTCGTCAAGATGCTCGGCATCTGGCTCGAATACTACTGGCAGCAGTACGTCTCTTACGGCTTCAACGACCCGACCGACGACGGCATGGGCGGCGTCAACAAACTGGACGTGAGCATCCGCGTCGGCGGGAGCGCCACCGGCCCGGGCTCGCCCATCGGCATCGAGAACAGCCTCGGCAGCTCTGCCGGACTGGCCGGCGGCTACAACACTTCGACCAACGGGCTCGGCGTCACGCCGGGGCACGAGTTGTTTCACCAGTTCCAGTACACGTACAACCCGGGCATCCTCGACTTCCTCCGGATATACAAGGAGGGGACGGCGCGTTGGGCGGAGGATTCGGTCAACGACGCGTACAACCGCTACAACATGGAGACGCCCGACTACCTCAACAACACGACGGCATCGCTCATCTCCGTCTCGCTGCGTTACGAGACGGTCATCCTCTGGAAGTACCTCTCGGAGCAGAAGGGCGTGACGGTGACCGAGCCGCAGCGCGGCGTGGACGCGCTCATCCTGCTCTGGCAGAACCTCGTCGGCGCCGCCACCCATAACGACGGCATCGCGGCCCTCGACGACACCGTTCAGGGACTCGACGCCGCGTCGTCGCTCAACCAGTTCTTCGCGGACTTCGCCGTCGCCGTCTATCTCAAAGACCTCGGCAATCCGTATCCGGACGCGCGTTACGAGTTCCTCGAAGACGAGGAGCCGCGCAACCCCGGCGGGCAGGTCTACGGCGAGGTCGTGCCGCTCGACGTGCAGGCGCTCGACGGCCTCTCGCCCGACTACGTTGACTCGCAGGTCTCCGCCGCGTGGGGCTTGCAGTACTACGTCTTCGACCTCGACACGAGCGTCCAGTCGTTGAACGTCTCGGTCATCGCCGACGCGGCCTTCACCGGCGCCTTCTACCGCGTCCTCGAAATCCGCGCCGGCACCGCGACCGTCCACGAAGGCAGTGGCGTCAGCTACACGGTCGATCTGCTGACGGACATCACCGACGCCGTCACCCCGCGCATCGACCAGGCCGTCGTCATCGTCGGCGCGTTCGAGACGGGCGGCAGCTATGACCTGACCGTCTCGGTCAACAGTTGCGTCCCCTCCGTGATGCTCGTCATCGACCACTCGGGCAGCATGTCTTCGCAGGGTAAGATGGCCGCCGCCATCGACGCGGCGACGCTCTTCGTGGACATGGCCGAGGCCAACGGCGTGCCCGGGCTCGGGGCCGTCGGCTTCAGCACGACGGCCGCCGTGCTCACCGACTCGTCGCTCGCGCAACTGACCACGGCGCACGCCGACGACGTGCGCGACTCAATCGGCGCGCTCGCGCCCACGAGCATGACCTCCATCGGCGACGGCTTGCAGAAGGCTTGGGACGAGTTCGACGGCGACCCCGTGGCCGCGTCGCGCGAGGTCATCGTGCTGCTGACCGATGGCATCGAGAACACCGCGCCGATGATCGACGACGTGGACGACACGCTCGTCGATAACAACATTGCCGTCTACGCCATCGGGCTCGGCGAGGACTACGGCATCGAGCCGGAGAAACTGGAAGACCTCGCGGTGCTCACCGGCGGCGACTATCGCATGACGAGCGACCCGACCGTGCTCGAAGAGTTCTACCTGCAAATCCTCGCCGACAACCTCTGCGCCGACATGGACGGCGGCGGCGATTCCGACCCCGACGCGGACGCGTCCGACGGCGACACGTCGGACGCCGACTCGGACTCACCGACCTCGGCGCGACGTACGAACGCCGTGCTTGTGCGCGGCGGGCTCAACCTTGCGGCGAGCACTAAGGTTTCGGCCGGCAAGCGCATCCATGTCGTCTCGTCTGACCGGCGCCTGAACGTGGTGCTCACGTGGGAGGGCGAGGGCAGCGGCAACGCGGACCTCGTGGTCGTCGGGCCGGGTGGGCTGGTCGTCAATTCAGCGAATTACCAGACCTTCGGCGGCGTGAAGTACAGGCGCGGGGCGCGCTACGTCTTCTACACGATTGATCTGCCGCTGTCGGGCAGGCGCGAGGGGACATGGTACGCGTACGCCGTCGGTCTTGAGTCGGGCGGCGCCATCCGCGCGTTCCTCGTCTCGGGGCTCGGCATCGACGCGGGCACGACCGAAGAGTTTCTCTACACGGGCGAGCCGGTCGAGTTCTACGCGCGCGTGAATGAACGTGGGCGCCCCGTCACAGGTCTGCGCGTGCGTGTCAGCTCCAACCTGCCGCTCTACTCCTACGGCAACGTGATGGCGAGCGACATCGACTACGCGCCCGCGCCGGACGTGCAGGGCGACCCCGTGACCGACGCGCAGGCCAAGATGCTCGCGTTGCAGAAGCGCGGCGGCTCCGCGCTCCTATCGCGCGGGACGAACTCGTTCGCGCTGCGCGAGACGCGCGCCGCCGGCCTCGGCGTCTACGGCGACCGTCTCTTCTACGCGACGACGCCGGGCAGTTATCACTTCACCGTGACCGTCGAGGGGCGCACCAACGACGGCGACACTTTCACCCGTTACCTTTCGTTCACGAAGGTCGTGCGCACGCAGCTCGACTCGCAGAGCAGCACCTTCGTCCTGACGCCGCAGGCGCGCGCGGGCGGCCAGTACACGCTGGCGTTCACGCCCGCCGACCGGCTCGGCAACTTGATGGGGCCGGGGTACGGCGGCCTCGTCAAGGTCAACGCGACGAACGCGAAGGTGAGCGGGCCGGTGAGGGACTTGAACAACGGCACGTACGCCGTCGATGTCACGCTCGACCCGACGCGGATAGCCTCGACGAGTGTCTCCGTCTCCGTCAAAGACCAGGTCATCGCCGTGCCGAGGCAGACGCTGGTCGCGGCGACGAAACCGGAAGACACGCCGACGCCGCCCGCACCGACGGTAACGCCCACGGACGACGGCGGTTCCAAGACCGTCTTCTGGCTCGCGCTCGTCGCGCTCATCCTCGCGCTCATCGCGCTGCTGCTCGTACTGCTCAGGTGATGGGCCGACGCCGCGCGCAGTTAAGCTGACTCAGAAAGCAACGGCGGGGTGCGTTCCCTTTTGCGGAAGGCACCCCGCCGTGTTTTATCGCCGCTCCCGGAATCGGGATAAAATTCAACCGTCGAAAAATTTTTCGGCGTCGTTGAATAATTGGTATTGTCAAAACGGCCCTTCCCGTCGCATATTGTCTCGCGCAACACTGCCGCCTGCCCTGATGCCCTAGTATCTTAGCCATTGTCTTACCAAGGTCGGAAGTCTGTGCCGACCATTCCAGCTCTCAGTCGGCGCGTTGCTCGCCAAGTGTACGTCCGCCGCCACGGGGCGGCGCCCGGCAGTTCCAACCAAAGCTGAAATTCCCAGGTTCACAGCATTTAAGTAAGTAGTTCAAGTCAGCCGTTCACCGCCGCGACGAGTCGCAAGTGAGGTGCATGCATGGCAGAAGGCGAGCCGCTTTCGACGAAAGACCTCTTCCTGCTGGCAGTCGGACTTTACAAGCTGCAAACGCCCGGGCCGACGGCCGCAACGGGCGAAGACTACTACCTCGACAAGAACAAGCAGAACGAGTTGCGCGAGACCGTCTGGAATCTCGAATGGTTCCAGAGCCCACAGAAGGCTTGGGAGGAGGTACGCCACCGCGACTGGCTCTTCGCGCACATCGCCTCAAACCTCGTCGGCGGCACCCACGACTTCACAGCCATCCCCGAGCCCGTCTTCGTCTCGCTCGATTTGCTCGGCTCCGAGTTCAGGCCGGGCATGCCAAACGCCTCCGAGGCCATCAAGCAGACCGTCACGTCGGAGAACGGCTACGACCGCGGCATCTTCACGACCCTCACGGTCGGGCTCTCCGAACAGGACGGCGTCGTCGTGCTCGGCGCGGGGATGCGGCGGCGCACGCGCGTCTGGAAAGAGGAGTCGCAGGCGCTTCAGGCCGACGTTGAATTCTTCGTGCCCTTCCTCCCGCTCTCGAACAATCAGCCGCAGGTCGATTCGACGCGTGCGAACGCGCGCTCGATCAACGCCGGCCTCCGCATCGCGCGCGCCAACGGCAGCTCCATCGGCAGAGAAATCATCGGTCAGGACGACGACGGCAAAAGCGTCTACGGCAAAGACCTCGCCGCCGTCCGCTTCAACCTCCGCGTTCCCTTCAACGCGCGCGTCGTCACCGAGTTCGACGAGGCGCGGCAACGCATCGTCTACCGCGACATGCCTGGGGAACCGTCCGAGAGCCCCTTCCCGAATAACTACAAGTGGGAGCCCGGCGACCTCGTCACCGACTTCGGCGACGCGCAGGTCGAGGTGCAGAAGCAGTACATGACCGCCACGGCGGCCGAGCCCGCGCAGTGGGAGACCTTCGACGGGTGGGCGCGCTTCGTCGAAGAGTTCTGGGAGACGACCGACGGCGCGGAGCTTCTGGAAGCGCCCATCGGGCCGCTGCTGCTCGACACCGTCTCGGACGACAGCGGCATCATGGACCTCTTCCGGACGGGCACCGAGATCAAGAAGGACTTTGAAGAGTCAAAGAAGGAGATTAAAGAGGCGGCGCAACTCCTCAAAGGCATCTGGGAGAACAAAATTCCCGAGGCCGGCGAAGAGCCCGACGCGACGGACGCGGAGTCGAGCATGCGCACTCTCGGCGGCCTGCTCGAATCGCTCGGGCTGATTGAGACCGGCTCCGAGTACAGCCTCGCCGACGTTTCGGAGCTGACCGTGTGGGACGTGCTCGGGCGCCTGCTCGACGAGTTGGACGGCTTCCCGCTCTACACCCACGGCATCGACGCGAAGGACAGGAACAGCAAGCGCATCGCCGTCTCGCTCGCCTCGCAATCGGCCCTCAACGCGCCGGGCAAGCACTACTTCGGCATCGCGGGCCTGGCCTACAACATCCCCGTCTATACGACGCCCGAGAAGAAGGAGGAGCAGCCCGAAGACGACGCCGAAGAGAACCCCGTGCTCGTCCTCGGCCGAAACTACTTCGAGGACGACGAGAACGAATTCGTCGCCGACGAGGACGAGTGGGTCGTCGTCGGCGACGAGAAGAAGGGAGAGGAGAAGAAGGAAGAGAAGCCGAGCGGCGTCGAAGTCAGGTTACACCTAGGCAAGTGGTTCAGCGACGAGACGCTCGACGACAACTGGTTCCGCCGCCTGCTGCCGCCCGCCGGTACAGAGAAGTCGCCGTGGAAGCGGCGCGTCCCGCTGCCCGGCATCCGCCTCTTCCCCTTCCAGCGCACGCTCACCGACGGCAAACAGTCGGAGGCCGTCTACACGCTCGCGCTGCGCGGCGACTTTCTCAGCCTCGGCTTCGACCTGAAGGGCAAGACCAAGGACGGCCTGACCTTCCTCAAGTTCGGCAAAGGCCCGCTCTCCTACTTCGGCCTCGGCGCCTTCGAGCTGCGCATCGCGTTCCTCACCACCACGCAGGGCCGCGTCGTCTTCGGCGGCGGCATCAAGCTCAAGGACATGCGCCTCTCCCTCGCGCCGAAGGAGAAAGAAAAAGAGGAAGAGGAGAAGGCCAGCGACGAGATCGTCGCGGGGCTGCAAGGGCTGCTCGGCGACGACGAGTGGGTCGCCGTGCCCGCGCCCAAGAAAGAGGAGTCGAAGCCGAAGACGCGCCTGAGCGCGAAACGGAAGGACAAGTTCTCGATCTCGGCCGGCTACCTCATGTCGCTCACGGGCGAGGGCGACGGCACGCTCGACGTGCAGCTCTACGACGAGAAGGGCGTCCGTGGCAAGACCATCTGGATTCCCATCGAGCGCCGCCTCCTCGCCGTCTACATCAAGGACATCGGCATCGGGCTCAAGGGGCTCGAAAACTTCGAGTTGAGTGAAGGGCTGCCCGACGACGCGAAGCTGACGGTCGCGCTCAACGGCGGCCTGCGCTGGCCCGCCTTCGAGCTTGGCTTCATCGGCGCCACGCTCAGCTTCCCCCTGAACGACTTCGGCAAGTTCAAGTTCTCGCTCGACGGGCTCGACATCTCCTTCAAGGCCGGACCCGTGGTCATCTCGGGCAGCTTCATGAAGAACGGCCTTGAGTACGGCGGCAGTCTTTCAATCGAGCTGCCCAAGCTCTCCATCGCCGCCATCGGCTTCTACGGCCACATCGCCATCTTCGACATGAAAGAGGACGAAGAGGTCTTGAAGCACCTGCGCACCGGCCGGATACACCCGAAGCTGTCGAAGGAGATGTCCGACCGCGAGCTTAAGCCCGTCGTCCACAGGCCCGTCAGAAACACCTTCCCACGCGGCGCGTGGACAATCGACGCGACCGACGGCAAGCGTTACACCGTCATCAGGGACGGGGGCAAACTCCATTTCCTGAGCCCCGACAAGGCCGTCTTCGTCTACGGCGCCGTGAGCGCGGGCAAGGGTGGCGGCATCCAGATGGGGCCGATTGAACTGACCGCCGTCGCCGTTGGCTTCGGCATCAACCGCCGCCTCCTCGTCCCGACCATCGAGAATGTCGCGGAGTTCCCGCTCGTCAAGATGGTGATGGGCGAGGGCGGCTATCAGGACGAGGACGAGAGCGGCACCTTCATCGGGCAGGTGAGCAAGGCCGTCGCGCCCTCGTCGCTGCTCAAGGACATGGGCGACGCCGTCGTGGCCGAGAGCGGGCAGTACTTCATCTGCGCCGGTGCGCGCTTCACCGTCGCGCGCGTGCTCGACTGCTTCGCCCTCGTCGTCGTGCAGTTCGGCAACGAGTTCGAACTGTCGATACTCGGGCTCGCACGCCTCAAACAGCCGAGCGACCCGAGCGCGAAGCCGATCTGCTACATCGAGATGCAACTCCTCATGTCGGTGAAGCCGAGCGAGGGGAGCTTCAAGCTACAGGGACTTCTGACGAGCAACTCGTGGGTCTTCAATACCGACTGCAAGCTGCGTGGCGGCTTCGCGGTCTTCGTCTGGTACGGCGGGCCGCATCAGGGCGACTTCGTCATCACGCTCGGCGGCTATCACCCGAGCTTCAAGCGGCCCGACCACTACCCCATCGTGCCGCGCTTCGAGTTGAACTGGCAGATCAGCCCGCAACTCTCCGTCAAGGGCAGCGGCTACTTCGCCATCACGCCGTCGTGCGGCATGGCGGGCGGGAAGCTCGAAGCGGTCTTCCGCTCGGGCCGCGTGACGGTCTGGTTCACAGCCTACTGGGACGTGATCGTCAACTGGAGCCCGTTCCACTTCGAGGCCGACATCGGCGTCTCGCTGCGCGTCGAGGCCCGTCTCTTTCTCTTCACGCTGAAGGTGACCATCAGCGCCAAGTTGCAGATGTGGGGGCCGCCCGTCGGCGGCTACGCGCGGTTTGAAGTCTCCGTCATCACCGTCGAAATCCCCTTCGGCGCGAGACGCGAACCGCCGAAACTCATCGAGAAGTGGCAACTGTTCGCGCAGAGCTTCCTCAGTCCGAGCGAGGCCGACAAGAAAGCGACCCAGGACAAGTCTTCGGTGCCCGCCATCACGACCCCGACCCTCGTCGCGGGCCGCAACAACTTCGCGGGTCTGCCGAACGAGCCGGCGCAGCAGCAACAGCCGAAGACCGAAGACGGCGCGTGGAAGGTGCGACCCGACCAGTTGGAGCTTGCGGCGGCGGCGGCCGTGCCGCTGACGAAGCTTAACGTCGGGAGCGTCAAGACCAACAGCCCGCCCGTCGGCGTACAGGAGCGCGCGCCCTCGGGCAACACGTTGCTCGTGCAGCAACCGGTCGTGCTTGAGGCCAAGGGTCTGCACGAGAAGTCTTACGACAAGCCGCTCGGCGTCCACCCGATGGGCAAGGATTTGACCTCCGTGCTCAACGTCACGGTCGTGCGCGACGACGTTGGTGGGACTTCATCCGTCGATCTGTCGCGGTGGTTCGTCGAGATGGAGACGGCCTCGCTGCCCGCGTCGCTGTGGGACCCGTCCAGGCCCAAGCCCAACGGCCCGTCCGAGCCGAGCGCGGACCTTGTCCCCGACTGCATCACCGGCCTCAAGAGTCTCAAGCCGCCCCCGGGCCGGCGCGGCGCGCAGGCCACTCTTACATCAATCACGTGGCACGCGCTCGAACCTTTTCCCGTCCCACGCCCGTCCACCAAACAGGAAGCCCCGACCGCGACGCGCTCGCGCGACGTACAGACGGCTTCGGCCGCCAAGCAGACCAGACATGAAGGCGTCGCCGACGCGCTCGCGGCGGCCGGGTTCAACCTCGCCTGGCGGCCTTCGCAGACGCAGGTCCGCTTCCGCGAGTTGCAGGCCGAGCCGCTGGCCGGCGCCGTGGCTCCGTCAAACAAGTAGCAGACGGTAACGGGAGGAGAACGATGTCAATCGAGATCAAGGCCCGCGCCGCCGACTTGTTGATGGACTTCTACGACAACTATCAGGCGCCGCTGACGGCCGGGTCTTACCGCCTCGTCCTGCAACAGTCGGTCAAGGTCGGGAACGAGGAGCACCACTATTACCGCGACCAACCCTTCGACATCCTCGCGCCGCGCTACACCATCGAAGGCAGCGAGATACAGACCTATTACCCGCCGCCCGGCGGCACGGCCGATTATCAGAACGTCCTGCCGCACCTCGTCCTCCGCACGCGCAACCTGCCCTGGGAACGCACCGTCTGGAAGGGTGAGGGCCGCGAGCCGTGGCTCGCGCTGCTCGTGCTCTCGGCGCAGGAGATTGTCGAAGGCCGCGCCGAGGTTAAGGCCGGCACGGTCGCGGACCTCGTCCCCGCGAACGCGTCCGCCGACATCTGGACGCGCGCGGAGAACGGCGCCAACGTCATGCTCCCGAAGTTCTCGCGCGCGGGCGAGGACGCGCGGACGGCCGTGCGAATGCTAGACCTCGACCTCGACCTCTTCCTCAAGCTCTGCCCGCGCCGCGAGGAGTTGCCGCTGCTCGCGCACATACGGCGCGTGGACACGGCCGACAAGGTTCCGGTCGAGATGGTCGCCGACGGCGAGTTCGCCGTGCTCGTCGCCAACCGCCTGCCGCAGCCGGGCGCGAACACCATCCACCTCGTCTCGCTCGAAGGCTGGGACGCGCTGCTCGACGCGCCCGCCGGGCAGACGCACGCGGCCACGCGGATTCGTCTGGTCACGCTCGGCAGTTGGAGCTTCGTGAGCGACCCCGCCGGCCATAACACCTTCGGCGGACTCATGCAGCGACTTCGTAAGAACGCCTCCGTCTTCGGCGTCGCGCCCGCGACGCAGGACGGCGACGCATACGTCAACGAGGCGCTCGCGCGCGGCTACGTGCCCATCGACTATCGCCCGACGGAGAGCACGCCGACCTTCGCCTGGTATCGCGGCCCGCTGTCGCCGCTCGCGCGCGCGCCGCTGAACCGCCCGCCCTTCCGCAACGCGGACAGCGCGCTCGTCTTCGACGAGAGCACGGCGCTCTTCGACGTGTCCTACGCGGCGTCGTGGCAGTTGGGCCGACTGCTTGCGCTCTCGTCGCCTGCCTTCACGAAGGGCTTGCGTCTCTTCGTCGAGCGTAAGCAGAACGCCGCTGAGTTCGCGCGCCAGGTCGCGAATTTTCTTGAGCTGCACCGCAGCGCCTTTAAAGACCTCAAGGAGCAACCGCCGCAACCCGGCGACGAACTCATCACCATCGCCGACGAGTTGGTCGAGTGGATCGCGCGCGCGGTGCTGCTCTACCCCGTGCCCTTCCAGTACCTCGTCCCGCATGCGTCTCTGCTGCCTCGGGAGTCTCTGCGCTTCTTCCACCTTGACGACAACTGGGTTGACGCGCTCGTTGACGGCGCGCTCAGCGCCGCCGTGCGCGGCCACGCCGACGAGGGTCTGGCCGCGCGCGCGGACATGCAGTCGTTGCTGTCAAAGATCGTCTACCAGCACCGCCTCCGTCTTCAGGGGAAGAACCCCGAGTGGCATCCGACGGAACGCTACATGGACGTTCCCAAGTCAGGTTTCCTCCTGCGTTCAAGCATCGTCACAGACTGGCCCGGCGTCGAGGTGACGGCGACGACCGACGCGCCGACGGCCGCGCACCTGCCCGAGATTCTGCGGCTCGACCAGATAGCCGACGGCGTCCTCTTCTGCCTCGCGCGCGGCTCCATCAGGCAGGTGAAATTCCGCGAGCCGCGCGAGGGTCTGACCTTCGGCGTTGACTCGGACGGCGACATAGAGGTCGGCTCGTCCTCCGTGAAGCTCAACGTCAGGCCCGGCCTGATGCGCGCGAACTCGCGCCCCGGCGTGGCCGACGTGGCGGCGCTGCGCGGGCGGCTGAACGCGGCGGTCGGGGGCACGGTCGGCCCGGCCGAGTTCGCCGTGCGGATGGTCCGCATGCCCGAAGAGCAGGTCATCAAGTGGGGCTGAGTTTCTCTTATGACTAACGGCAATCATCTTCTCGTACCCGCGCGCGTGCAGGCGCTCGTCATCGACGACCTCGTCGTCGAGCGCAAGGCCATCTTAAAGATTAACGAGCAACGTCGGGTCGCCAACGACGGCAAGTGGTCGCGCGAGACGCAGGACTACAAGCGGCTGACCAACGCCCTCGGCGCGCCCGCCCCGCCGCCGTTCTTCGGCGCGACGCGCACGGCCTGGGGTAAGCCCGAGGCGGACCAACTCGTCCTCCCGGCGGACTCGGACGCGCTCCCGAGAAATGAAGACCGGGGCGTCTACCTCCACTGGGTTCTGCCGCCGGGCCTGCGCCACTCCTACAAGTCGAACGCGTTGGAGTTCCCCGCGCTGCCCGACCAATGGCTCATCGTGCGCTTCTGCCGGCGCGGCGGCGGGCAGAAGCCGACGTGTAAGGCTTGGTTCCTCGACGGCGGCCTGCTCTCCGCGAGCGGCCCGGCCAACGTGCTCGTCGCGGCCGGCAACAAGTACGTCGCGCGCCGCGCGGGCAAGGTGGTCGCGCTCGAAGAGTTCAAGCCCGTAGACTTCGCGGGCGAGCGTTCCATCATCACGGCCGTCGGCAACAGCTACACGGGCTCGCCGACCTTCACCGCCAACGTCGCCGAGAACCGCAACGTCCTCTCCTGGCACGACAACCTCGCCGACCTGCGCGAGCCGCGCGTCACGGGCAAGGTGCCGAAAGACGTTGCGCTCACATACCTCCTCCTCGGCTGGTACAGGGACGCGCAACACGAGCCGTTCGCGGCCCTGCCCTCGCTGCTCAAGAAGGAGAACTCGGACGCCCCCGCCGACGCGCTCGACGTGTTGAAGGCCCTGGGTTGGAAGGTCGGCGATAAAGAGATATCCGCCGCTGAGCTGTCACAGCGCCGCTGCCTCTTCCACGGCATGGTCGCGCACGTCAACTACTGGAACCCGGAGACATACATGGGGACGATGCTCGGCTACCCCGGCGCGCCCTCGGTCGAGGGCGCGCTCGGCACCGCGCCGCCGCCCTTCACGGTCGGCGTCGGCAACAGCGCGGAGGACGCGCTCGTCTCGCTGGTGTCGAGCGAGTTCAGCGGCGATAAAGATAAGCCCAACCTCTGGAAGGCGCTTGAGGCCGTCATCTACCGTCAGCCCGAATCGCTCGTCGGCAGTTGGAACGCGGCGCCGCGCGACCACGTCGTCCATCAGAACTGGTTCACGGCGCAGGAGGCGGGCAAGGTCTGGTCCATCCGCCAGCGCCCCGGCAGCGAAGGCACCTTCCCCGCCGACCCTTCCGAGACAGCCGAACAGACGGCGGCCAAACCGACGCCCGAACAACTCGCCGCGTTGAAGCAGCTCAACGAGACGCAGGCCGCTGCCGACGCCGTGGCGCGCGAACTGTCGGCGCTTCAGCAGGACTTGTACGCGCGCTGGTGGACGATGTGCGAGAAGACGCGCCGCGACGCGCTCGAAGACGTTGACGATGAGCTTGACGACTGCGCGGCGCTCGCCGAGCGCATCAAGAAACTGCGTGACGACTTGGACGCGCTGCTCATTCAGCTTCAGACGCGGAAGGCGTTTGAAACGAACCTGCCCGAAGAGCTTGAGCTTATCTCCGACTCCGCGCCGCGCTTCTGGACGCCGGCCGACCCCTTCGTCGTCATCAAGAACTGCGGCGTCCCGACCAAGCATCACTTCCCCAACCCGCTCCCCTGCCGCCTGCCCGAACAGGTCGCCAACACGGCGGAGGTCACGGTCGGGGTCGAGACGAAAAAGTTCGACGCGCCCGACGCGGCGGTCGCACAGGTCACCGCCTCCGCGCGGAAACTTGACGCGGGGCGCGACGAAGTCTTGAAGAGCCTGCTCGAAGAAGCGTCCATCGTCGAGCAGGCCGTCAGCGACCTCGTCGCGCGGAGCATCCCGACGGAACCGCCGCTCACTTCAACCACACGTTGGCAGGCGTGGGCGCAGCGGCTCGTCAAAGACTTTTACGTTGACGTTAACAACAAAGACCTGCCGCGCGATCAGGTCAGGTTCGGCGGGCCGAACGCGCCGGACGTGCGGCCCGGTCTGCTCGCGGAGGTGTGGGCGCGTCAGCCCTGGTCGCCGCTCTTCATCGACTGGAAGATAAGTTGGAGGCCGACGAAGAGCACGGAGCAGGACTTCGGTCCCGTCTGGCGCCACAACGCATACGACTTTGAGCCGAAGGACAGGGAGTCTCTGCCCGCGCGCGGCTCGTCCGTGAGCGGGCGCAGCATTCTGAGCCCCGTTGACGGGCGCCTCTTCGAGCAGCCGCTCGAAACGCTGCGCGGACTGCTCAGGCCCGCGTCCGACAAGGATAAGAAGAACGGACTCAAAACTCCCTTCCCCGCCGCAGTGACCGAGATTCTGTCGCGCTACGAAGTCGTGTGGGACAAGACGCTGGCCGAACTCGCTCGCGCGGGGATGATGGGACAGTCGCTCTCGGGCTTCCATCAAACACTGCTGGGCCGCGACGTGACGCTCCCGCGCGTCGCGCCCGACCCGGCGCGGCCGTGGGCCGACAGCGATTTGAGCTTCCGCGATTCCGTCGTCGAGGCTCTGCTCGACCCCGTGGCGCAGAGCGGCCCGGGCGGCGAGCGGCTCGCGCCGCCATCGTCGGCGGAGCCGCCGCTCGACTTCACGCTGCTGCGCGCGGGCGCGTTCCGGCTCGAAGAGCTTTGGCTCGTCGATGACTTCGGGCAGTGGGCCGATCTGCTGCAAGGCACATCGGCGGGCGGCGCGTCGGGGCAGGTCTTCAACCCGCGTTCGCGCTGGCACGACGACCGCTTCGCCGTCGCGATGCCGCCGCGCGTCGTGCAGCCCGCGCGACTCAACTTCCGCTTCACGAAGTCGTCGGACGAAGGCGCCGACGTAATCGAACCGGAACCCGCGCTCGACCCCGTCTGCGGCTGGGTCTTCTACAACGCGCTCGACAAGGCTCTGGCGCTCTGCGACCGACGCGGACGCCTCGCGGGCGAGCTGGCGCTGGTCGAAGAGGGCGGCCGCTTCCTCGTCAGGTGGGAGGGCGCGCCGGGCTTCGCCGACATTGACGCGATTCGCAACCCCGAGCTGAAGGAGTTCGCGCGGTCGCTCATCGAAACAACTCGGTCCGAGAGGCCGAGGCTCCACGCGCTGCTTGAGTTGATAGACGGCGCGCTCGAACGCATACGGCCCGCGTCACAACGTCGCGACGCGGCGCTCTTCGGGCGGCCTCTCGCGCTCGTCAACGCGCGGATCGGGCTCGAACTCTTCGGCAAAGCTTGGACCGACCCGCACTGGACCGACCCGAAGAATCGGCCGCCCGGAACGACGCCCGCGGTCACGGGCGACCCCGTGCTCGACGCGCTGCGCGTCCGCGTCCTTCTGGGTTGCGCGCACAACGTCGAGGATGGACTCGTCGGCTATTACAAGGCGCGCGACTACAGCCGCATCGTGCCCGCGCGGACGGCCGCCGCGTTGAAGCCTTCCGCGTACCTCGCGCACGCCGAACAGGACGCCGTGCGCATCGGCTTCGGCGCGCCCGAGACGCTCACGCTCCTGTTGGACGCGTGGGGCTCTGTGCAGGCCGCGACGGGGCTCGTCCCCGCGAAGACCATCACGCTCGCGCACGCCGAGTTGGACAAGACGCTCGCGCGGATGGAGGCGTCGTTCCGCGTCGGCCCGGTCCTGCTGCAACCCGAACGCGTGCGGCTGCCCACGCCCGTCGGCGAGAGCGGGCACTGGCGCTTTCGCGGGCCTTCGACCGAGGACGCGCCCGCCCCCGTCGCGCCTTCCGACCCGAGATACTTCGACGACAAGCCTCTGGTCGCGGCCGAGGGTCGGCTGCTGCTTCTGACTTCCAACGAATAGTTTTTGTGAGGAGAACGCCATGCCGGATAAGAAACTAAATTTCGAGTTCAAGGCCCGCGCCGTCAAAGTCGGGCAGGCGGACGTGCTGGAAGTCGAAGTCAGGAACGCGGAGGCAGAGGCGTGGGCCGGCCCCGTCGTCATCGAGTTGAAACTCCCGACGGAGACCGCCGCCACGTCGTTGCGTCAGGCCGCGAAGAGCGCGCGCACCAGCGAGTCGCCGAAGAACATGGTCTCGCTCTCCGGCGTCGTCTCCGGCGCGGACGGCTGGACGGTCTGGGCCGTCAACGACCCCAACGACCACGTCGTCGTCATCCGCGCCTTCAACAGCGGCATCGACCCCGACACGGCGAAGCCCACGGGGGCGCAGGCCGCGTTCGCGGCGGGCGCCACGCTCAAGCTGCCCGTGCCGCTCTCGCCGCAGGCGCCCGAGACGCTCTTCACGCTCCGCTACGGCTACCAGACCGGGAGGGGCAAGGACGCGCGCGTTGACGGCTCGCTCGACATCGTTCCCACCAGCCACGGCGACTGGAGCCCGCAGGTCAGTCTCACGTGCGACTACACCAGCCCGACGATGCTCCCGCCCGGCAAGCCTGTGAAAATTTCGTGGAGCGTGAAGAACGGCGTCTCGGCCACGCTGCGCGGGCCGCTGCCGGGCGGCAACTCCGAGCTAAGGCTCAGCCGCGACGCGGCGTCGAACTACAGGATGGAAGAAGGTTCGCTCTCCATCATCGCGGTCGGCCCGGCGACCTACCTGCTCGACGCGGAGGTGAAAGGCCCCGAAGGCAAGTCCAACGTGCAGGTCATCAGGGCGCTCACGCTCGACATCTTCTCGGTCGATAACTACGCCTACCTCAACGTGCGTCCGGGCAGCATCCTGCCGAACGGTCAGGTCGAGATCGACTGGGCGGTGTGGGGCGTCGAGTCGGCGGCCATCAAGCTCGGCACACGCCTCAAACTCAACCTCGAACTGACGGAACAGAACCTGAGTCGTTGGTACCAGGGGACAGGCGTGTGGCGCGTCCACGCGCGGGGCGACATGAGGTCCGACCAGCCGTCCGAGCCCGTCCGCCTCTTCATCACGACCGACGGACAGGAGACGTTCTGGAAGGACACGGCCATCATCGCGAACCCTTGGGAGAAGATTGAGGAGAAGCGCGTCTTCGAGGGCAAGCCGCTGGCGCTGGCCGTGACCGACGGACACATGGCGCTGCTCACAAGC
This sequence comes from Pyrinomonadaceae bacterium, assembly GCA_036379655.1. Taxonomy (GTDB): domain Bacteria; phylum Acidobacteriota; class Blastocatellia; order Pyrinomonadales; family Pyrinomonadaceae; genus QHXN01. The sequence goes on from DASVGG010000159.1 coordinate 34,806, forward strand.
AGCGGACTCTGGACCGCCGAGGTCGGCAAGGGCGACAAAGACCTGAAGGACCCTGACTTCAAAAAGTCTCAGATCGCGGGCAAGGCGTGGTACGCGCTCGGGGCGCTCGGGAACAACTTCGTCCTCCTGCGGCAGACGGAGGGCGGCGACGTGGTGCTTGAGCGTTACAACACGAAGCGAGAGCGCATCAAACTGCCCGTCACGCTGCCCGGCGACTTCCAGTCGCTCGCGCGGCGCACCGGCGCCTCCTTCGACCTCGTCTGCTTTGGCAACCGCGCGTACGTCGTCGTCAACGCATACCTCCCCAACCGGTGGGGCCGCGTCGCTTACTCCGTCGGTTTCGAGCCGAGCGAGAACGTCCGTTACGAAGAGTCGCTCTCGACGCTCGGCCAATATCGCCTCATCTCCTTCGACAACGCGCTCTACGCCTTCCACCGTGGCAACGGCCGGATGCTCCGCTTCGGACTGACGAGCACGGGCGAGTTGGCGCCGCCGACGCGCGCCGCGAGCGCGGTCAACTCGGACAACGTGTCGATGATTAAGACGGGGCTGCTCGTTCCCGTCGGCTCCGTCCTCGTCGTGCTCGACCCGGCCGCGCTGCCCGCGCTCCAGTCGTTGCCGCTCGTCAGCCTCCTGAACGTCGCCGAGTTCTCACTCGAAAACCTGCGGCCGCAGTTGAAGTCGGGCGAGATACCGCAAGACCTCGTCTACAACCCACAGCAGGACAGTTGGGCGCCGTGCGGCCGCGCGTTGAGGATGCAGGCGGGGGCCGTCGCGGCCTATCGCGGGGGCGAGGCCGAGCGGCTGTGGGCGCTCCAGCCCGACGGCGAGATGCATAAGCTCGTTGACGCGACCGAAAAACTCTTCACGCCCGAGTTCGTCAAAAGGTTTCCCGCGAAGGTGCTGCCGGCGGCCTGCGACGCCGTGCGCGAGTTCACGCTCGTGAATATGACCGGCATCGACCTCGTGCCGCTCGATGACGTGTGCCGCGCGGCGGGCCTCGCGAGTATCGAGACGGAGGGCGTGGCGACGCTGGCGGCGGCGGCGCCGGAGAGGTTGCCGCACACGGCGCGGCACAACTTCAAAGTCGCTTATAGCAAGGAGAACCCGGCGCCGGTCAATCTGCGCTTCATGGCGGAGGGGTGTGAGGGCGCGCGGTACTTCATGGAGGTGACTTTGTCGGGGCCCGAGTTGCAGTTCACCAGCAGCGGCTTCAAGCGGCTGGCGCCCGACGGGAGCGTCGCCGCCGTCCCGGGCACGGCGACACGTCACGGCGGCAACGAGATCAAGTTGAACATGCCCGGGCAGCTCACCGATAAGACATGGCTCTACGTCGTCAACTCGTCGCCCTATGAACTGGCGCTCAACCCGAACTTCGGGAGGTCGAAAGTCGAGGACTCCGCGCCGGTCGAAGTCTCGTACAAGACGCCGAGTTTCAAAGTCTTCGCCCACGGCATGGAGAGCCTCGGGCACTATCTGGTAGAGCTGGACTTCACCAAGCCGGCGCAAAGCGAGGTGACCCCCGGGAGTGCTCCGCAGATGAGCCGCATCCGCATCAACACCGACAACGCCGGGAAACTCGATGTCACGAGTCAGTACTTCGCCAAACCCTTCGCGGGACAAACGTCTTTCGACCGGTACAACGGAAGCAAATTCAAACTCACGCCGCCCCCGCCGGGTGAGGTCTTCACCTGTCAGGTGCGGCTCTCATCCAAAATGGCGCTCGACGGCGTGCGCCTCGGCGACGGGGCGCTCACGCGCGACGGCAAATCACTCTTCGTCCCGCTGGCGAAGCCGGACGATGTCAGCAAGGTGCGCGTCGTGCGCGTTGACCTCGACACGCGCCTCACAGGCGAGTTGGCCGTCAACACGCGGGGCAACGTCTTCTCGGTGCCCAACGCCGTGGCCGTCTCTGACAGGGGTGTTTACGCGATGTTCGGCGAGCCCGTCTACCATCAGGCCACGCACGTCTTCGACGGCCCGACGAAAGTCACGCTGGACAACATCGCGCAGGTCGTCGCGTTCGCGGCTTCTCAGGGGGGCAGCGTTTACTACATTGCGAAGAAAACGGAGACGGCGCCAGGCTGCTCTCTGTGGGTCCATCAACACCCCGAGAACGTCAAGACGGAAATCTCGCTCGGCGACCTCTGCGGCCGCGTCCCGCCGATGGCGGTCTCGCCGGACGGCAAGACCGTGGCGGTCGGCGACCAGAGCGGCCTGCTCGTCATCGACGTGCCCACGAAGCGTGTGCAGCAGGTCAAGAACTACGAGTTGCGCGACCCGACGCACGTCGTCTTCTCGCCCGACGGACAGTGGATTTACAGCGCGCACATGGAGGTCGCGCTCAACATGAACCCGCGGCGGGCGGTCTTCGCAAGCGACGTGGCCCTCATGCGCGTCCGCGTCGCCCGTCCCACCGAGACGCAGACCCTCCAGCTCGCTGACATGCAGAGCGACATCGGCCTGACCGTCAACACGCAGGCGAATCCCCCGGCGGGTGGGACTTCGAAGGAGCAATACTCGTTAACGCTGGCCGTCACGCCCGACAACCGGAGCATCTTCGTCTCGTGGGGCGCGGTCGTCTGGCGCGTCGCGGCCGACACCTTCACGCGCCAGCAGTGGAGCGCCAACGTCGAGCTGCCTTGCCGCCTCGTCGGCGTGACCGAGGGCGCGGGCAATACGTGGCGCGTCCTCGCCCTCGGCTCCTACTACGTCGGCGACGGCACAAGGACGAACGAATACAAGACTCACCTCTACTTCGTCACGTCGCCCAAGGGCTGAGCCGCGCGGGCGCCTAACTGACTTTAAACCTGAAGAAGAAGGTGCCCCCCTCCTTGTTGTCGCCCGAAGGAAGTTGAGTCGGCTCGCCGTCGAGCTGGCGCCCGTCGGTCGCGGTGATCGGAGTGACCCCCGGCACGGTAACGACCGGGCTGGCTCCGGCGATCAGGGCGACCGTGTAATCACCCCTTGCGAGTTCGGTCTTCACGGCCCACCGAACTATGCTGTCGGACTTCCAGTCCAACGTCCCCGTCGTCTGCAATGCGACGACCGAGTTGGGAAAGACTCGCCACACGCAGAAGTTTCCGTCCTTCCTGACGGTATCCTTGTTGACCGGCCCGCCCGTAAACTCGACCTCGATGACGTTGAGCCGCTGCCCGGCCCCGAGGTCGTTGTCGAGAGTAAACCCGCCTTCCTTCCGCTCGAAGATGGTCGCTTCGGGTATGAAGGTGACATTGTTGATGAGGGCCACGCGCTTGACCTTCAGCAGCGTGGCCTGCGCCGTAGGCGGCGGCGCCTGCACCCGGACGGTGAACTGGAAGTTCCCGCCCTCATGTCCCTCGCCCGACGGCAACTGTTTCGGGTCGCCGTCGAGCCGCTTCCCCTTGAGCGAGGTGATCGCGTCAGCTCCGTCGCCGACGAATGTGACCTGATAGTCGCCGGGTTGAAGTATCTGATTGGCCTTCCAGAGCGCGGAGTTGGGGAGTTGCCCGGTAGTCACGCTCCCGGGCACGACCGCCCCGGTCGCCCCGGCCCGCACGACAAAGTTCTTGGTCGTGACGGCCAGCAGGTTGACGAGCGTGTCGTCGGTGAACTTCACTTGGATGGCGTTCGGCGTCTGGAGGGATGGAACCGTGAGAATGAGCTGCGGCGGCATTCCCGTGGCCGGGTTCATCTCCGCAAGCACCTGCGTGCCGGGCGTCACTTGCCAGCGGTAGACGCGCACCGCCTCGACGCGCGGCGGCGGCGACACGATCACGTTGAAATTGGCCTGCCTCTCGCCGCCCGCGTACGTGGCGACGACGTAGGTCGCGCCCTGCTTGAGCGACGTGACCTCGAAGTCGCCTCGGGTCTGGCCCTCCACGAAACGGATGATCGGCCCGCTGAGCCTGGCGACGGTCGAGTCGTGGATGAAGAGTTCGACGATCAGGCCCTGCGGCGGCGCCGGGCCGGAGATGTCAACGTGCCCCGTCGTCTTCTCGCCGACGTTCAACTCCTCTCTGTCGAGCGTCACCTCGAAATTGACGAGCCAGAACCACATCTCAAGGTCGCCGCCGCGCTTCCCGTCCCCGCTCGGCGCGCGCGCGGCCGTGACGTTGCCCTGCTCCGCGACGACGCCGAAGAGTTCGCCATCGAGATAGAGCGAGGCGTCCGTGCGCGCCCAGATGAAATTGCCCTTCAGCGTGAGCCGCGCGAGGATGCGGCCGGGGCGGCGCGAGCCGGTGTTGAGCCTGCCGTAGTTGATCGGTAACCACTCGCGCAGCCACGCGTCCGTGAACGTCGAGGGGAGCCAGGTGATGAGCTGGCCCTTGCCGCCGGTCTTGGCATCGAGGACGATGGGCCGGTAGCCGATGAGACCGCCGACTTCATAGCTCACGCCCCAAGCCTCCTGCTCCGACCGGCCGAACGGGAAGGGTAGTTCGAGCGTGACGAAGCAGGTGGGCTTTTGGTGAACGGAGCCTGCGTAGACCTCGCGGTCGCACACAATGGTCAGCCCCCCGGCCAGCATGTCGCAGGCGAGGTCGAAGTCGTTCCCCATGGTCGCGCCGGGCTTCGGAGACGCAATCGGCTTCGGGATTAAATCGCGCCCGCCCACTCCCGCTACCTGCCTTTCCACACCGACGTTGACATCGGTGACGTGGATGCCGGGCTCGTTGACGAGGCCGATCAGCTCGCACAGTTTGTCGAGCGCATCCTGCACCGTCTTGATGCCGTCGAGCCTCTCGCACTTCCCCGCCTCGTAGGCGACCTCGCGCGCGACGCTGAGGTTGGCGTTGAAGCGCACGGGCAGGTGAATCGGCTTGAGGTCTTGACCGAGCAGGCGTGCGACGACCTGCTGGTTCCAACGGACGGGCGACAGCTCCCACTTGCACGCGGCGAGCCCATCGTCGTCGGTCCTCACCTCGATCTTCGTGTCCGAAATTCTTCGCGCGTTGTCGCCGCTCAGGCGCCCGTTGGGGAAATTGCTCTCGCCCTCGGGCAGAGCCTCGTTAAGCTCACCCTCGACGACCTCGAAGACGACGCGCGCGTCCTTGACGGGCACGCCGCCGTTCGAGACGCCGACGACCAAAGGGTGCAGCAGTTCGACGAGACTCTCCGCCGTCAGCGGCAGTTCGGGCTTCGCCTCCTGGCCCGTGCCGGAGACGTAATGGAGCGTGGTCAGCTTCGTGACCGGCGGGAAGAAGGTGCGGCAGTCGGCGGCGACGCTCAAGCCGTTCTTCTGCGTCCATTGGAGCAGCGCGAGCGGGCAGTAGTGGTGCTCGATGCCTTCGGGCGGTTGTGCGAGCGGCACGCCGTTCGTGTTCGGCCACTCGATGTTACCTGACTCGCGGTCGGCCGTGGCCGTGCGCGTGGGGATGAGCCAGTAGTCGCCGGTCGCGTAGAGCGGCGGCTTCTTTGAATCCGCGTCCGAGCCGTTCGCGGGAAACTGTATCCGCAGCCCGTTCTCCAACGTGATCCAGTTCCTGGCCGACTCTGACCTGTTGGTCCTGACGATGCCGATGCCGTCCCAGCGACGCATCTTCGCGTTGCGCGAGGTGACGACGGTGGGCGCGTCCCTGAGCATGACCGTGCGCGTGGCGTTGTCGGCCGTGACGATCTGCGTGAGCTGGCCGGGCTGACCGCGCAGCTCCGTCAGGTCGTCGGTCAACTCCACCCAGTCGCCGTCGGAGAAGCCGAGGTCGTCGTCCGGCCCGAGCGACTGGACAGTTATCTCTTTACCCTCGACCGCGCCGTCGCGTGCCGAGATGGTCTCGATCTTCGTCACGACCGAGCCGTTCTGTCGCGACCACTTGAAGGTCGCGCCCGTGGGGCGCAGCCTCGGCTGCTGCGACATCTCGATGCCCTGTACGTTCTGGTTGAGCGTGACCGTCTGGTCGTTGACGTTGGTGACGAAGTAGAGTCGTCCCGCCATCGCGTCGCTGCCGGCCTTCGCGGGGAAGAGTTCGACCGCGTTGCCGACCTTGAAGGAGTGTCCAGTCTCGACGGTCAACTGGTTGTTCGCCGCGTTGCCGCTTAACTGGACGGAGAAGCTGCCCGCCGTCGTGCTCACGTCCGAAGCCGCGCCGCCCGTGTGAATCTCGACGCGGTAGAGCAGATTCTCAAGTCCGCGATAGCCCGCGCTCGGCGGCACGATGCAGGGGTTGCCGCCGGCCTCTTCGGGCGCGGTCGAGGCGTTGAGCAGACCCTTGTTGCTTATCACCTCCGCCTCGACGAAACGGCTGAAGACCTCCGGGCACACGACGCCGCCCGCGCCCCGCACCTTCCAGAGCTTCGCCTGCCAGACGGTCTTCGCGCGCGTCGCGGTGTCGGGGCCGCCGAGCGCCGTCTCGCGGATGTGCGGGTCGTCGAGCGCCGTCAGGTGGCGCTGCCACACGTCGAGGTAGAGCAGGTAGAGCGCGTCCTCGTTGAACGGCGCGTTGCCGAACTTCGGCGCGTCGGGGAAGTCCGGCTGCGCGGAATAGTTCACCTCCTGCTCGTTCTCGCAGAGGATGCCGTCCACGTAGTACCGACCGGCGCCGAGCTTGAAGTCGTCGCCCTTGTTCGGAACTCTGGGGATGTGGGTGGGCCTGACGCCGGACGGGTCGATGACCCTGATGCCGGACGGTTCAACGGGGCGGACGCCGGACGGGTCAGTGGTGCGGACGCCAGACGGGTTGATGAAAATGCCGGACGGGTCGATGAAGACGCCGGAGGGGTCGGGGGGGGTCACGACTATCTCGCGCGGCAGCACCGTGACCGCGAAGGCGGCGGCGCCGAGCGGGCCGCCGCAACAGCCGATGAGGTCGCGCGTCGTCGTCCGCTCGCGGTGTGCGACGATGTCGGCCTGCTCGTTCCAGTCGGCGTCGAGCTGCACGCGCCCCTGCTGCATGCGGACGCTGCTGTAGTGATTCTTGCGGGCGAACGTTTGTCTGCTGATGTCGCCTTTCACGGGGTCACCTCTCAGTCGTCGGGGAAGCGGGTCGGGATCAGGACACGTAAAGAATGTTTGCTTCGAGGCCGAAGCGTAGGTACTCATCGAGGCGCGTGCGCAGGTGCGACTCGCGCTGCGGCTGGAAGAGGTCGTGGAACACGCCCATCTCCGATTCGTCGTCGGCGCCACGGCTTATCTCGCGCGGGCAGCGTGAGCTGAGCTGGCAGTAGTCGGGGTCTCCGTAGCGCAGCGATGAGAAGGTCGGGCGGATGCGCGTCTCGTCGGCGCCGGCCTCGGGCTGACAGCGGTAGCGGCGCGGGACGCGCGAGTTCGGCGGTATGTAAGAGAAGCGCGCGCAGCCCTGCTGCCGCTGCCGCGCCTGCACGGGGCCGCGCCACGCCGCGCCGTCCACCGGCCTCAGTCTCGCCAGAAAGATGCTGTTCGACGCCAACTCAAGAACGGTCGTGAAGACCTTCCCTATCACCGTGCTGTTCTCGACGCGCAGCGCGCCGCCCGGCATCGTGTCGCCGCGCGAAGAGGCGTAGGCGACGCCGTGCTCGCTCGTGCTGTCGATGACGCTGTTGCGGATACGCACGCTCGCGTCCGACGCGACGCGCAGGCCGCCGACGATGATGCAGTCGTCGATTTCGACCTCAACGTCCGCAGAGTTGACGACGAGCGCCGCCGGGTAAACGGGGCCGCGCTCGTCGGGCGCGCCCGCGATGATGGTGCAGTGGCGCAGCCGCAGGAGCCGCAGGCCGCTCGTGACGTTCAACCCCGCTCCGCTGATGAGCAGGCCGTTGACGGAGACTTCGCTCTCGTCGCCGCCGTCTATCTCCAACGGCTTCGTCAGCGCGAGCGTCGGTCGCCGCTTGTCGCCCGCGCGCAGTTCGAGACGGTGCGAGGTGCTCAGCCCCAGATCGGACTCTTCGTAACGGCCGTTGTCAACCACCTCGACCGCCCCGCCCTGCTGACCGAGTTGGTTGAGCGCGGTCTGTATGGTCGGCAACGTCCCGCCCTCTTCTTCATAAGTGTTGGCGACGCGCTTGAGCGGCAGCAGCCCCGTCTCGACGGAGTTGACGCGGTCGTACTCGCCGCCGCCGACGTTGGCGCTGAAGCCGTAATGGAACGTGACGAGCGGCGGCTTCTTCAACTTCGACGCGAAGGCCACGCGCCCGCGCTCGGGGTCAACCGCGACCTTGACGTTCGGCGGCAGCGGCGTATAGGCCCACGTCACGTTGCCGTCCGCGTCGGTCACGTCGCTCAGGTCGCTGACGACGATGTCGGAGGCGGGGACGAGCCTCGGCGCGTCGTTCACGCCCGCGCCCGCGTGCTCTATCAGGAAGCTCAAGCCCTCGCCGTAGTAGTCCTCGAAGCGGCTCCCGCCCTCGTCGTGCCGGTCGAGCGCGCGGCGGCTGATACGGCCGGGGACGTTGAGCGGGCCGGCCACCTGCGTCATCTCGGACTCGCTCTCGGGCAGGTTGAAGAGCTGCGTGTCGAGACCGAGCGGGTGGAACTTGAAGCGGCTAAGGTCGTTCGCGAAGGCCGGCGCGGCGGGCGAGCGCGTGAGCGAGTAGGCGCGCAGGCGCCAGACGAAGAGCCCGACGTTCGGGATGTTGTAGCGGCCGCGCGCGCCCGCGATGCGCCGCACGTCGGCGTTGTGCGGCAGGTCCGCGTCGGGTTCCAATCGTTCAAACGCCGTCCCCAACCATTCGAGCCGCGCGGCATCGCGCACGCCGACGAAGCTCCTGTTCTCGCGCCGCACGTGGTTCATGTGCTGCGTCGTCGCCAGCAGTTGGAAGAACTCGACGGCGCGCGCGGGCCATCCCGTCACGTCGCGCGCGAGTTGTTCGAGGACGGCGGCCGTGCCCTTGCGCCGCCGGTAGCCGATGGTGTTCGCAAGCTCCGCGCGCGGCGTCAGCCCGCTCCCGCCAGCGCCGGGCAAGCCCTCGACGCCGATGAGGTCGCCGATGTAGGAGAGCGCCCACGACGAACATGTCTCGATGAACATGTCGTCGCGCAACTGCGCGAGATTGTCGTCAAGGATGACGGCCTCGTCCGCGATGACCGAGAGCAGCGCCTTCAGAGGCTCGCCCCGCTCCGCGTCGCGGATGCGGTAGATGGCGGGCAGGAGGTTGTAGAGGTTCTCCGCGTCGAAGCTCATGGTGCGACCTCCATCGTGAGCGCGTCGCCGAGCGGGTCGGGGTGGAGCGTGAGCAGCTCGGCGGGCCGCACGCGCGCGACGCCCGTGCCGGGCGAAGGCAGCGCGGCCGTGACGACCGTGTTGAGCAACGCGCCCCTGTCGTCGTCGCGGTGCAGGCGTTGCACGTCAACCGCGACGACGCCCTCGACGTTCTGCATGACGGCGACGACCTCGCTCAACGCGACGGGTTGACCGAACGAGCGCGCCTCGAACGAGAACCGCGCGCGCAGCGCGGCCTCGACCGCCGCCGCCACGTTCTCGGGGATGTATGCGGGGTCAACAAGAACGGTCGCGGCCAGGCGGAAGTAGGGGGAACTGAAAGAGCCGACCTTGACGTGCACGCCGGGCGCTCCGGCCGAGAGCAGCGCGCCGACGAGATTCGTCTGGAGGTCGCTCCCCTCTGGCACCTTTGCGCCGTCGGCCCCGGCGACGGTGATGTAGACGCCGCGCGCGCCGGCCTGCCACGTCCAGACCGCGTGCGCCTTGTCGAGCCCGGCGAAGGTGCGCGCGAAGTCTTCGTAGTCGCGCAGCGAGACGACGCGCCCGAGCGTCAACACCGTGAGCGGCGCCGCGTCGCGGATGCTCTCTTCCGACTCGGGGTCTTCGCCGCCCGTGGCGGGCATGGGGTTCGTCACCGACTTGACGCCGAGCGGGCGCGTCATCAACAGACTCAGTTGCCCTTCCCTGACCAGCCCTTCGCGGCCGAGCCCCTTGCGGTACGTGGCGGTCACGTTCTCCTGCCCCGTCGGCGGGCGCGCGCCGTTGCGCCCGTCGCCGAAGTGAACGGTGACGCTGTCGTCTTCGTGCATCTTCGTCACGTAGACGCGCTCGCCCGGGCCGCGCCCGTAGAGCGTCGGCACCTCCTGCCACAGCAGGTCGTTGACGCGCACCTTGAGCGTCGAGGCCGCGCCGGTCTCGGTCTGCGCCGAGACGTACGTGAGCGGCGCGTGCCGCAGCTTGAAACTCTGGTTCGTGCGCGCGGCGTCGCCGCCGCCGAGCACTTCGCCGATGGACTCGCCGTGCGTCGCCTGCGCGACGTTGGCCGCGATGACGACCGTCGCGCGTTCGTAGAAGTTCTGAAGCGGTTCGGACAGGATGAGCTTCGTGTGTTCGCCGTCCGCCGCGTTCGTACTTTCCAGCGTCGCGACCTCGCTCGTCGTCTCAAGGTCGGTGCCGGAGAGAATGACAAGGTGCTTGTTGTTCGGGAGGGCCGCGCCGGGCGGCGGCCCGTAGATGAAGTCGTCGGCCGCGCCGGTGAGATATCCCTCGTGGTCGTCCGAGGTGAGCAGGTGCCATTGCTGCTGCCCGGCGCCGACCGAGGTTGGCGCACTGAGGATCGTTAGCTCCTCGTCGGCCGACAGCTCGACGGTCCGCTCCGGGTCGCTCGCGAGCGTGAGGTCGAGACCGCGTGTGTTGCCCGCGAGTCGGAGCGTCGCGCTCAAAGGCTTGCCCGTGACCATCAACCTCTTCCCGGCCGCGAGACCTTCGACCGCGACGCCGAGTTCTATCAAGTCGCCCCAGACGGGCTCGGGTAGCGGCGTCTCGGCCAGCGTCAGCTCCTCGCTCTGCGCGAAGACGACGGTCGTGCGCACCCTGTTCTTGAACGTGGACAGGTTCTTGCCGCTCAACCTGAGCCGCGTCGTCTTCGACGACAGACCGAAGTCCGCGCGCGCGGCCTCGACGGCGGAGGTGACGCCGTAGACCTCAACGCCTTCCGGCGCCGAGAGCACGACCCAGCTCGCGGCCTTTATCTGCTGGTAGACGGCGTCGAGATCGACGGGGCCGTCGGCGCTGTCGGTCGTCGGCGGGGTGTAGATGTTGAAGTTCGGCCACTCCCTCTTCTGCTCCGTGGTGAGAGTCGTCCCAGTGGCGATGCCGAGGTAGTTGGTCTTGATGATGTCGGACAGCAGTCGCCAGTCGGGCGCGTTGAAGCCGAAGAAAGAGGCGCGCAGGCGCATCGCGTAGACCTTCGACCGCGCGGGCGCCGTGTTCGGCGTGCGCGTGCCGAGTCCCCTGTCCAGCGTCACCAACGTCCGCCCCGCGTCAAAGTCAGCCACGACCGTCTTGACGCGGAGGAAGTCCCAGACGTTCGAGTTCGTGTTGCCCTCGCGCTCGCCGCCGACGAAGAGCAGCGCGTCGCCCTCCTTCAAATTCGTCGCGGTGCCTTGCAGGTAGACGTGCGCGTCGCCCTGGGCGGGGTACCGCAACGCCGTCAGTCGCGGCGCCAGCGCGTTCCACTCGCGGCGCACCTCGATCTCTTCGACGGTCTCGAACGTCTGCGGCTTCTCGTCCTGACCGGGCACGCTCTTGACCTGCACGCCCGTGCGGACGATGGCGCTGCCGGGCGTGCCGGGCGCCGTCTGGACCGTGAAGGCGAGCCACGTCCCGGCGGCCACGCCGCGTGCCGGCTCGTAACCGACGATGCGCGCCAGTTCCAAAACAGAGACGCGCTCGGTCGCCGTGCGGAGGTAGGACTCGTTGGCGATGCGCTCCTGGTAGAAGGTGAGCACGTCGGCGACGACGGCCCAGGCGTCGATGAGCGCGACGGTGAAGTCGTCGTCGTCGCGCGTGCGCAAATCGAGCAGCGCCGGACGCGCCGAGTCAGACAGACGCGCGAGCATGCTCCGCTTGAACTGCGAGTGCGTGCCGACGCGGTAGTTGATGGCGGCGAGGCCGGGGCGGTTCGTAATCTCGGCGGGCGTCTGGACGCTGGTGCCTTCGCAGCAGCCGCAGGTGCCGTCGCCGCACGACGCGCCGGGGTCGGCCGGGCTCATCTTCTCGGGTGTGTTCGTGCTGCTCATCTTCCGCCCTCAAGCGTCAGGCGCAGGACGCCTCTCTCGGGGAAGTTGGGGTTGTTATCAAGCCGCGCAATCTCAAGTCTGCCGACGGAGAGTTCCCCCCCTTCGAGCCCGGCGAAGGCGCCGACGCCGCCGAAGCGCTTGAACTTTTTGACCTCGACGTAGCGGACGCCCTCGACGCCCTGCGCGGCGGCGAGGATGGTGCTCAGGTAGACGCTCTGCCCGAACGTGAACTTGTCCGGATGGAAGAGACCCTGCCGCCCGTCAACCAGCGTGCGGTTGCTCAGGATTTCGAGCAGCGCCGCGCGCACGTCGCTGCGGAAGTAGCCGGGCAGGATGCAGACGAAGAGTTCTATCTCTAACGGCACGAAGCTCGGGCCGTTTATCTCAACGTCGTGGCCCGCGAGCCGGTAGCGTTCGAGGTGTTGACGCAACTCCTCTTTAAACTCATCGTCAACGGCCCGGCCGCCGAGTCTATCGACCGTGAGGAAGATAGTGAGCCAGCTCCCCGTCCAGCGCACGGTGGCGGCGGCGCGCTGCACCTGCGAGTGACGGCCGGCGACCTCCGCGTAGTCCTCGGGCGTGATGGCGCGCTCCTGCGTGCGGAACGCGGAAGGCGCGCTCTGTCGGACGTGCTCGATGCTCTCGGCGTCCTGCCCGCCGCGCGCGGGGAGCGGGTTGGTGACTGAAGTAATGCGCGTGTCGTCGGTGACGACGTGCGCCAGAGACTCCGCGCCGATGTTGCCGCGCGCGCCGTTGCCGACGCGGTAGGTTGCGAGGAAGCGTGTGCCCGCCGCCGGGCGCATGCCGTATTCGTCGTCGCCGAAGCGAAGCGTCGCGGCGCCGTCATCCTCAACCTCCGCGACGAACTCGGGCGCGAACTCGTCGCTCGCAAGCAGGTCGCGCCTCGGCCTCCAGACGGAACCGCCCCCGAATGGTTCGAGCGTGACGGCCGGCAGCACGCCTCTCATGTTCCATTCATAGACCGACGAGGCGGACGCGGCCGTCCTCTTCCTCCCGCGCGTCCGCGAGCGCGTCAGCTCGGCCGTGAAGGTGAGCGGCGCCTCCTTCAGTCGCGGACGGAAACGCGGCGCGCGTGCCTCCGCTTCGGCCGACTCGCAGCAGTCGCCCTGTCCATGCGCGACGGCGAGACGCGGGTCCGCGTCGGGGACGACTTCCAACTCCTCGTCCCTTACGGTGCGTCCGTGGTCCGCGAGCACGACGTTGCCGAGCGCGACCGACACTTCGGGGAAGTACCTGCGCGTCGTCTCCGCGACGGCCGAGAGGCAGAGCGGGAACGGCAGCGCGTCCTCGTCCGCCCACTCGATCTCGACGACGGCCTGACCCGTGAGCTGGTCGTAGACGGGCATGAGCGAGGGCTGTCGGTCCTGACCGTCGGACGTGAGCCGCGCCTCGGGCGCGACGCGCGTCAGGCGGACGGCGTGGCGGTGCGCGAGGTCCGCGTCGGCCGCGTCGCCCGTGTCGGGTCCGAGCCGCTCGGCGAAGACGAGTACGTCGCCCGCGCGCAGGCGCAGACGGCCCGTCGCGGCCGACCCGTCGCGCAGCGTCGCGCGCGTCGCGCCCTCGGCGATGCAGCACTCGCGCTCGCCCCACGTGTAGAAAGAGATTTCGTTGTGCGACTCGTAGAACGTGGCCGCGTTGAGCGTCTCGAAGAACTCGGGCCGCGCGGTGAGCGCCTCGGCGTAGGCGTTCGAGTCACGCGCCACGCGCGGCTCCAACCGGCCGACGCGCGTAAAGAGCTGCGTGCCCTTCGGCAGCACGACGCGGTCGTCCGTGACGTTGCACTGCGCCCAGACGCGCGCGTTGCTGCCGTCGTGCATGAAGTAATCGACGAGCCGCGCGTGGCGCCGGACGGAGGAGCGGCGCCGCGCCGTGCCGAGATAAGCCTCGGTCGCAATCGCGTCCTGCTGATAGCTCAGGTGGTCGCCGACGTAGGCCAGCATCTCGACGAGCACGACGCCGAGGTCGGCCGCGTTGCGCTCGGCCCACTCGGGCATCAGCACCGAGAAGCGGTCGAGCATCAGACGGCGGAAGCTGTTGTAGTCCTTGGCGAGGTAGTCGATCTCGGGCTCCGCGACGCCCTCGGGCGAGCACGCGACGCGCGCGCGACAGTCGAAGTCGTCCGGGCATTCGACCTTGAAGGAGAAGGCGACGGCCGAGAGCAGCGGGTCGAAGTTCGTGACCGCGTGGCCGCTCGCGTCAACGAGGCGCAGCGTGTAGGTCGAGAAGTCGCCCGCGCGGTCCACGCGCACTTCGAGCATGTTGGGCGGCTGGCCCGCGCGCGGCGCCGTCGTGTCGTCGGGGATGATTTTTTCGACCTTGATGTCGCGGATGCGCTCGCCGCCCTCGATGCGGATGTTCTCTTTCACGAGGCGGCCGGGCGCGAGCGGCTTGACGAAGTAGAGCTTGAGAATCCGCTGTCGCTCGGACGGCTGCTCGGCCTCGGCGTCAACGACCTCGACGTAGTCGATGCCGTTGAGGTCACGCACGATGGCGCGCGCCTGCTCGTCGGTCGTCGGCTGCCAGACGCCGCGCGGCGTGGCGAAGAAACTGAGACTCTTGAGCGAGGCGCGGAACTCCGCGAGCGGCGCGCTCTCGGTCGCGACGAGTGTGAACTGGTGCTTGAGTTGAAGGCTGAGCCGGCCGGGTGGGACGACGACGACGAAGTGCCTCTCGCGGGCAAGGATTGACCCCACGGCCTCGGGCGGCAAATCAGCGAGCGTCTTCACGTCAACGATTGTGAGCGGTCGGCCGTCGAGGGTCGTCACGCGCACGTTGCCCCGCCCGAACTCGGGCGGCACGGCGGCGAAGCAGCGCACGAGCAGGAGGTCGTGCCCGACCCACCCCATCGCTTCGAGTATCTTCCGGGCGTCGGTCGATGACGGCTCGCAGAGAAGCAGCACGTCGATGCCGTTCAGGAGCCGCACCGCGCTGCGGCGCCGCTCGTCGCAGCAGAAGTAGATCATACGCCACCCCCGCGCGTGAACTGCGCCACCTGCCGGCGCTGCGTCCTGCGGACGACGTACTGCACTTTAACTTCGAGCGTCGCGTCGTCGTTGTCTATCTCGACGGCCTCGACCTGTATCACGTCGCCGAGCCACTGTTGCAGCGCGCCCTGCACGGTGAGCTGCGTGGCCGAGGCGAGCGCGTCGCCGTTGGGCGCGAAGATGAGTTGAAGGACGCCGCTGCCGAAAGTCGGGCGGTTGACGCGCTCGCCCGGCGCGGTGAAGAGCACCTGTTCGATGAGGTCGCGCACGTGCTCGTCCTCGGTCGTGTCGGCGGTGCGTCGTCGCCCGTCGAAGTGATAAGGGTAGTCGAGCTGCATCACGTCCCCTTTACGCGCACCTGCGTGACGAGGATTGTCAGCGGCGTCCCCGTCGGCACGCAGACGGACTGACTGTCCTGCAAGAGGAGCGGCTGGTTGTTCGACATCACGCGCACGGCGGCCGTCACCCACTGCGCCGTGACGCACGGGCCGTTGCCCGCCGGCGGGACGAACGCGCAACCGGCGACGACGTACGGCCCCGACTGCGTGACGGTCGGCTGGCCGCCGACGAGCACGCGCGGGTTGGGCACCGTCGCCTGCGCCTGCCCGCCGTGCGCGCAGATGACCGTTGCTCCGACGTGCAGAAAGAATCCGGGCATGTGCTTGAACTCCTCTCCCGCCGGGGCGGCGGACGCGTTAGATAACGTCGATGGCGCCGTCGTTGATGGAGACCTTCGGTCCCGTGAACTTGATGGTGCCGCCCTTGCCGTTGTTGATCTCGATGCCGAGCGCGTTCATGACAATCTTCGCGCCGTCGGCCGTCTCCAAAGTGATGCCGCCGATGCCGGGCGTGTCGTCGAGCAGGACGCTGTGACCGCCCTCGGTAATAATCATCACCTTCTTCGTCGGCGGCGGAGGCGCCAGCAGCTTCGGCGGTATCTCGGCGGCCGAGCCCCACCAGCAGCCCGACCAGATTGGGTAATCGGGGTCGCCGTGCTCGAACTCA
Organism: Pyrinomonadaceae bacterium; assembly: GCA_036379655.1. GTDB lineage: Bacteria > Acidobacteriota > Blastocatellia > Pyrinomonadales > Pyrinomonadaceae > QHXN01. The sequence goes on from DASVGG010000159.1 coordinate 50,730, forward strand.
ATCCAGACGCCCGCACCCACCGTCGGGACCGCGAAGAAGCCGACCGCGCTCCCGCCGAACGGCGCGCACGGCATCGCCCAGCCACTCTCCTGTTCGCCCAGCACGTCGGGCACCGTCGCCTTGACGCGCCCGAGCATGAGCGGGTCCGTGGTGTCACTCACGACGCCGCGATACTTGCCATAGAAGGTGTTGCTCATGATGGCCTGACGACGGGCGTCAGCGTGCCCGTCCCCTCCCTGCGCAATGTGAAACTCTGCGTGTAGGTGCCTTGCGAGATGCGGTGCGAGACCCGCTGCACGTAGTAGAGGCCGTTGTAGTTGAGCCCCGCGCCGCGCACGCCGACGAGTTTGCGCGCGCGCAGCACGTAGCCGTAACGAACCGCGTCCAACTCGCCCGTGCCGGTCACGGGGTCGGGCGCGTTGGTGGCGGCGGCGATGGCCGAGACGGCCGCGCTCGAAGCGTTCTGGTTCGCCGTCTGTCGCATCAACTGCGTGCGTCGCGGCGTGGCCGGCGACGACGCCAGCGGCGGCACCTTGAGCGACGGCAGCGGCGGGATGGGTATCGAGGTCTTCGTGGTGGGCTCGACGAATGAGCCCTGCGTGCCGACGGGCGCGTAGGCGTCATTCGCGAAGTTGAGCGACTTGACGTTCGAGTAATGGCCCATGTTCGTCGTCAGCGCGGGCTGCGGGAGGCTCGCGCGCGACTCCGGCCCCCAGTAGGCGTTGTTGACGCCGAAGGTCACGGGCTCGACGTAGAAGACGAAGCCGTTCTTCTGCGCGAGTCGCTTGACGAACTGGAGGTCGGTCTCGTGCTGGCGCGGGACGCGCTCGATCTCGATGGGCACGTCGGTGGTCGGGGCGGGCGCGGGGACGAGTCCGTACATCGCGTACTGCCCGAGTATCTGCGTGACGATGATCTGGTCGGTCTGGTTGGGGAACTGCTCGTTCTTCTCTTCGAGGTCGAGCATGACGCTCACGTCCTTGCCCGTGATGGTGAGCGTGCTGCGGCCGGGCTCGTTGCTCGGCGTGACCTGGTGGTGCGTGATGATGCCGTCGATGAGCACCTCGGGCGTGGCGCCCATCAGCACGCCGACGATGATGCGGTTAAAGGTGTCGAGCAGGCCGCTCGACAGCAGTGTGTAGTCGGCGCCCTCCTTGCCCAACGTGAAGGTGAGCTGGAAGCCGTCGCCCGTCGCGGCGTCGTTCGTCACCTCGGCGCTCTGGAGCGCCTGGGTCACGTCGTACGGGGCCGGCAGCGGGACGGTCGGGCCGACCAACAGGATGAGACGTATGCCGAGGGTGCTGGCGAGCATCTTTCTTGCCTCCGGGCTCGTGCGACTTCAGAGCAGTGGCAGCGCGATGCGGATGCGGATGCCGACCTCGCGGGTCAGCTCGTCGGGGCGGAGCACGTCGTTGGCGTCGCAGACGCGCCAGAACTGCGTCGGGTCGCCGAGGTAACGCGCCGTGATGAGGTCGAGCCGGTCGCCGCGCGTGACCGCGTGCTCGACGAGCGTGACCGTGCCGGCCGAGGGCGCGATGAAGCGGCGCCGCTTGTAGGCGACGACGCGCGGCTGCCCGTCGGAGTCGGTCACGGTCATCTTCACCGTCTCGATGGTGTAGTAGCGGCTGTTGGTCTCGAACATCTTGTTAAGCCTCTCTGGTCGTCAACCGATGCTGATGCTGGCACTGGCGCTGCCGGAGAGCGCGCCGCTCGCGGCCGAGGCGATGGTGCCGACGCCGTTGATGGTCGCCATCACCTCCTTGATGATCTGGTGCGCCATGAAGAGCGCGCCGCCCGCGCTGAAGAGCCCGAGGTCGTGGTAGGTGAGCACGCGCAGGCCGAGGTTGACGCTGGCGCGGATGGGGTTGAGGTTGGGGTCGAACGCCTCCTCGGTGATGCTGAAACTGGTGAGGCGCACGGGCAGCACGCGCTTGATGCCCCAGACGAAGAGCGTGAGCGGCGCCTCGGGCGGGACGACCTCGATGATGCCGGCGGCGGCCAGCGCCTCGTTGGCGATGGTCGGGATGGACTTCGGGTAGATGAGCATCTCCAGCGAGGCGAGCACGGGGTAGATGCCCATCGTGGTCGCGATGACCTGCGCCTGCTCCAACTGGTCGGTGGCGTCGATCTCGACCTTGAGGGTGATGGTCTCTTCGGGCGGCCCCTTCAGGCGCAGCGCCTCGCCGCGATCGGCGTCGCCGCCCGTGGTCTGCGCGACGAGGTTGCGCGTCAGCGTCTCGGGGTTGTACTGGAAGATGACGACGCTCGCCAAAGGGTTGAACGGGTCGAGCCCGATGATGGCGCCCTTAAAAAGTCTTGGCGAACCGGGGAAGCTGCTCATACTGTCTCGCGTCCTTTCTTCCGTCCGCGGGCCGGCGCGGCGCTTGAATGCCGTATGCGAATCAGAACCCGTCCAACGTCATGGTGCCCGCGATTCGCGCGGTGGTTCCTCGGCGCAGGTATTCCGTGTAGAGGGCATAGCCTCCACGGCCGATATTCCGGTACGTCCTGGTCTCGTTACCGCCGACCGTGTTGGTGTAGTTCCGCATATCGGTCTCGGAGCCCCCGCTCACCTGTCTGACCAGTCTCACTTGATAAGTCGCGTTACTTCCCGGCGTCCCCTCCCATCTTGTGTTGCTGAAGACGGCCCGGAGACTCATGCTGTTGAGGCAGAAGAAATCGTCAGGGTTCACTGGGTAACGAAAGTTACCCGAAGCGCCCGTGGTCCCTCCCGCGCTGAAGCTGAAGTTGGGAGTCTGCGTGGGTGGGATGGCGACGCTGCCGGTGCAGCGCGGGCGTCCTCTCCCTCCGCCGGTCATCTCGGTCGCCTCGCCCTCGCCCACGTCCACGGCGGTCGTCTCGGCGGGAGGTGACGCGGGCACGGGCTCCTCCTCTTCGGGCGCGGGCGCGCGGTAGAGTTTCGAGCCGGGGGCGACCTGTCGGGCCGCGACTCCAGCGGCGGGCGAAGACTTTTCGGCCGCGACTGTTTCGACGGACGCTCCCGAAGCGACTCGCGCCGCCGTCTCCTCTGCCTCAACCTCCAGAGGGTCGGACGGTCGCGAGACCTCAAGGGCGGACGACAGCCTCGGGCCTTCGCTCTCCGACCCCTGCTGTACGACGTGCGTCAGTTCGTGCGCGAGCAGTTTCCGCCCCTCGGCCGTGCCTGGGCGGTACTGGCCGGCGCCGAAGACCACGTCGCGCCCGACCGTGTAGGCGTGCGCGCCCACCGCGCGCGCGGACTCGGCGGCGCGCCCGTCGGTGTGGACACGCACGCGGCCGAAGTCGTGGCCGAAGCGCGGCTCCATGAAGGCACGCGTCTCAACGTCGAGCGGGCGCCCAGACCCACGCAACACTTCGCCGACGAGAGGCGACGCGTCACCCTGCGTGACGCCGTGACCGTCGGCGCTGCGGCTGACGCGCTCCTTCTTGCCTGAGCACTCGGCGCAGTCGCCCGACTTGTCGCCGCCCCCGCAGGCGCAGTTCCTTTGAACGAGCGACCTCGCCACGCGGCTCAAAGGCGTCGGCGCGAACATAGAGTCATGAGACGCCGACCCCGTCTTCGCGTGTCTGACCTTCGTCCTGTCGTGCATGACCTTACTCCTTGTTCCCCGCCGCGCGTCCCGTCAGGCCGTCGTAGACGGCGCGCGCCAGACGCGTGCCCGCGACCTCCGGCCCCGCGTGCGCGGGCATCTCGAAGGCGCCGCCGTCGAGGCGCGCGACGCTGCCCGCGTTGGTGAGCGAATCGAAATCTCCGGCGGCTATCAGTCGCGCGAGTTCCGTTTCGAGCGCGGCCCCGAGCGCCGCGCGGTCACGCGGCTCGAAGCCGTGGAGGACGAGTTCTTCGATGTGCAGCTTGATAGCGCCCGGTCTCATACCCATCCCCTGATCTCCGCCTCGGCGAGCGGCTTCTCCAACTTGGCGTACTCGCCGCGCGCGGCGCGCAGGAGGTGCGACATGCGCACGGGCTCGCCCGCGTCGGCCGCGAGGAAGGCCGCGCCGAGCGCGATGTTGCGGATGTTGCCGCCGGCCACGTTGAGCCGCGCGAGCCGTTCGGGGTCGAGCCCCTCGGTCGGCACGGCCGAGGGAAAGACGCGCCGCCAGATGCCTGCGCGCTGCGCCGCGTCGGGAAACGGGAACGGCACGACGAAACGTATGCGGCGCATGAAGGCGTTATCCAGAGAACTCTTCAGGTTGGTGGTCAGGATGGCGAGGCCGCGATAGGACTCCATGCGTTGCAGGAGGTAGCTGACCTCGATGTTTGCATAACGGTCGTGACTATCTTTAACTTCACTGCGCTTGCCGAAGATGGCGTCGGCCTCGTCAAAGAGGAGGATGGCGCCGCCGGTCTCGGCCGCGTCAAAGACGCGCCGCAGGTTCTTCTCCGTCTCGCCGATGTACTTGCTGACGACGGAACTGAGGTCGATGCGGTAGAGGTCGAGCCGCAGCTCACCGGCCAGAACCTCGGCCGCCATCGTCTTGCCCGTCCCGCTCGAACCGGCGAAGAGGGCGCTGACGCCCAGGCCGCGCGAGCCCTTCGTGGCGAAGCCCCACTTCTCGTAGACGGTCGCGCGCCGCCGCACCTGCGCCGCGATCTCGCGCAGAAGATTTATCTGCGCCGAGGGCAGCACGAGGTCGTCCCAACCGGCCGCGGGCTCGATGCGCTGCGCGAGGTTGTCGAGGCGCGGACGCGCCTGCGCGCGACACGCGTCCCACAGAGCACTTGTCAACTTGTCGCGGGCGTCGTCGCCGTCGGCGCGCGTGAGCGAGAGTGCTTCGCCGCCGGCCGCGCCGATGGCGCGCGAGCCGAGGAAGAACTGCGACGTGAGCGTCTCAATCGTACCGTTGAGCGACTCGGCGGCGGGGCCGAGCGTGCGCTGCCAGACCGCTTGCTGTTCGGCCGCGTTCGGCCGCGCCACGTCCACGGTGAAGACCGCGCGGCGGAGCGTGCGGAGCCGCTCGCGCGTGAGAAGGATGACCGGCGCGTCACACTTCTCAAGCAGTCGCGCGACGGCGGCTTCGGCCGCCGCGTCGCCGGCCTCAAGGTCTTCACAGTCGAGCAGCAGCGTCGAGTCGGACAGCGCCCACTCGCGCGTCAGGAGCCGCGCCAGCGTGTCCGAGTCGGCGAAGTTGGACGGCACCGCCTGCGCCCTCATCGCGTGGAGGCCGAGCCCCAACCGCGCGCAGACCTGCGCCGCGACGGCACGCATGTCGTCACCCTCCGTCCCACACAGTTGCAGCGCGGGCAGAGGCGTTGACGACTGCATCCACACGGCGGCCAGTTGTTCCACTAGCGCGCGCTGCGTCGGGACCAACTCCGCATGTGTCCGCAAAGGCTCGACGAGGGGCACGAGACGCTCGTCAAGATAGTCGAGCCCAGTGAGATGGTGCAGCAGGCGCTCGTCGATGCGCAGAGGGCTCTGGGTCAGACTGTCGCCCGCGACCTCCACGAAGCGCCAGCGGCGCAGGGCGGCGGCGGGCGCGAGCGCGCTCCAATGCGCCCCCGGCAGCGCGGCCAGCGCGAGGCCAAAGGTCGGATGACGACGCTCCGCGTCTCCGTGCGCGCGCGCGCAGAGCTGCGCGAACGAAGAGTCGAGTTCGACGCCCGCGCACATCAACAGCACGTCGCGCTCGAAGCCCGACAGACCGAACTTCATGCAAAGGACTTCTAGCGCGGGCCGCGCCACCGTCTCACCCTGTTGCGCTTCGTCCGCAGTCTCCTCTGCCCTCGGCTCGGTCACGGCGGGCGCGGGCTGCTCGTCCGAAGGCTCGCGCGCGGCGTAACGCTCAAGCGCCTCGCGCACGTGCCCGAGCGCCGCCACGAGGTGACGCTGGTTGAACTCGAACCAGTCCATGCGGCTCTCACTCATGCGGGCACCGTGACCCTTTGCGTCGCGTCGAAGGCCGGCGGGCTGACGGCGCGGTTGACCAGAAGGCTCTCGACGCCGTCCACGCGCAGCCGCACGTGGTAGTCGCCGGCCGGCATCTCTCTGAAGCGGAACGTGAGCGTGTTGGTGCGCGTCGCATGCGGCTGCGCGGGCGCCTCGCTCTCGCCGACGACGAGCGTCACGCGTTGCGAAGGCAGCACGTCCGGACGACATCTCACCGTGACTGTCACCACACCGTCCCCGCCGCGCGCGGCCTCGACGGACGGCGGGTCGCCCGGCGCGGGCGGCACCGGCAGACGCGGCGCGAGCGCGAAGGGCACTTCGTTCGTCGTGCGCTCTTGCGGCGTGCCCCGGTCGAGGACGAGCGAGAGCGTGTAGACGCCCGCGACGAACACGCCCGCGTCCGTGGCCGGGTTGATTTCGAGCCGCGCTCTCACCTCCTCGGCCGTCGCACCCGCGAGCGGTGTCAGTTCGAGCGGCGCCGCCAGACGCGGGTTGTGTATAAGGACGGCCACGGTCGCCGTGTCGAGCCGTTGACCTTTAATAATCAGTTCGCCGCCGAGCACGGCCGCGAACTGCCCCGTGGCCGGCTCGACTGAGAAGAGCGCGGGGAAAGGCGAGTTGGTGTCGGGCTGGACGGCCGCGCCGGTGTCATCGACGCCGCGCCGCAGCACCGGCAACGCGGACCTGACGACGCCCTCCGACTGCACCAGCACGACCGAGACGTGATACGCGACCGAAGGCCGGTAGTTGGTCTGAAAGGCAGACCAGAGTTTCGACGCCTCTTCGATGTTGAGCGGGTACTGCGAGAGCTTTACCTGCTCGACCTGTTCGGCGAGGTCCGAGGCCGAGAGCGCGCCGAGCGCGGAAGGAAGTATGCCGCCGCCGCTGACGGGACCGCCCGGCTGCGCGAGCGCCGTGCGGATGGCGTCGCGCGTCAGCACCGGCGTCTCGTGGAAGCGCTGCATCGCGTAGCCGAGCAGAATCTCCGCCTCCAAATCCTCCTGGCCGTATGCGGTCAACAAGTAGTAGAGGTCGAGCGCGAGCGGCGGGTTCGAGATGCGTTTGCCCCGCGCGTCGCGCGACGGCAGTCCCACATTGGACCAACCCGTGTTCGGCGTCACGTGGTAGAGGAAGAGGTTGAGTTGACGGCCGATGTCGCCCTCTTCGTTCGGCTTGATCTGCCCCGGCGACAGCGCCGTGACCGTGACGGGGCCGCCGACCGTGGCGCTGACGGAGTGGTCGATCACCGCGTTGTCGAGCAGGTCTTTCAACACGGCAGTGACCGAAGCGATGGCGAGGGCGCTGCTCATGAACGGCCTCCGCTGTGCGCGCGCAGGTAGTCGTCGAGCGACATCTTCGGCGGCTCCTGCCTCCGCCGCTGCGGCGTCGGCGGCGGCGCGGGCGGCGTCACCGCGCGCACCTCAATCCGGCCGATGGTCACTTCGATAATCGGCGCCTCCTCCTTCTCCCTTATGATGACTTCACGCGCCTCCGACCTGACGCCATCGAACCCCGCCTCCCTGCTCTGGACAACGACCGCGCGTTCGGCCGGCGTCGATACAGCAGTCGCCCTCACGTTCGATACTTGAGGCTGCGGGGTAACCGGTCTGACTTCCGCTACGGCTGTTGTTTTATGAGGAGGCAACACCATGTCGGAAACTATTTCTGAACTTGAAGCGGTCGAACTCTCCGACGCTTGCGCTTGCTTCGACGTGAGAGGTTGAGGGAGAACCTCCACATCAACGACCGTCGTCTGACTCTTCGACTCAACCCCTTCCACACGAGCCTCCGCGACCGTACGCGGCACGACTGCCGGAGTCTGTTCCCTACCCCCTTCATCAACAACCTCAACAACCTCTACCCGAACCCCGCGCCCCCGCGTCGCTACATGATTCAACGCGACTCCCTCATCCGCCGTCGCGATTGGTTGAATCGAAGGTGAAGCGGGCGAGGTCTTCACCGACGGAATTGCAGGACGCGCGCGCGGCGCCTCTTCCGATTCAGGGGCCGGCGCGGTGACGCGCTCCGGTTCCTGTAAAGGAGAATTGCTATGCGGCGACAAAGGCCGGGACGCTACGGCCGGCCGTAACGGTGCGACGGGCCGCGAAGTATCCGCGACATCCTCCGCCTGCACCTCCTCCGCCGGCTCATGAGTCGCGCGCGGCGGTGGAATGCCCGAGACTTCCTTCGCGGGTGTGATTGCGTGAGAAGGCGACGGCTCGTGTGAGGGTGACGGCGTCTCCACGAAACGCGCCACGATATCGTGCGACGACTCGCGCACGGTCACGACGGGTCGTGCGCTGTGCTCCGTTTGCACGTGAACCGAAGGCTCGTCATCGGTCAGCCGTGCGTTGGTGGGCTGAGATGTTGGTGTCTCTGGTTGACCCTGTGTCTGCTCCGTGTCAGGAGCAGTGGTGATGGGACGTGGCGCGACGTAAGCACGCGGCGACTCCCGCGTATCCGTGTGTAGGGGCGATGCGTGGAAGTCGGGCTCGTTGACTTCGGCGCGCGTGGGCGTGTGGAGAGTTGTGTGGGCGGGCGCTTCGGCTTCGGCGTGGGGTTCGTTGAGCACGCCGCCGTGACGTTCGTTAAGTACGGATGTTCCTGATATGGGCTTGGAGTCAGAGACGCGGGGCTGTGTCGCGACACCTTCGAAAGTCTCTTCGGACGAAAGCTCTTCGTGTACCTCTTCAATCAAAGGCGTGCCCGAAGTCTCCTGTCGCGGCTCGAACATGTGCGGGCGGCGCGGCTCGCACGACGGTTCGCGGCGGAGGCTTCGGGCGGCCAGAGTTGAGAGATAGTCACTCATCCGTTCACCATCTGCACGTAGAGCCGCCGCCGACGCGGGCTGAGGGCCAGCGTGTCCGACTCGCGCCAGCCGTAGGCGGTTGCCAGCAGATGAACCTCCCAGAGGAGGCGGCGGGCCCACGTGTCGAGCTCGCCGCGCAGGTAAGAGCAGATGTCGAAGAGCGCCTGCCAGCCGTGGCCGCAACGCGGGCACGAGACGTTCAGGCGGACGTTGCCCTGCGGGTCGAGCCTGTCCATCTCTTCCGACACCGCGTCCACGACCTCCGGCGGCAGGGCCGCGACCGTGACCTCTTCGACTCCGCGCCGCGCCGCGCGGAGGCAACGCTCGAAGAGTTCGAGCCGCGCCTCTTCAACGTCGATGTGCGCCGAGATTGCCAGCAGGTCGCGGCTGTCGGGCAGACGGAACTCGACTTCGTGAACGCCGACGTTGAGGCGGAAGGGGCCGGACTCCTCGGGGGGCGTGGCCCGCACGTCGTCGGCCTCGAAGCTCAGTTCCAACTGCTCGGCGCAGGCCGGACAGTTGGCGAGGCTCGTGAAACCGCCGCCGAAAGCCCACTCGCGCAGGCGCAGGAGGCGCTCGTCGCGTTGGCCGACGCTCAGGCGCTCAAGCTCTTGCGCCGTCGTGTCGGGGCACGCCGCCGCGAGCAGGAGCAGCGCCCAGCGCTCGTGCGCGTACGCGAGGCCCCGCTCCCACACGTCCAGCAGTTCACGCGTCGAGAGTGCGCGCATGGCCGTTTACGCGGCGGGCTCGGTGAAGCTCGGCTCACTCGGCTCGCCCACGTCGTAGTCGCGCTCCCAGCCCTCGTTCTCAAGCTTGATCGACTGGATGGCGACGGCGTTCGCGGACGCGTCGAGGTCGGGCATGGCCTGATAGTCCGAGACCCAACAGCGGAAGACCTTGTAGGCGATGGCGAGCTGGCCCGCCTCGTTGTAGACCTCGATGGTGATGTCCTTGCGGAAGTCCTTGAGCGAGACCTCGGCGCCGAGACCGGAGCCGTAGTTCCAGACCTTGTTGGCCCACTTCTCGAACTCCGTGTCGTGGGTCACGCCGCGTTCGAGCGAGATAGCCTCGTACTTGGTCTGACCCGGCGACTTGCGCGTGGTCGAAGGGTCGCCGCCCTCGCGGTGCTCGACGGGCGTGGTCGTGCGCTTGAGCGCGCCGACCTTGCTGATGCCGGCCACGTAACGGCCGTCCCACTTGACCCGGAACTTGAAATTCTTGTACGGGTCGAATCGTTGCGCGTTGACGCTGAATTTAGCCATCACGTCCTCCTGTTAGACCTCGATCTGGCCGGCCATCTGCTGGAGCTTGATGACGACGAACTCCGCCGGCTTGAGCGGCGCGAAGCCGACGATGATGTTGACGATGCCGAGGTTGATGTCGTTCTGCGTCGTCGTCTCCTTGTCGCACTTGACGAAGTACGCCTCCTTCGGCGAGCGCCCCTGGAAGGCCCCTTGCCGGAACATGTTCTGCATGAACGCGCCGACGTTCAGACGAATCTGCGCCCAGAGCGGCTCGTCGTTCGGCTCGAAGACGACCCACTGCGTGCCGCGATAGAGGCTCTCCTCGATGTAGAGCGCGGTGCGGCGGACGGGGATGTACTTCCATTCGTCGGCCAGACGGTCGTCGCCCTTCGTCGTGCGCGCGCCCCAGACGACGCGGCCGACGGCGGGCATCGCGCGCAGGCAGTTGATGCCGAGCGGGTTCAACTGCCCGTTCTCCGCGTCGGTCAGTTGCACGGCAAGGTCGGGCACGCCCGAGAGCGTGGCGTCGAGGCCGGCGGGCGCCTTCCACACGCCGCGCGTGGCGTCGGTGCGCGCGATGACGCCCGCGACCGCGCCGCACGGGACGAACTCTTCCATCTGGTTATCGCGCAGCGGGTTCGCCTGCCGCAGGCGCGGGAAGTAGACGGCGGCGTTCTTGCTGACCGGGTTGATGGCCGCGATCTGCGTGATGGCGGTGTCAACCCTCTTCGCGCCGTTCGGCGGGTCGATGAGGAGCATGGCGCGTTCCCGCTCGCAGAGGGCGGCGGCGAACGGGATGACGGATGCGGGGAGGTCGCCCGCGGGGTCGGGCGGCGGCAGGCAGAGGAGGTTGAAGAGGTCTGCCTTGAGCAGCGCGTAGATGCCGAGTTTGTCGGCCTCGCCCCCGACCGTGGGGACGTAGTCGGTGCCGAGCAGTTCGCGCCCGTCCGAAGCCGCGTCGGCGGCGGCGACCGCGCTGAAGTAAGGAACGTCGGGGTTCGGGACGGTATCGACAAACGTGAACGGGTCCGTGCCGGCGGCGACGATGCCGTCCGTACCGGGGGCGTTGGCCGTCGGCCGCGCCGTCAAGGCGACGTTGCGCATGCGCACGAGCCGCGACTCGTTGGCGAGCACCTTATCCACGTAACGCGGACTCGTTGACTGGAAAGAGACGTTGCGGTGGACTTCGGTCACTCCCGTCGCCATGTCCTTCACCGAGAGGTTGAAGAGGTCGAGGTTGACGGTGGGGTCTTTCACGGCGTAGTCGATGTGCGCGCGCAGACTGTTGCCCCACGCGCCCTCGCTCGCCGCCTCAAGGTTGAGCTGCGTCGTGCCGGTGCCGGTGCCGCCGGCCGCGAGCCGTGCCTTCGTCGTGACCGTGGCGGCGTTCCCGGCGTCGGTGACCGCATCCGCGACGGCCCCCTGCGCCGCGTCCGCGACATCCTGGAGCGTGGCGGCCGGGGCTGCCGCCGCGTCCTCTGCCGCGCTGGCGACCGTATCGCCCGCCGTGTTCTCGACCGAGCCGGGGGCTCCGGTGACGGCCCCGCGCGCGGCGGTGGCGATGTCGGCGGCGGTAGTCGTCGCAATCGCGTTGGTGACGGCGTTGGCAGCGGCGTTGGCGACAGCGTTGGCCGCCGTGGTGGCCGCCGTCTGCGCGGCGGTCGCGGCGGCCGTCGCCTCGGCGGCGGTCGGCGCGAAGAGGCGGACGATGACGGCCTGCCCGCCGCCGTTGAGGAAGAAGTCGCGCACGGCGTAGCTCATCGAACTGAGGAGCCAGAGGCCGCCGAAGACACGTTCGTAATCGCCGTAACCGTTGATGACGACGGCCTCGTTCACCGGGCCGCGCAGTGCTCGGCCGACGAAGGCGGTGATCGAAGTTGCCACCCCAGTTATCGTTCTGACGCCGCTCGGAATCTCCTCGATGTACACGCCCGGGTAGGTCAAGGTGCTTGGCATTGGAAGTTCTCCCTTTCAACTGAAGATGCCTGAGACACCACCTGTCGGTGATGAGAGGGCCGATACGCTGGTCGTTTGAGACGGCTCTGAACCGCGAGGCCGGGCGGTGTCGCCCGACTCGACAGTTCAAAGGATGGAGACGTTGGCACGCACTACGGCGTGGAAGGCTCGACTGAAAAAAAACAGCACGCGACCTAGGTCGCGGGAAGTGGGTTGGGGCATTAAACGAACTGTGCTGATTGCGTTGGGCGCCCGTGTGTGAGCTTCGAGGCTGCAACCTTTATGCCACTTGGGCCGATGGCGGGGCGAGGTCAGAACACGAACGAAACGCGCGATTCGTCTCAGCGGAGGCGAGGGCGCTAGTGAACCATGTGAGACACGGCCAATATTTTGCTGTGTACATTCGTGGACAGTGACGCCGTCACGTTCAATCGAAGAACGTGCGGCGGACGGCGTCTCTTAAGCAGCACGTCCGGCCCTTCTTCACTCGGGTACGAGCGCGACGCGGAAGCCCGCGAGCGCCCACTCCTCTTCGCCCTCGACCGCGCGGACGTATGAGAAGTCGCCCGGCCCGCTCGACCCGACGGCGTAGCACTTCGCGTTGCCGTCGGCGTCGCGGTAGAAGCCGAGTTCGAGCGTCTCAGTCTCAGACCACTCGGGATGGAAGAGCGTCCCGACGAGGTTGAAGATGACCGGCGGGCAGATGGTCGCGCGATAGCCTTTGGGCATGAGCCCGCGCGCGCGCCAGTCGTCGTTGATGACGCGGACGAATTCGCGAAGGCTCAGGTAGTTGTGCGCGTAGCGCGTCCCGTTGACCATCCCCGCGCGCCCCAGATACGACGCGAAGGGGTCGGCCGCGGGGTCGTGGCCGTAGGGCGTCCCGTAGAACTGCTTGTTGCCGGGCAGGTAGCGCGGCTTCCGCGTCGTCTCGACTCCGACAACGTGTCCCTGATGCCGCGCGTGCCCCTGGAAGAGTTGTTCGCGGTAGCTCCCGCCGTGCTCGCGCGCGCGTGTGAACTCGCGCGACGCCGCCGGGTAGAGCCGCGCCGCGTAAGCGTCGTCGAGCGGCAACGCTTCGGCCGAAGGGACAACGTGCCACTCTATTTGAAAACGGCTCAAGCCTCTCGACGCCTCCTCGGGCACCTCGAATCCGCGCGCCTCGGGCGCGAGCAGTTCCGCGTCCGCGCCCAGCCCGAAGAAGTCTCGCAGCCTCCCCGCCCTCTCCTCGCTCCAAACGGTCATATGCTTCCCCTTTTTTTGTGACAACTCCGACACTCTAATACATATCAAACACAAATATCTTGTGACGTTGGCAGGCGAGAGAGGGGATAGATTCACAAGTTCACTCTTGCAATTAGGGCGGATGGGGCGTCGGAAGGTGTAACCGAACCGCGCGGCGCGGCGTCTATGAATAGAAAGCAGGGACAAGTGTAGTTTATGACTTCTTCGATTTTTCCCCACGCGCTCCGTGCCGCCGCCTTCGTCTGCCTGACGGCGTCGCTCGGGCTCTTCTTCGCGGGCTGTAGCCGCAACGATTCGTCCGCCGCCGCCGCCAAAGAGGGCAAGAAGGGCGCGGCGCGCACCGGCGACACGGCCGAGGTCGCGCCGCCCGTCGCCGTCACGACCGCCCGCGCGGAGTCGCGCGAAGTCCCTTCTTTCGTGCAAGCCACCGGGAGCCTCGTCGCCGAGGAGACTTCGGACGTGGCGTCGCAGGGTTCGGGTCAGGTCGTCTCGACGCCCGTGGGCGTCGGCGCGTTCGTGCGTCAGGGCGACGTGGTCGCGCGTCTGAACGACCGCGACGCGCGTCTGCGTCTTCAACAGGCGCAGGCCGGGGTCGGCCAGGCCGTCGCGGCCGTCCGACAGGCGGAGGCGCGTCTGGGCCTGACGCCGGGCGGCAGCTTCCAGGCGAGCACCATCCCGGAAGTACGCGCCGCCGGCTCGAACCTCGAACAGGCGCAGGCGCAACTCCGTCTGGCCGAGGCCAACGAGCGGCGTTACCGCTCGCTGGTCGAGACGGGCGACGTGGCGATGTCCACCTACGACCAGTTCCGCACCGCCCGCGACACCGCGCGCGCGCAGGTCAACGCCGCGCGTCAACAACTCGAAGTCGCCATCAACACCGCGCGCCAGAGCAACCAGGCCGTGCAGAGCGCGCAGGCCGGCGTCGAGTCGGCGCGCGCCGCCGTCGCCATCGCGCAGAAGGCCGTCGCCGACGCCGTCATCCGCGCACCCTACGCGGGCTACATCAGCAACCGCCCCATCGCCGTCGGCGAGTACGTCACGCCCGCGTCAATCATAGCGACGGTGCTCAGGACGAATCCCATCAAGCTGCAACTGCTCGTCCCCGAAGCGGACGCGCCGCACCTCTCGCCCGGCATGGGCGTCTCGCTTGAGGTTGACGCGTTCCGCGACCGCAAGTTCGCCGGCAGCGTCTCGGCGGTCAACCCGGCCATCGACCCCGCGTCGCGCTCGGCGACGGTCGAGGCGCTCGTGCAGAACCCAGACAACGCGCTCCGCTCCGGCATGTTCGCCACCGCCCGCATCGCGCGGCAGGGCGGCAGCCGCTCCGTCTACGTCCCGCGCGCCGCCGTGATGAACGACGCCAACACGCAGTCCTACCGCGTCTTCGTCATCCAGGGCGACACGGCCAAGCTGCGCGTCGTCCAGATCGGAACGGAAGAGGGCGACCGTGTTCAAATCCTCTCCGGCGTCGAGGCGGACGAGGTCTTAGCCACGGCCAACCTTCAACAACTCTTCGAGGGCGCGCGCGTTCGCGTCGAGCAGTAAGCGGTCATAAGTCATGCAAAAGTTAGCTGAGATTTGCGTCCGCCGCCCGGTCTTCGCCACGGTCATCGTCCTGCTGTTGACGGTCATCGGCGGCTTCTCCTTCTTCACGCTCGGCGTGGACCGCTTTCCCAAGATCGACCTGCCGACCGTGACCGTCCAGACCACGCTCCAGGGCGCCGCGCCCGAGGAGATGGAGACCGAAGTCACGGACATTATCGAGGGCGTCGTCAACACCGTCCCCGGCATCGACGAGATGCGCTCGACCTCCTCGCAGGGTCGCTCGCAGGTCACCATCACTTTCAACCTTGAGAAAGACCCCGACATCGCGACGCAGGAGGTGCGCGACAAGGTCTCGACCGTCATCAACCGTCTGCCCGAGACGGCCGACGCGCCCGTCGTGACGAAGGCCGACCCCGACTCGCAGCCGGTCCTCCAGTACGCCATCAGCGCCCCGCGCTCCTCCATCGAGCTGACCGACTTCGTCCAGAACCAGATACAGGAGCGGCTCGAATCCGTGGACGGCGTCGGCGAGGTCTTCATCTACGGCGGACGCCAGCGCCAGATAAAGGTCTATCTCAACCCCGAGCGGCTGCGCGCCTACAACCTCACGACGACGGACGTGGTCAACGCCCTGCGCGCGCAGAACCTTGAGCTGCCCGGCGGCAACTTGCAAGAGGGCGCGAAGGTCGTCTCGCTGCGCACGATGTCGCGCGTGCAGTCGGTCGAGGGCTTCAACCAGATCGTCGTCACGAACCGCAACAAGTACCCGGTCAAGATCAGCGACGTGGGCCGCGCCGTGGACACGGGCGCCGACCCGACCTCGGCGGCTTCGCTCGACGGCACGCCCTCGGTCTCGGTCGCGGTGCGCAAGCAGTCGGGCGCGAACACCGTCGCCGTCATCAACAACATCAAGGCGCGCATGGCCGAGATACAACCGCTGCTCCCGCCCGACGTGAAGGTCGCCGTCACGCGCGACCAGTCGGAGTTCATCGAGACTTCGCTGCACGCCATTGAGGAGCACTTGATTGTCGGCGGCCTGCTCGCCGCCATCATCGTCTTCCTCTTCCTCTGGAACTTCCGCTCGACGCTCATCGCGGCGCTGGCCATCCCGACCTCCATCATCTCCGCCTTCGCCATCATCGCGTGGCTCGGCTACTCGCTCAACCAGATGACGATGCTTTCGTTGACGCTGATGGTCGGCATCGTCATCGACGACGCCATCGTCGTCTTAGAGAACATCTATCGCTTCGTGGAGGAGAAGGGCGTCCATCCATTTCAGGCCGCGATTGAAGGCACGCGCGAGATTGGTATGGCCGTCATGGCGACGACGCTCTCGCTGCTGGCCGTCTTCATCCCCGTGGGCTTCATGACGGGAATCGTCGGGCGCTTCATGTCCTCGTTCGGCCTGACCTCGGCGGCGGCCATCGCCGTCTCGCTCATCGTCTCGTTCACGCTGACGCCGATGCTCGCCGCGCGCTGGATTAAGCCTCGGAAGGAGGAGCTGACGCCCGAGGGGATGCCTTTGACGAACGTGGACGCGGCCGGCGCTGGCGGCGAGGCCAACAACCACCACGTCACACCCGCGCGCGCCAACACTGACGCTGAGTTTGAAGAGGACGAGGCGCACGGCGCCCCGCAGCGTCACTCTTCAAAGGAGGGGCGTTTCTACAAGCCCATCGACCGCGCCTACACGTGGATGCTCAAGCTGTCGATGGCGCACCGCTGGGCGGTCGTCGTCATCTGCGTCGTCGTCATCGCGTCCATCGTCCCGCTCTACAAGTGGGTCGGTTACAACTTCCTGCCCGACGAGGACGAGTCGGCCTTCCAGGTCTCGCTCCGCATGCCGCAGGGGACGAGCCTGCCCGCGACGCAGTCCGTCCTCGACCGCATCGCGCGCGACGTGCGCGAGCAGATTCCGGGCGTGCGCAACACGCTCGCGCTCGCGGGCTTCGGCCGAGGCGGCGGCCCCAACGGCGGCATCGTCAACGTCAGCCTCAAGCCCGTTGACGAGCGCGAACAGTCGCAGGCCGAACTCATCAACCGCACGCGCCAGATGATTCAGAAACGCAAGTACCCGAAGGATTTTCAGATAGGTGTCTCGGGCACTTCGTCAATCGGCGCGAGCATCGGCCTCGGGCGCGGCGGCTCGTCGGTCGGCTTCTACATCAGCGGCCCCGACATGGATAAGCTCGAAGAGTATTCAGGCAAACTCGTCGAGCGCATCAAGGCCGACGACAAGAACTTCCGCGACGCGGACCGCTCGCTCCAACTCGGCAACCCCGAGGTGAAGGTCATCATCGACCGCCAGCGCGCGGGCGATTTGGGCGTCGAGGCCGGCGACGTGTCGCAGGCGCTCAACGTCCTCGCCGCCGGCCAACGCGTCACGACCTTCAGCGAAAACTCGGAGCAGTACGACGTGGTCGTGCAGGCCGAAGAGGAGTACCGCCGCACGCGCGAGAGCCTGAAGGACTTCACCGTCGCCTCGGCGGCGGCGGGCGCCGTCAGCCTCGACCGTCTGGTCGAGCTTGAGGCGGGGACGAGCGCCGCGTCCATCGACCGCCTCAATCGGCAGCGGCAGGTGACGGTCTCGGCCGGCGTCGCGCCGAACGCTTCGGAGTCGGAGGCCGTCGAAGCCATCCAGCGTTACGCGCAGGAGTTGAAGATGGAGCCGGGTTACCGCACGGGCGTCACGGGCCAGTCGCGCGAACTCGCGCGCGCGAACCAGTCGTTCATGCTCGCGTTCCTGCTCTCGTTCGTCTTCATGTACCTGATTCTCGCGGCGCAGTTCGAGTCGTTCATCCACCCGGTCACGATCCTCCTGACGCTGCCGCTCTCTGTGCCGTTCGCGCTGCTCTCGACGCTCATCGCGGGGCAGCGTCTCAACATCTTCTCGGCGCTCGGCATCCTTCTGTTGTTCGGCATCGTGAAGAAGAACGCGATTCTTCAGATCGACCACACCAACGAGTTGCGCGCGCACGGCATGGAGCGTTACAGCGCCATCATTCAGGCGAACCGCGACCGACTGAGGCCCATCCTGATGACGACCATCGCGCTCGTCGCGGGCATGATTCCGCTCATCCTCGGCGCGGGCGCGGGCGCGGCGACGAACCGCTCCATCGGCGTGCTCGTCGTCGGCGGTCAAAGTCTATGTCTGCTGCTGACGTTGCTCGCGGTGCCGGTCTTCTATTCGCTCTTCGAGGACGCGAAGGAGTCTACGTTGTGGTCGCGCGTCGGGGCGGGCTTCAACAACTTCGGGGGCGGGCTGCGGCGTCGCGCGGCGGACGCTTACGCGTCGGTCGCGGGCGGACTCTCGCGCAAACCCAAGCCGACGGCCGGCGCCCTGCGCCGTCAGGACAACAAGGACAGGTATGCAGACCAGGCATCAGGTGATTGAAAGCGTAAGCGCCGGGAGCGCGGGCATCCCTGCCCGCCATGAGCGCGAGAGCGCGAAGACGGAGGTGCTTAGTATCTCAAGGTTGAGAGGTAACGCTTCTCTACTAAGCGTGCTGAAGCACGCTTTGGCGGGCAGGGATGCCCGCGCTCCCGGCGTGTTGCGCTCTAGTTTCTTCCATGTGCTCGTCGTCGTGTCGTTGCTGTCGTCGCCCTGCGCGGTGCTCGCGCGGACCCAGACGCAGCAACAGCCGCCGCCCTCGACGACGCAACAGCCCGCGCCGCCCGCTGGCACGCGGCCGACGACGCAGACGCCGCCTAACTCATCGTCCGCGCCCATCCGGCCCGACAACGAGGCACAGCAGAGCACGCAGCCGCAGACCGGCCCCGAGCAGGAGCGGCAGCAGACGACGCCCAACACGCAGGGGCCGCGCCCGCCCTCGCCGCGGACGCCGGGGCAGCAACCGCCCGCGAGCACGACCCCGCAGACCTCGACGCCCGCCGGCACCACCTCGCCGCAGACGGGCACCAATCCCGGCGGCGCCGAGACGACGAACCCCGTGGGCGTCCCGCAGACGCCGGGTCAGAACGTCGGCACCTCGGGCGGAGTCGCGCCCGCCGAGCTACCGACCGAGCCGCCGCCGGTCGCGCCGAACTTCGAGGCGCCGATGCGTCCGCTCCCGTCGGCCGAACGCGTCGGCGTGGACATGTTGGAGCAGGCGCCGCTCTCCCTGAACGACGCCATCGCGCTCGCGCTTCAGAACAACAACGACATCGACGCCTCGCGCATCGACGTGCAGGTCGCCGAATACAACCTGACGGCCGCGCGCGGCGTCTACGACCCCATCTTCTCTTCCGAGAGCTACTACGAGAGCCGCACGACCCCGACCAGTTCGACCATCGCGGGCGGCCTCAACGGCTCCGTCACGCAGAAGGACGCGACCGGCGCCGTCCGCTTCGGCGGCTTCTCGCCGTGGGCCGGCGGCTCTTATCAACTCGACTTCTCGACGACGCGCCTTCAGACCAACAACCAGAACGTCGTCCTCAACCCGCAGTACCCGGCGGCGCTCACACTCACATACGCGCAGCCGCTCCTGCGCGGCCTGCGCTTCGACCAGAACCGTCGCGCCATCGAGATAGCGAAGAAGAACCTGTCTTTAACAGACGCGCAGTTCCGCCAACGCGCCATCGAGACCATCACGCAGGTCGAGCAGGCTTACTGGGACCTCGTCTTCGCTTTGAGAAACTTGCAGGTGCAGATTGACGCCGTGAAGCAGGCGCGCACGCAGGTCGAGAGCAACCAGCGGCTCGTCAAGGAGGGCGTTATCGCCCCCATCGACATCGTCGCCGCCAACACGCAGGTCACGACCTTCGAGCAGAACGTCTACACGGCGCAGGAGGCCGTCACGCGCGCCGAGAACACGCTCAAGACGCTGATACTGCCCGACCGCAACGCGCCGCTCTGGTCGCAGCCCATCACGCCCATCACGCCCATCACGCTTGAGCCGCCGCGCGTCCCGCTCGAACAGGCGACGGCCGCCGCGCTCCGCAGCCGTCCCGAGTTGTCGCAGTTGCAGACCAGCGCCGAGATTAACCAGATTGACGCGCGCTACTACCGCGAGCTGACGCGTCCGCAGCTCGACTTAGTAGGCACGTATACTTCCGCAGGTCTCGCGGGCGTGCAGGTCACGCCGAGCGGCAGTTCGACGACGAGCGCCAACGCACTGCTTCGTACGCGCGTCAACGAGTTGTCCGCCATCGCGGGGCTCGAACCGCTCCCGGCCACGACGACCGGCAGCACCGTCCCCGAGAACCTCGTCGGCGGACTACCGAAGTCGCTCTTCAATCTCGCGCAGCAGGACTACCCGACCTATCGCGTCGGCGTCCGCGTCGAGATACCCTTCCGCAACCGCACGGCCGAGGCCAACTACGGCCGCTCGCTCGCCGAAGGCCGCCGCATACAGAACGTGCGCGCGCAGCAGGAGCAGTTGATAGAAGCAGACGTGCGCAACGCCGTGCAGGCCCTCCGCTCCGCCGAATCTAGACTCTCCTCGGCCGCCGCCACGCGCCGCTCGGCCGAGTTGCAGTACGAGAGCGAGCAGCGCCAGTTCCGCGCGGGCACAACGACCATCTTCCTCGTCCTGCAAAGACAGAACGAACTGCTCGCCGCGCGCGGCCGCGAGCTACAGGCGCAGACCGACCTCAACAAGGCCATCGCCGAGTTCCAACGCGCCACCGGCAACACGCTCGAAGCGAACAACGTCGCAGTGCGCACAGACACACGCGAACTCGAACAACGCCCGGCACAGGGCGCGCGGACAAAGGGAGTTGAGGCGACGCCGGTTCCCACCTCGTCAGCCTCGCCCTCCGGCCTGATGGGCTTCAGACAGCGATGAGAAGTAGATACTTGATACTGCTGGCGCTCCTGCTCTTTGCCGCCGCTTGCGGGTCGCGTGAGGGTGGCGAGACGGAGGGCGTCATCATCGTCAACGCGCCCTCGACCGGCGAGGTGAGGCGCGTGCTGGTGAACGAGGGGCAGCGACTTAAGAAGGGCGACGCCGTCGTCGAGATCGTCGTCCGCACCGAACCCGCCGCCGCCCCGACCCCGCGCGGCGAAGACCCCGTCGCCGCCGCCGGTCGCAACATCGCCACGGCGCAGGCTGAGATAGATGCCGCGCGCTCGGAAGTCGTCCGCGCGGAGGTCGAGGTCGCGCGTCTCACGCCGCTCGTCGCATCGGGCCAGGCTTCGCAGGGAGAGTTGGACGGCGCGCGCTCCACCTACGAGCGCGCGCAGCAGCGCCTGCAACGCGCACAGTCGGCGGCGCAGGGCGCGCAGGCCGGACTCGTCGCCGCGCGTCAACCGAACCGCAACGCCGCGCCGCCCCCCGCGCCTTCCGATAAGGTCGTCTACGCGACCGCCACATCCGACGGCACGGTGAGCGTCGTCAGCGTGCGCCCCGGCGAGCGCGTCATGGCGGGTGAGCCGCTCGCGACCCTGCGCGCGGGACAGTAACGATGGACGCCGCGACGACAGACATAGCCAACATCGGCCCGCGCGAGCGTCGTAAGCGGCGCCTGCTCGGCATCGTCTCGCTGACAATCGCCGTCGGCGTCGCGTTCGTGCTGGTGGCGTTCGGCGCGCCGCGCTGGTCGCGGCTCGTCGTCTTCTTCCCTCTGTGGATGGCGGGGCTCGGGCTGCTGCAAGCGCGCGAGAAGACCTGTATCGCGCTCGCCGCGCGCGGCGTGTGCAACATGGACTCAGGTGAAGAGACCATCAACGACGGCACGCTCGCCGCGCGGCTACGCGAGAAGGCGGCGGCCGTCCACAAGCGTTCGCTCATGGTGGCCGCCGCCATCACCGTCGTCGTGCTGGTCTTCCCAGACTTACCCCAGGGCATCAAGTAAACCACCGAGACATACTCAACTGAGTTGCTTGCGAAACCGCCACGCGCTCGCGCCGACGATGACGAGCGCGAAGGCCGTGAGCGCGAGCAGGTTGGGGTAGAGCACGTCGAGCCCGACCCCTTTCAACAGCACGCCGCGCGCGATGGTCGAGAAGTGGCGCACGGGGTTGAGGTACGAAACCTGCTGCATCCAGTAGGGCATTCCCTCAATCGGCGTCGTCGCGCCCGACAGCATCGAGATCGGCGGGTTGACGAAGAAGCTCATCAACTGCGCCTGCGTCTGCGAACGCGTGAAGGTCGCGATGAACGTCCCGATGCCGATGCCCGAGAGCACGCAGAGCATCCCCGCGAAGTAGAGCAGCAGGAGGCTCCCGCGCACGGGCACGTCGAAGACGACGCGCACCACCCCGACCGCCAGCAGGATGTCGCCCGAGAGCAGCAGCATGATGGGCGCGACCTTCGCCGCGATGATCTCCGTGCTGCCCGCGGGCGTCATCAACAACTGCTCGATGGTGCCGCTCTCCTTCTCGTTCACCATCGACGCCGACGCCACGAGCGACCCGATAAGCACCATCAGAATCCCAATCGTCCCCGTCACGATGAACCACGAAGTCCGCAGCCCAGGGTTGTAGAGCACGGCAACGCGCGGCTCCACCAACGCGCCGCTCGACGCGTTTGACGTTCGCACAGCAACACCACCACGGTTCGCGCTCCGCTCGTTGAGCGCGGCGACGACGCGCATGGCGTAGCCGGCGGCGATGCCGGCGCGGTTCGAGTCCACGCCGTCAACGAATATCTGCACCTCCGCCGTCTGGCCGCGCGCGCGCAGTCGCGCGTAGTCGTGCGGGACAACGACACCGGCGTCGAGGTTGCCCGCGCTCAAAGAGCGTCCGAGTTCTTCGGTTGAACCGAACGTCTCCGCGATCTTGAACGACCCGCTCTCGACGAAGGCCGAGACCAGCTCGCGGCTCTCGGCCGTGCGGCTGTAGTCAACGACGCCGAGCTTGACGTTCTTCACCTCGGAGTTCATCGCGAAGCCGAGCAGCACGAGGTTGAGCGTCGGCGGCATGATGAGCATCACGACGAGCTTGTGGTTGCGCTTAATCTGCCGCAGCTCCTTCATGAAGAGCGGCCAGAAGCGGTTGTTCGTGAGCAGCCGAAAGTATCTCATCTCAAGCCTCCACCTGCATGTGACGCATTCGCGCCCACGCCGACACGAAGTAGACCGCGCTCAGCGCCGCGAGCGCGAGCGGCACGTACCACACGGCGGGCCAGCCGCCGCCGCGCACGAAGGCGTCGCGCGCCGCCTCGATGTAGTAGCGCGCCGGTATCAGGTACGACACCCAGCGCACGTAGACCGGGATGTTCGACACCGGGAAGATGAAGCCCGACAAAAGGTACGAGAGCAGGAAGCACGTGTTCTGTATCGCCTGGATGGCCGCCGCGCGGTCGGGGATGCGCGCGCCGATCATCGCGCCGAAGGCGACGCTACAGAAGAGGAACAGGAACGAGCTGACGAGGAACGGCGTCGGGTCGCCCTTGAACCACAGGCCGAACATCCAGAGCGCGAGCAGCAGCGTCAGAGCCCACTCGGCCGCCGCGATGATGATGAACGCGAGAATCTTCCCCAGCAGGTACTCGTGCGCCGAGATGCTCGACACGTAGACTTGCAGGATGGTCTTCTGCTCGCCCTCGCGTGAGACGGCCAGCGCCGCGAGCAGTGGCGGGAAGAGCGCCAGCCCCACCGCGAAGACGCCCGGCCCCATGAACTGGTCCTCGTCGTTGCCGGGATTGAACCAGAAGCGTTCGCGCGCGACGACGGCCGGCCGCGACTGTTCGGGAGCAAGTTGCCGGTTGAACGCCCGCGTGATGGTCGCCGCGTGGTTACGCATGTTGGTGGCGGTGTTGGCGTCCGCGCCGTCGAGAAGCCACTGCACCTCCGCGCCCGCGCCGCGACGCAGGTCACGCTCGAAGCCCTCGGGGATGATGACGGCGGCGTGCGCGTCGCTGCGTTCGAGCGCGCGCTCGGGCTGCTCGTCGGGCGCGAGCGGCACAACCTGGAAGGTCAAAGACCCGCGCAGGACTTCCGTGTACTTGCGCGAGAGCGGCGTCTGGTCCACGTCGCGGACGACGACTTTCAGGTCCGAGACCGATAGCGAGACGGCCGTCCCGATGAGCCACATCTGCACCAGCGGCAGCACCAACGCCAGCGCCAGCGTCAAGCGGTCGCGGAACGTCTGCGTCAACTCCTTGCGCGTCTGTGCGATGATTCGTTTCATTTCGCGCCCCCGTTCTTCGCCTTTTCGACGACGGCGATGAAAACGTCTTCCAACGAATAGGACTCTTCGTGCGCCTTGCGCACATGAATGCCGGCGGCGCCGAGTCGCTCGGTGATGTTGCGGACGCCCGCGTCGGCCTCTTCGTCAACGATAACGTGCAGGCGGTCGCCGAAGAGCGAGACGCGCCAGCGTTCCAACGTCTCTTTGAGCAGGTCGGCGGCCCTCTGCGGGCTGTCGGTGACGAGTTCGAGCAGGTGTCCGCCCTGCTCGGCCTTGATGCCGGTCGGCGTCCCCTGCGCGACCAGCTCGCCCGCGACCATGAAGCCGAGGCGGTTGCACTGCTCGGCCTCTTCGAGGTAGTGCGTCGTGACGAGGACGGCGACGCCCCGGTCGGCGAACGAGTTGATCATCTTCCAGAAGGCGCGGCGCGCGAGCGGGTCAACGCCCGAGGTCGGCTCGTCGAGGAAGAGCACCGAAGGCTCGTGCATCACGGCCGCGCCGAAGGCGACGCGCTGCTTCCAGCCGCCGGGTAATGAAGCAGTCAGCATGTGCCCCTTGCCTTCGAGTCCGGAGACCGCGAGCACCCAACGCTTCTTCTCCTCGCGCTCCTCGCGCGGCACGCCGTAGACGCCCGCGAAGAAGTCGAGGTTCTCTTCAATCGTCAGGTCGTCGTAGAGCGAGAACTTCTGCGACATGTAGCCGAGCCGCTGCCGCACGAAGCTCGAACGCAGACTCCCGCGCTCGCCGGCCAACTCCATCTCGCCGCTCGTGGGCGCGAGCAGGCCGCACAGAATCTTGATGGTCGTCGTCTTCCCCGCCCCGTTCGCGCCGAGCAGTCCGTAAATCTCCCCATACTTCACCTCGATGTTCACGTCCTTGACGGCGTGAAAGCCGCCGAAGCGTTTGTGCAGCGAGCGCGCGCCGATGGCGACGGCGCCTTCGGGCCGCTCGCGAAACTGGCGTCGTCGTGGGAACGAAGGCGTCGCGGTCGAGCCGCCGCTCGCGCGGAGGATGCTGACGAAGGCGTTCTCAAGCGTCGGCGAAGTGTGGCGCACGCCGCGCGTCTCAAGCCCCGCCGCGCCGAGCGCCGCGCGCGTCAACGACTCGCCGCGCGCGGGGTCCTTGACCATCAGGTCGAGCCGGTCGCCGAAACGCTGCACGTCGTCGATGCCATTGGTGTCTGCGAGCACGTCTTCGGCGCGACCCAAATCCGAGGCGTGCACTTCGAGACGTTCGAGTCCGAGGCCGCGCCGAATCTCAGTAGGCGTCCCGGTCTGGTGTATCTGCCCGTCGAACATCAGCGCGACGCGCGTGCAGCGTTCGGCCTCGTCCAGATAAGGCGTGGCGACGACAATCGTCATCCCCTGCCCCGAGAGGTGGACGAGCGTGTCCCAGAACTCGCGGCGCGAGACGGGGTCAACGCCGGTCGTCGGCTCGTCGAGCAGAAGAATCTTCGGCTCGGCGATGAGCGCGCACGCGAGCGCGAGCTTCTGCTTCATGCCGCCGCTCAAACTCCCCGCCAGACGGTCCGTGAAGCGCGCCATGTCGAACATGCGCAGGTAGTGCATCCCGCGCTCCTCTATCCGCGCGCGTTCGAGGCGTCGCAGCTCGCCGATGTAGTGCAGGTTTTCAAGGACCGTCATGTCCTGGTAGAGGCTGAACGTCTGCGTCAGGTAGCCGACGAAGGGCCGCGCGTCGCGCGCGCCCACGCCGTACATCTCGGCCACGCCCGAGGTCTGCGGCATCACGCCGCCGAGTATCTGGAAGACCGAGGTCTTACCCGCGCCGTCCGGCCCGATGAGGCCGAAAATTTCGCCCGCCCTTATCTCAAGGTTGACGCCCTTCACCGCTTCGAGCGCGCCGTAAGACTTGCGCAGCCCGCGCACGTCGATGGCGACCTTCGGCTCTTCGAACGCGAGTGTTTCAAGGTCGAATGCTTCGACTTCGTTCAGTTCTTCCAACGCGCCTGTCATCGTTTCACTCCTTCCCCGGGAGCGCGGGCAGGATGCCCGCGCTCCCGGGATGTCACTTTTGACTCAAGGCCACCTCGTTTGACTCGACGAAGACCTTGCCGTCGGCGGGCATGCCCGGTTTGGCGTAGCCGACCGCGCCGCGCAGCACGAGCTTGACGCCGACCACCTGCTTCACGCGGTCGTCGCGGAAGTATGTGTTCTCGGGCGTGAACGAAGCCTCCGGGTCGATGCGCGAGACGACCGCCTCGATGGGCCTATCGGGCGCCGAGTCCAGGAAGACCTCCGCGCGTTGACCTGCACGCACGCGGCCGATCTCGCCCTCGGGGACGAAGCCGCGCAGGTAGACGGTCGAGAGGTTGACGAGCGTCAACACCGGCGACCCCGGCGCGACCACCTCGCCCGGCTCGGCCGTGCGCGTCGCGACGGTGCCGTCAATCGGCGCGACGATCCGCAAGTCCTGCCGGTTCGCCTGCGCCTCGCTCAGTCGCGCCTGCGCGCTATTCATCTCGGCCTGCGCGGCGGCGATGTCGGACTGCGCCTGCGCTATCTGCTGTCGGACGCGCGCGCCCTCCGTGCTGCGAATGGCCGGGTTGGCGAGCGTCGCTTTGGCGGAAGTGAGCGCGGCGCGCGCCACGTCCACCTGCTTGCGCGCGGCGCGGACGGCGGCGCCCAGTGCCTCCGCCTGCGAGCGCGCGTGGCTGCCCTTCTGCTCCGGTATGTCGCCACTCGCGGCCAGCGCCGTGTAACGCTCTTCGTCGGCGTGGGCCTTCTTGTACTCGGACTCGGCCTGCGCGAGCTGCGCCTCGGACGCCGCGACCTGTGCCTCGGCCTGTCTCACTTTGCCTTCCGCGTCGAGCTGCGCCTGGTCCGTTCCCAGACGACTCTGTTCGAGTTCGGCTTGAAGCACCGATATCTGCTGTTGCGACCAACGCACGCGCGCCTCTGCCTGCCTGACGGCGCTGCTCGCCTGCTCTTCCTTCGCACGCAACTGCTCGTCGTCGAGGACGGCGATGACCTGACCGGCCTTCACCTCGTCGCCCTCGCGCACCGTTATCTCGCGGATGCGGCCGGAGGTCTTGGACGCGACGACCGCGTCGTCGCCCTCGATGCGCCCGCTCACCTGTATGACGTTGGGCGGAACGGCCGGGCCGCTGAAGAACTGCCGCCAGATGATGAATGCCGCCGCCGCGATGATGACGATGATGGCCGCGGCGCGGGCGACGCGAACCGCCTTCTTCAACCTGGCGCGGTCCTGTTCGCCCGCGCCCGTCGTGTCTGCTCCGTTGATGGTTGCCGTAGACATATTCACTCCTTCTCGTAGCCGTCGGATTCATGGTCGGCCGGGGCCGTCGCCGCCGGTTGGTTCGTCCGCGCGAACCTGCGCGCCGGGTCGTTCGGCCGCAGGGCAACGTTGTGCGTCTGGAGCGTGCTGCCGGTCGCGCGCCGGAAGTCCGCGACCGACTTGTTGAGGTCGGTCTGCGCCTGTAGCTCGCGACCCTTAGCGTTGATTAAGTCGATCTGCCGCTGCGAGACCATGTAGGTCGTTGACATGCCCGACTGAAACTTGCGCCGCTCGCTCTGGTACTGCTGCTCGGCCGTCGAGCGCGCGGAGGACGCGGCGGCGAGCCTCGCCTCGGACGAACGAAGCGCCTGAAGCGAGTCGCGCACCTCGGCCTCTATCGTCTGCTCGGTCTTCGCGCGCTGGTTCTCGACGCGGCGGCCTTCCGTCAAGCTGCGCGCGAAATTCGCCTTCGCCGTGCGGTTGCGCCACGGGAGCGAGACGCGCACGCCCACCTTCACCGTCGGGTTGTTCTGCGCGAGCAGGCTCTTCAACGACCGGCCGTAGCCGCCGACGATCTCCGCGTTGGTGTCGAAGCTCGTCATCGGGACCGTGGGCAGGCCCGAGAGCGTCGAGAGTTGGTTGACGCGCTCCTGCAACGAGACGAGCCCCGTGACCAGGGGGTTCTCTTCGTCGCGGAGGCTGCCGGCCAGCGCGTTGCTGCCGTAGGTGGCCGTCAGGTCAACCTGCGGCCGCGTCTGGTCGCGGTAGAAACGCTGGTCGATCTTGTTAATCTCCGCGCGCGTCTCAAGCTCCGCGAGTTCGAGACGGTTGTTCAGCGCCGACCGCACGGCCTCTTCCAGAGCGACGCGCGGCGCTTCGAGGTTGACGGGCGTGACGGGCAGCAGCGCCTTCGACCACATCGCGTCGCGGCGGTCGGGCGAGAGCATCTTCTTCAGGTTGTTCTCGGCCCGCGACACCGTCTCCTGCGCCGCGTAGACGCCCTGCTCGAAGTTCTTGACCTGCGTCTCCGACTCCAGCAGGTCAACGGGCGCGATGACGCCCTTCTCAACCTGCCGGCGGTCGGACTCGGCCTGCGCGCGCGCCTGCCGCACGGCGTCGATCTGGATTTGCAGGTTGCGCAGCGCGTAGGCCAGCTCCCAGTAAGCCTGCTCGACGTTCGTGATGACCTCGGTCGCGCGCCGGCGGAATTGCGCGTCGGTCAAGCTGAGATTCTTCTTCGCTATCTCGACCCGACGCCTGTTGTCGTCGGTCTTGCGTCCGCGCAGGAGCGGTTGCGTGTAGCTGAAGGAGAAGCCCTGCGAGACGGTCGGGTTGATGTCGTTGAAGACGTTGTTCGACGAGAGCCGGCGCGTCGTGAACTCGAACTTGTACGAGCCGCCCGCGCGCGGCGACAGACCTTCGAAGCCGAACTTACCGGCAACGTCCGTTGTCTTGAGCGACCCGTCGCGCCCGCCCGCGAGGAACGAGGCCACGGGCGTCTCCGTGCGCTCGAAGTAGGTCTCGGACGTGAGCCGCACGTCGTATGCGCCGCGCGCCGACGTTAACTCGTGCTCGGCGACGGTCACGTCGATGCGCGTGGCCTCGATGTCGTTATTGCTTTCGAGCGCGAGCCGGACGGCCTCTTCGAGCGTCAGCGTCAGTTGTTCGCCCGACTCCACGCCGACCCTCTCGACCGAGGGCAGCTCACGCTCGGGCGCCTCGTAGTTCGGCGCGACCGCCGGCGGGTTGGCGGGCAGAGGGTTTCCCTTCGCGCCGTCCTGCTGCCGCGCGTGCGCGCCGGCCGTGTGCAGCGCGCAGGCGGCAACGACGAAGGCGGCGGCGCGCGCGGTCTTGAGAATGTCTTTCATCCATCGTTGCATGTTTCACCTGTTCCCTTCTTTCGACTGTCCTTCACCACGTTTACTGGTTCGCGCGTTCCGCGATCTCGATGACCTGCTGAACGAAGAAGTGGATGCCCTCAAGGTTGACCTCTTGCTCGCGCTTCAAACGTGCGAGCACCGACGCGCTCTCGCTGTCGAGAAAACTGATGTCGGTCAGGTCAAGCGTGACGCTCGCCCCCGTCTGCGCCTTCAGGTCCGTGCAGACCTGTTCCAACAGTTCCGCGTCCGCGAGCGCGAGCGTGCCCTCGACGCGCAGCAGGGCTCGCCCGCCAGCGACGCGACCTTCGAGTTGTGTTATGCGTGTCGTCATCTCTTCCCTTCTCTCCTTCACCCCTTGCCTTGCGCTCGCACTAAGGGCAAGCACGGGGCCACGCCGCCGACGCGGGAGACGGACGACGGTTAAAGTGTTGAAGGTTTTAAGGAAAGGTGTTGTGAGCGGGTCGTTGAAGCGACATGCGCGCGACCGCCGATGCGGCCGACCGGATGCGGCATACCGCATCCGATGCGGCATGCCGCATTGAAGATAAGGGTAGTGGTGACGGGTGGTTTCGGTCGCCGGGGCTACATCAATCCGAGTTTCTTCATGCGACCACGGAGGGTTGAGATGGGCAGGTCGAGAATCTCCGCGGCGCCGCCGCGTCCGCCGACGACGCCCTTCGTGTGGCGGAGGACCTCTTCGATGTGCGCGCGCTCGGCGTCGGCGAGCGAGAGGAGAGCGGACGAGGCGGCGGGCGCGTGAGCCCCGACGACCTCGGCGGCGGCGGGCACTTCCAACTCTGAAAGAGGCGCTTGCAGCTCGTGGCCCCTGGTGAGGATGACGGCGCGCTCGATGAAGTTCTCAAGCTCGCGGACGTTGCCCGGCCAGTGGTATTGGCAGAGCGCCTCGACCGTCTCGGACGGGATGGCGTCCACGCGCCTGTTCATCCGGCGCGAGTGCTTCTGCGCGAAGTAGCCGGCGAGGAGCGGGATGTCGTCAACCCGCTCGCGCAGCGGCGGCAGGAAAATGGGGAAGACGTTGAGGCGGTAGAAGAGGTCGCCGCGAAACTTCTTCTCGGCGACCATCTCGCGCAGGTTGCAGTTGGTGGCCGCGATGAGGCGCACGTCAACCTTGATCGTCCGCGTCCCGCCCAGTCGCTCGAACTCCTGCTCCTGTAACACGCGCAAAAGCTTCGGCTGTAGCTCCAAAGGAATCTCGCCGACCTCGTCGAGAAAGAGCGTCCCCTTGTTCGCCAGCTCGAAGCGCCCGGCGCGCTGCGTGATGGCGCCGGTGAAGGCGCCCTTCTCGTGGCCGAAGAACTCGCTCTCCAGCAGGCCCGTCGGGATGGCCGCGCAGTTGACCTTGACCATCGTGCGCTCGCGGCGCGACGAGAGGTCGTGGATGGCGCGCGCGATCAACTCCTTGCCCGTGCCGGTCTCGCCGCAGATGAGGACGACCGAGTCGGTCGGCGCCACCGTCTTCAACTGTTCGAGCACCACCTTGAGCGCGCGGCTCTGGCCGACAATCTCGCCGAAGTTGTACTCGGCCTTGATCTCCTCTTCGAGGTAGAGCTTCTCGCTCGCCAGCTTATTCTTTAAGCCTTCAATCTCGCCGAACTGCAACGCGTTCTCGACGGCGAGCGCGAGTTGGCTCGTGATCTGGCTGAACAGTTCGAGGTCTTTCTCGTTGAACTTCGCCTCCTCCGTGCTGCTCACGCCCGCGATGCCGAGCTTGCGGCCGTGCGAGACGAGCGGCGCGAGGCAGGCAGACTTCGGACTGCCTTCGCCCGGGTTCCGCGAGTAGCGGTCGGCCGGGTAGGCGGCCGGGTTGGGCCGCTTAATCAACATCGGCCGGCCCGTGACGAAGACCTCGCCGGCCGGCGTCCCTTCCAAAGGTATCGTGTCGCCCTCGCGAAAAACGTCGAGCTTTCCATAGTTGACGTTGCTGTATTCGCGCAGATGGTTCTGCTCCGGCTCGTAGAGCGCGATGCCGGCCGCGTCGTGCGGCATGAGGTCCGCGAGGCAGGCCGAGACGTTCTTGACCAGTTCTTTCAAGTCTAAGTGCGACACGACCGCGTTGTTGATTTCGAGCAGCAGCCGCGCGCGCTCGCGCGCCCTCTGCGCGCGCTCGAAGTTGAGCGAGTTCTCGACGCCGATGGCGACCTGTCCTCCGATGTGCTCCAACATCTCCACGTCTTCGGGCGTCATCGCGCCGAGTTGACGGCTCCCCAACGTCACCACGCCGACGACGAGGCCGTGCGAGATGAGCGGCACGCAGCAGAAGGACTGGAGACCCTGCTGCTCGAAGAAGCGTCGCGCCATCGGCGCGTGCGTCTCCTCGACGTTGATGGGGCTGCGGTAGACCGCGCGGCGCGTGGTGAAGGCCAGCCCCGTCAGCGTGCCCTCGACGGGGACGGGCTCGCCTTCGTAGATGTCCGTGTCGGGCCGCGCGCGGTCGAAGGCGTGGACGTGGAGGCTGTCGGTCTCGTCGTCGTAGAGCGAGAGCGCAGAGAAGTCGTGGCGGAAGTAGCCGTGCAGGCAGCCGGAGGTCGCGCGGAGCAGGTCGCGGATGTTGAGATGCGTGGCGATGGCGTTGTTGACTTCGAGCAGCGTGCGGATGCGCGCGCTCTCCTTCGTCGCGCGCTCGAAGTTGAGCGTATTCTCGACGGCGATGGCGACGGGGTCCGCGATCTGCCGGAGCAACTCCGCGTCTTCGCGCGTGAACGCGGCCTCGCGAAAACTCGCGACGTTGATGGCCCCGAGCACGCGGTCGCGCGAGATGAGAGGCACGGAGCAGCCGCTCCGCAGTCCCGCCTCGTAGGCCATGCGTATCTCGGGCGCGGTGAACTCCGAGAAGTCAATCCTCTCACGCATCACCGTCTGACGCGTCCTGATGGCGAGGCCCGGCGGCGTCCCTTCCAGCGGCAGCAGCGACCCCTCTTTGAGCACGTCGCCCGGCGGCGGCGGGTCGAGCGCGAGCACGCGCAAATGCCCTGCCTCCTCCTCGTAGAGCACGAGGCTCGCAACGTCGTGTTTGAAGAAACGCCGGAGGCAGACCGAAACGTCGCGCAGCAGGTCGCGCAGGCTGAGATTCGAGACGACGGCGCTCGTCACTTCGAGCAGGATGCGCGCGCGCTCCGCGTCGCGCGCGCCCGGCGCGGCGTCGGCAATCCGTGTCTCGGAGCCTTGTGACTCTTCCGGCATCTCTTAAAGGCTGTCGCTTTGTCTTCCCGGGAACGAGGGCGTGGAAACCGTCAGCTAACGTCACCGCGAGGAACAGGTTCGGCAATGAGCGCCCGAAAATATATTTCAACTAACGCGAAATGAAAAGCAGCGCACCGCTCGACCCTTGCTCCATGCGACGTTCGGCACACGGTAAGAGTATGGCCGCCCGGGTCTCTTTCGACGGGCGGCCATTCAACTGTCATCACCTGTTTTGAGGTCTGTCGGCGCCGGGCGGCTGTGCGTCCCGTGCTCCTTCGTTCGGCGTCCCCTTCCCGTCTCCGAGCCACTTGCTCGGTGTGACCACGCGCTTCGCCACGGATTTCAGACGCGAGTCCTTCTCTTTTGCCTTGTGCGTGGTGGTGCAGTGCCGCCGAGGCTCCGCGCCCGAGGGGAACGTCATCCGGCTCACGTCGGGGCAATCCCTGGTCGCGAGCAACCCCGTCGCCGCGTCGATGTTGACGGTCACGGTCGGCACCGCGCGTAACTGTTGCGCGTCCGGCGCGGGGCCTGTCGTTGCTTCGGTTGAAGTTAGACGCTCCGCCCGTTCGCCGTTACGTACCGACTGGTTCGACGAAGGTCTCGCCTCGCCGCCGGGCTGCGCTCCTTCTTTGAGAGGTTGTGCCGCTTGCTGTTCGTCCGTCTGTGTTTGAGCGCGCGGGCGCGGCACGTCCGACGGGCTCAGGAATATCAACGCGGCGACGAACACGGCGCAGAAGATGACGGCCACCGGCAGAATGAACTGCGGACGTTTACGCCGCGCGGGCACGACGGGCGGCTCGTATGAGGCGCGCGTCGGAGGGGTCGTGCGCGCGGTTCGCGCGGCCCTCCCCGATGTCAACAACTCGTACGCCTCGTTGATCTCCTTCAACTTCTCCTGCGCCTTCTGCTGTAGGCGCGGGTCGTGTGAGAAGCGGTCGGGGTGCCAGACCTTCGCCATGTCGTGATAAGCCTGCTTCAACTCGCGGCCCGTAGTGCCCGGCGCGACGCCGAGCAGCTCGTAGGCGTTACTCAACTCGTCGTTCACTTATTAATTCCTCATGAAAGAATCCTGGACAGTTCAGACACGCTCTCGACCTTCTCCAACAGCTCGAACACGTCGGGCATCGGCAGGCCGAAGTAAGACAGTGCGCCATAGAGACACGTCATTAAGATCAGGCACGTGATGACGGCCCGCAGGGCTTCGCGGCAGACGAAGCGGACGAGCCCTATGCAGAGGCGGAAGAGACTTTGTCGCACAGCGAGACCCCCGAATTCGAGGTGACGGCCGACGGCCGGGCTGCCGAGTGGAATTAAGGGGCGGTCCGCAGGACAGGATGGTTAAGGTTGCTGTTCGACTCGCGGAGGTGGCGTCCGCGAGCACGTTTGTATTATTGCAGGCGGGCGAGCCGTTGACAATAGTCTTAGCGGTATCGGCCCCGGCACGGGTTTTTACTCGGCCCTTGGTGTAAAATCACATGCGCGGCCCGACCAAAGCCGTCATCCCGACGCCCTGTCCCAGAGGGTTTGTGAGACGGCGCCCGCGCCCCTTCACTTCGAACCTTTACGAAGTCGCGATAGTCTGTTTGGAGAAAGTTTTTTGATGTCCCCCACTCTGCGTAAACGCGCGCCGTTCGGCCCTGCCCGGCGGCGCACGGCCCTCTTTCTCTGCCTCTTGCTCGTCGCGACGCTCCTCCCCGTCGTCCCGCGCTCGCACGCCGCGGGCACTTCTCAAACGGTCGCTCCGCCTGCGCCACGGGCTCCTGCCAAGGCGTCGCCGTTCGTCCCCGGCGAAGTCCTCGTCCGCTTCCGCGAAGGCTCCACGGCTTCCGCCAAGGCTCGCGCGCTGCTCGCACTTCGCGCGCGGGACGGCTCCGAAATCTCGGTCGAGGTCGAGCACTTCGCGGGCTCCGAATTGTTGGAGGGCTTGCGTCTCGCGCGCGTCCCCGCCGAAGCGACGTACGCCGCCGTCGAAGCACTCAGGGCACGCGAAGACGTGCTCTACGCCGAGCCGAACTACCTGCGCCGCGCGTCCACCGCGCCGAACGACACACGCTACGCGCAGCAGTGGGGGTTCAGGAACACGGGGCAGAGGGGCGGCTTCCCGGGCATCGACATCAGCGCCGAGTCGGCCTGGGACGCGACGACGGGCGACCATTCGGTGGTCGTCGGCGTCATCGACACGGGCATCGACACGGGCCACCGCGACCTCAAGGAGAACGTCTTCGTTAACAGCGCGGAGGTGCCGGGCAACAACTTCGACGACGACGGCAACGGTTACGCCGACGACGTGAGCGGCTTCGACTTCGTCTCGAACGACGCCACGGTCTTCGACAACGCGCAGGCCGATGCGCACGGGACGCACGTGGCCGGCATCGTCGGCGCGCGCGGCAACAACGCGACGGGCGTGGCCGGCGTCAACTGGGACGTGCGGCTCATGCCGCTCAAGGTGCTGAACTCGGCCGGCTACGCGAGCGACTCGACGCTCATCACTGCATACGGATACGCGCTCGCGATGAAGCAGCGCGGCGTCAATCTCCGCGTGCTCAACAACAGCTACGGCGGGCAGGGCTTCTCACAGTCGCTCTTCGATTCAATCAAGCAGTTGAGCGACGCGGGCATCCTCTTCGTCGCCGCCGCCGGCAACGAGACGGCCAACAACGACTACGTCCCCGTCTACCCCGCGAACTTCGACCTGCCCAACGTCGTCTCGGTCGCCGCGATGAACGAGTCGGGCAGCTTCGCCAGCGAGTTCACGAACCGTGGCGGGCAGAGCGTTGACCTCGCCGCGCCGGGCATCGCCGTCCTCAGCACGACGCCGCGCGGCTACGCGGGCGAGGGGCTCGTCGCGGCTTACACCGACGCCGACGGCTCGACCTATTCGAGCTTCCACGGCACCTCGACGGCCGCGCCGCACGTCGCGGGCGCGGCCGCGCTCGCCTGCGCGGCCGCGCCGTCGGTCTCGCTTCAGAAGCTACGCGGCGCCGTCGTCTTCAACGGCGACGAGAGCGGCGGCCTCTTCACCTACACCGTCTCGGGCCGACGGCTCAACGCGAGCAAGACCATACAGGCCGCGCTCGAAGAGGACGCGACGGCGCCCGCCGCGCCCGCGAACTTCCGCGTCAACGCGCAGACGGGACGCCGCGTCGAGCTGCGTTGGAACGAGTCGGGCGACGACGGCGTGACGGGCCGCGCCTCGCTCGACGAGATCGTCTTCGTGGACGGCGCGACCGGCCGACAGTTCCCACTACAAACGTCAAGGCCCCTGACCGCCGGGCAGGAGAACACGGCCTACGTCTACGTCCCCGTCAGGCACACCGCCGGTCAGATCATCCTGCGGACGGCGGACAACGTCGGCAACTTCAGCACCGGCGTCGCCGCCGTGACAATCGCGGCGGACGTGGCCGACCCTTACACGATGAGCGTAGGGGCGGCCGAAGCGCCGAGCGACGCGAACAGCGGCACGCGCCTGAATCTCAGGGCCGACGACGAGATTTACGACAACTACCGCATACAATTCCCCTTCCCCTTCTTCGGTGGGGCGACGACGAGCATTTCGGTCTCGACCAACGGCGCGCTCTACGTCCCGGCCTACCCGCTCGACCCGACCCTGCCGCGTTATAACGTCGGGCCGGGCGACGCGGCCTTTCCCCTGGTCTCTAACCTCGACAACCTTTCGATGATCGCGGGGATGTGGAGCGACATCCGCACCGACCGGCGCGCGGCCGACGACGTGTACGTCGTGCAGCCCGACCGCGACCGCGTCATCTTCCGCTGGCAGGGCGTGACCTACGGCACGGAGACGCCCGTCAGCTTCGAGACCGAGTTGCGCCGCGACGGCACCATCATCAACCGCTACGGCGCGGGGAACCAGAACCTTCAACCGGTCGTCGTCGGCATCTCGGGCGGCGACCCCAAGACCTACGTCGAGCCGACGCACACTTCTGAAAGCGCGCCGCTGAGTTTGACGAACGCGCCGTCCGTGACCTTCACGCCGCGCAACCCCGTGCCCGCGCCGCGCGCCGACCTCGCCGTCAGCGTCACGCCCACCTTCGACCCGATCATCTCGGGCCAGCAGGTTACGTACAACGTCGCCGTGCGCAACCTCGGCCCCAACGACGCGGAGGACGTTGTCGTCACGGACGTGCTGCCCGCTGGCACCTCATACGTCTCGTGCACGTCGTATCACATCGACGCCACCTGCTCCGCCTCGAACGGGACGGTCACGGGCCGCGCCCCTTCGCTCGGCGTCTACCCGTACGCCTCCGCGCTCCTCTTCACTATCACGGCGCAGGTGAACGCGGCGCCGGGCTCGACCATCCAGAACACCGCGTCGGCCGCGAGCTATCGCGCGGACCACGACCCGTCGAACAACTCCGCGAGCGTGACGACCAACGTCGTGCAGGAGTCATACTTCGACGCGGCGAAGGCCGTCTCGGCCGGGCGCCAGCACACGACGAGCGTGCGCAACGATGGGACGGTCTGGAACTGGGGCCTCGGCTATAACGGCGCGCTCGGCGACGGGAGCAGCGGCTACGGAGCTAATTCCGCGACGCCGATACAGGTGCCGGGGATCGACAACGTCGTCGCCGTGGCCGACGGCAGCACCTTCGTTCACGCGGTGAAGGCCGACGGCACGGTCTGGGCGTGGGGCAACAACAACCAGGGTCAGCTCGGCGACGGCACGACGACCGAGCGCACGCGCCCCGTGCAGGTCTCGGGCCTGACGAACGTCGTCGCCGTCAGTAACTCCTCCTTCGGCTTCCACGCGATGGCGCTCAAGAGCGACGGCACGGTCTGGGCGTGGGGCTCGGGCATCCCGACCGTCAGCACTTACACCACGCAGACCACGCCCGCGCAGGTACCGGGCGTCTCGGACGTGAAGGCCGTCGCGACGACCATCACGCACTGCCTCTTCCTCAAGTCGGACAAGACAATCTGGGCGGCGGGCAGGAACGGGAGCGGCGAACTCGGCCTCGGCCACACCGACAACCGCAATAACCCCGTGCCTATACCGTCTCTGACGAACGTCAAGGCCGTCGCCGTCGGCTACGAGTTCAGCCTCGCGCTCAAGGAGGACGGGACGGTCTGGGCGTGGGGCAGCAACTTCGACGGCGTGATAGGGCCGAACGGCGGGGCAGCCAACTTCGACCCGCACCCGACGCCCGTGCAGGTCACGGGCTTGCCTGCCATTACTTCAATCGCCGCGGGCGACGACTTCGCCCTTGCGCTGGCCGCCGACGGGACCGTCTGGAGTTGGGGCGACAACAACCACGGTCAGCTCGGACAGGGGCCGCAGCACGGCGGGCGCACGACCCCCGCGCAGATTCCGAACTTCGGCGGTGTCGCGGCCATCGCTGGCGGTGAAAACCACGCCGTGGCGTTGAAGACGGACGGCACGGTCTGGGCGTGGGGCGACAATCTGTACGGGCAACTCGGCGACGGGACGATTACCTATCACATGCCGCCGGCCCGCGTCACTTCGCTCGAAACGGTCCGCGCGCCGCTCTTAAGCCCGCGAGGCGGGACGTTCAACGCGCCTCTGGACGTGACCATCTCGTGCTCGACGCCGGGCGCTGTCATACGCGTGACGACCAATGGGCTGACGCCGACTGAAAACGACCCCGTCGTCGCCAATGGCTCGACCGTCCGCGTCAGCTCATCGACGCTCCTGGGCGCGCGCGCGTGGAAGGCCGGGATGATCGCGAGCGGCGGGACGTTCGCGCGGTTCGACATCTACACCCCCGTCAACCCCATCGACACGTCGCAGGTCTTCGTCACGTGGCACTACCTCGACTTCCTCGGCCGCGACCCGGACACCTCCGGGTTGCAGTTCTGGAACGACGGCATCGAGTCGTGCGTCGCGGACGCGGCCTGTCGAGAAGTGAAACGTATCGACACGAGCGCGGCCTTCTTCCTCTCCATCGAATTCCAGGAGACGGGCTTCCTCGTCTACCGTCTGGACAAGGTTGCGTACGGCAACCTGCCGGGCCTGCCCGTGCCCGTGCGGCGCGCGGAGTTCATCTCGGACAAGCAGCAGATCGGGCAGGGTCTCGTCGTCGGCCAGGGCAACTGGCGCGAATTGCTCGAAGCGAACAAGCAGGCGTTCATCCTCGCCTTCGTCCAACGGCAACGCTTCACGGACGCCTTCCCCACTTCGATGGCCCCGGCCGATTTCGTCGCCGGGCTCAACGCGAACACGGGCGGCGCGCTGACGCAGGCCGAGGCGACCGCGCTCGCCGACGAGTTGACCGCCGCCGGCAACACCGCGCAGGCGCGCGCCTCCGTGCTCCGCAAGGTCGCCGAGCACGCGGAGGTCTCGCGCCGCGAGTTCAACGCGGCCTTCGTGCTGATGCAATACTTCGGTTACTTGAGGCGCGACCCGGACTCCGGTCGCGACACGGACTTCACGGGCTACAACTTCTGGCTCTCGAAACTCAACGAGTTCAACGGCAACTACGTCGCGGCCGAGATGGTGAAAGCCTTCATCAACTCGGACGAGTATCGTCACAGGTTCGGGCAGTGAACGGCCCGGCCCACATACATGCATTCATCGGAGGAGAACGTTTGAGAAAAAGTTTGACGGCCCATTTCATCATCGGCCTTCTGTCACTTCAGCTCGTCGCGGGCTCTGTTCTGGCGCGGCACACGGCGGGCGTCGCGTTGCTGCGCGGCTCCAACGTCGGCGCGCGGCAGGACGAAGGTGTTTACGACAACTTCGCGAAGGCTCTGCGCGAGCCCGAGAAGGTGCGGCGCCTCGTGCTACAGGGCGAAGAATCCCTCGGCTGGAAAAGCTTCCCGCCCGGCCTCGGCTCGCTGGTCAACCTTGAGGGTTTGGAATTCGCCTGCATGGAGCAGCTCGGCGCGCTGCCCGACGAGTTAGGGAAACTGTCTAAGCTCGAAGAAATCATCATCGACAACGGGAACGGCTGCGCGATGAACGTCGCGCTCCCGCGCTCAATCGGAGGGCTGTCGAACCTGCGCGTGTTGAGGCTCTACGGCGCGCTCGACGGGCGAGACGTTGGTGGGGACGCGCCTTCGCGCCGGGTTAAGAACAAGCCCATTCCCGACACGCTCGCGAACCTTCAGAAGCTGGAAGAGCTTGACCTCGGCCGCAACGGCATCACCTCGCTGCCGCCGCAGGTCGCGTCGCTGCGTGGGTTGAAAAAGCTCTCCCTCGACTACAACGACATCCGCGTGCTGCCGGACTTCGTCGGCGAACTGCCGAACCTCGAAGAGTTGTCCGTCAACGCGAACGGCGGCGTCCGTCTGCCGCCGTCGCTGGCGAAACGCAAAGGGCTCAAGGTCTACATGGGGAACAACCGCCTCACGCTGGTCGCGCAGAGGCAGTTGCGCGCGCGCTTCCCCAACGCCACCTTCTCCTTCGAGAACGAATACGACGACGACGCGGCCAACCAGGAGGCGCCCAAGCCGAAGCGAAAGGGACGCTAACCACATCCAAGCGCGACCACGCGCCGGGAGCGCGAAGCGCGAATACGACGAAGCGCCAACACTCAACGTTGAGTGATGGCGCTTCACTGTTAAGCGTGCTTTGGCACGCTTTGGCGGGCAGGGATGCCCGCGCTCCCGGCGCGCGGCTTTAGCCGGCGTAGAGTTGCAGGTCCGTGCCGACGGCGTCGGCGATCTCAAGTGCGCGCGCGTAGTCGGGGTGGCGGACGATGAGGTAGCCGTCCGAGAGAAGCGTCTGGCGCCAGTTGCGGCGCGGCTGGCCGTACGGGAGCAGGTCGATGAGGACGACGTGCTCGCCGTACTTCGCGAGTAGATGTTCCAGGCCCTCGATTCTGTATATCCGCCCCTGCCCCTGCGCGCGCTTGAAGATGATGACGGCGTTGTAGCGCCGCTCGACCTTCTGCGTGAACTGTCCCTTCACGACCGCCTCGGCCCACCCGGCAAAGAGGTCCGTGTCGCTGGCATAGTTCATCACGTCAACCGAGCGCGCGCCCGGCGGACGGCAGGCGATCTCGCCGAAGACCACTTCGCCGTCGGGCTTCCGGAACCACTCCATGTGCGTAAAGCCCGTCTGGAAGTTGAGCGCGCGCAGCACGGCCCGGCCCATCTCGCGCCCGGCGGCGTACTCGTCGGCGTCCACGTCGCGCAGCATGACGATCTGCGGGCTGACCCACTCGACCGTGCGCGCGATGAGCGGGTGCGGTCGATACTTGGTGATGCTGTAGTAGGCGACCTCGCCATCGACGCAGACGGTGTCGAAGGTGAACTCCTCGCCGTCGATGAACTCTTCAACGTTCACTTCGTCGAGGTGCGAGAGGCGCGGAAGCGTCTCTTCGAGTTGCGCCGCGTCGTCCACGCGGTAGGTATCGGCGGAGCCGGCGCCCGCGATGGGCTTCATGATGAGCGGGTATCCGATGCGTTGCGCGGCGTCACGGCACTCTTCGGCCGAGGTCGCGCGCGCGTGGCGCGGCGTGCGCACGCCCGCGGCCGAGAGCACCTGCTTCATGCGGTCCTTGTCGCGGAACGGCAACGTCTCCGCCTCGGTCATCCCCTGCACCCCGAGCGCCTCGCGGATGCGCGCGGCAAGGAGCATCCCCGGTTCCCAAAGACACTCGACCCTGTCCACGCGCACGGGCGAGGCCCAATGCTTGACGGCCTCGACGACCGCGTCCTCGTCCTGGAGGCTCGGGACGCGCAGGTAGGCCGCGAGGTTACTACTCGCCTCCCTCGGCAGTGCCTCCTGCGGCTGGTCGCTCACGCCGAGGACGCGCGCCCCCGCCCACGCCAGCGCGCGCGTGAAGTATGGAATCTCCAGCGGATACCCCGGCGAAATCATCAGGACGTACATGAAACCTCCATTTGAAAGTTCATCGTTCATCGTTTCCCCTCATGCCAGTTCGACGCGGATGAGGCTGACGAGACGGAGCAGCGCCTCTTTAACGACTTCGGTCTCGGGGTGACGAAGGAGGACGTAGCCCTCGCCCTCGTAACTGCCCGTCGGCGTCTGCCCCACCTCCGGCAGTTTCACGTCCGTGACGAGTTCCCCCAACTCTCTTCCAGCCTGTTCGAGCCCATGAATCGCCTTGACGCGCCCGCTCCCCTGCCCGCGCAGGAAGGCCGCGCCGGCCGCGTAACGGCGCTCGGGCGGGTCAAACTCGCCGTAGATCATCACGCGCGCCCACGCGTGCAGGAAGTCTATGTCGTGCGCGCGCGAGACGAGCGTCGTGATCTGCGCTCCCGGCGGGCGCGCGCCGACCTCCGAGATGGCGACGCTCCCGTCCCTGCGGCGGAACCACTCCATGTGCGTGAGCCCCGTCTCCATGCCGAGCGCCTTGAGCGCCGCCTCCGCCGCGTGACGGATGTCGTCATATTGCGGCTCATCAATCTCACGCGGGAGCAGCACGCACCATTGAATCCAAGGGTTGCGTAGTACTTCGAGCGGCGTCGGGTGGTAGTGCGTCAGCGAGTGCCAGACCGCGCGCCCGCCGACTGTGATGGTTTCGAGCGAGTGCTCTTCGCCGGTAATGAACTCTTCGATTAAAACCGGCTGCTGCCGTGAAGGTGCCGAGATTCTGAGCGCCTCGCCGAACGCACCCGCGTCGTCCACGCGGAAGGTGCCCTGCGCCCCGGCCCCCGCCGGAGGCTTGACGACGAGCGGGTAGCCGACCTCCTCCGCGAAGCGCCAGCCCTCCGCTTCATCGTGCGCGAGACGGTGGCGCGCGCACGGGACGCCGGCCTCGCGCAGCACGTCCTTCATGCGCGACTTGTCGCGGAAGTTGTGCGCCGCCTCGACGCTCATCCCCTCGACGCCCAGCATCGCGCGCGCCTCCGCGAGCGGAACCTGCAACTGCTCGTAGGCGCCGTAGAGCCTGTGGACCGGGCCGAAGTGCGCCGAGAGCGTGCGCGCCGCGTGCGCCAGTTGATTGGGGTCGAAGATGTTTTCGACGCGCCAGTGTGCCGCGAGACGGTCGCGCAGGTGCGCGGCCAGATGCTCCTGCGGCTCCTGGCTGATGACGGCCACGCGCACGCCCGGCTGGCTCACCGTCGCCTCGATGAAGCGGTGCGCATTGTCCGTGAAAAACGGCGCCGCGAAGATGACGAAGTGCATACGGCTCCCTTCTCAATTAGAGGGATGGGAAAGCTCTACACTCTACCCTGCGCTCGCCGACATGCTGTCGGCCGCGTTCTTGAAAAAGGTATTGCTCGGCGTTTCGTCCATTATAGAACAGACGACGCCGGAGCGAGGAAGGAATTAAGAAGGGTTTAAGTTTGAGGCGAGGCGACCTCGCGGCGAGGCGCGAGACCGAGCAGCACGTCCGCGATGGCGTCCGAGACGGGCAGGCCCGCGTAGAGTTCGAGCCAGAAGAACTCGCCGACGGGGTTCACTTCGAGAAAGACGTGCCGCCCGTCGGGCGTGACGATGAGGTCGATGGCGCCGTAGTTCAAACCGAAGTAGTCCATCAGCCGCATGATCTTCTCTTCGACATCACGCGGCAGCTCGTAGGGCTTCCATTCTTCAATCATGCGGAGGCCGTCGCGCCGCCAGTCGTTCGCGGCGCGCTCCGACGACTGCGAGTTGATCGAGGCCGTCATGATTCGCCGGCCGACGACCGTCGCGCGCAGCTCAAGCGCCTTCGGCACTGACTCCTGAAACGTCGCCGGGCAGAGACTCAGGCCCGAGAGGTCCGCGAGGTCTTCCGCGCGCACGGGGTTCGTGAAGACGACCAACTCCTGCCCGCCCTCGTAGACCGCGAAGGACGAGAGCATCTTCGTCACCATCCCGCCCTCGCACTCAGCGGCGAAGGCGCCGACGACCGCGGGGTCGTTCGTCGTCAACGTGCGCGGGATGTCGAGCCCGACCTCGCGCGCGACACGTAACTGTAGCTGCTTGTTCTCGGCGTGGCGGATGTGGCGCACGGCGTCCATGCGGAACGCCTTGAGACTTGCCAGCATCCCCTGCGCGGCGGCGCGCGTCTCGGTGAGCGAGGCGTGGCGCAG
This sequence comes from Pyrinomonadaceae bacterium, assembly GCA_036379655.1. GTDB lineage: Bacteria > Acidobacteriota > Blastocatellia > Pyrinomonadales > Pyrinomonadaceae > QHXN01. The sequence goes on from DASVGG010000159.1 coordinate 93,788, forward strand.
TTGCTTGTCGAGCGCCTGCGGGATGCGCGCGCCGAAGTTAAGACGCCGGTGCCAGACGGCCTCTATCTCGCGCAAATCGAACTCGCCATCCTCGTTCGTGAGCGTCAGACGCTCCTCGCCGCCGCCGCCGTAGTATGTCGACAGACGCACCTCGGTCGGGTAGCGGTCCGTGTCGAAACGGACGGCCCTGCCGCCCTTGCTCTCGATGGCCTTCGCGACCAACGAGACGCTCTCGTTGTCGTCGCTCTTAGTGATGATGAGAACGTTCGTCATAAGAATTAAGCTGTCAGCAGCGCGTTGGCGATGGCTTCGGAGATGGGCAATCCGAGGTCACGTTCGAGCATGCCCCATTCGCCGCCGGGGTTGACTTCGAGAAAGATGTGCTCGCCCTCGGGCGTGCGGATGATGTCAACCGCGCCGAAGACGAGCCCTAGTTCCTTCATCAACGTCCGCAGGCCGTGCGAGACTTCCGCCGGTAGCTCGGCCGTCTCCCAACTGCACTCTTGCGGCGCGGCCCGCCGCCAGTCTATCTGTCCGCGCGACGTGCCGCTCGCGTCGAGCGCGCCCGCGAAGGCTTCGCCATCCACCCACGCGACGCGCAGTTCGCGCTCCTTCGGAATCAACTCCTGAAAGACCATCGGGCTGTGCCGGAGCGAGTCGGCGTCGGCGAGGTCAGCGGCGCTGACGCGGCTCGTGTAGACGAAATCCGTGTCGGCGTTCATGCTGATTGTGATCGGCCGGAGGAGTTTCGCAACCATGCGGCCTTCCGTCTCTTCGAAGAATTGCCGGGCCGCTTCGGGGTCGTTGGTGACGAGCGTGCGCGGGACGCGCAGGCCGGCGGCGGCCGCGACGCGCAGTTGACGCTGCTTGTTCTCGGCCGCGCGCTCGCGCTGTAAATCGTTGACCCAGCGCGCCCCGTGCAGCGCGTCAATGAACCCCTCGAACGCGGCGACCGACTCGCGCACGCACATCGCGCGGAAGCGTTCGTCGAGGTCCGCGTCCATCCTCGGCGTCCAGAGCTTGCGCGCCCAGACGGCACGCACCTCTTCGGCGGAGAGCCGCGCGCCCTCGTACGTGATGAGGTGCGCGGCGCGGTCGTTACCCAGTCGCGCGGAGAGTTTGACCGTGGCCGGGAACTGCTCCGTGTTCAGGCGGAAGGGGCGCGCGCCCCTGCGCTTGAGCGCATCGGCGACCAGATCGATCGTGTAGTAGTCGGCGCCGTGCGTCAGCAGCAGTACGGCGTCGCGCGATTGTGCCGGGGTCATGTGTCGGAGACGAGATGTTTTGAAGCGCCGGCCCGCGTCGTCCTGGCGGGGCCGCGAGCCGGCGATGTATGACGGGTCGTTGTGTTAGTTGCCGTGGGACCAATCAATCTCGTCGCGGTCGGACGGATACTTCAACGTCATCGGCCGCGCGGGTGCCGCATTGAGGGTGCCGCCGTCCTCGGTCGGCGCTTCAAAGAACGGGTCCCACTCGTCGCGGTCGGACGGGTACTTCAACGTCATCGGTCTCGCCGACGCCGCGTTGAGGGTGTTGCCGTCGTCGGTCGATCCGTCGAGGAACGGCTCTATCTCGTCGCGGTCGGACGGGTACTTCAGCGTCATCGGCCGCGCCGGTGCCGCCAAGAGCGCGTCTTCGACGGGCGGGTTATCGTCGTCGCCGTCGGACGGGTACTTGTGGGTCACAAACTCGTCGAGGTCCGAGGGGAACTTCGTCGTCGCGGCGCTGCGCTCTTCGCCGCGCTGGCCTTCGAGAAAGCGCGCGAAGAAGGGGAGGCTCCCGGCCTGCGACGCGGAGTCGTGGCGGGCGTTGTCTGTCGTGTCTGCCATCTATCAAGTCTCCTTTCAGGGGTTGAATGAGGTGCAAGGGGCAGTTAATTTCCTGGCGAGGTTATGTCTAAGCTGAAACGTTCAAAAAGTCAAACGGGACCGCCGACGAAATCCGCCGGCACCCGCTCTTGATTCGACGCTGCTATGCGATACGCTCACAGCGCCCCTTTCGGTTTCATAGACGCAAGCCGGTACGAATTTATGAATTTATATGCAAAGCCGTTCGGTGCATGTAAACTGCTGCCAGTTGAAGGATGGAAAAGTCGCAGGACAAAATAGACCCGCTGCTCGAACCCCTCTTGCGGGAGTCCGGCGACGAGCGCGCCGACGAAATCCTCTCACAGCTCATCACCACGCACGCGGAGCCTGTGATTAAAGGCGTCATCCGCTACAAGCTCCACCTCAACCCGCACCGCGCGACCCAGAGGGCGGAGGCCGACGACCTCTGCCAGGAGGCGCTGCTGCAACTGCTGACGCGGCTGCGGCAGTTTCGCGGACGGCCCGACGGCCATCCCATCGCGGACGTGCGCGGCATGGCGGCCGTCATCGCGCACAGGACATGCTCGGGCTGGATGCGTCGCCAGTTTCCCGAACGTCACGCGCTCAAGAACCGCCTCAACTATCTTCTGACGCGGCAGCGCGGGCTGGCGCTGTGGCAGGGCGAAGAGGGAAAACTCGTGGCAGGCTTCGCGGCGTGGCAGGGAGCGTTGAAGGCCGTGCCGGCTTCGCGGCTCGGCGAGTTGTCGGAATCGTCGGGGCTCGCGGAACAGGTCCGAGTCATCAAGGGCGGGCGTCAGCATGAGTTGGCCGACGCGCTGGCCGCGCTCTTCAATCACCTCGGCGGGCCGGTCGAGTTCGACGAGTTGGTGAGCGCGTTCGCATCGCTGCTCGGCATCAGGGACCAGCCCATCGAATCGCTGCCCGAGAATGAGGACGCGGCCTCGCTCGTTCCCGCCGCCGGTGAGTCGGACCCGGCGTGGCAGATCGAGAAGCGGATTTTCCTGCAAAGGCTCTGGGAAGAGCTGCAACAACTCCCGCCCAACCAGCGCGCGGCGCTGCTGCTGAACCTGAAAGACGCGAGCGGCTTCGGCTGTATTACACTCTTCCCCGCGACGGGCGTGGCGTCGTTGCGGCAACTGGCCGACGCGCTCGGGATGAGCGCGGACGGCCTCGCGCGCCTGTGGAACGAGCTGCCGTTTGAGGACGCGAGGATTGCCGAACTGCTCGGGCTGACGCGGCAGCAGGTCATCAACGCGCGCAAGTCCGGGCGCGAGCGTCTGGCGCGGCGCCTGAAGGGTTTCATCTAAAAAAGTCGTTGGTAATATGCGCCGACTTTCGTCAACTTAACCGTGTGAAGGGCGGCCCGCACCCCGGCCGCGAGCTTGGTGGAGCATTGGTCGAACATCTGACCCAGGAACAGTTCGAGGGTTATCGACGGCGGCAGTTAGAGGTTTCGGAACTGCTGTCGGTCAGTGACCACCTCGACGTTTGCGAGGCTTGCCGACGAAGCGTCGCGAGCGCGGCGGACGGCGACACGTCCTTCTTCGCCCTGCGCTCCGAACTCTTCGGCGAGACGGCCGAACTCTCTCCCGTCGAAGGGATGCGCGAGCACCTGACGGCCGCGCAGACGGCCGCTTATGTTGACGGGACGCTTAGCGTTGAAGAGCTTCGGACGGCCTCGGACCACTTGAGCAGTTGCGAGCACTGCGCCCTCTCAATCGAAGACCTGCGCGCCTTCAAGGAAGAGGTCACGCCCACGCTCGGACACGAGTACCGACCCGCGCTCGTCCACACTTCGCCCGCCGTTCCCTCTTCGAACGAAGGTCGTTGGTGGCGGGTGTTTGCTTCTCTTCCCGACCTCTTCCGTCTGTCTCAGATGCCGGCCTTCGGCGCGGCGCTGGCGGTCATCCTTCTGACCGTCGCGGGTTGGCTCGTCTGGCGTGCGACGCGTGAGACGACGCCGAGACAGGAGGTCGTCGTCGGCCCCTCGCCCGCCTCGCAACCCGCCCCCGTGGCCGTCGCGCCGACGCCGACGGAGCCCGTGCCCACGCCGACGCAGCCCGAACCGGCGGCCGTGGTCGCACAACTCAACGACGGCGGAGGCCACTTGTCCCTCGACCGTGAAGGCGCGCTCTCGGGCGCGGACAACCTGCCGCCCGCATACAGGAACATGTTGAAGGAGGCGCTCGGCGGCCGTCGGCTCGAAAGGTCGCCACAGCTCAAGGGTCTCACGCGGCCGGGGAGTTCGTTGATGAGTTCGGAGACGCAGGGCGGCGGGTTCAACGTGCAAGACCCCGTCGGGAGCGTTCTGTTGAGCGACCGCCCAACCTTCCAATGGTCGTTGTTGGACGGCGCGACCGGCTACGTCGTCGAGGTCTACGACGAGGGTTTCAACCTCGTCGCCACGAGCCCGCAACTCAACGGACGTTCGTGGGCGGCGACGCAGACACTCACGCGCGGCAAGGTCTATTCGTGGCAGGTGAAGGCCGTTAAAGACGGCGAAGAGGTCAAATCACCGCGCCCGCCCGCGCCGCAGGCAAAGTTCCGCGTCCTCGACCGCGCGAAGGCGGACGAGATTGCGCGGGCGCGGCGCGCTCACCCCTCATCCCACCTGACGCTTGGACTGCTCTACGCCGAGGCCGGGCTGCTCAAAGAGGCGGAACAGGAACTGCGCCTGCTGCAAAGAGCGAACCCCGACTCCGAACTCGCTCGCAACCTGCTCCGACAGGTTCAAGCCCTGCGACGCCGGAATGAGTAAGTTTGAATTTGAAATCTCAAATTCCTATCTACCTTCACCCATCAACACGAAGCCGGCCCAGTAGAACGGGTGGCTGGTCTCTGGATTCTTCAACAGCTTCAGTGCCGCCTGCCGCAGGGCTTCGCTCTTCGTCGGCTTCACCTTCCCACCCGTCGGCGGCGAGATGAGGCCGCGATGGAAGCTCACCATCAGGTCGCGCGTGCCGGCCGATTCGACTTTCCACTGGCTGACGACGATTGAAGGCACGCCCGCGACGAACATCGCCCAGGAGAGGCCGATCATGCCTTCGCCCGCCGCCGTGCGTCCGCGCGCCGTCTCGCAGGCCGAGAGCACGGCGAGGTCTGCCTTCAGGTTAAGTCGCGTCAACTCCCACGCTTCGAGCAGTCCGTCCTCGCCCGCGCCGCCCGAGGCCAGCGCGAGGTGCGAATACATGGGCGAGGCGTTGTTGACCAGTCCGTGCGCGGCGAAGTGAAGGATTCGAGCCCGGCCCGCCTCGCTCTTGACGCGGTCTTCGCGCGCCTCCGCGCCCGTGTAGACCTTGCTCCGCGCGGCGCCGTAGAGACGCCCCAACGCCTTCACTTCCTGCTCAGCCTCCGGCAACGGTGCGAGCTTACCGTCGCGCAGGGCCGGCGCCGTTGACGCCGTGCCGCCGCCCGCCGCACTCGCCTGCGTCGGGTTGCCGAGCGCCAGCAACGTGGCCGGAGCATCATCCGGAGCCGGCTCCCTCCGCCGCTTCGACATCTCGCGCAACACGGTCAGCGACGGCGCGTAGGCGACCGCCGCTTCTTCAAGCAGGAAGCGGTTCGAGCCGCTCAGCAACGCCTGAAACGGCAAATCCCAGAGGGCGTTGTCCGGCGAGATGACGAGGTTGGTCTTGCCCCGCAGTTGCGCTTCGGCGGGTTTGAGCAGTAGCTCGTAGAGTTTGCCCGCCGAAGTCCTGAAGCCGAGGTCGCGCCCGGCCAGTTGCAGCCGAAACGCTTCCGTCTGTCGCGCGATCTCCTCACGCTTGACCGGCAGCGTGTAGACGCGCACTTCCGCCTCCGACTCGTCCGCCGCCTTCGTGACGGCGAACAGGTAGGTCGCTTCGTCGGCCACGACGTATTCGAGCAGCGCGCTCGACGTGTCGGGCAGCAGTGCCGTCAACTCTCTCGCGGTGATGACGGGCGCCTCGCCGCGTTGGATTTTCAGTTCGGGGTGCGCCGTGTGGAGCCGCGTCTCAAGGTCTTCAAACTCCAGACGCGCCTTCTCGACTTCGGCCCGCAACGCGGCCACGCGCGCCGCGTCGGGCTTGTCGCGCCGCGCCTCGCCGGTAAGTTGTGAGTTGAGCGTGACGAGTCGGAGCCGCCGCTCCTCCTCCTCCCGCCGTTCCTGCTCGGAGAGTGTCTGGCGGAGGTCAGCGCGCCCCGTCTGGAGCGCGTCGAGCAGCACGCGCGCCTTCGACGCTTCGGCAAACGTCAGCGCCTCCGCGTACTCCTTCCGCGAGACGAGCAGTTCGACCATGCCGAGCCACGGCGAGAGCCGGTTCTCAAGAAAGCTCTGCTGCTGCTGTTCGCCGCCCGCGACCTGCCGCCGCAGTGTTTCGACCGTCGCGATGGCGGCGAGAAAACTCCGCCGCGCCTCCGCCGGCTCGCCCTGCGCGTGGAGGGCGCGGCCCGCGCGCTCCTGCGCCTTCCAAAGCTCCTCCGCGTCGTTGAGCCCTTCGCTCAACTCAGCGGCCCGGCGGCTGACCTCAAGCATCGACGCGTGCCGGCCCTGGTCCTCATACAACCGCCCGAGGTTGTTCAGCGACAACGTTATCGCCCCACGGTCGCGCCCCTCCTCGCGCATGCGGAGCCCCTTCAAAAGCATCACCTCCGCCTGCTCGTAGCGCCCGAGCAGACGGTAAGCGTCGCCGATGTTATTAAAGCTCCGGGCCGTGCACGGCTTGTGCTTCAACTCTTCGCAGCGTTGCAGGCTCTTCTGAAACCACGCCAACGACTGCTTGGCGAGCCCCTGCGATTTGTAGATGACGCCGATGTTGTTCTGTAAGTTCGCGACCCCAAACTTGTCTTCAATCTCTTCCAGAATGGCGAGGCTCTTCCGCGCGTACGTGAGCGCCTGGTCGTGGCTGCCCTGACGCCTGTAGATGAGGCCGATGTTCTGATACTTGTAGGCAAGGCTCCGGCGGTCGGCGGCATCCCCCATCGACTCGATGACCTTGAGGCTCCGGTGCAGGTAGCCCAGCGCCTCCGCGTAGCGGCCCCGCGCCGAGTAGTACATCGAGATGTTACTCAACGTCATGTTGAGCGTGTCTTTGTCGCCCAACTCTTCGCTGATGGCGCGGCTCTTCTGATAGAACTCAAGGCCCACTTCGTAGTGGCCCAACGCGGAGTGCGACACGCCGAGGCCGTTGAGAGTCAGCGCCGTCAGTTGCCGGTCGCCGACCTCTTGACTGAGCGCCAGACTTTTTTCGTAAGTCTCGACGGCCAGCTCGTAGCGCCTCTGCGTGTCGTAGGTGACGCCCAACGCTTGCAGCGCCCGCGCCTTCCCTTTCTTGTCCCCGACCTCCTCGAAGACGGCGAGGCTCTTCTGTAGGTACTCCGACGCCTCGGTCGGCGGATTCCGGCGGCTGTATATCGACCCGACATCGCACAGCGCGCTCCCGACGCGCGCGCGGTCCCCGCTCCGCTCCGCGACCCTGAGCGCGACCTTCGAGATTCTGACCGCCTCGTTGTAATCGCCCTTCTGGACGAGGGGCTCGGCCATCCCTTTCAACGCGGCGAGGAGCGCGTCGTCGGCCGAGTCCTTGTTGCGCTCCAACAGACGCTCCCGCTCCTCCTCCGACCCGGCGCGCGTCAGCGCCACGGCCAACTCTTTCACTTCAGACTTCGTGTGCGTAACGGGAACTTGTGGCGACTGGGCGCGGGCGGGACCGAAGAGGCTCAGGCACAGGGACAGCGTGCAGAGCGCGGCGCGGAGCTTGAACGTCATTAGACGAACCCCCATATGGCGAGTCGGTTCGGCGAGGTGTAGGGGCGTTCGGAGGGTCGTCGGGTTAATCCCTCCGAACGTTAACGCGTAAACAGTCCGCGAGAGGGATCACGATGAAGGTAAAAAAATTCGTCGAAAAAATTTTCAACTCAGCAGTAATACGCCCGCGAGTTCGGCAACTTCCCCCTTCGTGTTTGGAGAAAGGAAAAATCATGATTGATCGACTCGCGGCATTCATCTACGGCGTCATCTCTTACTGCATCTTTTTCGGCACGTTCCTCTACGCGGTGGGCTTCATCGGCAACCTCGCCGTCCCGAAGTCCATCGACTCCGGTCCGTCCGGCCCGCTCGGCGAAGCCCTTCTCGTCAACGCGGGGCTGCTCGCCTTATTCGCCGTCCAGCACAGCCTGATGGCGCGGCCCTCTTTCAAACGCGCGTGGACGCGCCTCGTCCCCGAACAGGTCGAGCGCAGCACCTATGTGCTTCTCTCCTCGCTCGCGTTGCTCGTCCTGTTCTGGCAGTGGCAGCCGATGGGCGGGGTGATGTGGGACGTGGAGGGCCAGGCGCTCCGCGTCGTCATTCACGCGCTCTGCGTCGTGGGCTGGCTGCTGGTCCTGAGCAGCACGTTCCTCATCAACCACTTCGATCTCTTCGGGCTCAGGCAGGTCTATCTCTACCTGCTCGGCAGGGAGTACACGCACCTTGAGTTCAGGACTCCGGCGTTCTATCGCCACGTCCGTCATCCGCTCTATCTCGGCTGGCTCTTCGCGTTCTGGGCGACGCCGACGATGACGGCCGCACACCTCTTCTTCGCGATGGCGACGACCCTCTACATCTTCATGGCGATTCAGTTTGAAGAGAGAGACCTCGTGCGCGCGCATGGCGACGTGTACAGGCGCTACCAGAAACGCGTGCCGATGATCGTGCCCGTCCACTTCGGCAAAACTGACGCGGCGACGCACGCCGCGCCCGCAAACTGCAACAATTAATTCCGACACATAAGGAGAGAAATCATGCGTAACTCGAAAGCAAACATCATCACCAGACTGTTCCTCCTGCTCGCCGTGGCGACGTTCGCGGCGCAGTCCGCGCGCGCCAACGAGGGGACGCGCACGCCCGACCTGCCGCTGCCGCTCTGCCAGAGCATACAGGTCGAGGCGGGCAACGAGGTCGCCTTCCACGCCTACGCGCTCGGCGTGCAGGTCTACAAGTGGAACGGCGCCGCGTGGGTGTTCGAAGGCCCCGTGGCGAACCTCTACGCCGACGCGGGCTTCCGTGGGCTCGTCGGCACGCACTACGGCGGCCCGACGTGGGAGAGCAACAGCGGGAGCCGCGTGGTCGGCAAGCGCGTGCTGAACACGGGCTGCACGCCGGACGCGAACGCCATCCCCTGGCTGCTGCTGGAAGATGTGACGACCGACGGCCCCGGCATCTTCAACGGCGTGACTTTCATTCAGCGCGTCAACACCACGGGCGGCGTCGCGCCCACCGCGCCCGGCGCGCAGGTCGGCGCCGAGGCCCGCGTGCCCTACACCGCCGAGTACTACTTCTACCGCGCGTCCAACTGATTCGAGGAGTGCACCTTCTCCCCGGGAGCGTGGGCAGGGATGCCCGCGCTCCCGGCGTAAGAATGAACATCGTTGCAGGAGAAGATTATGATGAAGAGAGATAGCTCTGACAGTAACGGTCGCCGGCTGCGGGCGACGGCCGCCGCGTTCGCGCTCGGCCTGTTGTCGCTCGGGCTCGCGTATGCGTTGCCGGCGCGGGTCGCGCAGGCCGGCGCGGGCGCCGACACCATCCCTAACAACCGCCCCGCGCCGAACCCGAACGGCGCGGCCGCCACGTTCAGCACGCAGGGCTCGGTCGAGCTTACCGGCGAATACTTTCAAGCGCAGGGCAGCAACGGCCGCAGTTGCGCCACCTGTCACATCCCCGAAGAGGCTTGGGGCATCAACCCGGGCACGTTGCAACGCCTGTTCGGAGAGACCGACGGCAAGCACCCCATCTTCAACAAGCTCGACGCCAACAACCCGGACGCGATGCCCGCCGAGCCCACCGAAGAGCAACTCCTCGCCTCCTACAGCATGCTGCTCAGTCGCGGCGTCTTCCGCAGGGGCGGCGCCCCGCTGGCGACGAGAAGGGAGGACGGCTCGCTCGTGCGCGAGTGGGACTTGATCGGCGTCGAAGACCCGCACGGCTTCGCGAACCTCAACCGGCTCGTCCACTGGCGGCGCGTCATGCCGACGATCAACCACCCGCTCGGGAGCGCGACCATCAACTGGTCGGCACTGACATCCACGCGGGGCTCTCCAACCAGATAAGGCGCAACGTCACCGGCCCGCAGCAGGGACAGCCCGCCCCCGAGGAGGTCGTTCAACAAATCGCCAACTTCACCGAGTCGCTGTTCACCGCGCAACTCCTCGTGCCGGGCGTCGGGCGTCTCGACTCGGACGGCGCGCGCGGCGGCCCCGAGGCACTTTCACAGATGCAGAGGAGCGCCGGCCGGTTCGACCTCTTCGACGCGTGGGCCGACCACGGCAACCCACGGCGCGCGCGGATCGCGCGCGGCCAGGAGGTCTTCAACACAAAGACCAGCGCCACGGGCCGCACCTGCAACTCGTGTCACAACGCCGTGAACGTGGGCACCAACGTCAACAACCTTCTGTTCGACGTGCGCGTCGCGTCCGCCGACGTGCGCGCGCCCGACCTCCCGCTCTACACCTTCCGCAACCGCGCGACGGGCGAGACGCGCCAGTTGACCGACGCGGGACAGGGCAACATCACCGGCCGCTGGAACGACCTCGGCCGCTTCAAGACGCCGACGCTGCGTGCGCTCTCCGCGCGCGCGCCCTACTTCCACAACGGCTCGGCGGCGACGCTGGAAGACGTGATAGGTCACTACGAGCAGTTCCTCGGCTTCAGCTTCAACCCCGAGGAGCGCGCCGACCTCGTAGCCTTCCTGAAGGCACTCTAAAGCTGTTTTCAGTTGAACGAGTGTGAGGGGATAGAGCACGGAGACACGGCTTAAGACGATTTGAAATTTCAAAGTTGAGATTTCAAATTCTTAAAGCCGTGTCTCCGTGGTTGATTCTTTTTCAGTAACGCTCAGTCGTCGCCGCCTCTGCGACGGCGCGCGATGGCGGCGCTGTGCAGGTCGCGCTTGACGGCGATTCGTTGCACGTAGACGGCCGTCGTCGAAAGGTCCGCGTGGTCGAGCGCGTCCTGCGTGGCCGTCATCGACCCCGTCTCTTCCGAGACGATGCGCGCGTACGTGTGCCGCGTCTGGTGCAGGTGCACGTGCCCCAGTCCGGCCGCGCGCGCGTAGAGCTTCAGGTTGCGGACGAAGGCGTGAGACGTGAGCGCGTCGCCCGCCAGCCTCGGGTTGTCGTGGCGCGTCCACAGCGGCGCGTCGGTCTTCAGCACGTGCAGACGCTTCGCCGCCGAGAGGTATCCGAGCAGCGCCGCGCGCACCTCCGGGTCGCGCACCTCCCTCGCGCGGTAGCGACCGCCCTTGACCAGACCGCCGATGACGAGCCCGTCATCTTCGACCGTCACGTCGCGCCCGCGCAGCGAGATGACCTCCTCACGACGCAGCCCCGTGCTCGTGTAGAGCAGCAGCAACGCAAGGTCACGCTTCGCCACGAGGGCGCCGCCCGTGGCCTTGCGGTTGACGACCTCCGTCACGGCGCGCAGTTCTTCATCGGTCCAAGCCTTCGTCGCCTCCGTCTGGTACGGCCGCGCGCGCTTCGGCCGCGCGAGCAGCGCCGGGTTCTGACGCAAGTGACCGCCGACCTCCGGCTGCCCCAACGCCCAGCGGTAAAACGACGATAGGAACGAGACGCGCGCGTAGATGGTGGCCGGGCGCTTGCCCTCATCCCTCATGCTTTCGCACCACGCGCTCACGTCCGCCGGCTCCACGTCGCGCGGGCTCTTCCGCACCCACCCGAAGAAGGCTTCGACGACCTTCCGCTTGTTCCGCAAAACCTCCCCACGGCGTCGTGAAGAGACGCCGGTCGAAGCGCCGGCCCACAACTCGACCGCCGTGCGTAAGACCGCCTCGCGCCCCTCGCCGCGCGAGAGCGCCGTCGCGACTGACGCCGCTCCCGAATCGCTGTCGGTGGACCCTGCTTCTTTAACCATCAACTTTCATTCAAACGATACTCAGTTAAGTATCACTTGCCCGACCTTAGTCCTCATGGTCAACCCAGTTTGAGGGATTGGCCGAGGGGGGAAGCCCTTGCGTGGACGCGGGCTCGCCCGTCAGACCTCGTTGATGCGTCTGCCCGCGCTCGTACCCGCGCCGGAAGGCTTCGCTTTCGAGGTCGTCGTTGTAACGCTCTTGCAGAAAGTCGGAAGCCTCTTCGAACCCACGGCCGCGCGAACGCGGATGGAGCGCCGCCTCGAAGCCGCGCCGGAAGAGCGGCTCGTCGGCCGCGAAGTCCTGCCCGCGACTCGCGTACTCTTCCGCCTCGGCCGAGCGCAGCCCCTCCCACCAGATGCGCCGCGCCTCTTCGAGCGAGAGCGCCCCGGCCCGCGACAACTCGGCCCGCGCCGCCGCCGCGCGCTCGTCGTCTGCCGCGAGCGCCACGACGACCGTCCTGCCCGACCTGAGTGCTTCTTCAAAGACGTGCAGTTCGTCGTGCAGGCGCGACCTGATGACCGCCTCGTCAACGGCGTGGCCCGCCGCGCGGCCCGCCGCCTTACCGCCCACGCCGAGCAATGCCGCGCCGAGCGCACCCGCCGCAAGCACGGCCCCGGCGCCGGGCACCAGGAAACTGCCGACCGCGCCGCCGATCATGATGCCGCCCGCGATGCCGAGCCCACGGCCGACGGCCGAACCGACCTTCTCGCCCGCATGCGGCGCCGTGGTCTCGACGGTCAACACTTTCTCTTCAACCTCACCCTCCGAAGCGTCCGGCGCGAGCAGCGTTAAATGCTCGTCGGCGATGCCGGCCACGCGAAGTTGCTCCGCCGCACGTTCCGCGTCGGCGCGCGACTCGAAGATTCCGGCGACTGTTATCATGTTAATAATCCCTCTCCCGGCTCTCGTTGCGGAGCGGTCGGTGAGGTCGTTTACCGTCTCGGAGCCGCGTGTTCAAACCAACTTTTTAAGGGGAACTGTGTAGATTGTACGTGCGAATAGGGACGAAGAAAAGTCGTTCCTGCATCTGAACCGGGCCGTCTGTTTCAGCTTCGACTTCAAACCTGCGGCAGTAGAAGCAGCACGCCCGCGATGACGGCGACGACCAGCGCGACGCAGGTCACGAGAATCGACCAGCCGTTGCTGCCGAGCGGCCCTTCGCCTTCGAGCCCCCTCTCCAACCTGCGCGGGAAGTAGAGGTGCGCGAGCCCGAGCGACATGCATGTGATGGCGAGACAGTAGACCCTGTGCGTCAGGATGGGCGTGTGAGCGCCGGACGTTCCCGCGAGGTCCGCGTAGGACCAGAGGCCGTGGAGCACGGGGTTGTAGAGCCAGTGGTTGTAGCCCTGCGTGTAGAGATAAAAGAGCCCGCCGACGACGGCGAAACTCAACGCGTACGTCACGTACTTATCGCGCAGCAGAACGTTGAGCGCGATGGAGAGGGCCGCCACGAGTGCGACGCTCGGGAGCGGAATCCACGCGTAGACGGTCAGGTAGGCGAAAACCTCGACGGGCGTATCCCGCTTCAAGAGTTGTATCGCGAAGGCCGTCAGTCCGATGAGCGCGATGAGCGAGACGGACATCAATAGCGTCGCGAAAAACTTCGAGAGCAGCAGGACGAAGTTCGGGGCCGGGACGCTCCACAGCACGGGCTCGATTCTCACCTCGCGGTCGCGGTGCATCGCCTCGCCCGTGTAGAAGACGACGAGGGCGATGAGGAACAGCAGCGAGGTCTTCGCGGTGCCGCTCGCGTACGCGCCCGAGTAGGAGCCCTCCGGGTCAACGCGGAAGAGCAGCTCCAGCGTCGAGAAGGCGACGGCCAGCGGCGCCAGCATGATCAGGCCGCGCTCGGCGCGCAGCAATCTGAACTCCACGCCGAGGGCCGCGACCAATTGACTCAAGTAAGTCCCGGCTCCCTCTTCCGCCGGCCTCACCACGGGGATGTCCACCCTCCGCGCGAGCGGGTGCGAGGGTTCGATGGGTGACTCTGACTGCCGCCCATCCTCACCCGCGAAGACCGTCTCCCTTTCGCCCGAGAGGTCGAGCAGCGTGACGGCGCCATCGGCGCGTGTCGGCTCGGAGCGCGTGAAGCGGAAGTAGAGAATTGTCAGGCTGAGCGCGGCGATGAGGAGAAACAGCACGCGGTTGATAATCACGTCCGAGTCGTAGTTGAAGGTGAGTTGATTGATCGACGCGGCGTTTTCCCACTCCGCCCCGTGCGACTGCTGGACGATGCCGGGCCAGACTGTCAGCAGTGGGTCGAGCCTGATGCGCCAATTGGTCGGGAGCGGCTTCAACAAAATCATTGAGGTGATGTAGACCGGGTAGAACAGGACGCCGAGGCCGTAGACGAGCTTCGGGCTGCGCGTCAGCGTCCCGACGGTGAAGTAGACCGCGCCGAGAACCATGTGCGAGACCACGACCAGCAGCAGGTAGTGCAGCACGAACGGCGTCAAGCGCGCGGGCAGGACGACCATCCCCGCCGGGCGGAACGCCTGAAACAGAACGAGCGCCAGTGCGAAGACTGACTGGCAACAGAAGAGCACGAAGTAGTTGCCGAAGAACTTCCCGAGCAGGTACGCGGCGCGGCCGACCGGCTTGGAAAGGATGAGCGGGTTGACGCCCACGCGGAAGTCCCTGATGACGGGGTCGCCCATCAACACGGCGGTGAAGAGCGGCAGCGTCAGGAACGAGAAGCCGGTGAAGTTCCTCATGATGAAGAAGTCGCCGTTCGTGGCCCATCCGTAATGCGTGGCCGCCCCCCTGGCCCACCAGAGCCAAGCGTTGACGCCGAAGAGAGCCATCATCACGTACGGGACGACGCGCTTCGTGTTGAGCAGCACCTCGGTCCGGAAGACCGCGCCGAAGGGCGTCCGTGTGAGACTGCTCATCCGCGCCGCCCCTCCGCCGTACTGCTGACGAGGCTTAAGTAATAGTCTTCGAGCGTCGGCGTCGCGTGGTTGAACTCATCACCCGGCGCGCCGCCATCGGCTAAGACCCTCAGTCGCACACGCCCGTCGAACGTCTGCGAGGAGATGACTTTGAAGCGCGACTTGAAAGCCGCTACGCTCTCGCGCGGCACCGACGCTTCCCAGACCGAGCCGTCCAACCGCCGCACCGCTTCGGCCGGCGTGCTTGACGCGAGAATCTCCCCCTGCCGGATGACGGCCATGCGGCTGCACAGGTTCGACACGTCGGAGACGATGTGGGTTGAGAGGACGACCACGGCGTTCTCGCCCGCCGTTTCCGAGAGGAGGTTGTGGAAGCGGACGCGCTCCTCCGGGTCGAGCCCGGCCGTCGGCTCGTCCACGATGATTAGTTGCGGCTGACCGATGAGCGCCTGCGCGATTCCCAAACGCTGACGCATGCCGCCCGAGTAGCCGCCGACCCTCTGCCCGCGCGCCGAGGTGAGATTGACTCGCTCCAACAGCGCGTCGATGAGCGACCTG
This sequence comes from Pyrinomonadaceae bacterium, assembly GCA_036379655.1. Taxonomy (GTDB): domain Bacteria; phylum Acidobacteriota; class Blastocatellia; order Pyrinomonadales; family Pyrinomonadaceae; genus QHXN01. Next base: position 108,935 of record DASVGG010000159.1, read on the forward strand.
CGTTCGCGCGCGTCGGTGACGCCTTTGAGACGGCAGAAGTAGTCGAGCGTCTGCTCGGCGGTCAGGGTCGGGTAGAACCCAAACTCCTGCGGCAGGTATCCGAGCGCGCGGCGCGCCTTGCCCTTCTGCGCGACGAGATTGAGGCCGCCCAGTTCGACCACGCCCTCGTCGGGTTCGAGCAGCGTCGCCAGAATCTTCATCAGCGTCGTCTTGCCCGCGCCGTTCGGCCCGAGCAGGCCGAACATCCCCTTCGGGACTTCGAGGTCGATTCCCTTCAAAGCCCGAATCTGGTTTCCGTACGTCTTCTTCAGCCCTTTGATCTTGAGCATGGGTTCTCTTGAGCGAAACGGCGCAGACTGTGGCCATACATGCGGCGACAGTAGAGACACCGGCGGAGGCGGGATGTTCCGTGAGACGACGCCTGTGAGGCAGTGGCCCGACCGTGAGGGAGGGCTATTGCTTCTATGCTTCGCTCAAGAGGGGTTGCTCTTGTCCGGCTTCGGGGGCACTTTGGGCGAGGGTTTGACGGGAGGGATGTCTTCGAGCTGCGGGGCCATGTGCGCCGGTTGACTGGAAGGGTCGGGGCGGCGCTGTCCCGTCGAGTTCGTCGGCGTGCGGCGGCGTGTCGGAGCGCGACGGCGCTTGACGCGTTTCGACTGCGCCGGGCGCGCCGCGCCGTCGGAATCAGGGGCGGCGTCCGCGCCGAGGCGCGGGCCCGCGTTTCCGTCTACACACAGCGTGGCGATAATGAGTACAATGGCCGCCGTTCCACCCATCCCCTGCGCCCCTTTCGATTGTTAAAGTTTCCGCCACGGTGCTCATGCGCGAACATACACGATGCGCTCGGGAACGTCCGCGAGAGCCGGGACACAAACATAAACCATGCCCGCCGGATTGTGTAGCGCGTGGAGGCGACGGCAAGGAGGGTTTAGATGGCCGTGAGTGATGCCGCGTCCGGCACACACGCGACAGACGAAACGCTTTTGACGCCCGAGTCGGTTGACGGCCGTCTGGTCTGCCTGATGCGGCTGGTGCTGTCGCTCTCGGCGCTCGTCATCATCTGCGTAGACCCTTCGGAGCCCGACCGCTTCGTCGTGGCAACGTACGCGGCGCTCGCCCTCTACCTCCTCTACAGCGCGGCGCTCCTGTTCGCCTCGCTTCGCGGCGCGCCGGTCTGGGAGAAGGCCGCGCCGTGGATCGATGTCGCGTGCTATCTCGTCCTCATCTCTTTGAGCAGCGGGACGGGCAGCGTCTTCTTCTTCTTCTTCTTCTTCGCCGTCCTCGACGCCTCGTTCCGGCAGGGGTTCCGCGAGGGGTTGAGCGTGGTCGTCGTCTCGGCGGTGTCGTTCACGCTCGTGGGCTTCTACACGGCCCCGCCCGAGCCGCACTTCCAGTGGAACCGGTTTCTTCTGCGGCCGACCTACCTCTTCGTGCTCGGCTACATGATGGCCTACTGGGGCGGCCGCGAGATAAGGCTCAAGCGCGAACTGAACCTGCTGCGTGAGGTGTCGGGTCTCGCGAACCCGCGCTTCGGACTCGCGCACACGCTCGGCTCGGTCATGCGCAGGCTGCGGGCCTTCTACGAGGCCGAGAGTTGTCTGCTCGTCTGGTCCGAGCCGCGCGAGGCCAACAGGCACTACCTCCTGACGAGCGCGCGCGGCGACAAGGGTCAGGCCGCGCACGTCGAGCAGATTCCCCCGGAACTCGCGGGCCTGCTGCGCGTATTGCCCGAAGACGTGTCGGTCGTCTACAAAGGGAGGCGCACGGCGCGCTATTACAAAAGACGCTTACGCAGGACTATCCCTTTCGCCTTCGACCCGCCGCGCAACGCGGGCGTGCGCGACGAGGTCGAGGCGTTGGCGGGACGACTTGAGGCCGAGTCTTTCATCACCGTCCCGGCGCACTTCCGCAACAGCGTCGTCGGACGGCTCTACCTGACGGGGCAGCGCCGGACTTTCTCAGAGCAGGACGTAGACTTTCTTGAACAACTCGTCATGCAGGTCGCGCCGCTGCTCGACAACATCCGTCTGCTTGAGCGGCTCTCCTCCAACGCCGCCGAGCAGGAGCGCCAGCGGCTCGCGCGCGACATACACGACAGCGTCATCCAGCCTTACATCGGTCTTCAGTACAGGCTGGCGGCCATTCGCAACAAGGTCGCGGCCGGAGCGTCGGACGTGGCCGAAGACCTTGAGCGACTCTTCGAGAGCACGGTCGCCGTGGTCAACGGCCTGCGCGGCTTCGTCCGAGGGTTGAAGGAGACCGACGGGCACGACGACAACCTCGCGGCGGCCGTGCGCCGCTTCGCCGCGCAGTTCGGCGAAGACTACGGCATCGACGTGCGCGTCGATTGTGACGGGCCGCTCAGCGTCAACGCGCGGCTCGCCTCGGAGGTGATACGCTTCGTGCACGAAGGGCTCAGCAACGTCCGCAAACACACGGGCGCCGCGCACGTCACGCTCCGCCTGGGTTGCAACGAGAGAGACTGCTTCATCCGCATCGAGAACGACGGCGCGTCCGCCGGCCCCGACGCGACGCGCGAGTTCACGCCGAAGTCTTTGACGGAGCGCGCAAGCGAGTTGGGCGGGCGCGTCCGCGTCGAGCCGGCCGGCGAAGACAGGACCGCCGTGACGGTTGAGATTCCACTTTGACTGCATAGAATGTAAGGCACATGACTGAGACCCAGACCCCACCCATCCGCGTCGTGCTCGTTGACGACCACCAGATTATTCGTGACGGGCTGCGCGAGTTCATCGAGAGCCGCCCCGGCATGCGCGTCGTCGGCGACGCGGGCGAACGCGAAGCCGCCGTCGCGACGGTCGCGCGCGAACTGCCCGACGTGGTCGTGCTCGACCTCGACCTCGGCGGCGTGAGCGGCCTCGACGTGCTGCCCGAGATTCTTCAAGCGGCCCCGGCCGCGAGCGTCATCATCCTGACGGGGCTGCGCGACACGTCGAAGCGCGACCGCGCGATGGAACTCGGCGCGAAGGGAGTCGTGCTCAAGGAGCACGGCGTGGCTGAGTTGCTCAACGCCATCGAGAAGGTCCACCGCACCGGCGACTACTGGCTGGAGCCCGGCGCGGCCAAGCGGCTCATGGAGAGCAGGCGCGCGGGCGCCGAGCGCGTTGACCCCGAGGCCGCCAAGATCGCCTCGCTCACGCCCACCGAGCGCGCGCTCATCACGCACCTGGGCAAGGGGCTCGACAACCGGCAGATTGCCGAACAGATGCACGTTGCCGAATCCACCGTCCGCAACAACCTGACGCGCATCTACGACAAGCTTGAGATAAAGGGCGGCCGTCTCGCCCTCCTCGTCTACGCCTACCAGCACGGCCTCGTCAAACCATCCGTTTGAGCCGAACTCCGGCGCCCGCGTCCATTAAAACTCAATAAAAACCAACGACGACGCACGCCGGTACAAATGTCCCGACCGCCCCGGCGCATTGAGGGATTTTTGTACCCGCGGAAAGTGACATCGGGTAGATGTGCGCCGCGCGGCCTTCACGTATCCTGCGACGGTTTCACGTCAAGGAGTGTGCCCGCAGATGGAGCAGTCATTGGAACAACCCGACTCAGACAGCCCCGGTTCGTTGGTGTTTACACACCCCACAGAGCCGCGCATCCACGGCCTCTTCCCGGCGCAGGTGCGCGGCGTTGACGCGTCCGGCGCGACCTTCCACACGCAGACCATCATCGACAACTTCGGCGCGACGGAGTTCGACCTCCGGCTCGCGCGCCGCGTCGAGGCCGGCCGCCGGCTCCTCGTCGTCGCGGACATACACGAGGCCACGGTCGCGCTGCACGGCAACGTCCTGCGCGCCGAGCCGCAGGCCGACGGCACCCACCGCACGACGGTCGCCGTCACGCACCACAGATTCTTGTAAGCCGTTGTAACCCGGCCCGCCTCACGGGGTGACATCGGCCGGTCGCCGCCTCCACCTACTATCGATAACCGTAAATCAGTTACGAAAGGAATGTTCTCCCAGATGAGAAAAGCCCGCTCTGTCAACGCCCCTTCGCACAAGACCGTCGCCCGCGCGCCGAAGAGGAGTCTCCGCCTCGTCGCCGTCTTCGCCCTGTTGGCGGTCGCCGCCGCCGCCGCCCTTTCAGCCCCCACCTCCGCCCGTCTCGTCGGCAGCCTGATGAGCGCCGCCGCCGCGCCCGCCGCCGACAGGGCGACCGTCACCACGGACAGGAGCGTCTACGAGCCGGGCGAGACCGTCACCTTCAGCGGCTCCAACTTCGAGCCGGGCGAGAACGTGACGATTGTCGTTACCTCGGGCTCCCACGACGAAGCGCGCGCCACGATACAGGCGACGGCCGACGACAAGGGCTCCTTCATCGTGAAGGCGACCATGCCTGAACTTGAAGAGGAAGAGGAACGGGAGCGCGAGCGCGAGTCTCACTCGAAGGCCGAAGTCATCTTCAAGGCCGTCGCGAAGGGCGCCGCCTCGGGCTCGTCCGCGCGGACGCACTTCAAGGGGCGCGAGCGCGAGGAAGAGGAGGGCGAGGACGACGCCGACCTCCCGCGCTTCATGGTCGGCCGCATCGGCAAGGAGGACTATCTCTCGCGCCGCCAGGAGCACGTCAACCGCCTCCGTGGCGTCGAGCGCGGCAGGCCCTTCGACCCCGGCGCGCGCGGCCGCGCCATCCGCGAGCTTGACCGCCAGCAGGGCAAAAACAAGAAGGACTCTGAGTTCAAAGGCGCGTCCGTCACGGGTGCCGCCGCCAGCGCCGCCGAAGCTCAGACCGCGACGAACGACTCGGGCGCCTCCGCCGCCGGCACCGTGAACTTCGCCATGGCCGGCGCGCCCGGCTGGACCTCGGTCGGCCCCGCGCCCATCCCGAACGGCCAGACCTTCGGCGTCACGCACGCCGTCAGCGGCCGCGTCACGGCCATCGCCGTCCACCCGACCAACTCCGACATCGCCTACGTCGCCGCCGCGCAGGGCGGCGTCTACCGCACGCTCGACGGCGGCCAGACGTGGACGGCCATCTTCGACAACTCGCAGTCGCTCGCCGTCGGCGCGCTCGCGCTCTCGCCGTCGCAGCCCTCGACCCTCTACGTCGGCACTGGCGAAGGCAACTTCAGTTGCGACTCATTCTTCGGCGTCGGCGTCTATCGCATCGACAACGCGGACGGCTCGACCCCCGCGCTCTCCGGCCCCTTCGCGCAGGACACGGCGGCCAACGACGTGTTGACGGGTCGCTCCATCTCGAAGATCGTCGTCCACCCGACCAACTCCGACGTTATCTTCATCGGCGTCACCAACGGCATCGGCGGCATGGGTTGCGACGCGGGCACGGCGACGGCCGGACGCGGTCTCTACCGCTCGACCAACGCGACCTCGGCCAACGCGACCTTCCAGAAGATTACGCTCAACACCGCCAACGCGGGCAACCGCAGCGTGACCGACATCGAGTTCGAGCCCGGCAACCCCAACACGATGCTCGCGACCGTTAACGGCTTCAACTCGGCGAACGACGGCGGCGTCTACCGCTCGACCAACGCGCTCGCCGCCACGCCGACCTTCACGCGCACGCTCACGATGGGCACCGCGTCCGCCACGGCGCGCGGCGAGTTGGCCGTCAACAAGGTCGGCGGCGTGACGACCGTCTACGCCGCTTCGAGCGACTCGAACGGCACGGTCTTCCGCTCCCTCGACGGCGGGCAGACGTGGTCCGCGGCGCTCGCGAACGCGACCGGCTTCTGCGGCACGCAGTGCACGTACGACATGCCCATCGCCGTTGACCCGACGAACGCCAACGTCCTCTACATCGGCGGCAACGCCGACGGCACGCTCAACGCCATCCTCAAGAAGTCCACCAACGCGACGGCCGCGACCCCGACCTTCGCCAAGATTCAGAACGGCCTCCACGCCGACAGCCACGCCATCGAGGTTGACCCGTCGAACAACAACACCGTCTGGTTCGGCAGCGACGGCGGCGTCTGGAAGTCCGCCAACGGCGGCGCCAACTGGACGAGCCTCAACAACACGGGCTTCAACGCGACGCAGTTCCAGTCGCTCGCGCTGCACCCCATCGACCCGAACTACGCCATCGGCGGCACGCAGGACAACGGCACCGAGCGCCAGCGCCCCGACGGCACCTGGACGCGCACCGACTTCGGCGACGGCGGCTACGCGCTCATCGACCAGAGCGCGACGAACACGACGACCGTCCGCCAGTACCACACCTACTTCAACCAGGCCGCCCCCACCGCCCTCGCTTCAACCCTCATGGGCTTCGGGACGACGACCAGCTCGACCGCTTTCGAGAATTGGACCCTGATGGGTTGCAACGGCGGCACGTCGAACAACGGCATCTCCTGCTCGGACACGGCCGTCCTCTTCTACGCGCCGATGGCCCTCGGGCCGGGCACGCCGAACACGGTCTACTTCGGCACGGACAAACTCTACCGCTCGGCCAACAGCGGCACGACGATGACGGCCGTCAGCCAGACCTTCGCCTCGGGCGTCGCGGTCAGCGCCATCGGTATCTCGGTGCAGAACGACAACGTCCGCATCGTCGGCCTGCGCAACGGCAAGGTCTACGCCACGACGACCGGCGCCACGACGATGACCGACGTGACGGGCACCATCCCCGCGCGCTACATCTCGCGCGCCGTCATCGACCCGAACAACCAGAACACGGCCTACGTCGCGCTCTCGACCTACTTCGGCAACGCGGGCGGCCACGTCTACAAGACGACGAACCTCAACAGCGCGACGCCGACGTGGACGGCGCTCGGCGGCGCTCAGATGCCCGACGTGCCCGTCAACGCCTTCGTCGTTGACCCGGCCGACTCGAACACGCTCTACGCCGGAACCGACATCGGCGTCTATCGCTCTTCGGACGCGGGCGCGACGTGGACGGCCTTCAGCGAAGGTCTGCCGCGCGTGGCCGTCTTCGACATGGCCGTGCATAACGCCAGCCGCAAGCTGCGCATCGCCACGCACGGCCGTGGCATCTGGGAAATCTCCGTCGCCAACAGCCCGGCCGTCATTCGCGGCAACGTCACCGACGCGGGCACCAACGCTCCCATCGCCAACGCCACCGTCACGGCCGGCAGCAACACGACGACGACGGACGAGAACGGCTTCTACCAGTTCCCGTCCATCCCGGCCGGCAGCTACAACATGACGGTGACGGCCATCGGCTACGCCAACGGCACGGCGACCGGCGTCACCGCGACCAACGGCGCGATCACGACGCGCGACTTCGCGCTCACGGGCGCGGCCTCCGCCGCCTGCAACGTGGACACGACGCTGGCGGACTTCCAGTCCGGCCTCGGCGCCAACACCGAAGTCAACGCGCCGGGCGACATGACCCTCGCCCTCCCGTCGGCCGTCATCAACTCGCAAACCTCCCTCGCGATCTTCTCCAACAACATCACCGCGACCACGTGGCAGGCGCAGACATTCACGCCCACCGCGTCGGGCAAGTTGACGCAGATGGACTTCCAGGCGGCGCTCGGCACGACGGGAGTCCCGGGGACGCTGGTCGTTGAAATCCGCAACGTGGCCTCGGGCGTGCCCGGCGGCACCGTGCTCGCGTCGGCGAACCTGACCACCATCGCCGGCACCGGCAACGCCTGGTACGGCGTGACCTTCGCCGCTCCGCCGATCGTCGCGGCCGGCACGCAGTACGCCCTCGTCTTCAGGGCCGGCGCGGGCGGGCCTTTCCGCGCCGTCAGTTCGTCCTCGAACGTCTACGCGGGCGGCAACTGGCAGCAGTCGTCCACGAGCGGCGCGAGTTGGGCGAACATCACGTCGGGCGGGCAGACGCTCGACCTCGCCTTCAGCGCCTACATCATCCCGCAGACTTACGCGACGAGCGGCAACTTCGTCTCGTCTCCGAAGGACGCCAACCAGGCCGATGGCACGGCGGCCGGGTGGACGACCATCTCCTGGAACGCGACGACGCCCGCTGGCACCGACATCAAGTTCCAGGCGGCCGGCAGCAACAACGCGGGCGGCCTCTTCACCTTCGTCGGCCCCGACGGGACGCCGAACACATACTTCACCAACGGCGGGTCGCTCGCGCAGTTCAACGGCTCGCGCTACCTGAAGTACAAGGCTTACTTCTCGACGACGAACACGGCGTTGACGCCGACACTCGCCGACGTGACGGTCTGCAACAGCAACACGCCGCTGCCCGCGACGAGCCTGAGCGTCGCCGCCGCGACGGGCGTCTACGGCACGACGACGACGCTGACGGCGACGCTCACTTCGGGCGGCGGCCCGCTCGCGGGTAAGCCCGTCGTCTTCAAGCTCAACAACGCGAACTTCGCGGGCAACACTGCGACGACCGACGCGAACGGCGTCGCGACCATCACGAACGTGAGCCTCGCGGGTCTGAACGCGGGCACCTACGCCGGTTACGTCACGGCCCGTTACGCCTCCGACTCGTCCTACGCGGGCTCGAACGGCGCGAACGACCTGACCGTCGAGAAGGCGACGCCTTCGGTCGTCTGGAACAATCCGGCCGCCATCGTCTACGGGACGGCGCTCGGCGCGTCGGAGCTGAACGCGACGGCCAACGTCCCGGGCGCGTTCGTCTACACGCCCGCGTCGGGCACGGTGCTGAACGCGGGCGACAACCAGACGCTCTCGGCCCAGTTCAACCCGGCCGACGCGACCAACTACAACACGGTCTTGAAGGAGGTCTTGATCAACGTCCTCAAGGCGCCCGCGACCATCGCGCTCAATGGCCTGACCTTCGACTACGACGGCACGCCGAAGTCCGCGACCGCGACGACGACGCCCGCCGGGCTCAACGGTCTGACCGTCACCTACAACGGTTCGGCGACCGCGCCGACCGGCGCCGGCAGCTACGCCGTCGTCGCCTCGCTCGCCAACGCGAACTACAGCGCGGACGACGCGACGGGCACGCTCGTCATCAACAAGGTCGCGCCCGTCGTCAAGGCCAACGGCGTCACCTGCATCTACAACGGCTCGCCGTGCGAAGCCAACGGCACCGCGACGGGTGTTGACGGCGTTGACCTCGGCGCCGTGACGCTCGTCTACACGCCGGGCGGCAGCGCACCAGTCAACGCGGGCGACTATACGGTCGTCGCGTCCATCCCCGAGACGGCCAACCACACCGCCGGCACGAGCGAGGCGGCAACCGTCAAGGTCAACAAGGCGACGCCCGTCATCAACTGGTCGAACCCGTCGGCCATCGTCTACGGAACGCCGCTCGGCGCGACGCAGTTGAACGCGACGGCCGACACCGCCGGCACGTTCGTCTACACGCCCGCAGCCGGCACGGTGCTCGGCGTGGGCAACGGCCAGACGCTCCACGCGGACTTCACGCCGGCCGACGCGGCCAACTACACGACGGCGTCGAAGGACGTGAGCATCAACGTCGTCAAGGCGACGCTGACCATCACGACCGTCAACACGTCGAAGGTCTACGGCCAGCCGAACCCGACCTTCGCGGTCACCTACGCGGGCTTCCTGAACGGCGACACGCCGGCCGTGCTCGGCGGCGCGCTGACGTTCACGACCTCGGCGACGCAGAGCAGCAACGCGGGCGTCTACCCGGTCACGCCTTCGGGTCTGACCTCGTCCAACTATGCGATCAACTTCGTCGCGGGCAACCTGACCATCACGAAGGCGCCGCTGACCGTGACGGCCAACAACGCCGTGAAAATTCTCGGCGCGCCGAACCCGCAGTTCACCGTCAGCTACGCGGGCTTCGTGCTCAACCAGGGGCCGAACGTCCTTGGCGGGACGCTCTCGTTCACGACGGCGGCCAACGCGACGAGCCCGGTCGGTAACTACGCGGTCACGCCTTCGGGTCTGACCTCGCAGAACTACTCGATCACCTACGTTGACGGCACGCTCTCCATCACGTACGGCGTCTGCGCGTTGTACGATCAGGAGAAGGCCGCGCAGAGCAACAGCACGATTCCCATCAAGCTTCAGCTCTGCAACGCGGGCGCGGCGGACGTGTCCACGCCGACGGCGGTCGTGCACGCGACGAGCGTCGTGATGGTCTCGACGCAGGCACCGGCGCAACTCGCCGACTCGGGCAACGCGAACCCGGACTTTAACTTCCGCTACGTCGGCGGCACGCCGGGGTCGTACATCTTCAACCTGAGTACCAAGGGTTACGCTTCAGGCACGTACCTTCTGAACTTCGTCGTGAGCGGCGACCCCGTCCCGCACTCGGTCAAGTTCTCGGTGAGATAAGGAACGCCCGAACGTTCCGGCGGCAGGCCGGAGCACTTCGGCTCAACTGAAAGCCCCGGCAGGTTAACGCCCGCCGGGGCTCTTCATTTCTCAAGCGACCATCTGCTAACCCTGCTCGTCGCGCTTATGGTGTGTGATGTCTTCGAAGAGGATGGCGACGTTCCTCTCCTCCGGCCGCCCGACGCGGAAGGCGTACACGTCGTACCAGCGGCCGAGCGCACTCGCATGGTTCTCAAAGCGCACGGGCTCGCCCGTCAGGGCCACGCCGCCGTAGATGTCGAACCAGTACTGTTCGTGCGCCGGGGCCAGCTCACGCATCCACTTGCCCTGCGCGCCGACGAGCCCCGTCTGCTCCTCGAAGACCCTGTTGGTCTTCAGGAAGCGGTAGTCAACGGCCTTGCCGCCTTCATCAAACAGCACCTCGACGACACAGAAGCCCTCGTGAATCGAGTCGAAGAGCGCGCGGTAACGCTCCTCGGACTCGCGCAGGCGAATCAAGAGGTCCTGGCTCTCTTGTGAAATTCCGTTTGGCATACTGTGCTCCACGGCCCACGTTCACGGCCGGCCCTCTCAGGCGGCGTAGCGGTTGACTATCTCGTCAAGTAGGTTGAACTCTATCGGCTTGCTGAAGCAGTCCACGGCTCCGGCGGCGAGCGCCTCCTCGCGCCAGGTGCCCTCGCAGTGCGCGGACATCGCGACGATGGGGACGCGGCAGGTCTCGGCCCGGTCGTGGATGAGGCGCGTGGCCTCGACGCCCGTCATGACCGGCATGCGCAGGTCCATCAGGATGAGGTCTATCTCGGCGCAGTGGCCGGCGGCGGCGTCCACGGCCTCGCGCCCGTTCACCGCTTCGAGCACGCGGCAGCCCTTCATCTCAAGCAGCATGCGAATCATCATGCGGGTGTCGTCAAAATCCTCGACGACCAGCACGGTCTTATAAGACAAACTCCAACTCCTCGGGCTCTTGAATTCTACTTGTTGGGGAGACGTACGGTTCCAGACTAAAACCTTCCGGCGGCGAAGTCTAGGCGACCCCGAACGCCAAACTCAACACACGGCGCGCATAGACTCGCTATTCGTTCTCCGTCGCGGTCTCGGTCGGGTTGAGCTTCATCCTGCCGGCGACCTTGTGGCCGTGCCTGTCCTTCTTGATGGTGATGCGTTGGACGTAGACCCTCGTGGTGGCGGCGTTCTCGTGGTCCAGGGCTTCCTGTGCTTCGAGAAAACTGCCGGTCTCCTCCGCGACGATGCGCGCGTAGGTGTGGCGCGTCTGGTGGAGGTGGATGTGCGAGAGCCCCGCCTCCCTGGCGTAGTCCTTCAAATTTTCGACGAAAGCCCTTGAGGTGAGCGGGGCGCCCGGTTTCCCCGCGCGGTCGTGGCGCGTCCAAAGGGGCCGCTCCGAGCCGAGAACGTTATTCCTCCCGGCCGCCTCCAGATAGCCCTTCAACGCTTCGAGCGCGGCGGAGTCGGAGACCTCCCGCGCGGTGAACTTCCCGCCCTTGCGCCTGTACTTGATGATGAGGACGCCTTCCTTAAACTCAAGGTCGCTGCCCCTGAGCCCTATGACCTCGCTCCTCCTGAGCCCCGTCAGGAAGTAGAAGAGCAGCAACGCATAGTCGCGCTTACCGACCACGGAGCCCGAGTCCGCCAGTCGCCGGACGACCCCGAGCACCGAGTTCATCTCCTCGTCCGAGAGCGCCTTCGTCAATTCCGACTGGTACGGGCGCGGGTAGCGCGGCCTCGCCTGCGCGGCCGGGTTGTGGCGGATGAAGCGCGAGAGTTGCGCGTCCGCCATCAACCAGCGGAAGAAGGCCGAGACCCGAGAGATTCTGGCATAGACCGTCGCGGGCTTCAGGCCGCGCCGCTCCATCTCTTCACGCCAGCGCGAAACGTCGTCGGGCGTCACGTCCCCCGGATGCTTGGCGCTGAAGTCGAAGAAGGATGTGACCGCCGTGACCTTGTCTCTAAGCTTCTCGGAGCGTGCGAGCGTCTCGGGCCGCGTGTTCTGTTCGGCCCACAGCGCGGCGGCGTTGCGGAGCGCGGTCGCCGGGTCGGGCGCCGCCAGCGCGTGCGACGGGTCGGCGGCAACGTTCCGCCCCTCACCTTCTCTCTCTTCGGAGGTCATATCCGTACTCTAGCACTGCTCCGACTCACGGTTCCACAATCGTTCCCGTTGCGAACCCGTTCGCACTTCAGAGCGGAGGGCCCGCACTAAACTTTATCCGTTGAACGATCAGGAGAGGGGTGGGTTGAAGGGCGAGTAACCCTCGAAGCGCCAGCGCCAGGGGAGCGCGTCGGCGGTCTCTATCACCTCTTCGGCCTCGAACTCCACGACACGCTCCGCACCCGCGAACTCCGCCGCGCGTCCTTCGTCCCAGACGACACGGGCTCGGCCGCTCACCTGAAGCGTCCTACCCGCCTCGAAGTCTACGAACAGCAGCCCCGCCTTCGGGTTCACGGCGATGTTGCCGAGCGTATTGAACATGGTGTTGCCGGAGTAGTCCGGCCACTCCAACCTTCGCTCGTCTACGACGCGGACGAAGCCCGGCTGCCCGCCGCGATGTGAAGCGTCCGCGCCCCTTTCGGGGTGGGCGGTCGCGATAAAGAAGGTGTCCGCGCGCGTGACAAACTCCCGCTGCGTCGCACCGAGGCCGGAGGAGCTAACTGCCGCCGGCTCCCGGCGCTCAAGCACAACGCCGACCTCCGGCACGCGCGCCTGAATGTACTTCGGGCAGTTTGAGTAAACTTCGCGCGTCTCCAAGTCGAAGCCCGAGCCGTCTTCACGCACGACCGTCCCGTTGAACCTCATGCGCATCCTGCGCGCGAAATCAATCACGATAAGACCTACGCCCGCGCCTTCGCGCAGGCTTTCGCGGAGAGGGTCGCCCTCCGGCGGCATGGCCGCCACGCGCACGAGAGATTCACCGGGCGCGCTGACGAAGCCGTGCCTTCCGGTCAGCGGCGACGCCCAGACCCTCCCGCCGCCGCCGGTCGCGCCGACGACGGCCATGCGCTGCGTCGCGAGGAAAACGCGCGCCACGGGCGGGACGACGTTGTGCACACTCCGCCCCACACGCTCGGCCATCTCACGCACGCCCGCGCGCGCCTGCACTTCGATCTCGCCCTCGTGGTAGGGAGTAGACATGGCTAAGACCTCCTAACGTGCGGAGCCGTCGAGACCGCTAAGTTATGCGTCAGGATTGAGTCATCGACTTCCACCGCCGACGGGCTCGTAAATCTCCACTTCGATGATGCTGAGAGTGCCCCGGGCGCCCGCCTTGTCGGCGGATGACTTCGGGTCGGGTGTGCCCGGCACCTCGATGATCTGGCCGAAGGCGTCGCGGTTGCTGGCGCTGCCCGTCAACTCAATCTTGAGACTGCGGCCGACGGCCGCCGGGAACGTGAGGGTGACGTAGCCGAGGCTGCGCGGCGTGCTCCCGCTGAAGACGACCTTGTCGTCAACAAGGATGCGAACGGGGTATGACTGCGTGCGCCATCCCTTCAGCTTCAACACCACCTCGCCGATGGCCGCCTCCCGTTCCAGGTCGTACCTGACCCACCCGTTCGCGAGTTTGCCGTCGCTCGCCCACTCGGTCAGCTCGTTGTCGTCGAAGCTCGCCGCGACCTTCTCCACGTTCGCGCCCGCCTCCGCGCGCGCAACCTTGACGGGCCGTCGCGTCACGACGAACGACTGCCCCACGGGCGTCGGGCCGCGCCCGAGGTACGCGGTCAGTTCTTCGCCGGGCAACTGCCGCGACAGGCCGTCGGCCACCGCGACGGGGCGCGAGACAATCTCGACCGAGGCGGACTTCAAGCCTTCGGCGGACGCCGACACGACGACCCTGCCCGCCTTCGTCGTCGAGCGGATGATGACGCGGTTGACGCCGTTCTCCACGGGCAGCGTTTGCGCGAGGATGTAGTTGTCCGGCCCCTGCGCGATGCCGCCGCGCCACTCGGCCGGCCCCGATAGCTTGAAGTCAATCATGTTGAGGGCCGTCGGGCAGCGCCGTCCCTCTGCGTCCACGACTTCAACGTCCACGAACGCGAGGTCCGCGCCGTCGGCGCGCAGGCCGCGCGGCCCCGTGTGCTGCGTCAGGCGCACGGCGGCGGGCGGCCCCGCCGTGCGCTTCGACGCCTCCGTCAACTTCCTTCCGCCCCTGTCGTAACCCACGGCCGTCAACACGCCGGGCCGCCACTCCACGTTCTTGAAGGTGTAGAGAAAGCGGCTCGACTGCTCGCCCGCGCCGAGCGACTTGTTGTTGACGAACAACTCGACCTTATCCGCGCTTGAGATGACGTAGACGTTCTTCTTCGTCCCCGGCGCGTAGTTCCAGTGGCCGACGATGTGCGCGCGCGGCCGCTCCACTTCGACCCACCCGTCCCACATCACCTGATGCGCGTAGAAGCCGTCCTTGGGGAGACGCACGGCGTCCACCTCGCCGCTGCGCCGATAGTTCTCGGCCCCTCGGTGGTGCGTGTTCGAGTCGCTGAAGACGATGTTGACTCCGCCCGAACTCACACGCGCGCCCGTGCCGGGACGCTCGCGCCAGTAGTCGTACCAGCGCACGACGTTCTCGACGGCGTGCGAGTCCTGGTTGCGGTTGTACGCGCTCGCGTCCTGTCCCTGGTGGAGCGGCCCGTCGCCGTCCTTGTGGAAGGGCGGCGAGAACTCGTCCCAGTATTTCCTGAGCGCCTCGTCGCGCGAGTACTCCATCGCCCACATCGGCAGGCGCGCGCTCTTGTTGATGTAGAGCATCTCGCCGCCGTACTCGGCCACGCGGCTGTCGAGCATCTCGCGCGAGCCGGCGGCGCGGCCGCCGTGCGGGTCGTATTGGTCGCGGATGGCCTTCATCTGGGCCATGTGCTCTTCGCTCACGCTCTCGTTGCCGGTCTCGTAGAAGACGACGCTCGGGTTGTTGCGGTTGTAGATGGTCGCGTCGCGCATGACCTCCACGCGCTGCTCCCAGCGGCGCCCGTCCACGTCCTTCTCCGAATCACCCGCGGGCAAAGCCTGGATGAGGCCGACACGGTCGCACGACTCCACGTCCTGCTTCCAGGGCGTGACGTGCATCCACCGGACGAGGTTCGCGCCCGACTCGACCATCAGCCGATTGCTGTAGTCGCTCACCCACGCCGGCACCGACGGGCCGAGCGCCGGCCACTCGTTCGTGCTTCTCTGCGCGTAGCCCTTCAACTGGATGACGCGGTCGTTGAGCTTCACCAGTCCATTCCCAAACTCCGTCTTGCGGAAACCCGTCCGCGTCGTGACGACATCGACCGCTCGGCCGTCAACCTTCAGCACCGTCGAGACGTTGTAGAGATAGCCGTAACCCCAACTCCAGAAGTTAAGGTTCCCCATCTTCGCCGACGCGCTCAAAGTCTTCGTCTCGCCCGGGGCGAGCGTGTGGCGACCGCCGTCAATTCTCTTGACGACGCGACCGGCAGCGTCTTCGACGACGACTTCATAACTGATGGTCTTCGCCGCCGCGTGTTCGTTCTTCACCTGCGACTCGGCGTGAAGAATCGCGCCGCGGCCGGGGATGTCGAACCCTTCGGCGTAGACGTAGACGCCCGTCGTGCCGAGGTTCGAGTAGAGTGGGAGCGTCTGGTGAAGCCTGTCCGCGACGTGGAGGAAGACGTTCTTGTTGATGCCGCCGTAGTTGGCGTAAAAATTCTTGTCGTTCCACTGGAAGGCCGAGCCCGTCGCCTTCTCCTTGTAGTCCCAGGCGTTGTCGATGCGGACGGCCAGCACGTTCTCCGCCGGCGCGGGCCGGAGCGCGTCGGTCACGTCGAAGCCGAAGGCCGTGATGCCGTTCTCGTGACGGCCGACGTGTCTGCCGTTGAGGTAGAACTCGCCGGCCTGCTTGATGCCCTCGAATTCAATGAAGACCTTCCTGTCGGCGCCGCCAACCGGAAGTCTGAAACGCTTGCGATACCACACGACGCCGGTCGAGAGGTCTTTGATGTCCTTCCTGAAGGCGTCGTCCTCGTTCCACGCGCGCGGCAGCGTCACGTCCTTCCACGAAGAGTCGTCGAAGCCCGTCTCCTCCGCGCCCTTCGGGTCGCCGACGACGAGTTTCCAACCCGAGTTGAAGTTGTACTTCGCCCGCCGGCTCGCGGGAGGCTCGTATGCGAAGACGAGGGTCGAGGCGCACAGCAGCGCCAGGCAGCTCTGAATGATTAGACGTTTCATCGCGGTCATCTATGTCTGCGAATCTCTTTTGAACGGGTGGCATCACAACCGCCGGATGCGCCGGACGTTGTCGCCCTTCGACGGCCTGTCGGCCTCGGGCTCCTTTGCGCCGCGCCCCGGCATCCGCCCCTCCGGCCACACGTCAACCGTCGGCGCGTCAAACACACTGCCCGCCGACGCCGTCGCCGGCAGCGCGGATAGAAGCAGACCGATGAGGGCGAGCAACCTGTAGATCGTTACTTTGAAAGGTGGCATAGGTCGAAAGTCTTCGCCGACACAGCCGACGGCCGTTGGCTACTCAATGCGCAGATGGACCGGTGGGGGAATGATATCACGGTGGTCGAGAACTTTTGCATGCGCCTTCCGAGGAGCATGATAAGTTAATCACAGAAACACAGAGACACGGCTTTCAGCGTTTGAAATCTCAAATTGCCTGAGCCGTGTCTCCGTGGTTAGTTCTCTATTACTACAGCGGCGTTCACGCGGACGCGACCGTGGCGCCGGGAGCGCGGGCATCCCTGCCCGCGCTCCCGGCAGGTCGCAGCTACTGCACGCCGCTGTAACTCAAGTGAAGACCGCTTCAGGGTTTTTGAATGGTGTAACCCCGCACCTGCTGACACGGCCGCAGTTCGAGCGAGACGTTCGCCGCCTCTGCCTCGCGGCGAAGCCGGGCGCGCCCCTCCGCGTCCCAGGCCGCCGGCCTCAACGGCTGCGCGTCCGACTGGCTCGGGGTTGTTCGCGTGACGACGTGGTAACGGCCGGGCGCGAGGTTCGTCAGGGTGACCGTGCCGTCGGCGGCGACGGCGGCCTCCGCGTAACGCAGCACGTCGTCCGCCGACTCGCGCTCGGCCGGAACGAGGTGCAGCCGCGTCGGCGCGGGCGAGTTACCCTGCGCCGTCACGCGCCCCTGCAAAGAGGCCGCGCCGTCGATGAGTGTAACGGTCACGCCCTCTATCCTGTCACCCGGCTTCACCGTCAACCCTTCGCGCGCCGCGTCCAAGGGCTTCGATGCCGGCGCGGGTGCCGCCGGTTTAAAGGTAATCGACCCGACGTACAACTCCTTAGAGGGCAGCCGAACCTCCATGCGATATAGACCGCCCTCAAGGCCGCGCAGGAGGAACTCTCCCGATTCATCCGTCCGGTCGCCGACCGTGGGCTTTGGTGTCGGAGACTGCTGCGCTCGGCCCGGCCCTTTCTCGTCCCGCCTCGCCGTCAAAGCTATCCCTGAAGTTGTACCTGCGGTTCCCACCTGGCATTCCTGACCGGCGGACTTGTTATGCTCAATCTGAACCCGACCCGCGATGGAGCCGTGCGGTATGAGCGAGATGTTCAGGCCGGTCACGTCCGCACCTTTCACCGACACCGACCGTTGCGCGAAGGCGCTGCTCTGCGAGCCGCTGTGTGCGCCGAGGGCCTGCAACGTGTAATCGCCTTCGGGGATGCCGTAGAAGGCAAAGCTCTGTTGCTCGTCGCGTCGCGTCGCAGTCGCGCTGGCGAGTGTGACGTTCGTCCCCGAATAGTTGAGCGTCAACCAGACGGTGGCGCCCTCGGGGAGTCCCGCGACGGTGCCGCTGAGCGCGTACCCGTTGCCGCCACGGTATCTAACGTCGATGCCTTTCGCCTCCAGTCCCACGTCAACCCTCACCTCGGCGGCGCCGTCGCGTGTGCCGGAAGGGTGGAACGTCGGCGCGTCGAACCTGTAAGGGTCTGCGGCCGTTCTGAATCGAGCGGCGCCGCCCGCCGCGACCAGATAGCTCCCCGCCCCGAGGCCGTACAAACGGTAGACGCCGCGATCATCGGTCTGCGCCTCGTGCGAAGAGGTGTCGGCGAGCAAGGGTTTCCCTAACGCGTCGCGGACGCGAATCGCGCGTACGTTCGCCATGACGACCGGCTCGCCGCGTGCGTCCGTGACGGTGCCCGTGATGACACCTCCCTTGTACAGAGTTATGTCTACGGAATCGCCCGGCCTATACAACGTCTCGTCGCGCTGTTCGGCCGTCTGTTCCGCCGTGACGTAACCGGAGGCTATGACGATGACGTAGTACTGGCCGGCCGCCAGGCCCTCCGCTTTGAAGCGCCCGTCTTCGTCCGTGTAGGACGTGCGTAACGCGCGGTTCGGCCCCGCGAGCCGCACGATAATCGAGGCGCCCGACACAGGGTGCCCCGAGTCCGACACGACGCGCCCGTTGATCTCCCCTTGAGCCGCCGCAACGCACGGCAGCAGCGCGACCCAACAGGCCGCGAGGATAAGAAGCCTTTGAAGGTTAACGGAGGATTTCATCTCTCACACTATTCCTACTGCGAAAGGTTTACGACGACGGTCACTTCCGTCTCGGAATTGTTCTTGACGCTCAAGGGCTGCTTGATTGGCGGCACGCGCTGCAATCGCGCGCCGGGAACCATCGGCAGAATCACCAGTGCGGTCAACTCGTAGTCGCCCGTCGGCACGTCCCTCAAGAAAAACTCCCCCGCGTCATCAACTCGCGCGGAACGTAGAGCCCGCCCGGGTGAGCCGGCGGGGGCGATGGAGACCATGACGCGCGTGCCCTCGGGGAGCGTGCCGCCCTGCGCCCTGATTCGGCCACGGACGCTGCCCTTGCCGTACGAAAGAATGAGACGCACCCCCGCGACCGGCTCGCCGGCAACGACATCGATGCCGCGCGCCTGTTCCGCCCCGTTCTGTTCGACGCGTATGAGTGTGAAGTCCTGTCGCGGATATGAGGTGATGATGAAGGTAACTTTCCCGGGCTTCACGCTCTTGATGAGAAACTTACCGTCCGCGCCTATCGTGGCTCTCGCCGCGCCGCGAACCGAAGGCTCGCCCTGCTGCGTCGCTAGAACGGTGAGTTGAGACAGGGCCGCCCTGCCCGCCGGGTCGTTGCCTTCGACCAACGCCGTGCCTGTAATCGTCGAGCCGCGCCGGACCTTGACTTCCAAACCCTGTATGTCGCCGCTCGCGACCTCGAAGGCCGTGGGCTCCGAGTAAAAGTCACCGCCGGGTTCGGCGACGGTGAACATGACGTAGCGGCCGGGCCGCACACGCTCGATTCGGAACTCGCCCTTGGCGTCGGTCTTGCACCCGGGAGGCGGCCCCTGCGCGAGGCGGTTCAACTCCGCGTAATCGCACCCGATGCCAGGGACCGGTTTGCCTGTCTCGTCCTCGACCACGCGCCCCGTGACGCTGAAGGTATCGTCACGACGGCCGAGCGTGATGTCTATGTCTTCTTTCTCGTCGCCGGCCTTCACCTCGACGGACTCCGCCTTAGATTCGTCCGTCACGCCGGGGTAGTAAGTGACGGGAGGAGGGCCGCCCGCGCCGGGTGGGAGTCGCGGTGTAAGGCTGATTGTGTAACGGCCGGCGGGCAGGCCGTACAGACGGTAGACGCCACGGTCGTCCGTCTCCGCCGAGTTGTACGTGAGCACAACGTTCAGCCTCGGGGCGCTCTCTCTCAACACGTGCGACGAGACGCGCGCGCCAATCAACGGCTGCCCTTCGGCGTCCAGCACGCGGCCGGTGATGACGCCGCCGCGTTCGAGCGTCAACTCGAAGCCGCCGGCCTCCTGACCGTCCTTGACGGTGACGGCCTTCGCGCGGTCCGAGGCCCGGACGACGTAGGCCCCCGCGACCGCGAGTGAGTAAGTCCCCGCCGGCACGCCGGTCAAACGAAACTTTCCTTCCGCGTCGGTCACTGACGCGGACCTCGGGGCACGCAGCGGGTCACGGTCGGCGGGGGACGCGGGCGCCGGCCAGACTCTCACGCCCGTCGCGGGTCTCCCCTCGACGGTGACGCGGCCCGTCACAACTCCACCCTGCCCCCTGTTGCCGTCGGCGTCCTGGGCGAGCGCGCAAGTTACAAAGGCCGTGCTCAAGGCGAAGCACAAGACGGCTCGAATGAGGCTGTTCATCTTAACTTCACAGCGGCGTTCCGACGGATGCGATTCTTGAAACACTGCCGTCCCCCTGCTTTCACCGACGTTTCATCCCGAACAAATGCTTACCAAAATGAACCTGAGCCCTTCAAGTCTACATTTACACTTTCGGCACGTTTGCTAAACACGCCCGAGGCCGATAGCATATTCGTTTTATTTTCAAGGCAGGAGTCCTGCCTGATGTTCAAGGATATGGAGACAACCTGATGATCGGACTCGGCAAGAGAATTTCATACGCCACCCGCTGCTTCTTCTCCGTCCTCTCGCGCGGCGAGGTGCCGGACGACATCGCGCCGGAGGTGGTCCGCGCGACGGCGCCGGTGCCCGAGCCGGCCACGGAGACGCCCGCGCTTCCGACGGCGAAGGCCGACGAACCGCCCGCAGAGGAATCGACCGACCGCGCCGTGCAAATCCTCTCACTGCTGCAACGAGACGGCCGTCTGATCGACTTCCTGACCGAAAACATCGCGCCCTACCAGGACGATCAGATCGGGGCCGCCGTGCGCGAGGTGCACGCCAGTTGCCAAAAGGCGCTCGCGCAGTACGTCACGCTTGAGCCCATCATGGACGGCGAAGAGGACCGGCCCGTGACGGTCGCCGAAGGCTTCGACCCGGCCTCGGTCAAGCTCATCGGCAACGTGACGGGGCGCCCCCCACTGCGCGGCCTGCTCAGACATCGCGGCTGGCGCGTCACGGAAATCAACCTGCCGCCGCTGCCGCCGCAGGAATCCGTGCGCGCCGTCATCGCCCCCGCAGAGGTGGAAATACAGTAAGTACGTGATGAGTGATGAGACTAATACAAGCCACTTGGTTCTTTACTCATCACTCATCATTCATCACTCATAACAGAGGTGCACTCTTTTGGACACACGTTATATCGTCGGCATTGATCTGGGCACGACCAACTCGGCCCTTGCGCAGTTCGACACCACGGCCCCGGAGGAAGAGGGGCGCATCAACGTCGAGGCCGTCCCGCAGTTGACCAACCCGAACGAGGTCGAGGAGCGGACGCTGCTGCCCTCCTTCCTCTACGTCCCGGGCGAACTGGACTTCCCGAAAGGCGCGCTCGCGCTGCCGTGGGACCGCGAGCCGCAGGTCTTCGCGGGTGAACTGGCGCGCAAGCGCGGCGCCGAGAACCCGACGCGACTCATCGCCTCGGCCAAGTCGTGGCTCTCCTACGCGGCCGTTGACCGCGCGTCGCCCATCCTGCCCTGGGGCGCGCCCGAAGAGGTGCGCAAGCTCTCGCCCGTCGAAGCTTCGGCCGAGTACCTGCGTCACCTACGTCAGTCGTGGGACGCGCGCGTCAACGTCAAGAAGAACCCCGAGTTGGCCCTCGGCCAACAGCAGGTGCTCATCACCGTGCCCGCCTCGTTCGACGAAGAGGCGCGCGAGTTGACGCTGCGCGCGGCGGAGGCCGCCGGGCTCTCGCACGTGACGCTGCTCGAAGAGCCGCAGGCGGCCTTCTACGCGTGGATCGACGCGCAGGGCGAGGCGTGGCGCAAGCGCGTGAAGGTCGGCGACCTCATCCTCGTCTGCGACGTGGGCGGCGGCACCACCGACTTCAGCCTCATCACAGTTTCAGAGGAGGGAGGCTCGCTCACCCTCAAGCGCGTGGCCGTCGGCGAGCACATCCTGCTCGGCGGCGACAACATGGACCTCGCGCTCGCGCGTCTGCTGCAACAACGACTCGAAGAGGAGGGGCATCGCGTAGACACCTGGCAGTTGCAGGGGCTCTGGCACCAATGCCGCATCGCTAAAGAGAAACTGTTCGCGGAGCCGAAGAGCCAGAAGCAACCGGTGACGCTGCTCGGCAAGGGCTCGAAGCTCGTCGGCGGCACGGTCAAGACCGAGCTGCGCCGCGAAGACCTTGAGCGCGTGCTCGCCGACGGCTTCTTTCCCACGGTCGGGCGCGAAGAGATGCCCGCGCGGCAGCGGCGCATAGGCTTTCAGGAGTTGGGGCTCCCCTACGCCGCCGACCCGGCCGTCACCAAACACCTCGCGCGCTTCCTCTCTCAACAGTCCAGCGGCGAAGAGGCCGACCAGATTCGACGCGGCCCGAGCGGCTTCGCGTGCCCGACGCACGTCCTCTTCAACGGCGGCGTGATGAAGGCCGGCGTGCTGCGCGAGCGCGTCGTCGCGGTGCTCGACGCGTGGCTTCAGGCCGAAGGCTTCGAGCCGCTCGGCGAGCGCGGCGTGCTTGACGCGCCCGACCTCGACCACGCCGTCGCGCGCGGCGCGGCCTACTACGGCAGGGCCAAGCGCGGGCGCGGCGTCCGCATCCGCAGCGGCGCGCCGCGCACCTACTACATCGGCGTCGAAAGCTCGATGCCCGCCGTGCCCGGTCTGCCCGCGCCGCTCAAGGCGTTGTGCGTCGTGCCGTTCGGCATGGAGGAGGGGACGGAGGCGACCATCCCCGCGCGCGAGTTCGGCCTCGTCGTCGGCGAGCCGGCCGAGTTTCGTTTCTTAAGCTCGACGGTGCGCAAGGGCGACGAGATCGGCAGCCTCGTCGAGGACTGGGGCGACGAGATAGAGGAGCTGAGCCCGCTCGAAGTCACGCTCAAGCTCGAAGGTAAAGAGGACACGGTCCTGCCCGTACGCCTTGAGTCGCGCGTGACGGAGGTCGGCACGCTCGAAGTCTGGTGCGTCTCGCGCGACGGCGCGCAGCGTTGGAAACTCGAATTCAACATCCGGGAGCAGGAAGAGAGTTAATTTGAAATTTCTGATTTGAAATTTCAGATCACGCGATGGAAGCCTCAAGCCGTTTCCTCATCGGCATCGACCTCGGGACGACGAACTCGGCCGTGGCCTACGTTGATACGCGGGAGCGGCCCGCGCGCGGCGCCCCGCCCCCCGTCCGCGTCTTCGAAGTGCCGCAGCTCGTCGCCGAAGGCGAGCTGCGCGCGCTCCCTTCCCTTCCCTCCTTCATCTACTTCACGGACGAGGCGGAGGACGCGGCACCCGGCCTCCGTCTTCCTTGGGAAGAGGAGACGGACGGCGCCCTGGTCGGCGTGTTCGCGCGCGAGCGCGGCGCGCTTGTACCGGGACGACAGGTCGCCTCGGCCAAGTCCTGGCTCTGCCTCTCGTCCGTGGACCGCACGGACGCCTTCCTCCCCTGGGACGCGGAGCCGGGCGACAAAATCTGCTCGCCCGTCGCGGCCTCGACCTGTTACCTCTCACATCTAATCAACGCGTGGAACCATTCGATGGCGCGCGACGAAAGCGGCGTGGTCGTCGAAGCGTCGCGGTTCGAGCGCCAGCAGGTTGTGCTCACCGTGCCCGCCTCGTTCGACGAAGAGGCGCGCGAGTTGACCGTGGCGGCGGCGCGCGACGCGGGGCTTGAGAATCTGACGCTATTGGAAGAACCGCTCGCGGCCTTCTACGCGTGGGTCGCGGCGCAGAAGGGCGGGCTCAAGCGTCAACTCAAAGACGGACAACTCGTGCTCGTCTGCGACGTGGGCGGCGGCACGACCGACTTCAGCCTGATACGTGTGCGAGTCGAATCAGGCGAAGTGCGCTTCGAGCGAACGGCCATCGGCGAACACCTCCTGCTCGGCGGCGACAACGTAGACCTCGCGCTCGCGCGACACGTCGAAGAGAAGCTCGGCCGCCCGCGCCTCACGCTCAGGCAACATAACGCACTGCGCCGCCAATGCTGCGCGGCCAAGGAACGACTGCTCGGCGACGACTCGTTCGAGAGCGCGCCCGTCACCGTGCTCGGCGGCGGGCGCTCGGTCGTTGGTGGCGCTTTAAGCACGGAACTAACCCGCGCCGAAGTCGAAGCGGTTCTGGCCCAGGGCTTCCTCCCGACGAGCGCGCCCGACGACCTGCCCGCGTCCGAACGGCGCACGGGTCTGCGCGAACTGGGCCTGCCCTACGCGAGCGACCCCGCGATCACAAAGCACCTTGCGGCGTTCCTCACGCAGGCCGCTCTGGCGATGCGCGCCGTTGATTCCGACACTTCGGATGAAGTAACTCGGGTCACGATGGCGCGGCCCGACGCGATACTCTTCAACGGCGGTTTCTTCCACCCTACACTCGCGCGCGAACGTTTAGCCGAAGCGGTCGCCGGTTGGTTCCCGCAAGAGGGCAAGCGTTGGCGCCCCAAAGTCCTGCACAACGCGACGCCCGAGACGGCCGTCGCGGTCGGCGCCGCATACTACGCGCGCGTGCGGCGTTTGGGCGGCATCCGCGTCAGCGGCGGGAGCGCGCGCGGCTACTACATCGGCGTGCAGCAGGGCGCGCAGGGCGCGGCGGGACAGGAACGTCTGACGGCCGTCTGCGTCCTGCCGCGCGGCACGGAGGAAGGGACGCGGCTCGAACTCGGCAGGGAGTTCACCGCGCTCACCAACCGGCCCGTCACCTTCACCCTCTACAGCACGACCACGCGGCAGGACGCGCGGGGCGAAGTCGTTCGCTTCGATGAAGGCGAGCTGCACCGCCACGCGCCGCTCGTCACCGTGCTGCGCTACGGCAAACGCTCGCGCCACATCGAACTGGACGTACAGCTCACGGCGCACTTTACCGAAGTCGGCACGCTCGAACTGTGGTGCGAAGCGCCCAAGACGGGCCACCGTTGGCGCCTGCAATTTCAACTCAGGGGCGCGGCCCCGGAAGAGGAAGAGGCCACGGGCGGCGAAGAGTCGCAGGCCCTCGACGAAGGGACTCAAGTCGTCATCCCCGACGAGGCCGTGCTTGAAGCGGAGAAGTTGATTCGCGCCGTCTTCGGCGGCCCGCGCGACGCGCTCGAAGGTGAAACGCTTTCGCCCGAGGCTCTGCCCGGAAGACTTGAGGCCGCGCTCGGCTATCGTAAAGACTCCTGGCGAACCGAGACCATCCGGAAGCTCTGCGACGTGCTGGCGGAGTTTCACGCGGGCCGCAGGAAAGGGCGCAACTACGAGGCGCGCTGGCTCAACCTCTTCGGCTTCTGCCTGCGCCCCGGCTTCGGCGCGGTGCTCGACGACTGGCGCATCGCGCGCGCGCGAAAGGTCTACCACGAAGGGCTCTACTTCGAGAAGGACGTGCAGTGTCAGGTCGAGTGGGTCATCCTCTGGCAGCGCGTGGCGGGCGGCCTGAACGCGGGCCAGCAGCTCGAACTCTACGAGCGCCACAAGGGTCTGCTTGGGGTCGGCGGGAAGAAGGCGAAGGGCAGGATCAACCGGCAGGTCGAGCGCGAGGGGCTGCTCCTGCTCGCCAGCCTCGAACACCTGCCGTCCTCCATCCGCGTCGAACTCGGCGAAGACCTCCTCGCGCGAATCGAAGAGGAGCCGGGCAACAAGAGTTTCACCTGGGCGCTCGGGCGCCTCGGCGCGCGCGTCCCTTTCTACGGCCCGCTCAACTGCGTCGTCTCTCCCGAAGCCGCCGCGAGGTGGGCCGCCTCGCTCCTCGCGTTACCTGAACTGACCGCACACGTCGCCACGGCCGTCTCACAATTGGCGGCGCGGACCGACGACCCTCTGCGCGACGTTGAGCCCGACTTCAGACAAGAGGCCGTCCGACGCTTGGCGGAGGCAGGCGCGGCCGAAGAGGTTCTCGAAGCCCTGCGCACACACATTCCGCGGAGCAGGGCCGCCGCCGTCCGCATCTTCGGCGAATCCCTGCCGGAAGGCTTACGCCTCCTCGGCTGAGTTCATTAGTAAGCCGCCGCCCTTATGAGGCATCGTGTCCGCGTTCGGATGCATGCCCTTGTCAGGTCGCGCCCGAAATCACTTTATGGTCGAAGAGATTCATTTTATGGTCGAACCGACAGCCAATCTTCATCAATCCAAAGTTCGATATGATTTGTGTTTACAGAAATCATGTATTTGTGTAATCAACTTAAATGGGTTACAAAATATTGCTTATGCTAAGTGTAATATATGTGTCGTGTAACATTCTCTGCTCTCTTAGGCTTAGCAGATTGTTGGAGCTACAGGGCATTGACCGCGCAAGGCTGATCAGTTCGTATCGCCCGTGGTCGTCCGAGCTGTGTTCGAAAGGTTAGCTTAGTTCTTCCGGAACTTATCCCTCGGAATGAGAAGGATTTGATGTGCCTGTCCCGTTTGCTGGAGGCGTGAAGAACTGCTCGGTGTGGCTGCCTGGTTATGCGACATCCTCGACCGTGAAACACTCACGTGTGTCTCCTTCGCAAATTTCATCGATTACAAACAGAGTTTGCGCGACTTCTCTTCCGACGTGATAGAAGCTCTTTTGAATGTGGTTACAAAACTCTTTGAGCCTCTACAGCTCGTATGCTTTTTTTGCCCATATACGATACCCCTGTAACAATGTTTGCAGGGGTATCGTATTACTTATACCCCTGCAAACAAGATTGCAGGGGTATCGAATGACACAAGGGAGATAGACCAGAAATAGTTTGTTTATTTTTGGTAACTGGCTGGCGTAGAGTTAGGGTTGGACCGGGGGTGTTATAAGCAGGCTGAAAGGTCTTTTGAATTTTGATAGTTGCTGCCGCCGGGTCGTTAAGACTTCCCTTCTCCGCCGATGTGGTAACGGCGTTCGGCCCTGTCTGAAGGTGGGCGCGGTTCGGTATTGAGTCTAAAGACGGTGCCCTTCTGCGTCGGCGTGTTGAAGATCTCGGGGCGTTCGATGAAGCCGAGGAGTTCCAGTTGGCCGACCACATTGTAGCACTGGCGCTCTTTCAGCCCCGCGGCCTCGGCCAGCCGTGGCATCGAGGTGAAGCATTCTGTCAGACCCGCCTCGTATGTCATCTCGAAGAGCGCGCGGCAGACGCCCATCTGCCCGGAGCGTAAAATAGGCGACCAGCGTCTGGAGAATTCGGCGAACGTGATTGGCGGCGCCTCACCCGTTATCTCGGGCCTAAGTTCCGGCGTACCAACCTGCGATACCCCTGCAATCTCCGGTGCAGGGGTATTAATCATCTCTTTTTTCGGAGAAACATGCACCCCTGCAATCTTCTTTACAGGGGTGTCTTGTGTCGTCTGTACCTTCGGCTCAAGTGCGGCCTCCTCCTGCGCCTTAGCCTCTTTCAGGAGTTCCCTCAGAGGGTTCTCCTCGACTGGGCGGGGAGCGCGCTCCGGCAGACGGAACTTGCTCTTCCCTGCCTCGCGCTTCGCCGGTTTTATCTTGGGCTCCGCCATCAGACGCGCGTCTCCTCACCGGCCAGCTTAAGCTTCCCTTTGGTCTTCCGCGCGCCGAGCCGCTTGAGAATTTCGTCGGTCAGCTCTGAGTACAGCAGTGCCCCGCGCGAGTTCGGCGCGTAGAGTTGCACAGGCTGGTGGAAGGCCGGAGACTCCTCCAGCTTCACGTTGCGGTGAATAATTGTCTCGAAAACGCGCGCGCCGTAGCGCTCCTTAAGGCTCCTGTAGGATTCAGCGGAGACGGCAGTGCGGCCGTCAAACATCGTGCAGACCATCCCCAGAAGAATCAGTTCCGGGTTGGTGCTCCTGACCTCTTCGAAGGTGCTCATCAGGTCGTCGAGACCGTCCTGAGCCAGCGGCGAAGCGGCCACGGGCACGACCATGTGCGTCGAGGCGAGCAGAGGCGTCGTCAGAATCTGCCCGAGCGTGGGCGGGGTGTCGATGATGACAAAGTCGTAGGTCGAGGCCAATGGGACGAGCTTCGAACGGAGGCGGTTGATGGCAATCGCGGGCTCCTTCTCGAACCTCGCGAAACGCAGCTTCGACGGAACGATGTCGAGGTGATCCATCTCCGTCGTGACGATTGCCGCCTCCATGGGTAGCTTCTCTCGCTGCTCCGACTCGATGAGCACGTCGGCGATGGATGTGCCGATCTGGTCGGGCGCAAGGAAGTGCGAGGTGACGTTCGCCTGCGGGTCGCCATCGACGAGCAACGTCTCGTAACCGCGCAGGGCGAACTCCGCTGCGACCGAGGCGGCAGTAGTACTCTTGCCGACGCCGCCCTTCTGGTTGGCGATGGAGATCGTGATCATCTTTACGCGGCTTTCCTCCCGGCCTTACTCAGCTCCAGGAGCCTCAGAAGCTTCTGCACGGGGGGCGAAGGCTTCAACTCGTCCCGCTCGTAGCGCGCGATGGTGTTAGGGGTCAGGCCGACCTCCTCGGCCAGCCTGGCCTGCGTATAACCCAAGCTTTTGCGTAATTCCTTGATCTGTGCGCCTGTCATGTCGAATCACCCTTTCCGAGCCGGGCGCAGCATCTTACTATACGGGGCGTCTATACGTCACGAATATTTTTAGTCAAGAGAAGGGAAGATGAGACCCCTGCAATGTAGAGTGCAGCCCCTGCAAGAATCATTGCAGGGGTATATTTCCGACACCCCTGCAATGCACGTTGCAGCCCCTGTAATCTGGATTGCAGGGGTGTCTCATCTCCTCCCCTGTAACGTAGATTGCAGGGGTAATAATTTGACACCCCTGTAACGTAGATTGCAGCCCCTGTAAAAATCATTGCAGCCCCTGCAACCGATATTGCAGGGGAATTTACAGGCAGGGGAAAATGTTGTAGGAATGTAAATCCTGGAAAAAGCAGGGGACGCCCGAAAGCGTCCCCGAGACGTTGCCAGGAGCGCGACTGTTTGGCGACCGAAACGCTCCGGGCTGGTTGATAACTCGCTTGTCAGCGAGGCGGGATTTGTGTACCCCGATTAGGTTCACAGTTTACACCGCGCCTCGGAACTGTCAAGCCCTATCCGTTGTGAGGGAAGCAAGATGACAGCCGCGCACACGGCCACGTCCCCAAAGTTTTTGCGAAAGACGACGCTCCAAGGGACGGAGGTCAACACGAACTTCAAGATGCTCGACGACGATGTCGCAGAGGCAATCACTTCGGCCGAGGCCGACGAGGTCACGCCGCTGATGAGCAAGGTCTACACGCGACTCCTGCTGACGCCCGTGGGGATGCGCGAGGGCGTGCGCGTCCTGCGCTTCGCGGGAGAGGAGCGGGAGGGGAAATGGGTCACGGCATGGGAGCAGCTCCGCAGTCACCTTCGTGTCTCAAGCGAGACGGCGAGGAAGGCTTTGCGCTGGATGCACGTGCAGGGAATCATCGGCTACTACTCGGGCAAGAACGGGGTCGGCATACGCATCTTCCTCAACCGCGCGGCGAGCTCGGTCGCGTCGAAGAGGGAAGTACGGGCGGAAAAAATTTTACCCTTCGCCCGTACTTCGGACTGCCGTCCTCGTACTTCGCCGAGCGAAACGCCCTTTAAAGACAGCTTCGCTGTTTCAGAAGTTTTAGATACAGATATAAATCCGCGCGCGCCGAAAAACGGCGCGGACAGCGCAAATTTTTCCAACACTTCTCCCGGACCACACACTCGCCCCGTCCTGGACACTTCGAACTTCAAACCCACGGACGCAGGATTTATAGCCCAGGCTGAGCGACACTCCGAAATTCCCTCCGAGCAGGTCATCCAAAGGCTGCGATGCGAGATCGAGCCGATGCTTCAACAAATTGCCCGCAGCGCGGCGGCGGATGAACACGAACGCACGCGCGCGTGGCTGGAGCGAAGCGGCTTGCCCAAGGCCGCGCGTGTCGCACAAAGAGAGACGTATGACGTGCTGCGCAGAAACGGCATAATTCGGGACACCATTAGCAAGACGACGGCGGAAGTGGGCGGCAACACACACGTGCGGCCGGAGCCACATCCACTTTCGGAGTCGGCAGTGGTCGAGTTCGCGGAGGCTTGCGTCGCGCTCTTAGAGGCGAAAGGGCAACCCATAGAAGTTACGCTCGACGGGCTGAGCGTCGCGGCCGGTGGAACGCTCCTGCCGGATGACGCCTCGCGCGTGCTGTTTAAGGTCGAGGCTCTGCTCGGCGTCCGCAGCGGAGAGCTTTGAATGGGGAACGAACATGAGGGCAGCATCAAACGCACTCTTACCCGTCCCAAACCCTGCTGAGTTTGAGAAGGAAGTTCCGCGTGAGGCTCCAATATACTCCTCGCGTCTGGTTCCGCCTGACACGATGACCCAAATCATCGGCCGACGTTACAACAACAAAAAGCTAACCATCTTAACAACCAACTACACGGACGAGCGACAAAACCCCGCCTGCGAAACTCTGCAAGACCGCATCGGCGCGCGCCTCAGAAGCCCTCTCTACGAGATGTGCGGCACCGTTTTCATCGAAGGCGAAGACTACCGGCGCCGCCTTGGTTGCTTCACGTAACGTTTGAAAGGGTGCCAGCAACACAACGTTTGAAGAATATAGAAAAGAATGAGCGGCGCGTCCGATAACGTCACCATTGTAAAGATGGGGCATTGTCGTTGGTGTGAGTATGGAAGTGACACAGGCACGGCGACCGGAATCTCGACCCGGTCGCCGTGCCTGTGTCACTTCTTAACTGTCGGCCGCCTGTGAGCTAAGGGAGCAGGGTTGGTCGGGATGCTCCCTGTTGCCGTCGGTCTCAGTGATGGTGCTCGCGTTCGTATTCGTCGGCTTCGTCTTTGGTGCGGTGAACGGTACCGTCAGGGTGTTCGGGCGGTGTGTAGACGGTGAAGAGTTTAAGGGACACGCTGCCTGTGTTGATGAAGTTGTGGCGCGTGCCGCCCGGGACGACGACGACCGAGCCGGTGCGGACGGGGCTGCGGCTGCCCTCGATGACGGCCTCGCCCTCGCCGTCGGCGAAGGCAAGCACCTGGTCGATACCTTCGTGCACCTCTTCGCCGATCTCCTCGCCCGGTTTAAGCGACATCAGGACGAGCTGCGAGCGCTCGGTCGTGAAGAGCACCTGCCGAAAATTCTCGTTCTCCCGCGCGAGGCGCAGGACATCTTCCGTGTAAGCCTTCTGTGCCATCTCATCCTCCTACAGATATGACCGACGAGCCGCGCGAGGAAACAGCGCCCCGCGCGCCCCGCCGTGTTCAAACTTAAAGCGCGCCCACTGTCTCGGCCGTCGGCCGCGCTTCGATGTTAACACCAAGCCCCTCGGCCACGCGGCGGCCGTACTCCTCGTCACACTGCGAGAGGTGCGAGACCATTCGCTCCTGTATGTCGCGGTCGCACTGCCCGACGAGGTTGACGAGGTTGCTGATCAGCTCGTCGCGTTCCCATCCTTCCATTGCGCGGTAGCGCGCGCCGGCCTGGCCGTAGTTATTCTGCCGCCCGATCTTCTGACGCACGACGTGGCCGGACACGTAGGGCGTGTGATCTTTGCCCGTGCGCGGGGCTTCGCGCAAGGAGTCGTTCTTGCTCGAAGGCTCGTAGTTGACGTGCGGGTTCTCGCCCGCCTCGACGCCGTCCACGTGGTAGGCCATCTGGCCGTCTCGCTGGTTTGTGGCAACGTGTGTCTTCGGGCGATTTACAGGCAGTTGGAGGTAGTTGGCGCCGACGCGATGGCGCTGCGTGTCCGAGTAAGAGAACGTGCGCCCCTGCAAGAGCTTGTCGTCCGAGAAGTCCAGGCCATCGACGAGGACGCCCGTGCCGAAGGCCACCTGTTCGACCTCCGCGAAGTAGTTGACGGGGTTGCGGTCGAGCACGAGTCGGCCGACGGGGAGCAGGGGAAACTGCTCCTCGGGCCAGACCTTCGTCGCATCGAGCGGGTCGAAGTCGAGCTCTTCGTGCGGGTCGTCGGACATCAACTGCACGGACATCTCCCACTCTGGGAACTCGCCGCGCTCGATGGCCTCGTACAGGTCCTGCGTCGCGTGGTTGAAGTTGCCGATCTTGTCCGCCTCGGCCTGCGTCAGGTTACGCTCGCCCTGCTTCGGGCGGAAGTGGTATTTGACGATGACGGCCTCGCCCTCGCTGTTGACCATCTTGTATGTGTTGACGCCGGAGCCGCGCATCTCACGGTAGTTCGCGGGGATGCCCCAGGGGCTGAAGAGCCAGGTGACCATGTGCATCGACTCGGGTGTGAGGCTGAGAAAGTCGAAGATGCGTCGCGCGTCCTGACGGTTTGTCACGGGGTCGGGTTTGAAGGCGTGGACGAGGTCGGGGAACTTGATGGCGTCGCGTATGAAGAAGATTTGCAGATTATTGCCGACGAGGTCCCAGTTGCCATCCTCCGTGTAGAACTTGACGGCGAAACCGCGCGGGTCGCGCAAATTCTCGGGCGAGTGACCGCCGTGGATGACCGTGGAGAAACGAATGAAGACGGGCGTGCGCTTGCCTTTCTCCTGAAAGAGCTTGGCGCGTGTGTACTTGCTCGCGAGGTCGTCGCCGATGGTCCCGTAGGCTTCGAAGTAGCCGTGGGCACCGGCGCCGCGCGCGTGGACGACGCGCTCGGGGATGCGCTCGCGGTCGAAGTGGGAGATTTTTTCGAGAAACTGGTAGTTCTCCAGCACCGTCGGCCCACGGTCTCCCACCGTGCGGTTGTTCTGGTTATCGTAGACAGGGTGCCCCTGCCTGTTGGTCAGAACGGGACGCTCCTCCCGACCTTGCTCGTCTTTGCCCTGTTCGCTCATAAGCTGCTCGCTCCTCCTTCGTGTATGCGGTTAAGAGAATTGCCGGACGTGCTCGGCCCGCCAACTCGTCTTGCCTCCGGCGCGCTCGTTTAACGCGGCCATGATTCTGCCCAAGTTGCGCCGGGTTCTTACTTTCATGTCGTTCGTCACCTCAGTATTAATTTAATATTAATATTTACTATTGATTAGTAATTAAAATTTTTTACGACTGACAATCCCGGCAGTGGCCGAGCAGTTCCAGGCGGAAATCTGAGACGGTGAACCCGGGCTGTGGCTTGATCTGCTCAAGCGCGGTCTTGCCCCGGGCGGCCTCCAGGTCCCACATGCGGCCGCAGCCGAGACAGCGCGTGTGATAGTGATGGTCTGTGCGTATGTCGTAGCGCGCAGAGCCGTCACCGTAGGTGAGCTTGGAGATGGCCTCGCAGGCGACGAGGGCTTCGAGATTTTTGTAGACGGTGGCTAGGCTGATCTTCGGCACTTCGCGCTTGACGTTGAGGAAGACCTCCTCTGCGGTCGGATGGTGCTCGACGCTGTTGAGGTAATCGTAGACGGCGGCCCTCTGGCGCGTCATGTGCCCGCCGCGCTCGTCGAGCTTGCGCCTTAACTCTTTGAGACCGGCCTTTCGCCTTTCGCTGCTTTCCTTCATGTTCCCTGTGATTTTCGTTGACATAAGAGCAAAACAAGAATAATTCTTCCTTTGGATTTTGTCAAGAATTGTTGTGGAGATATGCAAGTTGTTCGTGATTGTGGAGAGATTTTATCGGACGCAAACTGCGAATGAACGTTCAGTGATGTTAAGTTTCGACTGGGAGAATAATTTGGGGATGAAAGAATCTAGTGAGACAGTGAATAAAAGATAATACGAATGGGGACGGCTAGGATGAAGAAGGTTTTTTATACGTGGATTCAATTTGTCTCGAATGGGCGTGAACTGGCTTTACCGTTGGCTGTTCTCGTTTCGGGATTTGTCTTTCAAAGTCTGGCTGCGTTCAATCCGTGGCTGCTCGAGAGCTTTTACTCACGCACGATTTACCCGCGTGTCATAAGTATCATTTCACTCTTCAGTGGAAGTTTGCGCTTTTCGGTGGGCGAAGTCGTAACGTTTCTTATCCTGATTATAAGTTGCGTGGGGCTTATTTTGTTTTGGGTAGGACTGACTCGGAGGCGAAACGCGAGACGGAAGTGGGTCTTTAAGTGGCTTTGTTGTGGGGCGTGGGTCGCGGCGGGTTTACTGTGGCTCTTCTTATTTACGTTCGGACTTAATTACCAGAGACCGCTGCTCTTTAATCTATTGGGATATGAACAGAGGAAGGTTGAGCCGCAGGAGCTTGAAGCGTTGGGGCGCATGGTGGTCGAGAGCGTCAATCAGTCTTACATGGATGCGCACGTGGAAGGCCGGCGGGGGCTGGATAGCGAAGCGGTCGTCAAACTTCTGTACGAATCTTACGAATCTATCCCCGAGTTCGGCCTCCTCCCGCGTGGAGATTTCGCCCCACCTAAGCCGGTGCACGCGTCCGAGGTATTAACAAGGCTCGGCATCAGCGGCGTCTACTTCCCGTTCACGGCGGAGCCGAACTACAACGCGGACATTCCTGATTTTCAGTTGCCTTTTTCAATCGCGCATGAAATGGCGCACCAACGCGGAATCGCTCGTGAGTCAGAGGCCAACTTCGTCGCGTACGTCGTTTGTGTAAACTCTCGCGACCCGTTCATACGTTACTCGGGCTATCGCAACGGCCTCGGTGTGCTGTCGGAACTGTACAGGGTTGAGCCGGAGAAGGCTAAAGAGTTAGTCAAACAACTTGGGGCAGGTTACAGGGAAGACTCTCGCCGGGCCGCGGAGTTTTGGGCCAAGGCTTCAGGGGCGGCGGGCGCTCTAAGCCATAGGGTGAACGACCTTTACCTACGCGCCAACCGCGTCAAGGCGGGCGTGGCCGACTACAGTAATTCGACGACGTTAATCATCGCGTATCACCTGAGACAGAGATCATCCCACGCGATAGATTCTCCTCGCTGATCGAAGCAAACTCGCGCAAAGTTTCTCGCCGGTATCGACACCTGCGTCTTCAAATGACGTGCGGGTGTGAACCGTTTATATGGCGATTAAAATTATCAATTGGGAACGGAGAAAGAAATTCTCTAGAGTATGCGGTGGATACTTTTTTTGAAGATGAGGAGATTGTCTATGAGCGACGAGTGTATGTGCGAGAAATGTCAGGCCGGCGCGGATGGCGAGTCCGACGCCTCAGTGTGGACGGTCGTGAGGGCGGAGGCCGAGAGTTGCGGTCGCGCACAGCGTGACATCTATCTCGTCGTGACGAACGGCGGCATCTCCCTGCGGCAGCAGTCGTACGAGATGTGAAACCGAAACACGCGCTCCGACATCGCGCCCCGTCAAGCGCGATGTCGGAACCGTACGAAGACTACATCCACTCTTACTCTTTAGCCGTCAGCCTCAACGACGACGAATCAGACGGTCCAGGCTCCACTCGCCCCCGCCGGCGACGGAGAGGAAAAGGAAGACGAAGCAGTAGAGGACTGCCAGTTCACCTCCGTTGCCGCCTTGAATCGGCCAGAACCAGTTGGGGTTTGACTTGGCTATCGCGCCCGCGAGGTGCATCTGGAAATATGCGACGGCCATCATGCCGGAGAGGATAAAGGCCACGGGGCGCGTGAACAGGCCGAGCAGAAGTAACAGCCCGCCGAAAAATTCAAGTATGCCGCCGATACCAATCTGACTGAGGAGTGGCGGTGTCGATGCACCCGGGGGCGCGAGGAAACCGAAGAGCTTCTGCGCGCCGTGGGCTATAAAAAGGAAGGCGGCGACGATCCGCAGCACGCTCAAAAGTCGCGGCGTCCAGCCCGCGTAGAATGAGTTCGAGTCAACCATCTAATCTCTCCTTAACTTTCTATTTTTATTCAACGGCCCGAGCCGAAGCCGTACGCGGCCATGCTCAGACTCTCCCAGGTCCATCCCCTGTGCAGGCTGCGGCCCCGCGCCCGCGAACCTTCCGAACCGGCGCCTAACGCGACGAAGAGCGGTAACAGGTGCTCATCGGTCGGATGCGCGACGGCCGCGTGCGGCGCGAGCCTTCTGTAATTGAGCAAGTCGTCGAGCGCACCATCCGTGATTTTTCGATAGAGCCACTCGTCAAACTCCCTCGCCCACTCCGGCGGCACATCGCCGCGTCCGATCCTGGAGAGGTTGTGCGTCGCGCTTCCTGTCGCCAGAACCAGCACGCCCTCTTCGCGCAGCGGCGCGAGCGCCTGTCCCAGTCTTAAATGATGCTCCGGGCCGAGCGAGGGCTGGACGGAGAGCTGCGTGACCGGCACGTCCGCCTCCGGGTATATCAGTTTGAGCGGCACCCATGCGCCGTGGTCGAGCCCTCGATTGGGATAGATTGTGCACGGGAGGCCGGTCTTGTCCAGCAACTCTCGCACGCGGCCGGCGACGTTCGGGGCGCCCGGGGCAGGGTAACGCATCCGGTACAGCTCATCAGGGAAGCCGCCGAAGTCGTGAATGGTCTCGGGCCTTTCGGCGCCGCTGACCGCGGGCGCATCCGTGTTCCAGTGCGCCGAAACACACAGGATTGCTTCGGGCCGGCTCAACTCGCCACCCAGTCGTTTTAAAAATTCGACAGTGTCGTTCTGTTCGATGGCAAGCGTCGGCGCCCCGTGCGAGACGAAGACCGATGGGAGGGTGATTTCCTGACTCTTGCCGTGAAGCCCATAACTCATGTTCACATGATAGTCGTTATAACGACTGTTGTCAAACACCAATGGGCCGACAGAGGAATGACTCCCCCCGCCGACCCTTGTTCCGTCTTCAGACGGCGGCCGTCGTGGCGCCCATCCAGCCCGGGCGCCGCTCCTCGAACTGACTTATCAGAGATTCGTGACGGAGCGTCAGCCCTACGTCGTCGAGCCCTTCGAGTAAACACTGCCGGCGGAACTCGTCAATCTCAAACCCGGCCTTGAACCCGTGCTCGTCACGCACTTCGCAACGCTCAAGGTCAACGGTCAGTTTGTAGCCTTCGATTTCACTCGCGCGCCGCACGAGTTCGGCGACCTCTTCGTCGTTCAGTGTGACGGGGAGCACGCCGTTCTTCGTGCAGTTGTTCTTGAAGATGTCCGCGAAGGAGGGGGCGACGATGGCGCGGAAGCCGTAGTCGAGCAGCGCCCACGGCGCGTGCTCACGCGATGAGCCGCAGCCGAAGTTGCGGCCGGCGAGGAGCACCGAGGCGCCCGCGTAACGCGGCTCGTTCAGCACGAAGGCAGGGTCGGGCTCGCCGTCGGCCTTGAAACGCCAGTCGTAGAAAAGGAACTGGCCGAAGCCGGTCCGCTCAACCCGCTTGAGGAACTGCTTCGGGATGATCTGGTCGGTGTCTACGTTGGGGTGGTCGAGCGGCACCGCGACGCCCGTGTGTACGCGAAAGGGAAGCATGAGTCCTTCAATAACCTTTCAGCCTTTGTAGTTCCAGCCGCGCACGTCCGTGAAGTGGCCGGCGACGGCGGCGGCGGCGGCCATGGCGGGGCTCACGAGGTGCGTGCGGCCGCCCTTGCCCTGTCGGCCTTCGAAGTTGCGGTTGCTGGTCGAGGCGCAGCGTTCGCCCGGCGCGAGCGTGTCGGGGTTCATGCCGAGGCACATCGAACAACCGGCCTCGCGCCACTCGAAACCGGCCGCGCGGAAAATCTCGTCGAGCCCTTCGGCCTCGGCCGCGCGCTTGACGGCCCCCGAGCCTGGGACGACCATCGCGCGTACAGTGCTGTTCACCCTATGGCCGCGCACGACGCTCGCGGCCGCGCGCAGGTCTTCGAGCCGTGCGTTGGTGCACGAGCCGATGAAGACGCGGTCAACCGGCACGTCCTCCATGCGCGTGCCGGGCGCGAGGCCCATGTATTCGAGCGCGCGCGCGTTCGAGCGTCGTTCAACCTCTGAACCTGCGGCGTCCGGGTCCGGCACGCGCCCCGTCACAGGAATGACCTGCCCCGGACTCGTCCCCCAGGTGACGAAGGGCGCGAGAGAAGAGGCGTCGAACTCGACGACCGTGTCGAACTCCGCGCCGTCGTCGCCGGGGAGGCTCCGCCAGTATTCGAGCGCCTCGTTCCATGCGGCGCCGCGAGGCGTGAAGCGACGACCTTCGAGATATGCGAACGTCACCTCGTCGGGCGCGATCATCCCCGCGCGCGCGCCGGCCTCGATGCTCATGTTGCAGAGCGTCATCCGGCCTTCCATCGAGAGCGAACGAACGGCCTGACCCGCGTACTCTATGACGTAACCGGTCGCGCCGTCGGTCCCTATCTGACCGATAAAACCGAGCGCCAGGTCCTTGGCGGTCACCCCTTCAGCCAGCGCGCCAGAAGTCTGGACGAGCATTGTCCGTGGCTTCGACTGTGGCAAGCATTGGGTGGCGAGGACGTGTTCAACCTCGCTCGTGCCGATGCCGAAGGAGAGCGCGCCGAAGGCTCCGTGTGTGCTCGTGTGGCTATCGCCGCAGACGATGGTCATGCCGGGGCGCGTCAACCCGAGTTCCGGCCCGATGACGTGGACGATGCCCTGCTCGGGCGAGTCGATGTCGAAGAGGCTGACGCCGAACTCAGCGCAGTTGCGCCGCAAGGTCTCGATCTGTTGCGCGGCGATGGGGTCGGCGATGGGGATGCGCCGGTCGGTCGTCGGGACGTTGTGGTCGATGGTGGCGACGGTCAGGTCGGGCCTGCGGACGCCACGGCCCGCCGCGCGCAGCCCGTCGAACGCCTGCGGCGACGTGACCTCGTGGACCAGGTGCAGGTCGATGTAGAGCAGCGCGGGCTCGCCCGCCGACTCGCGCACGACGTGCGCGTCCCAAATCTTCTCGAAGAGTGTGCGTGACATAAAACAGGTGTCGGATGACTGATGTCAGATGCTTGTTGTTGTTGTCATCACCGGCACATAGCAAGCGACATCAGTCACCCGATTTTCAAACTGCGTGGTAGGCGTGGCGCATGTCGGCCAGTTCCGCGACCGCTTCGGCGACGAGCGTCCCCATCTCTTCCGTGCCGACTATATACTTTCCGTTCTGGCCCTGTATATCGGCCGTCCGGTAGCCGCGTTCGAGCACGGCGCGGATAGAGGTTTCAACGTCCTGCGCCTCCCGTTCGAGCCCGGCGGTGTGGCGCAGAAGCAGCGCGGCCGACGCGATGGCGCCGAGCGGGTTGGCGAGGCCGGCGCCCGCGATGTCGGGCGCGGAGCCGTGCACCGGTTCGTAAACGTCCGTACCGCCGCCGACGCTGGCCGAAGCGAGCATGCCGAGCGAGCCCGCGAGGACGGCCGCCTCGTCGGAGAGAATGTCGCCGAATAAGTTCTCCGTCAGGATAACGTCGAAGCGGCGCGGGTTGAGCATGAGGTGCATGGCGCAGGCGTCAACATACATGTGCTCGACCGTCACCTGCGGGTAATCGCGCGCGACGCGGTTGACGACCTCGCGCCAGATGCGGGAGGTTTCAAGAACGTTCGCCTTATCGACGGAGGTCAACTTGCCGCCCCGCGCGATGGCGGACTCGAAAGCGACGCGCGCGACTCGCTCAACCTCACCCTCGTCGTAGCGCATCGTGTTGAAGCCTTCGCGCTTCGCCCCATCGGTGTTGATGCCGCGCGGCTCGCCGAAGTAGAGGCCGCCGAGCAGCTCGCGGACGATGAGCACGTCGGCGCCTTTAACAATCTCGGGCTTGAGCGGCGAAGAGTCGGCCGTCGCGGCGTAACAGATGACCGGCCGCAGGTTGGCGAAGGCGCCGCAAGCACTTCGCAGCGCGAGCAGCCCCGCCTCGGGCCTCCTCTCGCCCGCGAGTCCGTCAAACTTCGGCGCGCCAACGGCGCCGAGCAGGACGGCGTCGGAGGCGACACACGCGTCGAGCGACGCGGGGGGCAAGGGGCTTCCCGTCGCTTCAATCGCCGCGCCCCCGATTAAGTGTTCCTCGAACGAGAAGTCGTGGCCGTAGACCTCCGCGACCGCGCGCAGCACGCGCAGGGCTTCGCGCGTTACCTCGGGGCCGATGCCGTCGCCCGGCAGGACCGTGATTTTCAGTTTCATCTCGATCTCTTCCCACGAAAAATCGACCACCGGCTCCGGCCTCTGAACAGCAAGGACGGTAGCAGATGGCCGATACTTTCAAAAGTTGGTTATCTGACGGCTACCTCCACCAGGTCCAACGTCAGCGCGCCGGCCCCGATCTCGGGAGCGGGCTCGCGCCGCTGGCTCGTGGGGAGGAGCGAGAGCAAGTCCTGGTCGTAAATGTTCTTCTTGCGGTCTGCAAGCTTCGTGAACTGGTGGTAGGCGTCCTCCAACTCTGAAGCAGAGAGCGTGAACCCCAAATCGTCGAAGCGGCGCGAGAGCGCGTGACGCCCGGAGTGCTTGCCGAGCACGATGTTGTTCGACGGCACCCCGACCGACTCCGGCGTCATGATCTCATAGCAGAGCGGGTTCGACAGCACGCCGTGTTGATGTATGCCCGCCTCGTGCGCGAAGGCGTTGCGGCCGACGACGGCCTTGTTGGGCTGCACACCGAAGCCGATGATCTCGGTCAGGAGTTGGCTCGTCGGGTACAGCTCTTCGGTGCGTATGCCGCACGCGTAGGGCAGACGGTCCGCGCGGACGCGCAGGGCCATCACGACCTCTTCGAGCGCGGCGTTGCCTGCGCGCTCGCCGATGCCGTTGATGGTGCACTCGACCTGACGCGCGCCCGCGTCGAGCGCGGCGAGGCTGTTGGCGACCGCGAGCCCGAGGTCGTTGTGGCAGTGGACGCTGATGGTCACGTCGCGCGAGCCGACGACGCGCTCGCGCACGGCCGCGACGATCTCGCGGAACTCGGTCGGCGTCGTGTAGCCGACGGTGTCGGGCACGTTGAGCGTGCGCGCGCCCTCTTCGACCGCCACGGCGAAGACCTCGCAGAGGTAGCCCACGTCGCTGCGCGTCGCGTCCTCGGCGGAGAATTCCACGTCGTCGGTGAACGTGCGCGCGAGTCGCACGGCGTCCCGCGTCATCTTTAAAACTTCGGCGCGCGACTTCTTCAGCTTGTGTTCGAGGTGTATGTCGGAGGTGGCAACAAATGTGTGGAGCCTTGGGCGCGCGGCGCCGCCGACCGCCTCCCACGCGCGCACGATGTCCTGCTCGGTCGTGCGGCAGAGCGCGGCGACCGTCGCCTTTCGACACTCGGCCGCGACCGCCTTGACCGCCGCGAAGTCGCCGTCCGAGGCGATGGGGAAACCGGCCTCGATGATGTCCACGCCGAGCGCCTGGAGCTTGCGCGCGAGGCGTATCTTCTCGGAAAGATTCATCGAACAGCCTGGCGACTGCTCGCCGTCGCGTAACGTCGTGTCGAATATTTTTATGCGCTCAAGGTGGGTCATCAGTAATCGCCTCGGAACCAAATAGGCATACTAAAGATGAGCCACCTAAAACTCAATTTTATAATTTTTATGTCTTGATAAATAATTCAAATGACAATCTTAATAAGGATTGACTGAAAACGGCATTTCCTGTAATTTTTCACCCAAACTTCCCCTACATCAAGCAGAACCCAAAGACGGGAAGGCGCATCAAAAGGCGGCTCAAATATTTTACGTCCTTTTGTTGCTCAAGTTAATTGGTCAGACCCTTCATTAAAATATCTCGCGATTGGTCTTAAAACAGCTTGACAAAAATCTCGTTTTCATAGAAAATCCGACACGCTTTCAACTCGGGCTCCGTTACGAGCAGCGACTTCCCAGCTACGCCAGATTCTAAGTAGTCGGTTAATTGGTCAAACCAGCAACACTTTGAAGAGTATCTCAACTGCTGGCCCGAAGTCTCCGTCGGAAGCGCCTTCAAACAACGATTTGTCTTTGCGCAGTTTCGAGAGCTGTTCCTGCCGCGAACGTTTCCGAACGCGGGCTTAAACAGAAGTCACCCGACCCGTTAGAACGAGCTACCGGATGAGAGCCGCGAGCCGGAGAACCTTACCGAGAGGCGGCGCAGATCAGACCCCTTGTGTGAACGCGCCGGCGTTCAGACGCCATTAATAAGGAAGAGGAAAAAGTAATGAGCAAGTACGCATACCGCCGCGGCATCGCCGCAGTCCTGCTGCTCCTCGTGACGTTCGTCATGGCGGGCGCGCAGGAGTCTCGCGGGTCGCTCACAGGCACCGTGACCGACCCGAACGGGGCGGCCCTGCCGGGCGCGACCGTCGAGATCAAGAACGTCGAGACGAACGTCGCCAACACGGCCACCACGAACGAGGACGGCAACTTCAGCTTCCCGCTTCTCAACCCCGGGATGTACACGCTGACGATCACGGCGCAGGGCTTCTCGAACGTGACGCGCGAGAACATCGAGATTCGCGTCGCCGACAGGCTGACGCTCGACGTGCCGATGTCCGTCACGGGCGTGGGCGAGACGGTGACGACGGTCGCCTCCGCCCCCGTGCTTGAGACCGCCTCGGTCTCGACGGGCACGACCATCACCAACCAGCAGATTTCCGAACTGCCTCTGGCCGAGGGCACTGCGTACCAGCTCGCGACCCTCGCCCCGGGCGTCGCCTACACCGGCAACCCCCAGTTCGTCGGGCCGACCTCGAACGGCAACCTCGCCGCGTTCCGCACCAACGGCGCGACGGGCTCGAACCAGATCACGCTCGACGGCTCGCCGAACTACGCGTTCGATGGCGGCGTCGGCTTCTCGCCCCCCTCGGACGCCGTTCAGGAGTTCAAGGTCCAGACCAGCCAGTTCGACGCGCAGCAGGGCTACTCGGCCGGCGCGACCGTTAACGTCGCCGTCAAGAGCGGCACCAACGACCTGCACGGCTCGGCCTGGTACTTCAACCGCGACCGCAGCCGCACGGCCAACAACTTCTTCGCGAACCGCGCCGGCCAGGACCGCCCCGAGCGCACGTACCACCGCTTCGGCGGCGTCGTCGGCGGCCCTGTCCGTCTGCCCGGCATCTACAACGGCAGCGACCGCACCTTCTTCTTCACGACCTACGAGCGTCTGAAGGACAACATCGCGGAGCCGCAGCTCTTCACCGTCCCGACCGCGCGCATGCGCACCGGCGACTTCTCCGAGCTGATTCTCAACCGCAACAACATTGCCGACGCGAGCAACGTCGTCATCTTCAACCCGTTCGCCGCGACGGTCGCCGGCAACGGCACGGTGACGCGCGCCTCCTTCGGCTGCCCGACCTCGGGCGCCGTGACCGCCGCGTTCCCGAACTGCAACGTCATCCCGACGAATTTGCTCAACCCGGTCGCGCTCGCGGCACTGAGCTACTATCCTCTGCCGAACACCGTCGGTCAGGGCACGGGCGGGCTCCAGAACAACTTCTTCTCGAACCAGAACCGCGTGCAGAACTACCGCGCGTGGCTCACGCGCCTCGACCACCGCATCAGCGACCGCCAGACCGTCTTCGGCAAGTACTACCACAGCTTCAACCCCGAGGACCGGCAGGACGCGTTCGGCGAGGTCAACGGCTTCCCCATCACGGCCGGCTTCGAGGACCGCACCAACGATGGCGGCAGCGTCGATTACACGAACACGCTGACGAACAGCACCGTGCTCGACATCCGCGTGAGCTTCAACCGCTTCGAGCAGATGCGCCGTCCGGCGGCCGCGTTCGACCCGGCGTCGCTCGGCTTCGCGGCTTCGACCATCAACGCGATGCGCGGCTACCAGTACATCCCGCGCTTCGTCGTCACCAACCTCGACTCGTCGCGTAACACGCGCTCGACGCTCGGCGCGCAGCGCTCCGACTGGAACGAGGGCCGCACGCGCCCCTTCATGATGGGCGCCATCCAGCCGACCATAACGCAGCTCATGGGCAACCACACCATGCGCTACGGCTACGACTTCCGCAACACGCGCGAGAACTTCATCACGAACAACTACCAGGGTGGTTCGTTCAGCTTCGACGGCGTCTTCACGGCGCCGGCCTCGAACTCGAACACGGCGACGCGCAACGCCTACGGCCGCGACGTGGCGGCGTTCATCCTCGGCCTGCCCTCGTCGGCGGTCATCGACAACCCGCAGTCCTACTCGGTCCAGTCGAACTACCACGGGTTCTTCTTCCAGGACGACTGGCGCGTGACGCCGAAGCTAACGCTCAACATGGGCCTCCGCTACGAGCTTGAGATGGGCCTGACTGAGCGTTTCGACCGCATCCAGCGCGGCTTCAACCTGACGACGCCGACCTCGGTTGACGC
This sequence comes from Pyrinomonadaceae bacterium, assembly GCA_036379655.1. Classification (GTDB taxonomy): domain Bacteria; phylum Acidobacteriota; class Blastocatellia; order Pyrinomonadales; family Pyrinomonadaceae; genus QHXN01. The sequence goes on from DASVGG010000159.1 coordinate 152,800, forward strand.
CGCCGTCCGCGCCGCTTACACGACGACCTACAACGCGCAGACGGCCGCGGCGCGGCAGTTCCTCGTCGCGCCCGACCAGTTCCGCGTCGTCGGCGGCGTCACCTTCGCCGACGCGAACAACCGCGCCATCTGGGACGCGGACAAGACGAACTGGCAGCCGCGCGTCGGCGCCGCCTACTCGCTCAACGACAAGACGGTGTTGCGCGGCGGCTTCGGCATCTTCATGGCGCCGTTCCAGGTCGAGACGCCGTTGCAGGCTGGCTTCTCCACCGGCACGCAGAACCCGATCACGGTCAACAACGGCGCGACGTTCCTCTACAACCTGACGAACCCGTTCCCCGGCGGCTCTCCGAGCCTGCTCGCGCCGCAGGGCACGACCCTCGGGCTGCTGACGAACGTCGGGCAGGCGCTCGGCGCCTCGGACGCGCCGCTCATCCCGGTCGAGCGCAAGAACGCGAAGTTCGCGCGCATGATCTTCGGCTTCCAGCGCGAGTTGCCCGGCCAGTTCGTCGTCGAGGCCAACTACGTCACGTCGTGGGGCTATGACCAGTCGGTCAACCGCAACATCAACTTCGTCCCGCGCCAGTTCCTCGCGACGGACGAGGCCGGGTCCATCACGGCCAACACGAACCTGACGGCGACCATCCCCAACCCGTTCCTCGGCCGCCTCGCGGGCACGAACAGCACGCTCAATACGGCGACGACCATTCAGCGCCAGCAGACGCTGCTGCCGTTCCCGCAGTTCGGCAACCTCTTCGTGCAGGAGTACAACGGCACGAACCGTTACAACGCGCTCCAGACCCAGGTGAACAAGCGGTTCTCGCGCGACTTCTCGCTGACGATGACCTACACCTACTCGCGGCTGCGCGAGCGGATCAGCTACCTCAACCCCTCGGACACGGACCTTGAGAACCGCATCTCCATCGCCGACCGCCCGCACCGCTTCACGCTCGCCGAGACGTGGGTGCTGCCCATCGGTCGCGGCCGGACGTTCGGCAAGGAGATGAACCGCATTGTCGATGCCTTCGTCGGCGGCTGGCAGGTCAACGGGACGTACGAGTGGCAGAGCGGCGAGCCGTTCAACCTGACCTCGAACCTCTTCTTCGACGGCGACCTCGACTCGCTGGCCGCGCGCGTTGGCGACTCGAACGGGGCGGGCCAGAAGTACGGCATCGACATCCCCGCGATCTACAACATCAACGGGCCGAACGGCGCGCGTCTCGTCACGCTCAACGCGTTCGGTATTCGCAACGTGCCTTCGACGCTCGACAACCTGCGCAACCAGCCGTACTCCATCGCGAACCTTTCGCTCACGAAGAACTTCCACGTGGCCGAGGGCAAGCGCATCCAGGTCCGCGCCGAGGCCATCAACGCCTTCAACCATCCGTACTTTGGTTCGGGCATCGGCCTGAACCCGGGCTCGACGGCCGCGCCGAACGCGGCGTTCGGCTTCGTCACGTCGCAGCGCAACAACCCGCGCGACATCCAGATCGGCGCGAAGTTCACCTTCTAAGCGCCTTTGACACCGGGCGGCCTGCACCTTCAAAAGGTCAGGCCGCCCGACCTTGAAACACGCGAGCCGCCCCCAGGCCCCAAAGCCCCGGGGCGGCTCACGTTCAATCGGCCCCGTCCCTTGAGTCTCTTAAAAGTGCAGAACCTTCCTACCAGAATCGGCTTTATCATCCTTCTCTTGGTCGCGTCGGCCGTCGCCGTCGCGGCGCAGACGAACGACAAGACCTCCGCCTTCATCAAGTGGCGCGACGCACTCAAACAGAAACCCGAATGGTACGCGGGCGCGGAGGCTCTGCGCGTCGCGGATAACCTGCTCCTCTACCAACGCGACGTGGGCGGCTGGCCGAAGAACATCGACATGGCCGCGCCTCTCTTAGAGAAGGGTCGCGCCGAACTCCTCAAGCTCAAGGGCGAGACGGGTAACGAGTCGGCGGCGACCATCGACAACGGCGCGACTTTCACGCAGTTGGAATACCTCGCGCGCGTCTACACGGCGCAGAAGCAGGAGCGGCACCGCGACTCTTTCATCAAGGGTCTCGACTACCTGCTCGCCGCGCAATACGAGAACGGCGGCTGGCCGCAATACTACCCGCTCCGCAAGGGCTACTACTCGCACATCACCTACAACGACAACGCGATGGTCGGCGTCCTCGAACTGCTCCGCGACGTGGCGCGGCGCAAACCCGACTACACGTTCGTTGACGACGCGCGTCGTCTCAAATCCGAGAAGGCCGTCGAGCGCGGCGTTGAATGCATCTTGAAGACGCAGGTTAAAGTCAACGGCAAACTCACCGTCTGGGGCGCGCAACACGACGTGACGACGCTCGCGCCCGCGCCCGCGCGCAAGTTCGAGCCCGTCTCGCTCGCCTCGCGCGAGAGCGTCGCCGTCACGCGCTTCCTCATGGGCGTCGAGCGCCCCGACGCGCGCGTCTCCGAAGCGATTGAAGCGGCCCTCGCCTGGTTCAACGCCACGCAACTCTCCGGCATCCGCTGGATCGAGAAAGAGGACAAGTCGCAGCCCGGCGGCTTCGAGCGCACGGTCGTCAAAGACCCGCAGGCGCCGCCGCTCTGGGCGCGCTTCTACGAGATAGGCACCAACCGCCCAATCTTCGAAGGGCGCGACGGCATCGTCCGCTACAGCGTGCTTGAGATAGAGGCGGAGCGCCGCAACGGCTACGGCTGGTACACGGTGGAGCCCTCGAAGCTCATCAACAAAGACTACCCGGCGTGGCGGAAGCGGATTAACAGACACTCAACCGAAAAGTCTAAATAAACATGTCCGACCGCAGGGATTTCATCAGGAAGACTTTAACCGGCGCGGCCGGCGCGCTCTTCATTCAACATCTCTCGTCCGCCGAGGCGCTCGCGCGCGCCGTCGCCCCGAGCTACTCCGACGGCGGCGACGACCCCTGGGCGCGCGTGCCCGAGATTCTGAAGCGCATCAAGGCGCCCACCTTTGCGAAACGCGACTTTGCGTTGACGAAGTACGGCGCCAAGGGCGACGGTAAGTTCGACAACACCGAAGCCTTTCGCAAGGCCATCGCCGCCTGCAACAAGGCCGGCGGCGGTCGCGTCGTCGTCCCCACGGGCACGTTCCTGACCGGCCCGATTCATCTGCTCAGCAACGTCAACCTCCACGTCTCCGAAGGCGCGACCGTCAAGTTCATTCAAGACCCGAAGGCTTATCTCCCGCTCGTCTTCACGCGTTGGGAGGGCATGGAGTTGATGAACTACTCGCCCTTCATCTACGCCTTCGAGCAGCGAAACATCGCCGTCACCGGCACGGGCACGCTCGACGGCAACAGCGACGACGAACACTGGTGGCCCTGGAAGGGTCAGGAGCGCCACGGCTGGCAGAAGGGCACGCCCAACCAGTTGAAGGCGCGCAAGACGCTCGAAGAGATGATCGAGCGCGGCACGCCCGTCGGCGAGCGCGTCTTCGGCGAAGGCCACTACCTCCGCCCGCAGTTCGTCCAGCCCTATCGCTGTCAGAACGTGCTCATCGAAGGCGTCCGCGTCGTCAACTCGCCGATGTGGGAACTCAACCCAGTCCTCTGCACCAACGTCACGGTGCGCGGCGTGCGCATACAGAGCCACGGCCCCAACAACGACGGCTGCGACCCCGAGTCGTGCAAGGACGTGCTCATCGAGGACTGCACCTTCGACACCGGCGACGACTGCATCGCCGTCAAGTCAGGCCGCAACGCCGACGGAAGACGTTTAAATATTCCTTCCGAGAACATCGTCATCCGCCGCTGCCAGATGAAGGACGGCCACGGCGGCGTCACCATCGGCAGCGAGATTTCCGGCGGCGTGCGCTACCTCTTCGCCGAAGATTGCACGATGAACAGCCCCAACCTCGACCACGCGTTGCGCTTCAAGAATAACGCCGTGCGCGGCGGGCTTCTTGAAAACATCTTCTTCCGCAACATCACCGTCGGGCAGGTCGCGCACGCCGTCCTGACTGTTGACTTCAATTACGAAGAGGGCGCGAAGGGCAAGTTTACGCCCGTCGTCCGCAACCTCTCGATCAACAATCTCAAGAGCGGCAAGAGCCGCCACGCGCTCGACGTACAGGGCTTCGCGAACGCGCCCGTCTACGACCTGCGCCTGAAGGACTGCACCTTCGAGAACGTCGAGCGGCCCGCCATCGTCAAGAACGTCAACGGCCTCAAACTCGACAACGTGAAGATCAACGGCAGCGTCGTGGACAAACTCGTCTGAGGTGAAAACTTTGAGACTCGCGTTAACACTCTTCGCTCTACTTCTCCTTGCGCCGGCCGCGCACGCGAAGGAGCCCGTCACCATCTTCCTCGCGGGCGACTCGACGATGGCGCCGAAGCAGGAGAACAAGCGGCCCGAGACGGGCTGGGGCGAGCAGTTGCAGAAGCACTTCGACGAGACGAAAGTGCGCGTCGATAACCACGCCGCGAACGGCCGCAGCACAAAGACTTTCATCTCGGAGGGCCGCTGGCAGGCGCTCATCGACAAGGTCAGGGCCGGCGACTACGTCCTCATCCAGTTCGGCCACAACGACCAATCGAAGGATAAGGGTGAACGCTACACGCCGCCCGACGACTTCCGCGCTAACCTCGCGCGCTTCGTCGCGGAGGTGCGCGCGAAGAAGGCGACGCCCGTGCTCCTGACGCCCGTCATGCGCCGCCGCTTCGACAAGGACGGTAAGTTCTACGACGTACACGGCGAGTACCCCGACCTCACGCGCCGCGTCGCCACGGAGCAGAAGGTCGCGCTCATCGACATGCACCGCGCGAGCGAGAAGGTCTTAGTCAAGTACGGCCCCGACGAGTCGCGTAAGCTCTTCCTCCAACTGAAGGAGGGCGAGAACTCGAACTACCCGAAGGGCGTCGAGGACAACACGCACTTCTCGCCGCTCGGCGCGGACATCATGGCCGGGCTCGCCCTGGACGGCTTCCGCGAGCAGAGGCTCGGGCTCGTTAAGTTTTTGAAGAAGACCGCCGCCGCGAAACGCTGAACACGACATGCCGTGTCGCGTCTCGGCATGAGAGTTTGTCTGTTGTAAGCTTAGATAAAAGGAAAATCCACAGTGTCAGAAACGAATAGCCTGAACCGCAGGGACTTCGTGAAGACCGCCGGCACCGCCGCCGCCGCTTCGCTGGTGCTCGGGAGCAGCACGCTCGCCGCCGCCGCGCAGGGCAAGCGCCGCCGCTACGCGATGGTCGGCACGGGCCATCGCGGCACTTCGATGTGGGGCCGCGACCTCGTCAACAACTACTCGGACGTGCTTGAGTTCGTCGGGCTCGCCGACACGAACCCGAAGCGCATGGCCGCCGCGAAAGAGTTGATGGGCGTTTCGTGTCCTACGTTCACCAGTTTCGACGAGATGGTCGAGCGCACGAAGCCCGAGGTGCTGATGGTGACGACCGTTGACGCCACGCACGTCGAGTACATCACGCGCGCCCTCGACCGCGGCATCGACGTTATCACCGAGAAGCCGATGGTGACGGACGAGAAGCAGGTCAAGGCCGTCCTCGACGCCGAGCGGCGTAACAAGAGCAAGATCATCGTCACCTTCAACTACCGCTACGCGCCGAAGCACCAGAAGATTAAGGAGATTATCCAGTCGGGCGAGATAGGCGCCGTGACCTCCGTCGATTTCAGTTGGTACCTGGACACGAGCCACGGCGCCGACTACTTCCGCCGCTGGCACCGCTTGCGGTCGCGCGGCGGGAGCCTCTGGGTGCACAAGGCGACGCACCACTTCGACCTCATCAACTGGTGGCTCGGCGCGGACCCCGTCGAGGTCAACGCCTTCGGCGAACTGCGCGTCTACGGCAAGGCCGGCCCGTTCCGACACACGAACTGTCGCCCGTGCCCGCACAAGGCGAAGTGCCCCTTCTACTGGGACATGACGAAGAACGAGCGACTGATGAAGCTTTACGCGCAGGCCGAGGACGTGGACGGCTACCACCGCGACGGCTGCGTCTTCCGCGAGGACATCGACACCTGGGACACGATGAACGCGCTCGTGAAGTACTCGAACGGCGTGCAGATGAGTTATTCGCTCAACGCGTCGATGCCGATTGAGGGCTACCGTCTCGCCTTCAACGGCGAGCGCGGGCGCCTCGAAATCCGCGACTACGAACGTCAGCCGTGGAAGGTCGAGGAGGACTCGGAGATGCACCTCATCAAGAACTTCAGCGGCAAGCGCGAGAAGATTGAGGTCAAGCAAGGCGAGGGCGGACACGGCGGCGGCGACAACGTCCTCCGCGACGTGATCTTCCGTGGGAAGCAGATGCCCGAATACATGCGCCTGCCCGACTCGCGCGCGGGCGCGATGTCCGTCCTGACCGGCGTCGCCGCGCGCACGAGCATCGACAAGCGCCGGCCCGTGAAGATAAGCGAACTCGTCACCCTGTGAGCTTTTTGATTTTGAAGTCCAGAGTCGTGAGCTGTTGGCCTTCGGCCGAGGCCCTTTAACTTAAGGAGAATGTCATGAGTTTGAAGCTTGAGAAGTACACCATCGGCGTGGGCGACCGGTTCGCGCACCAGGCGAAGGCGCAACTGCGCGCGTGCGTGCGGGCCGCCGAAGCAGGCGTCGATGTCACGCCCGTCTGGAACAAGTCATACCGCGAGCACGGCATCGTCGGCTCGAAGCCACCCTCGGTGCTCGCCGCCGCCGAAGCGGCCGTCAAGGAGTTGGGTTGGAACAAGTCCTTCCACGTTGACGCCGACCACATCCGCCTCGACATCGTGGACGAGTTCATCGAGACGAGCGACTTCTACACGCTCGACGTGGCCGACTCCATCGGCGAGCCCGCGTCGGACGAGGACGTGACGGCGTTCGTCGAGCGCCACCCCGAACTTATCGGCCGCATCGAGATTCCCGGCATCGGCGAGCCCTTCGAGACGACGCGCGAGGAGATCGAGCGCATCGCGCGCAAGTTCCTCAAGGCCGTGCAGGACGCGGGCCGCATCTACCAGCACGTCTTGTCCGTGAAGGGCGAGGGCAACTTCATCGCCGAAGTCTCGATGGACGAGACCGACACGCCGCAGACGCCGCCCGAGCTGCTGGTCATCCTCGCCGCCATCGCCGACGAGAAGATTCCCGCGCAGACGGTCGCGCCCAAGTTCACGGGCCGCTTCAACAAGGGCGTCGATTACGTCGGCGACGTGGCGCAGTTCGAGAAGGAGTTCAACGAGGACATCGCCGTCATCGCGCACGCCGTCCGCAACTACGACCTGCCGGCGAACCTCAAGCTCAGCGTCCACTCCGGCAGCGACAAGTTCTCCATCTACGAGCCCATCCGCCGCGCGCTCGCGCGCACGGGCGCGGGCATCCACGTCAAGACGGCCGGCACCACCTGGCTCGAAGAGATCATCGGCCTCGCCGAGGCCGGCGGCGAAGGGCTCGAACTCGCAAAGGAGATTTACAAGAAGGCCATCGCGGACATCGACGCGCTCTGCGCCCCTTACGCGACGGTCATCGACATCGACCGCTCGAAGCTCCCCACGGCCGAAGAGGTCGAGGGCTGGACTTCCGAGCAGTACGTCGGCGCGCTCCGCCACGACCAGTCGAATCCGCTCTACAACCCGAGCCTTCGTCAACTTCTCCACGTCGGCTACAAGGTCGCGGCCAAGATGGGCGACCGCTACCTCGGCCTGCTCAGGACGAACGAAGAGGTCGTCGGCCGCAACGTGACCGAGAACCTCTACGACCGCCACATCCAGCCGCTCTTCATCGGCGCGGAGGCGGCGGCAGGGATTGGTGCCGACTAGTTGATGCTGGGAGCGCGGGCATCCTGCCCGCCATGAGCGCAAAGCGCGAATTGCAGTGAGACTGTTTCTCTCAACGTCGAGATGATGAGTAAGACTTCAAGCGTGCTGAAGCACGCTTTGGCGGGCAGGGATGCCCGCGCTCCCAGGAAGGGCGGAAGATGAACTTAGATGAGTTGACGAAGATGTACGACTTCACCGGCCGGACGGTGGTTGTGACGGGCGGGACGGGCGTGCTGGGGCAGGCGATGGTGCGGGCGATTGTGGGCTGCGGCGCGAACGTGGCGCTGGTGGCGCGCAATCGCGAGAAGGCCGAGCCGCAGGTCGCGGCGCTCGAAGGTCCGGGCCGGGCGGTCGTCTTCGCGGGCGACGTGCTCGACGCGGCGTCGTTGCGCGAGGCGGCGCGGGAGGTCGTTAAAGAGTTCGGGCGTGTTGACGCTCTGCTCAACGGCGCGGGCGGCAACCATCCGGGCGCGACGACGAACCCGGAGCAGAAGTTCTTCGACCTGCCCGAAGAGGCTTTGCGGTTCGTCTTCGATTTGAACATGCTCGGCACGATTATCCCGAGCCAGGTCTTCGGCCGGCTGATGGCGGAGCAGAAGGAGGGCGTCATCCTCAACGTCTCTTCGATGAGCGCCATCCGGCCCTTAACGCGCGTGCTCGGCTACTCGGCGGCGAAGGCGGGCGTCAACAGCTTCACGCAGTGGCTCGCCGTCCACCTCGCCACCGAGTACAGCCCTTCGATACGTGTCAACGCCATCGCGCCCGGCTTCTTCCTGACCGAGCAGAACCGTTTCCTCCTGACCGACAAGGAGAGCGGCGCGCTCACGCAGCGCGGGCAGAGCATCATCTCGCACACGCCGATGGGCCGCTTCGGCGAGCCGGAGGATTTGTTGGGGACGTTGCTGTGGCTTCTGTCTCCTGCGTCGGGCTTCGTCACCGGCGTCGTCGTCCCCGTTGACGGAGGCTTCTCGGCCTTCGGCGGAGTTTAGACAGTCGCACCTTCCCGACGCGCTCTTAATTATTTTGCTATGCACGGAGAATCGAAAAGATGAGTAACGGTCTGAACATCAAGCAGGAAGGTGCGCTCGACTTCGTCTCTTTGGGCGCGCTGGTCCACCGCATCGACCCCGGCGTCATCCCTTTCCGCAAGGCTTCGACTTGCGAGATACACGTCTCGGGCGGCGAGTTCAACTGCGCCGCCAACCTCGCCGACTGCTTCCGCCTCAACACGGGCGTCGCCACGGCGATGGTCGGCTACCCCATCGGCGACCTCGTCGCGGAGCGCGTCCGCGCGATGGGCGTCAAGCCCTTCTACAAGTGGTTCGAGCACGACGGCGTGCGCGGCCCCAACATCGCCGCCGTCTACAGCGACCGCGGCCACGGCGTCCGCGCGCCCGTCGTCTTCTACAATCGCTCCAACGAGGCGGCGGCGCAGTTGAAGCCCGGCGACTTCAACTGGGACGAGATATTCGCGGGCGGCGTCCGCTGGTTCCACTCGGGCGGCATCTTCGCGGCGCTCTCCGAGACGACGGCCGAGGTCATCATCGACGGCATGAAGGCGGCGAAGGCGGCGGGCGCCGTCACCTCTTTCGATTTGAACTTCCGCGAGAAGCTCTGGAAGATTTCGGGCGGCGAAGACCGCGCGGTCGAGACGGTCGCGCGCATCGTCGAGAACGTGGACGTGCTCGTCGGCAACGAAGAAGACTTGCAGAAGGGCTTGGGCATTCCCGGGCAGGACGTGACGAAGACTTCGAAGCTCGACCCGACGGCCTTCTTCGGCATGATTGACAAGGTTGTGAAGAAGCACCCGCAGGTCAAGATCGTCGCCACGACCCTGCGCGAGGTGCACACGACCAACCGGCACAGTTGGGGCGCCGTCGCGTGGGTTGACGGCGAGACGTACGTCTCACCCACGGCCGAGCTTGACGTTATCGACCGCGTCGGCGGTGGCGACGGCTTCGCCTCGGGCTTCTTCTACGGCCTGCTGTCGGGCGAGTCGCCCGAAGAGTCGCTCAAACTCGGCTGGGCGCACGGCGCGCTCCTGACGACCTTTCCCGGCGACACCACGATGGCGACCGTCGAACAGGTACGTGCCTTCGCGAAGGGCGGCTCGGCGCGCATTCAGCGTTAACATCGCGGCGCCAGGCTTCGACGACGCGACGGAAGGCTTTAACGTCACGACGGAAAGGCTTTCCGTCGCGATGGAAAGACCTAATATCGCAACGGAAAGCCTTTCCGTCGTGACGGAAAGGCTTAATATCGCGGTGGAAAGACTTAATATCGCGGCGGAAAGGTCTTCCGTCGCGCCGTCGAAGCTTTGCGCCGCGTCGTTAAAGCCATACTTTGCGGCGTTGAGCTTATGCCGGGGGCGTCTCGACGCCTGTCATTTATAATTAAGTCCACGCGACGCGCCAGACGGCCCGAACAGACGACCAGAAAGAGCAGGGAGGAGATCAATGAGCACAAAGCCCGCGCCTTCGACAGTGGGGAACGGGGCGCCCGACCTCGACCTTTCACCGGAAGCGTTACGCGCCATCTTAGAGCAGGCGCTGCTGACCGTCGGCCCCGGCGCGCGCGTCCTCGCCATCGTCCCCGACAAGACGCGCGACGACAACACGGACCTGCTCTTCCCCTTCGCGGCCGAGATTCTCGCCGCGCGCGGCGCGGAGCAGTTCGACGCGCTCGTCGCACAGGGCACGCACATGCCCATGACCGACGAGGAGAAGCGCGTCAAGGTCGGATTGAACGAAGGCGCCACGCTTCCCCTGCTCGGACAAATCTTCGACCACCAGTGGAACCGCCCGGAGGAGTTGGTTGACCTCGGAGAGTTGAGCGCCGAACGCGTGAGCGAGTTGACCGGCGGCCTCATCAACGAGTCCGTCAAGGTCAATCTCAACCGCCTGCTCGCGCCCGGCGTCTATGACACCGTGCTCATCTTCGGCGCCACCGTCCCGCACGAAGTCGCGGGCTTCGCGGGCGGCGCGAAATACTTCTTCCCCGGCGTCGCCGGCCCGAACCTGACGCACGCCACGCACTGGCTCGGCGCGCTCGCCTCCATCGAAAACATCATCGGCCGCGTCGAGACGCCCACGCGCCACATGATCGAAGCCGCCGCCGACCTCGTCCCCGCGCGCATCATCTCGATCAACTCCGTCGTCACGCGCGGCGACGACGAGCGCCTCCGCACGCACGCACTCTTCTGCGGCGACTTCCGCGAAGCCTTCCGCCGCGCGTCCGAGGTCAGCCGGCAGGTCCACATCAAGTACACGGGCCGCAAATACAAGCGCGTCGTCGCGCTCCTCGACGAGCATTACGACGAACTCTGGGTCGGCGGCAAGGCCAGTTACAAACTCGGCGGCATCATCGAAGAGGGCGGCGAACTCATCATCTACGCGCCGCACCTGCGCGCCATCTCGGAGACGCACGGGCTCTTGATTGAGAAGTACGGCTACGCCCCCATCGACCGCGTGCGCGAGATGGTCGCGCTCTCGACCGAACTGCGCTCGAACCTCGCCGTCGCCGCGCACCTCGCGCACGTCTCCTACGCGGGCTCGCGCGACGCGTCAGGCAAAGTCATCCCGCGCTACACCATCACGATGGCCTCCGCGCTCGACGAGGCCACCTGCCGCCGCGTCAACCTCGGCTTCATGGACCACCGGCAGTTCCGCCGCGAAGACTACGACCACGACCCCGACACCCTCGTCGTCGAACGCGCCGGCCGCGACCTCTACCTCGTCGAACCACACTGAAGAAGGATTGATTCATTTGGTCATCGGTTCATTGATTCATTTGTTTATTCTTCAATGAATCAATGAACCGATGACCAAATGAACAAATCATTTGAGAGTCACATACGAAGAGCTTCAACAAACTCTACTGCGCGTCCTGCTCAAGGTCGGCTTTGAGCAAGGTCGCGCCGAGTTGTGCGCGCGCCTCTTCGCGGAGACAGACCGCGACGGCGTCTACACGCACGCCCTCAATCGCTTCCCGCGTTTCATGGAGACGATAGAGAAGGGAATCGTGGACGTGTCCGCGCGCCCCGTCCGCGTCGAGGCTCACGGCGCGCTTGAGCGTTGGGACGGCCGTTCCGGCGCGGGCAACCTCAACGCGTACGAATCGATGGCGAGGGCCGTTGAGCTTTCACGTCAACACGGCGTCGGCTGCGTGGCGTTGAAGAACACGAACCACTGGATGCGCGGCGGCAGTTACGGCTGGCAGGCGGCTGACGCGGGGGCGCTCGCCTTCTGCTGGACGAACACGCTGCCGAACCTCCCGCCCTGGGGTTCCGCGCGCCCGCTGCTCGGCAACAACCCGCTCGTCATCGCCGTCCCGCGTTCCTCGGGCCACGTCGTGCTCGACATGGCGATGTCGCAATTCTCCTACGGCGCGCTCGCAGCCTACCGCTCGCGTGGCGAGCAACTGCCCGTTGACGGCGGCTTCGACCTTGAAGGAGACCTTACACGCGACCCCGGCGCTATCGAAGAATCGGGTCGCCCTCTGCCCATCGGCTTCTGGAAAGGCTCCGGCCTCGCCCTGCTCCTCGACATGGCCGCCGCGCTCCTCTCCGGTGGCCTCGCCACGCACCAGATTCCGCCCGACCCGCTCCTTGAGACGCACATCTCGCAACTCTTCCTCGCCTTCGACCTCGCCACGCTCGGAGGCACCGAGACTGCTTCACACATCGCCGACGACATCATCGGGAACCTTCACACGCAGGGAGGCGACGGCGTCAGATACCCCGGAGAACGCACACTGCAAATCAGGCGCGAGAACACGGACAAGGGCATCCCCGTTGACCCTCAAGTATGGCAGCAGGTTAGAACGGCTTAACATAAGCGAGCCTCTCCGCGCCGGGAGCGCGGGCATCCCTGCCCGCCATGAGCGCAAAGCGCGAATACGACGAAGCGCCATCCCTCAACGTTGAGGTATGGCGCTTCACGGTTAAGCGTGCTGGCGCACGCTTT